>JBMHDS010000064.1:0-49749 GCA_049889275.1 Bradymonadia bacterium | reverse complement strand
TCATAAATACGAACGACGTTGATACCCGCCGCGGCCATTAATTCGGCGTCTCGAGTCACAGTCCCCTCGAAATCTAAGTCTTGTGGATGCTGGCCACCACGAGGCACAGGATTCCAATTCACACCCTTCATGTGAAACACCGCCCCGTCCACAAGAATACGGCGGCCGTCGATACGAATGGTCGGCATAGCTTGGCCAGTCGAACCGTCTGCGCCTGCATCAGCGCTGGGTTGACCAGCCTCTCCGCCATCTTCTCCGGTGGGTACGGCCGAATCCATGGTCGCCTGACCCAGATCGAAGGCCTCAATACAATCATTTGGCGATGCCATCCCGCAGTCCTGTCGAACCTTGCGGCTCACATCGCAGCCTAAGAGTGTGAAAGGAAGCAAGAGCAGACTGAGGTAAAGCTCAATTTTTCGCCTAGACGCCATCGCCACCACCTTGCTCTATCGTGAAAACTCAGCCAGCCCATCGAGCGGATCGCTCAGATGACCCCCGGCTTGGTCAAACTATAACCAAAACATTCGCTCGAAAGCGAACCGATAGCCTGAGGAACACAGATTATTCATGCGCCAGGACCTCGATTCGCTGCACGGAAGTACCACGCGCCGAAGGCACTGAGACACCGGGTCAAGAGACCCAGATTGAACGTTTTTGAGGCTAGGCAGGCGCGATTATCTCGGCTCGGGTTTGAGCCGAGATCGTGCCTACATGCCAGCGGTACGCTCAGGTCGCGACTTAAGGTGCTTATTCGCAGAACTGATTGAGCACGCTGTTTGGCGTGATGCAGACCGAGTCTGCTCGGTCGTCATTGATGCCACAGCAGATAAATCCGTCTGGGCACGCGAGCTCATCGCCACAGGGCATCAAACAAATATCTTGGCGTATATTTCGAAGGTTGACGCAGGTCTCTCCATTCTCGCCACCAACACATTGGTCATCCTCATTGCACACGGGCGCGTTATTAAATCCGTTACCCCAGTCGCTAATCTCGCGGTCTGAACCCGGAATAATCTCGAGGCAATCACCCATCTCGCAGCGAAACCCCTCATCGCAGTTGATATCCGCGCATAACGCAACATTCCGATCAGACTCGAGTTCCTCGCAGACTGAGAGCGATGTTGCGGGACCATCGGGGTCATTGGGGACGCATGCATCGATGCGCTGTCCGTCACGGAGAAAGCCCTCGCGACAAAAGTATCCGGGTGGGCATGGCCCATCGTCGCAATTCGGTGCACAGAAGCGCGGGAAATTACCGTTATAGCGCACACACACGTCACCATCACTACAGTCCGACTCATCGTCACATGCCATGCAGTTGCCCTCGCTACACATCCCGGTTCCTGGCATACAAATTTCCCCGATCGCGCACTCAACGTCTGCGCAGAGGTCGATGCACTGGTTGTCCTGGCAGATGGCTGCACCATCGCAGTCGCCGTTATTGACGCACTGCACACATTCACCCGATTGCGCCAAACAGAACTCCCCTTCAGCACACTCGACGCCTTCGCAGAGATCCACGCACTGATTGTCCTGGCAAACCTCATCATCAGCACAGTTGGCGCAAGGGCCGACCGCGCAGGCCTCACACTCGCAAGACAAACGCCCATTAAAGAAAGCACAATTTGTATCGCTCACGCGATTGAGGAGCTCCACCGAACAAGTCTCGGGGTCAAACTGAAGAACTTCCCAGATGGGACGATTCACGCGCCCCCGGCCGATCGGTTCTTCAGGTCCGATCGCCTGTGGCCCAAGAATCAATGGCTCGTTGTCTCCACATTCGAAGGTCAGCGTCGCGTCAGCCTCACCAGAGAACAGCAGGGCACCGATGGTGTAAATCCCAGGCTCGGGCGCGCGGAGTCTCGTGATCTCACGGGAGCCGTTTTCTTGACCAGTGGCGTCAGCTTCTAGGCCCGGGTCACACCAATCCGGGTTGCGGTTGCCTGCCGCGCAGTCCCAGCGTGGATCGGTATACCCGCTCGCGCGTGGGTGCAGGACATGTAGATCCATATCGATGGGCTCATCGGAGCGCCACTGCAGCGTGATACGGACTCGGTCTTGGACTTCATCGCATACATCACCAAAACCGTCTGCGTCTGTATCAGCCTGATCTGCGTTGGCCTGTTCGGGACAATTGTCACAAACATCACCGACGCCATCATCGTCGGCATCATCAGCCTGGTCGTTGGGAATCAATGGGCAGTTATCTTCTCCATTGGGTACACCGTCGTCATCAAAATCAGCCTCATCACACGCATCGCCCACACCGTTGTTATTGTCGTCAGCTTGGTTGAAGTTCGCTGTGTTGGGACAATTGTCGCACGCATCACCGCGACCATCATCATCGGCGTCAGTCTGCACAACGTTGAATGTATCGGGGCAATTATCATCGTCGTCTTCGATGCCATCACCATCGCGGTCTGCGACCTCACAATCATCGCCTTGTCCGTCACCGTCTGCGTCGGCTTGATCGGCGTTCGCTACA
Source organism: Bradymonadia bacterium (assembly GCA_049889275.1). GTDB lineage: Bacteria > Myxococcota_A > Bradymonadia > UBA7976 > UBA1532 > UBA1532. The sequence goes on along the minus strand of JBMHDS010000064.1, from coordinate 47,264 downwards.
TCAACGCAGTTGTCACATGCGTCACCGCGGCCATCCTCATCGGTGTCTTCCTGTTCTGGGTTTTCGACATCCGGGCAGTTGTCGGCATTGTCTACGACACCGTCATCATCGCGGTCACCGCATGCGTCACCGCGACCGTCGCCATCGCTATCGGCCTGATCATTATTCTCAACCGTAGGACAGTTGTCACAGGCATCACCGAACGCATCACCATCTTCGTTTCGCTGACTGTTATTTGCCACAAATGGACAGTTATCCTCAGCATTGAGCACACCGTCCATATCGTTGTCGCCATCGGCCGGCAGATCGCATGCGTCACCTACACCATTGTCGTCCGCGTCAGCCTGGTCTGGATTCACAACATCGGGGCAGTTGTCATCCTCATCGGGGACACCATCGCCATCGCGGTCACTTACAGGCTCTCCGCCGCCTGCACCGCCTGCACCGCCTGCACCACCCTCGGCGCCTGCGCCGCCTGCGCCGCCTGCACCGCCTGCGCCGCCTGCGCCGCCCTCGGCACCTGCACCGCCGGCACCGCCCTCAGCACCTGCACCGCCTGTACCACCTGTGCCCATACCCTCACAGGTGATAGACCAGGCACACATACCGTCGTCTCCCTGCTCGCAACTAAACACGACGGCCTCTCCGTTGGGGCAACCAATGGCATCAGGCATGTCACCACACGCCTCGGGTTCGCATACCGGTGTTGCCGCATCCGTTTGACGACCACCGGCACCGGCCGCGCCATCAAAGGCACCATCAGGCGCTGTCTGACCGTCACGGCCATCATTTCCAGCGGTGTTGTCTTCAATACAACCAACGGCCAGTCCACAACATAGAACCGCTGCCGATAAAGCGAGTTTTCGATTCAACATACTTTTCCCCAAAATGTGGTGATTCTCGTCAATGACCGCGCGACCCCCAACTGATATACGCGTCAGCCAGCTCGAATGAGCGCCTTATCAAAGGCATTCAAACTGATTGACGCCGAGTATGCGCTACCTAAAAGCTTTGATGCAAATTAGAATTTAATCTGCATTTAATTCAGAAAGAAAATGCGCTGAAATGGGCCACCGATTCACTCATCGTCGGCCTCGACCAGCTCAAACGTCGGCACAGCAACGCCCGATGCCATCTGTGCAAAAGGCAGATAGAGGGACAGTCGCTCACCGTCGTAGCTAAACTGCGCTGACACCTCTCCTGCCCCAGGACAGTCCGTGGTGATGTTTAACTGGCCGTCCCCGAGCCCTTCGGCTGCCATCACACCTGAAAAACTGAAGCCCACGCTCTGCGTTGCCCCACCACCATTGGTAAACACCGCGTCAATCTCGGCCGCGACGTCATATTGAATACGCAGATCGGAAGAAAAGTAGAGCGCACCACTCGCGCTCAATGAACTTGCATCTAGGTCCAGCTCAGCGAGGCCGATGTTGGCGGAATCAAAGTAGAGTGTGTAGTCAATCAGTCGCCACAACCCGCTCGGGGGTTCACCGCCAGCCGTATACATGGGTGAGCCAAGTCGAGCCGGCGAGTTGACAGCCACCGCTACCTCATCCGCTCTCTCCGGCGCACACTCGCCGGGCTCGTATTCAAACTCTTGGGCATTCACATTACAGCGCCGCTCCGATGGTGGCGGCGTGACAAACAAAAAGTTGTAGCACATCTCATCTTCCGTATACGGTCCAAACGCAGCGACCCGATCGGTGGTATTCTCGAATACACATTCGGTCTTAATCTGATCGCCAGGCTGAAGCTGTAATGCGCCAGTATCGTAGAAAAGCTGGGCATCAAAATCCCAGCCGGTCAGTGTAATGAGATCCTCATCACCACCCGCTGAACGCGTGATTGTGGACTGTAAGCTGACACCGAGTTCATGCATATGCGGTAGCGACGCGATGATGGTCAGTGGCTCGTCCACCTCACAATCACCGGACACAGCCGTTCGCTCGCGGGCGGGCAGACGAAAGCCGTCTGGTCCAATGGTGAACATGTCGATGGCAGGCCCTTCAGGCTCGCTGTGGTAAATGCGGACGCCACTCTGGTCGGCGACATCGTCATAACCCGCTGAGTTGTTGTAGTGAATCTCCATCACATAGCGTCGATTCGCGTCGGTCACGAGGCCACCCTCTAGGAACTGCATCGCCTGCTGACCCGGGGCCCAGGCATAAATGGCCGCATCTAGGTTAGTTGCACAGTCCGATTCGCGTCCATCCCCCGCCCCCTCCGGGACTTCATAGAGAACAATGTGATGAAGCACTCGCGCATCGTCTATGATGGGCTCGAGCCGCCGAATGTAGCGGTCTCCACCGTCGGGCCCTGAGAATGAAAAGCAGGTGTATTGATCACTCACATCTGGCGGGATGTAGCCATTGTCCGCACGGAATTCGACGAAGGTCGATTCGGCTGGCGGTGTGTCAGGTGAGACAAACACAGGTCGGCTGACATCAAATCCGCCAGGGTTTGGTCCCGGCTCCGGCTCATCGGTGTTCTCACCACATGTGGCCCAATCAAGAAATGCGAGCGCCTCTTGCGCAGGGATCTCCGGCTGACCCACCGGTGGCATATCACCGATTCGAATGCGCTCAACGGCACGATCGATTGGCCGCGCACCGATGTCACCTGCGACGAGGCTTTCATAATTGAGCAGCGTGTAAGGTGCGCCGTAAGCGGGTGTCTCCCCGTGACAGAAACCACAATACTGCTCGAGGGTGGCCCTTGCATCAGCCCAGGCCCCTTCATCGGGTACGCAAGGCTCTGGGCCGCTCATTCCATCCACCGTACCATCAGACGCAGCAGCACCGCCGTCGGTCATCGGGGTGGACGTCTCTGTATCGGCAGCCGCGCTCTCCGCGCCCTCGCCAGAACATCCACTCATCAACAAGACCAGAACGAACCCAATTCGACATTGCATTGAAGCCCCCAAAACGTCGTGTTCGGACCACACTATAGCGAGACTCGCTGATTGACTAAAACATAAACACGTGGACCTGTAACCGAAGCAGATATCGGCAACCGTTGCGTCTCAATAGAGCGCCCGTCCCTCATCACTCGAGTAGTCAGCCGCACAATCAGCTGTGCCGAAGGCGCCTTTTTGAGTTCATGAGCCGCTGGTATCAAGAGACCCCAGCGCCCGCATGTTGCAGCGACCATAGGGGAGTTTTGACCTGCCTGAGTGAGACACTCTGAGGCATAATTCGCGCCCTGGACACTCAGCATTGGCGCTCAAGACTTGGCACACAAGCTGCAGTTCAATGGGCAAGACTCGACAATGGAGCCAGCGCTTATGTTACGTAAAGCCAGCCTAATGACCGCATTACTCGTCGCTTTTTCAGGTTGCAACCAACTCGAAGATGTCAGCACCAACACCGAGGCGAAGAACGCCTCTGCCATCGCAGAGTTTTATGACTTCAGCTGGAAGGGGTACGTGGAGGCAGACAACTGCTACAGGCCCCACGTCGCCATTGACGCCCAGATTCTCTATACGGTCGGGCAGCTCAACGGAGTCAACTCCGTCGGCCGACTCGACCAGATCAAGATCAGTGACATCGCCACGGAAGAGATGGCCGATGGTTGTGCGATCACCTACCAGGCAACCATGCCGGTCGCTTGGGGATACGAAGAGAAGGCATCGGAAACATACACTTTTCTGCTCCCTCGAAATCTTGGGCAGGGCGCCATCGATCAGTTCGTCGAACGCTATACCGCAGACTGCCTGACCTGGGGTGCTCATGATGTGGATGACGGTGTGTTCTGGTATTATTACAGACCGAAGAATAGTGCCTGTAAGCTCGATCCGAATGATGTCATCGAGCTTGTCGCCGAGCTCGGCCCGAACGAGCAGGCCACCGAAGGAAAATATCCCGAGTATGACAAAGTGTGGGAGGATGATGTTCTGAACGTTGTGGCTATCTTTGGCAAGGCCGTTGAAGAGAGCACAGGCTACGACGGTGGTATCAGCGCCTTTGGCAAGTTCCGTCGGCTCGTCGAACAAGAGCTCGGTGATGCGGTCACCTTCGCCGAGACCGTCGGCGAGCGAGAAGGTGCGGTCACCACAATTAAAGCGGAACTCGACGACGGCAAGCGCGTCAACGTGCACGTGTTTATGATTCGCAGTGTGTCTGCGGCGGGCGATGCGTTCTGGACGGCATACGAATCGCTCACGCCAACCGCTGATTACATCGTCTACAACGGCCACTCTGGTCTGGGCCAAAATGTGCGAAAATTGGCCCGTCGCGGTGAATGGCAAACAGGTCAGTACGCCATCGTGTTCATGAATGGCTGCGATACATTTGCTTATATCGACTCTGCCCTCGCCGACGCTCACGCGGCCGTCAACGAGGATGATCCGGACGGGACAAAATATCTCGATGTTGTGGCCAACGCGATGCCGTCATACGTATCGTCGACACCGTCAGCGACGATGGCGATTCTCATTGGGTTGCTGAGCTATGACGCACCGATGACGTATGAAGAGATTTTATCGCTCATCGACCCGAGAGAGGTCGCTTTGGTCACGGGTGAGCATGACAACACCTTCGAGCCTGATGAGACCTTCTAGGCAAGTTGTGAAAATAAGGTGGTCAACGCCTCAAGGACGTTGACGCCTCCGCCTCAGACCGATCAGAAGCCCCAACACGGCGAACAATGGCATGGTGGGAGACGAATGACTCGCTGCCGCGCTACAGCCACTGTCGCTCGAACCACCGGAGGGTCCAGCGCTGGCCCCAGAGTCCTCGGCGCCTGTCGGCTGTGCGTTGCCGTTATCGAGACTACGACCGCCTTCCGCCGAGCCATCTACAGCGTCCACCTCTGAGCCAAATTCTGAGCCGAGGTAATGCTGGTGACCGGCAGGCATACAGAGCTGGACTACGATGGTTTCACAATCGTTATCGATGGGTTCATCAGGACCGGGCAGACCGCCTTCTCGAGGCGGCGCCCCATCGCCCATACCGTCATTGTGGGGGTCGCTGTCTTGGGATGGTTCATCATCCTCATCGCCTGCATCTTCGGGTTCGTCTGGACTTGGTGCCGGTTCAGGCTGTGGTGGCGCATCCATACCATCGCTGCTACCCGATGAACCCATACTGCCGGCGCCATCGGCGGGCACAGTCCCACCGGAAGAACAGGTCGTTCGAGTGATGGACTCACAGCTCCAGCCCGCCGCACAGTCCTCGTTACGCTCACAGGCCTGTTCTTGCACGACGCAGAGTTCGACGGGTGCCTCATCACACTCAACCGGCTCGGGCTCGGGGCAGTCTTCGCCCTCTGGACAAGCGATGGAAACCTGCACGCACGGTTGTTCAAATGCTCGACAGACCAGTCCGTCGTCGCAGGCACCCGCATCACCACAGGGGCTGGGTTCAAACCGACAAAACCGTGAGACCTGAACGTTCTCTTCGGGGGCACATCCTTCGTTACCTTCCGCTGGCGCACAATCCGTGGTCTCGCGCGAAATCTCCTCATGGCATGTTGAAATACCAGGACAGTCCTCATCATCCATGCAGCTAATCACGCCGGGTACACATTCTCCGTCGCCGCTCACTTGAGTTTCAGGACAATCCTCGTTGCCGTCCGCGTCAATGCGACAAGGCACAGTGGACTCAGCTCTTTGGCAGTAAAAGTTCGCGGCGCAGTCATCATCGCTCTGACACGCCATCGACCAGGCAGCAATCGGCGCCATCAGACAAGCGCACAAAACAAATAAACTTTTCATGTTGAGACCTCCATACCGTACCCGATCATGATGATAACCGTGCAGTTAGATTTGGGGCAACTTCGTGTGTGAGATGTCATCAAATACTCAAGATATGTTCGGTCCACAGGCAAGCTCGAATCGTACCCGTTGTGATACTCCGAACCCCCAGCTCACTGCATGAGAGTTCAACAAGTCGGCCACGGCTCGATGTAACAATTACGTAAAACTCGCTCTCTCGAACGAGTTGCGCCCTGCGTTAGATAGCCGATTATGTTAGCTATGCTGTACTGATGCTCGAACAGGCGTCGGACACACAGCAAAAAACTCAAAGGAGAGCAACATGGCGCTCATGGCAATGTGCATGCCGATTTTACCCGGCAAAAAAGAGATCTGGATGAACATGATTGAACAGGTCCGCAACGACCCGAACTTCATCGCTTCGCGAGACGCGGCCGGTGTGCACGAACGCACGTTCTTACAGGAGACGCCAGCTGGCGACTTTGTGGTGTTGACCTTCGAAGGCGAGAACCCAGCGGAGGGATTTGGCAAAATCATGGCCAATATGCCAGCTGACTTTGCTGAGTTTGCACTCGAAGTCCACGGTCTAGATGTCAACGGACCGCCACCTGCGATGCCGACACTTGTTTTCGACAGCAAAGCTTAGGTCTTTTTATGCGTTTATCAAATCAAACGTGAGCGTATCGACCGGACTCAACCTCAGCTGAGCCCGGTCTTGCAGTAGCCAACCTCCCTATCTGGCCGACGAGGCCCGATGTCGACGACGAGCAGACGCGTCGTCCTCCTCCTCTTCGCCTGTATCGCCGCACGCTAAGAATTCCAAGACATCGACGGCGCCTAGGTCAACGGCCGCGGCTCGCTCTATCAGTCGGGCAGCGCGTGCTCGACTCCCGACGATTTCAACGACACACTGCTCGAAGGATAGACCGGCACTTCGGCATCTCTCGACCGCAGCACAATCATCTTCTTCAGGTAGGCAGGTGACACACCCGTCTCGCGTAACCTGCTGCTGGAAATAGCCTGGCGCACACAAGATTGGTGTCTCCGGACCCGTAGACCCACGTGGACAATCGGTGAGTTCGATTTCGTCTGAAGTTGCCTCAAAAAAACAATGCGGTTCCCGAGGTGCTAGACACACAGAGCCTTCGCGACAGTTATCGTCGTCATGGCACCGGTCACCTGTCGACCAAAACCCATTAATACAGATGGCAGAACGCGCCGGCGGCGACTGTCGACATGAGACAAGCTCAATTGATGAATCACCATCATCTATAGGCTCAACTTCGGCGGGGCGAGCGCGTCTGCTCGATTGACCCGCCTGAGCGCCCTCGTCGCTGCTCTGCAGACCTCGAAGTTCGCCTTCGATAGAGTCCAACGCGCCGGAAACATCAGGGTTTGTGTCAAACTCTTGGCCGCAAGCAGCGGAAAAAATTCCGATCAACACTGAGATTAAACTGTACTTGATTGAAGAACGCATATTCTTACTCCTATTGTTTTTGGTTTACGCTGAGCACTTTTGCTCCGTCTTCAATCAGTAGGAACCGCGAGTTCCAAATCGTGTGCATTTAAATTTTGATTTTTGTTTTGGAACTTGAATTGCGAGAGCAACAACCACTTCGCTCAAATCAAAGTTGCCTCAACGAGCAGTGCTCGAGGACCCCGGCAGATGCTTTGATGGCTCCAGCGACTCAGTCTGAAAGTAAGCTTATGTTTCGAAGCGACGTAAGCGCCGCAGTTTGGCCGCGAGCACAGATGCACCCGTCGTAGAGAGTCATTGCTCAGTATGAGCGTCTGGTGGGCGAAAAAAAACGGGGCCACCAAGGGCCCCGTCGTAGATGAACACGTCATCTCAGCATGTGAACGCTTATTCGCTCTTCGCTTCGTTCACAGCTTCTTTGGCACCCTCAGCCGCTGCTTCACCAGCGCCCTTAGCTGCGTCAACAGCACCGGCAGCGCTATCGGTGACAGCCTTGCCTGTGTCTTTAGCGGCGTTCTTTGCGTCGTCCTTGATCGAACCAGGTGTCGCTGCTGCAGCTGCAACACTTGCAATGCCAGCCTTCTTCATCGCCAAACCAAACTTAGCGACAGCTGCGGCAGCTCGAGCAGGCAGACCTCCGACCTTACCCTGCATGGCTTTCACCTGCGCGAGTACCTTGGTCTCAAGAGCCTTCACATCGGCAGCCTGCTTTGCGGCTGCGGCTTTCTCTTCTTTGCTCTTAAAAGGGTTGTTCTTTACCAATGCTGCTTCGGCCGCAACCTTGCCAGCCAACACAGGCACCTTCGCGATGGCAGCAGTAACTTCACCAACCAGGGCTGTGGCGTTCTCACCTGAATTCATCAGACTCGTCTTGAAGGCGCTGAAGTCGCCCGCGAATGATTTAAGATCTGCAGCAGCTTTCGCATCAACGCTACCAGGCACAGATGCGGCGCCCGCCATCAATGAACCCGCGAATGCCTTGAAGTCTTCTGGTGACAACTTGTACTTCGTGGGCACCTCGGTCAGCTTGGTGACCATGGCATCAACCTGGTCGATTGGGGCCACGACGTCATTCATCGCCTTAGTCAAGTTCGCCTCGAGCTCTTGGAGCTGCTCGTAAGATGACTTGTCGCTGTCTCCACCCTTGCTTTGTCCACCACCACACCCGATGATGAATCCGCCAGCAATCAGCAATGCCAGTAGTTTTAAAGTACGCATACTTCCTCCTCGAAATTACATGTCATAAACACTCAATTGAGTATCTAGGCCGAGACCCTAAGTGATCAGGACGCGGCCGTCAACAACCCGTCTACAAGCTTTTTTCGCTCGCAAATTGACTGAAATCAGCCGAAGAGTAGGGCATGAGTGATTGTGTAACCAGTCTTCTGGACCGATAATCAAACAGTTCAAATCGCTTGATGGGAACAGAGATAAACCGGTGATTGTGGCTTCTCGTTGCTCACATTCGTCGCTATGGTATCGCAACGATAAAAGCACTCAGACCCGCGTACACGCAGTTTAGGAGACCAGAAACAGTGAATCTAGAAGGTGCCAGCACAGCCCTTGTCTATGCGCTCGATGAAGCCGCAAACGAGGGGCGTTTTGAGCCGATGTTGAAGGGCATCAAAGATGTAATTTTGGGCGTAAACATCAACGTCGGGCGCCTTGCGATCCCACTCCACGGCGCTGCAGGCTTTCGTCACCCAACACTCTATGCTGTCCAGCTGATGTGGACCGCACCCGATGACGCATACGATACAACGATCATCACCCATGAGCATCATCGCGCATACCTTGCTGAGCTGGCTCACGCGGAAAAGAATGGTGCAGATGCTGCCAAAACGATGATCGCATCGCCTTACCACCGTGCAGCCGAAAGTGAGAACGGCGTGTACCGCGTCAATCTGAATGACGATGAACTCGACCTTGATATCCTGAAAGATCTGAGGCGCTCAGGATACCGAGACTACCTTGTTTTCTCGGTGCCAATGCCAGGGTCACAATCGCGTCAGGCACTCAGTCTCGCAGCCTTCGAGCCGTTTCCTGAAGATGTTTTTAAACGCCTCGAGCCAATCAAGGGATTACTCTCGCTCACCTTGTATGCGGCGTATCGGACGTCCCAAGCCATGCGCCTCGCCGATGTTTACCTCGGGCGGCAGACCGGCCGCCGTGTGTTGAGTGGCGAGATCGTACGCGGGCAGACGGACATCATTGAGTCAGGGCTTATGTTCTGTGATGTGCGAGGCTTCACAGCGCTCTCAGAGCGATTGGGCGGTCAGGCGATGGTTGGGCTCATGAATGAACTGTTTTCGGCCATCGGACAGCACGCAGAGAGTCGTGGAGGCGAAATCCTAAAATTCATTGGCGACGCGATGTTGGTGATTTTCCCAGTCGAAGACGGTCACCAACCACAGGTTGCGCGGCAAATGATGAGCTGCGTCACCGAATCGGTCGCACAGATCGAAGCGCTTGCCGCCTCGAAGAGGCTGGATTTGGGCGTTGGGTTTGGATGCCACTTTGGCCGTGTCGTCTACGGGAACGTGGGCACGCCCACACGACTCGATTTCACGGTGATGGGGCCGGCCGTTAATTTAGCGAGCCGCCTCGAAGGTCTGACGAAAGCGCTGGGCGTCACCGCCGTATTCTCCGACAGGCTCGCTGAATATCTGCCAGAGCTTCAATCCCGCGGCAACCAAACTGTCAAAGGCGTTCGAGAGCCGGTGTCAGTCTACACCCTACCGTTGCCCTAGAGGCACGCAGGGGCACCGACCAGTCGACAAACGACCCAGATCACGAAACCAAATCACCCAATCGTTCACGCAATTGCCGTACGATCCTAAACCTGTTTCTCACCTTGATACGCAGGGGCACACGCCAACTCTCCACCAACTTAACGATGTAGCCATCTTCCATATGGACCTCGACGGTGCTTGTCACCGTTCGTTTGCGGGCCTGAGGGCTTCGTCCATAATGCATGCGCAGCCGAAAGGTTGGCCGCTCTCCGGGAATGCGCTTGATGGAGTCGATCTCGCTTTCGGGCAGCCAGCGGTGGAGTTTTTTAAACATTCGTCGTACCCGAGGCAGCGTTTTCACGCTCACGAACGGGTCGTGGAACTCAAGATAAGGCGAAAGCGGTACAGGTCCCGCCCCACCATGTGGTGCGTACAATGACCGAATAGTTGCCGCTAACTTCTCCGTATGCACGACCCACTCCCTATGTTGTGCCAAGACATGGATGTGTAGCCGACAATAACGTTACATCCTTGCTCGAACGGCTACATGGTGTTTCTCTGACACCATGCTTTTGACGATTCAACGAGCATGCTTTCACCTTTTCCAGGGCCACATCGCTCACGGGAGACTTTACAAACGTACGAATCGCACCATTTTGCTGCAACGCCAGTGCACATTTGCGCACCCTATGTGTGTCACTCACTCAGCTGGAGACACGGCTGTTTTAATCTTGAGCAATTTACTCGGGCTTACATCACACATACGATGGAGCCCCCAACTCGAATCATTTGGAGCCATACGGCATGAAACGCACTCGAATTTTAATTGGCCTTGTCGTGGGCATCACGACGGCCTGCTCACCAAAGAACACCACCGCAACCCCGGCCACTGAATCGGCAACCAGTCCAGCTACTGAAGTGGCCGGTGACCGCATCGTCGGAAAGGTCGTCGAAGCCATCGAGGCGAGCGGATACACCTACGTTGCGGTAGAGACTCACGACGGAAAAAAGGTTTGGGCAGCGGGTCCTAAGACCACCATCTCCGTTGGCAGTCTCATCAACGCGAAAAAAGGCACCGCGATGCGCTCGTTTAAGAGCAAGACACTCGACCGCACTTTTCCCGTGATCTATTTTCTGAACTCATTCGAGTTGGGTGAGCCTGTAGCAAAGACAGCGAGCACAGCTGAAGCAGCGGCCAAAACTAAGACAGCCCCGACATCAAAGCCCACATCGCAGCCAACATCGCAGCCAATGGTGCCCACGAACCACCAAAAACCCAAAGCCCAGCAACAAGCAGGCATATCTGTGCCAAAAGCGCCGGGCGGTAAGACCATCGCAGAGGTGTACGCCGAGGCCGCTACCCTCAAGGATCAGCGTGTGAAGATCAGGGGTAAGGTTGTCAAATTCAGCGGCGGTATTATGGGTAAGAACTGGCTACACATCCAAGACGGTACCGGTGATGCTAGCCTGAGGACTCATGACCTCACGGTGACGACCGATGGCACCGCAAAAGTGGGTGACACCGTGCTCGTTGAAGGTGTGCTCAGGAAAGATAAGGACTTTGGCGCTGGCTACAAATACGCAGCCATCGTCGAAGAGGCGACACTGACAAAAGAGTAGAGACGATGGCGCCGGCCGCTTGGGGACACTGTCTTCGTTAGTGGTCAGTTCTTAGAAAAAAAGTATCTTGGCGCCGGCCGCTTGGGGACACTGTCTTCGTTAGTGCTCAGTTCTTAGAAGAAGAGTATCTTGGCGTCGGCGACGAGTCAGCGGTCATCCTCGAATAAGCGACACCGACGATCACGGACCATGAATGAGAGACGTAAAGCGATGACTCCCTATGGATGGCAGGGGATGTTGATCAACTCTGCCGTGTAATTCTCACCATTCAACTCAGCGATGAGAAAAGCGCGACGGTCTGGCGGACATGGTTCATCAGCAGAAAATGTGATCGCTGTGATCGTATTTGGCATGGTCGTCCCCGGACCACCCGTCACGTCGCTCACGCCGACATTAACGTATGGATCCGTACTCGACCAAGTCGCCAAATAACCCACGTCGAACATCTCACCAGTGGAATAGTAGCCTTGCAAGACCGGTGTAAACCGAATGTCTGGGCTCGTACCACCGGGTACATCAGCCATGTCGATCACCAAAGGTTCCAGTGGGGTGACCCGTTCGTACCACCATAATCGATAGCCCACACGGTCTGGATCGTTCTTAAACCATCTAAATTTAAAGCTCTCGAGTGTACTTGGATTCGGGTCGCGCTCCACATCCATGGTCATTACGGGTCCGCCCTCCGACACATTGGAGAAGAGATAACCGCCGTAGGCGAAGGTGTCATTGTGCCCCAAAACCGAATACCGACCACATATGTCCCACTGCTCGACATAGCTCTCGGCGTCACGGCGTGATTCGCTTTCCGCAACGTTGACAGGTTGGATCAGCTGGGCCCCCTCGGTCATGAACATGCCGCCGGCATGACCATCACAAAATGGAATGGACGCATCGTATCCAAGGGCTTCTCGGTTTTCGAGTAATACACTCCCAAAAGCGGTAGGCAAGCGGATGACGTTGTATTGACCAGTGTTGATTGAGTTAAGCGTCAACTGAGTGCCGTCAGGACCAATCTCGGGGACGACGGCGCTGACCAAACCCGCTGTGAGTTGAGAGAACGAGATCATGCCGGTGGGTCGCGTCCCCCAACGAAAAGTGGGACGAATGAGATCGCCAACAACGGGGTCTTGAGCGTAGGCACCCGAAGACATCATGCCGTGGTTACCAGGCGGTGCGAAGTGCTTGAGTCCAAAGATATGATGCCCAAGCTCATGTACGTTTACGCCGATGGACGAGTACCAGAAGCGAGTACGAGCAAATTTCTCGAGGACAATACCGGTGTCGGCAATTGTATGCCCAAGATTGATGTTCGCCTGAGCGCCCGCACCGCCATACTGATCGAAGTCAAGGTTGAGTACCGCAAAAACCGAGAGCTCGCGGTTTTGCAACACCGAGTCTCCGTTGGTGTCGTACGCTTGAAAATCCATAAAAGCTGAGGCCGCATCAAGTGCATCCGGCAGCCACGGCTGGTCTTCGGTGAGGGTGTTGGTCCCTGCTTCTGGCGATGGGTAAGGCAGACGTATCCGGATGACCCCGTCGTCGACATTACCTGCCGTCTCGATCGCAGGCTCTGTGGTAAACCGGCCACCCAATACCTCATCCCAGTAATGGTTTGCCTCACCCTGCTCATTGCCAAACATGAGTCCGGACCATCGCAACTCTGATTCCGGTAAGCGTGCATCGGTGTCGGTGTCGGAAAAGTCGATCAATAAAACAAGCAAGGGTGCCGTCCACTGCGTCTCCTGGCAGCCATCGCAGAAATCACCTGCTTGGTCGTTCCCATCGTCGCAAACTTCGCCGTCGTCTACGGTGCCGTCACCGCATCGTGGACGCTCACAATTTGACCGACATGCGTTCGCGACAAAATCACTGTTTTGTTCGGCATCGTCACAGTCCTCTTCCGGGTCGAGAATACCATCGCCACAGTAACGGGCATCTCCGAACGCTGCCGTGCAATCCGCACGACAGATCTCGCAGTCGGCCCGACCGTAGGCACATTCCTCCTCGGTCACGTTGTTTCCATCGTCACAAGCCTCGATGCCTTCTTGAACGCGACCGTCGCCACATCGGGCAGGTTGGCAAACGTCTGTACAATCATCTGTTGCGATTGTGTTGCCATCGTCACAGCCTTCTTCCGGATCTAGAGTACCATCGCCACAGTAGCGAGCGTCCCCGATGCCAATCGTGCAATCCGCACGACAAACCTCACAGCCAGGGAAACCGTAGGCACATGTCTCGGTCACCGTGTTTCCATCGTCACATTCCTCTTGGCCTTGAATGAATCCGTCACCACAGCCCGGCAACTGACACACGTTATTGCACGCGTCTTCGTTTACATCGTTCCCGTCATCACACGCTTCCCCCTCGTCCACAACGCCATCACCACAGCTCAGTAATGTACAGTCGGCCTCACACCCATCACCATCGATGTTATTACCATCGTCACAACCTTCGTCCAGGCTTACAACGCCATCACCGCAAGGACAATCGAGTACACGAACAACGAGCCGATATGGATTGTCCCCGAAACCACGGATACGCAGATACGAGACGTCAAAGTCTTGGCCGAAATTCTTCATGCTGATGAATTCGTTATCTGTATTGGAATAAGCAGTGGCTCTGAGAACCCCATTGGTTTGAAATTCGGCGTCGATGTCGCTTACGGCGTGGCTAAAGAAAATATCAACCTCAATCCTGCCGCCACCGCATAGATTGAATGCAAACCAATCTTCATTTCGACCACACATCTGAAGGTTATTGAGCGGACCCCGCTCAATGGTCACGGCGGTCAGCGCACTGTCGTTCCCCTCAAACCGATCATCCTGGCAGCCGACAACCGCAGTGCACTGCTGTGAACAACCGTCATTATTGACCAGATTGCCGTCATCGCACTCTTCCTCAGCGTCTTGAGTGCCGTCACCACAGAGGTCCGTGTCACCCGCCTGTTCCGTACAGTCCGCAGCACACACTGTGCACGCCTCGACGCCGTATTCGCATTCCTCCGTCACGATGTTGCCATCGTCGCACTGCTCTTCAGCGTCTTGAGTGCCGTCACCACAGAGATCGGTATCGCCCGCCTGCTCCGTACAATCCGCAGCGCATACTGTGCAAGCTGCAACGCCATACTCACACTCTTCCGTGATGGTGTTGCCGTCATCGCAGGCCTCGCCCGCATCTACAGTGCCATCACCACAGAGATCGGTATCACCTGCCTGCTCTGTACAGTCCGCAGCGCATACCGTGCACGCCTCGACGCCGTACTCGCATTCCTCGGTGATGGTGTTGCCATCGTCGCACTGCTCTTCGCCGGCGACGACGCCATCGCCGCATACGACAATGGCGTCTGTTAGAATCGGTATCACGACTGGAGGACCAGCGCTTTGCTCAATGACGATACGACCTTGGTCGCTGAGCCCGTCAAGGGGGCGCCAAATGACGTCAACGGCGTATGATTGGCCAGCCTCCAACCGCCGAGAGCCGTCCACGCCGACGAGGGAGAGTTCTTTCACCTCATCACTTTCCTCGAGTCGGATTTCGCGAATGTCCAAAAAACCTGGACCGGTGTTAACCAAGTTAACCGTTAGGCGCTGTTCGTCCAAAGCACCATCGGGCGACTGAAACTTAATCGCCATGGGCGAGGCGACTAAGACACCCTCTTCGGTTGTAAGCGTCTCCGAGCAAGCCACGAAATGACTCAAGACGAAAAGACACATCAGACATGAACGCAAACGCATACCCGCCCCCCTTTTCCGCTCAACGCGTACGGCGATCTCGACTCTAGTTGATAATCTCGTTAAATGCACGAAACGGCGCGCGCAAAGATGACAATGAGTCTGGTTAATTCCTACCCCTGAAAACATCGTTTCGGTAAGTTATCAATCCCAATTCACGGAGCCGCTCTGACTATTTGGAGATAGAATGCAATCCATCGTCGCTCAAGTCTTCAGGTCATACGCACACCAACGCAAAACCATCAATCGAGCATTACTTGGCATAGATGCCTTGGTCGGAGATTGCCTATACTCAATGCTGAACGAAGATGAACGTGACCGAATTGTACGCATTTGTTACGCGAACACAGGTCACACGGTCATGAAGCAAGCGCCGGAACTTGCTGATTGGGAGATGGACTGGTTCAAAAACACACTGCCAAGACCGCCAGCACGGGTTTTGGTCGGGGGCGCTGGTTGGGGACGCGAGGTGATGGTCTTGCGTTCCCTTGGCTATAATGTCGTCGGATTTGACCCGCTATTTACGCCCGGCGACAGTGGCGATGTCGATGGATTGATGACCGGCTCCTATCGCGACATGAGCGACGCAGTAATTAAAGGTCGCCCCACCTGCCTGAGCGGTATTGTAGATGAACCATTTGATGCGATCATCCTTGGCTGGACGAGCCTCAGTCATGTCACATCGGCTGTCCGGCGTTTGCAGATCATCGAGGCCGCTGACCGCCTGTGCCCCCATGGACCAATTCTCGGTAGTGGATGGATCTACACTGAGCCTCAACAGCCTGTGAGGCGAAGTTCAAAACGCTTACTCATAAACAATCTAGCCATGCGCATCGGCCGTTTGCGCGGCCGTGAGGAGGCAGACAATCAGTTTATCTTTTCGCCGGATTTTGGGTTCGGCGTGTTCATCGAGCGCGGTGAGCTCGAAGCTGCTGCATCACACACCAAACGCTCTCTGCATTTGAATCAGATGCCGAGCGCTCACTTTACGCTGTTGCCAACAACTTAGGGCAGCGCCTCATTCGAAGGTGATCAAACACACATCGCCTCGATCCTCTTGTCGCGAGTTTCTGTGAAGAGCCGTATCGAGACTGAGCGCGATCTTGAGCCAAACATTGAACCCAAAGCCCCTTCTAACCGGCTAAAAACAACAACAGGCAGACAATTGGCCAACAAAACCGCCAGAGTCGCAGTCGGTAACCAAATCCTTTCCTCACCACTCTACTCCGGTGCTGAAAGGGAGCATGACAATGGAGACAACCAAAACGTGGCTAGCACTCGGGCTGTGTCTAAGCCTGTACGGCTGTGGTGACAATCACGACCATAAAGAGACACCAACCAATAACCAATCGACCGAACCGATGGCAGATGCCAATCCCTCCGACGACATGGAGGCGTTGCCCACCTGTAGTTACTCAAGCCCTTTTTCGGGCGCCGTGGAGTGCATCGAATACAGCGGAACAGACTGGACTGTTGCCAAAAGCGAAGAAGACTGTGCTGCACGTACAGGCGCAACCTTTCAGGTGGGTCGATGCGACTCGACCGCTGCCCTTGGTGCGTGTGTTGTAAACGCCAATCTCGCGTCCGAAACACAAACTTTCATCATGGGTGATGACGCTGAACAATGTGCGCTCACAGCGGCCGGCTGCCAGCAGTTTGCCGCGGGTTCCTTCAGACCCAATGAGATCTGTGCCGATGTGGAGACACCCATGCCCGAACCTGTGGACGGACCACCGGTCTCGTCGGTTTTTATACCACCCATGCTGATCTGCTCGCCGTCGGTGGATGACACGCCTGGCTCAAGTGATAACGGCGATGTTTGTACATGGCAGTCCATCGGTGGCTGCACCGAGCCTGGCCGCAAATACGCAGACTACGCCGAATGCGATACGGTCTTGAGTCAGCGGCCTTTCTTTCCGATTCCACCGTCAGGATTTGAGACGCCCGAAGATGATCCCATTCGGTCCGACGACGCGTTTCTCGCGGAAGTGGAGTGGGCCAAGGGACAGGCAGAGAGCTGTGGGTGTGTTTGCTGTCACACAACGGGTACGGCACCAAGAGGTGCGGCTGCTTTCGATACAGCGGCCGACGGTATCTGGACGGACACCTTCACCAAACGGGGCCTCGCAATTGCCGCAGGCTGGATCGACTCGAGTCCCTTAGGCGCGCACGCCGCCATGGACAATAACGGCTTCGATCGCAGTCGAACCGGGCTTCCAACCACCGATGTGGAGCGCATGATCCGATTCTTCGAGGGTGAATTAGCCAGACGTGGCGCGACTCGCGACGAATTCGAGGGAGAAGCAGCCATTGGCGGCCCCCTCGCAACACAGGCAACCTTTGAGCCGGAGGCATGTGCCTCAGGTATTGGCATCGACGTCACAAACAAAATCACCTGGTCCGGCGGTGCCGCCCGTTATCTCTACGTGCTGGAGGCTGGAGCGGCGAATCCGGGTGTCCCACCGAACCTTGACCGACCGGACGGGACCATCTGGAAGATCGATGTCGAACCGACGGCCGCGGCGCTCAATTCGGGTATTCAGTTCGGCGTGCTTCCAAGTGGCGCGACCCAAGCGGTGCCTGAAGCTGGGACAACACCCCAACTTGAGACCGGCGGAGATTATTATTTATATGTGCTGCGTGATATCGGCGCACCCATTGAGCGCTGTCTGTTCACCTACACAGGCGATGGCGACATCACATCAGGTGGAGCCACCGACGCGTCCTGGGGCGCCGTCTGTGCGGATGACATGGATTGCCAAATGCCCACCAGTTATTGTGTCAAAATGCCAGGTGCCGCCGAAGGCTACTGTTCGATTCAATGCGCTTCTAACTCCGTCTGCTCGAGCAACGGCGCGCCGGCAGATTGGACATGCAACGCTGTCAACTGCGACGTCCCACAGTTCACTTGGTGCGGACCGAGCGCAGAAATCGAAGAATCTAACGGCTTCTTGTCTGTTTGCGAATGAGAGCAGACTAGCGTTGCTCAACGACGCACTGCGCGCCCCCGCGTTTATAATCTGCGAGTCGGGTGAGCACGCGGAGGAGCACATCCTCGTCGTTTAGGTTCACCTGAAAGTGTAGACCGCCGCCGTGCGATGCGATCAGTCTGCTTTCATTGACTTGGTCACTCACGTTGATGACATGGGTGGTTACACTGATGGGTGTGCCGTTATGACCACGCAGGACATCAGCGCCTTGTGCACGGTCCCAGTAATGAGGGTCGATGGGCTCACAGGTTTCAAGAAAACCCGCACACTCTTCAGGATAGGGATTGGCTGTGACCACGCAGGGATTGCCCGCTTGTGCACACCGGCCCTGGTCCGTGGGCCAAAGAAAGCCTGGCACGACACAACGACCATCTTCACAGAACGCATCGGTTGGACACTGTGCATCCGTGTCACATGGATCCAGTCGGGTCTGCGCTCGTCGGCAGTATCCATTATCGCAACTCGACCCTGCCAAACATTGTGTGTCGTCTTCACATTTAAGCCCAAACTTCATGCGACGCGCCTGTACGACTGGATTGTAAAACTGGTCGATGAGGGGATTTGTACTCTCTCGACCGTCTGTGAACACCAGAAGTAGGTTCAGGCGACAATGGCTCAACGGATCAGTACAGGTGCCATCAACGCAAACATAATCCTGTGACCCACAGTCCACATCCTGCTCGCATTCACGACCCTCGACCACAACGGAATGCCTCAGGTATTCGCCCGCGTAAAACATCGAACGGCCCAGTGGCGTGAGACCAGTCGCTCGCAATTCGGGGTTACGGTCTAAATCTTCTTCAAAATCGATCCATTCCTGAATTGCGTTCATATTGTCTTCGGACCATGAACGGGCGAACGGTACGCGAACCACCTCGGAGCGATTTGCTTCGAACCAAGCCCGATCGGTCTCGTGTTGGTCGGTGTCCCCGGTGATCTTGTTACTGAAATCGTAAATACTGCTATAGCACGCGTTGTTGAATGGAATCGTGGTCTGCGGAAATGTCAGGAGCGCAAACCGACCCGCTTCCTGCACTGCCTCGTCTGCAAAAAAACGCTGAAGCACGCGTTTGCTATAGCCGAGCCGTGAAAGGGGACGTTCGGCGGTCTCACAGATGGGCCACTCTCCAGGGCAGTCACCACCGCAACAATCAACGTATGATTGATTTTCATCAGTGACGCAGCTGTTCATCGACTCTGACGTGTCAAAGAGAACCATGATATTGTGCTTGATGGGCCGGCATGCGCCCTCGACGCAGGTTCGATCCCCGCAGCCACCCGACAT
Source organism: Bradymonadia bacterium (assembly GCA_049889275.1). Lineage (GTDB taxonomy): Bacteria > Myxococcota_A > Bradymonadia > UBA7976 > UBA1532 > UBA1532. The sequence continues at coordinate 27,716 of JBMHDS010000064.1, read as the reverse complement.
AGGCGGCTCGAGTGAGTCGCCATCGTCTGCACAGACGTATAGGTTACCTTCGCGGCACGTCTGACTCGCGGGCTCACATTGCGTCTCAACACATTCACCGTTAATTCGGCTTAGGCCATCTGGACATGGTGGTTCTTGTTGCAAAACCGCATCGACTTGAACCAAATCCCCCGCATCTGAAACTTCGATCATGGAGAGATCCGCAACTTCAATCCCGGGTCGACCGACGCCCACATCTGGTGTCGCGCCGTGATTTGACGCCTGTCGAGAATCAGCTGCTTTTTTTTCGCTCTCATCACAGGCACATGCAAACGCAGCGACAAGGATGAGAGAGCACTTCAAATATGAGCACTTGTCCATGTTTCGGGCCTCTCATTGCACGGCCCCCTCAAACCAAATCTACCATTCGGATGTTTTAAATAAAGGATAAAATGACCATTTAGCACTGATTGGCAGCGTTCAGTGCGCACGAGAACAACTCATGAGTCTGTGCTGAACGGCTCTCAGCAGGCGGAGACCAGCGACCCATGCTGACTTCGCAGCTAGAAGCAAAGTCTTATAGAGCTAGTCACCAGCCGACTCGGCCTTTGCACGACAATACATGGCGACCAAATAAGAAGGGTGCTGAAGGCGACCCACTCGTACGAAGCCGTGTCGTTCATGAAATCTGACCGAGCCAGGATTCGGTGGATCGAGATTAATCTCGGCCATCACAGTGAGTGATCGCTCCTCAGCATAGGCGAACACTTGCTCGTAGAGCAGAGCGCCAATTCGCTGGCTCCTAAAATCGGTGGCAACAGCGATCCGGTCCACATATAGAAAATCGCTGTAGCGCTCACAGAACCATCTATAATTGAGGCTTGAGTAGTCGGTCTGAGGGGATAAACACAGAACGAAACCGAGCAGCGTATCTCCGTCGAAGGCGCCGAGAGCGAGCGCGCTGTAGCCAAGTAAGCGTTCAACCCCCTCTTCAGTAATCCGTCCAACACCTGGTGTTGCGGATTCATTCAGAATCCAAATACGTCGGACATCATCTGCAACGAGCTTACGTATCTGCAAAGCGCCCCCTGGTGTCGACATGGGTGAATGCTATCGAGCCGGAGAATAACGACCTCAGTGGGTTCTGGCAATGAGCAGCGCGAGCAATCGGCGACCGCTCTCGCATCCCGTCATGACGTAAAAAGAGTGGGTACCTCGGTGTAGAGCAAGCGCAGCGCGATCACCGTCAGGAGGCCTTTGACGATCAGATTAAAGCCGCCGGAACTCAATTTTGTAAGCAGCTTTTTGCCGAGCACCGTACCGATAATCACGCCGCACACCATGAGCACCAGAGGTGCCAAATATGGTCTAAAGTCAAAGTCCAGCCCCCACATAAAGAGCGGTATCTTGACGAAATGGGCCGAGCCCTGCATGACACTCTTTGAGCCGATGTGGGCGTCCTTCACGATGCCGTGACGCAGTAACCAGCCGGAGACAATGGGCCCTGTGGACCCAACAAACATGCCGAGCAGGCCACATAAAAAACCAAGCCCAAAAAGCCCTCCACGATGGACATCTTGTGTGCCTGCGCTGGCCGTGCTTGGAGGCTGTAGGAAAACGGTCTGCAAGATAAAACAAGCGATGAGAATCAAAACAAAGCTTGGATTGACCTTCTGAAGCCAGCCTAAACTCATCGCACCAAGGATCGCGCCCGGGAGCATACCGAATAAGAACAACCAGACAATAGGCCAGATAACAGCGCCCCTAAAAGCGACAAGCCTGCTCAACCCTGCACTGAATTGAACCGCGCCGTGTAAAGGTATCGCTGCTGTTGCCGGCACGACGAGAAGCAATCCCGACAGCAAGACAACGCCGCCACCGACGCCTGTCATGGCTGAGACAAGAGCAGAAAAGGTCCCCAGGCATCCGAGCCCGACAACCACCCCGGTCAACAATTGCCGGCTACATCCAATTCGAAGAGTGTTTCAGCCTGTCTCATGTAGTCGCCATGAGCGGCCAGAATCTCTTCATACATTTGCCGCGCAGACTCTACGTATTCATCCCAACGTGCGTCGAAATCTGCTCGAATGGCAGCGCGTTCGGATTTCTTGGCAGCGCGCGCGTGGCCCCATCCCAACTGACTGGCCACCGAAAAACATAGGTCACATTGCTCGAGCTCTGTGAGCAAAGACTCCGGCTTAATCTGCTGCAGCGGGATTTGTCGACCCCAGTAGTCTTGGCCCTTCCAGCTCGCGTGACCGGGCCTCTGCTCCCAACCCGGCGCGTAGAGTTCGGCCACCCGATTCATGCGGACCCCCTGGTGGTCGAACGGATTCTCGTACCATTCAGTGTCTTGCTCGACATACGTCTCCTTGATGTCGATTAAGATCGAATCTTCGACGCCCTGTCGATGTACGAGGTGGTACACGTAGTGCATTTTCCCCATGCTGCCAGGGACCTCAGCGATGTTTGCAATCTTGAAGGTCTCGTCGATATGAGCCTCGCCACGGTTAGCGAGGTAGTCTTCGAGTAAATGGCGGTGTTTTTTCTTTAAGCTTACCCGATACAACTTGAGACGACGCGCCCACTTTTTGCCCTGTTGTAGATAGGCTTTTGTGGTCAACTGCCAGCGTTTCGCATGTTTGTCGCGAAGCTGCTTCATCTCTTCATAGCCGTCCAGCTTCGCTCTGTGGCCAAATAAATACCCGCGTCTGAATTGGTCTAAGATGATCGGATGGAGAAATTCTTCTGTCTTGTTTGTACGGCATAATGCCACCGAGATGAGAAACCGAACCAAGTCGTACGCATAAGGCCCAACCCGTGAACGGTCAAAATCCACCATGGCTGCACCGCGCTTCGTTTTGCAGTAGTTTGCGATGTGCGGATTGCCGTGGATGAGGATACGTGGGATCGACCCGTGGTCAACGATCTCAGCGAAACGACCTTGCATCACCGTACCAGACATCCTGAAAAAACGATGTGCGCCGGACTCGGGGTCGAGACACGCCTCGACCAGTTTTGTGGGGTCATCGGCGACCGTTCTGTGAAAGCAATTCATCATTTCGTCCCCTCATTTGAACGTCTTTTTTGCTGCGACATTCGAACACTGTAACATGAACGCCGCCCTTGTGTCACATAACTGTAACAAATACATGTAGGTAATAGTAGCATAATTTTACACTTCGACTACATTTATCTACATTATCCAGTTTTGCACCCTTGAGCTGAGCACAACCCTTGGGCATGCGAAGGCGACGCGGGTCGTCGAGGTAATTAAGCTTCGGACCCGTCATCCGTTTGTTGAGACTATGGGGCAGCAGGGCCCCTCCAAGCACCCAAGGCCACAAGATCTGAACTGATGCCTTGTCAGCAAACCCTACCATTATCTATTCTCGTGCAATCGAGCCTAAGAAACATGGAGAGCGAAGAGCGACATGCTCGCTTTTTAGAGCGCATGCTGAGCTTCGTTCATTCACTGGTTGAGACTTGAGGGGGGACAAAATGAAAACCCTTGACGGGTGCAAGCGCGAGGGCGCACTCACCGCGCGACATTGGCGCGCCATGCTGACGATCTGCGCTTTGACGACGATGCCCGCCAACGCAGATGAGCGTCGGCAAGACGCGTCTGCCACTCAGCATAAGGGACATCAATGTGCCGGCCAGGGGGTGTCGTCGAGTCTGACTGGTCTGGCCTCACAAATACCAACCCCGTGTACCTCCGCCGGGTCAACAATCTTACTCTCCGACATCATCAGTGTTCACCATGCCAAAGGTGTTTACAGAGATACACAAGCGGTCGCCGATGAAGCTGTGCCGCAGAGCACCAACACCGAGCGTCAAGATTCACCCCTCCCCGAGTCCAAGGACACACTCACCCCGTCAGATGAGGACAAAGCCGACAAGAAGAGCGACGCCAAAAAGGACGAGGCCGATTCTAGCGTGCAAAGCGAGGGCGGATCGATACCGGCCAAAGACACGTCGGCCGAGGCAACGACATCAGCGCTCGGACTGCCTAAGCCCGCCCAAGCCGCGGCGGCGGTCATAGAAAATACCAATACAGAACTAAAGAAACTTGTCGACGCCAAGACCCAATCGCTACAAGACACGTTGCGCCAAGAGGAACAAAAGCTCAGGGAGGAAGTGGCTACGCTTAAGAATCAGCTCAGGCAGTCCCAAGCCCAAGCTGCAGCCCAAGCACAAGCGGCGATAGAATCATTGAAGTGGCTTGTGGAGCTCAGCCCCAACGTCGACGGGAGTTTGGCGTTTCAACTCGGTGGTGAATATGCCTACCTCAAATCTCTCCTCATTGGGCTCAAGTACTTTCAACTGCAACGCACGAAACGCGACGCCTGCGACCGCTTCGCGACAAGCGCATGTAAGGCCTATACCGACATCAGGGACCATGTTCTCACTTTCAAAGCGCTGGGCTATGAGCTTGATTTTGGCAAACGTTTCAGCGTCTCTTTCAACGTCAATGGCATCTACCTCCACCAGACAACTGAAGGTACATCCGTGGACACGGGTCTGAATCGATATGTTGAGACTCAGGGCGCGTTTACATCGCTTCAGGTCAACGGCCAAATGGAGGCCGACTGGCGCATCACTCAGAACACGTTCTTCCATCTCGAAGGCAGCTTCTCGCCTTATCATCGCAGCGTTGAACGAGAGTCAGGCTTTGATTCGGGCCGCTTATCGCGAAGCAGCATGTCAAGTGACCGAATCGGCAATGACAACAACCTCCTATATACCGGAGAGTTGGGCACCTATACGAACTACTTTGATAATGATAACAGCAACTATCTTGATGCAGCCGCGAGCTTATATTTTCGCGATCTAATCGGTCAGAGCGATGTGGAGTTTGCTGTCAACGGTCGTTACCTCAGCTATGGGGCCACTGCCAGCCGCACCGTCGTCTACAACGGCGAAGTCTCAGAAGTTGAAACATCGAAAGATTTTGAAAAGCTCGACTTAATCGCCAAGGTGGCTTTCGAGCTCTCGTTTCTCGGCTTTATACCGAGCAATCCAATGTTCGGCTTGACGCTGACACGCTCACAGTTTGATGGACTTAACCAGAAAGTGACCAACGACAGCTTTGGCTTTGCGTTCAGTTTTGCGACGCCACCTGAATAACGACCGCGAGCGCTGAAAGAAGAAGACCGATGAAACGACACGGGCTGATTTATATGAAACCAGCAAGCAAGATGACTCGATTGCTTTGCGCCCAGCGATTCTCAATCGCGATGCTCCTGTTCAGCCTGTTCGCAGCTGGTTGTGGTGATGATCCCTTTGGCAGACCTGATGATTTGATCGTCCCAGAGACACTGAAAGTGCCACCCGTCGACGACAAACAATCGGCGTTACAAGCGCTTTTAGACGGTGTCGTCCAAAGCCTGGCTGTGGGACAACAACACTGCGACCTGACAGACGATGGAGACAGAGCCAAAACGGTTAAATGTACGTATCCAAATGGGGGTACGGTCGAGTTCGTCGGCGACATCTTTGAGCAGAATAGGGAGCTCTTCGTCTTCGGCGAAAAAGTCAGGAGCATACGCTACGAGATGACCCTCAACTCAATCAAGCTCGACAACTTTCAATACAAAGCCAGCCTAGGTAACAGCCGTATACCGCCGCCAAATGGTTGCAAAGCCGATGTACTCATTAGTGGTGAGGGCAGCTTGTACACGGTTAAAGAAGACCTGCTGACTCGAGCCGACAATCGCTTACCGCTGAACTCCGGAGGCGTCTACCAGGGACGATTTACTGTGGAGAATAGTAACCGAGTCTTCGACTTTGAGTTCACCAATCAGGGGTTCTACTACAGACGTGACGTCACGCCCATCGTCATTCGACCCGATGAGCCAGCCACAGACGGCCGCAGGCGCCCACCCATCGAAGCGCTGCAGGTCAGTCTTGTTTATTCGGGCGGGTTCAACCTCAACGAGCAGCTGTACAGCTATCAAGATGTCTTCATCGAGGTCCTCACATCAGACCATTGGAATGAAGAGTGCGACCCAGACCGACGCGAACGTCCACCTCGGTCAATGTAGTCTTAACTTTGAGTGTGGGGCGATTCTCAGTCAACGTGTGGCTTGACCATATCGAAGTCTGCACGTCATCTTTGGCGTCAGACAGAGCGATGACGCCCTCGGCGCATGAGGCTCCTATCAATAACCGGTGACATCCATTTGGGCTGTTGCAAGCGAGAGTGAGCATGAATCAGAGACATAACGGTCACTACTTCGTCCTATTTGTCTTGTGCATGAGCTTGGGGCTTGATGGGTGCAGCGAGGATAAACAGAACTCAATCCTCTTGCGCTTAGACGCGGAGATTGTCGACCACGGCAATCATGTAGCCGACGGTGATCATAGCCTCGATGGGCCACTGTCTTATCTCGATGGTGGATTGCGCGATATGCAAGTCGCCACGGACGCCCGACCAGCGGATGCACAAAACGTGAGCTTGGATACTTCAATGGTAGATGCGATGCCCGAGGAAGATTTGGGTTCGCAGCGCATTCAGACGCTCGCATCCACCTATTTTGCGGGCACGCATAATAGCTATTCCGGAGAGGCGCGGCGTAGCGTCACAGAACAGCTTAATCGAGGGATACGCGCCCTCGAGTTTGATTTCCATGACAATGATTTCGCAAGGTTTCAAGACTACCGAGTTGGCCATTTTTCACCGGGTGGCGAAGTGCTTCTCGGAAACGGCAATCCGCGTTCGAGTGAACTGCGACTGTGGCTAGAATTGGTGGCGCAATGGTCCGATGCAAACGTTGGTCACGCACCCATCATTCTACTGCTCGATGCAAAGGATGATCTCAAGGATAACCACAGCCCAGAGGCAGGTAATTTGGGCGCTTTAAACGAAATGCTTCGTCAGGTGTATGGCAACAAGTTGGTCGCGCCAACGGTTGCTACGGCGTGGCCTCAGCTTTCCGAAATCAACGACCGCATTCTCATCGTGCTCTCGGGCGACCGGACGACCCGGAGGGCCTACATCATCGACGAAGGCGTCACGCCAGCCGTCAGTAGCCATGCCTCGGGTCTTGTGGTGTCGATGCATTCGGACGGCGGCGAGAGGCTCTGGTATTGGACAGGCCGCATTACCGCCGGAAATGCGGGCGTGGACTGGCTCCACCACGGTCGCTACGACACGGGCAGCCAACCAACCGTCGCGGTCGTGGACAGAAATACAGTAGTCGAGGTTCATCGCTCACATACCCGTGACAGACTGTTTGGCGCAGTTGGTTACATAGATGGTGAAGGAAGGGTCAATTGGGCGGAAGAAAGGTCGTTGTTCGATGGGCGTAATCCGGCAATTCGGCGACTGGCAGATGGCACGCTCAGATTGACCTACTATACCACCGAGACGCCGCCTATCTTGATGGAACGGATCGGGCGCGTGGTTGGAAATGAAGTGAGGTTTGATGGACCTGCCGCCTCGGATCAACCTGCGGGCGATGTATGGCAAGATGATCGCCTCGAGGTCATCTCACGAGACCTCGATGGGCATAGCGGCAGAGCATTGAGTTATCGCTTGAGAGAGCAAGCAGACTGGCAGCTGATTCGCTACGAGCAGTTGATGTTTACAGAGTATCAAAATGGTGATGGTGACTTTCTCGCGACGACGGCGCGTTTTGCGGGCTTCCGCTCTGGTAGTCAGCAGAGCCTCCGGGATCACCCTCAATATTTGGCGCGACTTTGGGGATACGACCAAAACGACGCGGCGGCCGAGGTGCAACCTCGATTACTCTCAACCGATGAGCCTTTCTCAGCCTGGTTCGATGAACAAATGAGGTCATTATCCGCCGTTGATTGGTAAGCCGATCAAAGGGCGTCGAGTCCCAACGCCTGAGCGGAGTGGTCGCGTCGCTTGACTGCTAGCTCACCCACGATCTAATACCCAAGTAACAACCACGAGTACTGTCTTACAAAAAGGGGTTCGGTGATATGATTTTGGTGGGTGGCGAAAACCTGATGGACATGATTCAAATGCCCGCAGACGGCACCGACACTGTCTTTCGCGCTGTCCCAGGTGGCTCACCTTACAATGTCGCCTTGGCCTTAGGCAGACAGGGTATTCCAACAGGATATCTGACACCGATCTCCAGCGATGGGCACGGCGTCCGGCTGGCGGAGCGCCTGTCAAATGCGGGCGTAAAATTGCTTGGCGGACGACCGAATGCGCCCACATCCCTCGCTGTCGTGACGCTCCAGGGTGGACTGCCTACCTATGCCTTTTATCGCGAGGGGACAGCGGAGAGGCAGCTCTGCTGGGACCGACTAAGAGAAGCCGTAGGGCCTGATATAGAGGCTTTACATCTAGGCTCTTTCACATTCATCGAAGAATCCGATTCGGCCCTTTGGTCCCGCCTGCAAGACGTCTGCGGGCGGTCCGGTATCGCGTTATCATTCGACCCAAATATAAGACCATCACTGGTCAAAGATGAGGACCGATATCGGGCATGCATCACTCAAGCACTGAGATGTATCGATGTTCTAAAGCTAAGCGATGAAGACCTGTCTTGGCTGTATCCGAGCGACTCAGAAGAGGGCGCGCTCAACCGGTTAGTGGAGAGCGCCAAGGCGGCTGTGATTGTGCTGACCCGTGGCGCTGAGGGTGCGTCTGTCTATCACCAAAACCAGTGGTATGATCAGCCTGCAGATCAAGTCATCGCGCTCGTCGACACAGTAGGCGCAGGTGATACGTTCATGGCATCGATGCTCAGCTGGCTTTCGGGTCAAGGACTCCTCAAAAAACTCTATGAGATCACGCTCGAGCAAAAACTCGACATGATCAGATTTGCCGGCCGCGCCGCGGCAATTAATTGTGGTCGAAACGGGTGCGACCCGCCGAGCAGTGCTGAACTCAGGGCCGACCACCGCTGAGGTCATGACGCCGTCTAAGTGCGCGGTGGAGATGCATCACCGGCGCGCGTTGTTCAGGTGGCTAGATTAAGAAACCGGCCCATGAGATGCGGTCGAATCTGCTCCCAATCGACCTCTTCAGCTTTGACTGCACCCTTGAGATAAGGTTCGAAAACCATATAACCGAGACCGGTGGCAAAGATGAGTGTGGCCTGGGCAACGGCTGCATTTTTTTCTCTGCCAGCGCGCTCTGCAGCATCGACTAAGCGTTGAAATACCGGAAAACTCTGCTGCAACTCATCAACACTCATACCTTCGAGCAATGCATGGGTCACAACGCGCCAGTGCAATCCAACCGCCTGCGTACCACCAAATATTTTGGGAATGAGCTCCGCTAAGGTCTCTGAGCCTGTCAGGTGACCCAACCTCGTCTCCACCGATTCCGCCAAGGTCGCCAGCGTCTCGTGAACGAGGCCGTCTTTTGAGCCAAAATGTCGATGAACCAAACCGTGGTTTACACCCGCTTCCTTGGCGATCTCTCGAACCGAAACGGCACTAATCCCCCGCTCTGCGAAACAGCGCGCGGCCGCCGATATCAGCGCTTTACGGACCGCATCTCGACCTTTGATCTCTGCCTGGGCGCCATCTTTATTCACGCTCATTTTTGGGGCTCTCAATATTTTTTATTTGACTCATTGTAGTCAGATGACTACAAATTGCAACCGTAGTCAATTGACTACACACCAATTTTGAACAACGAGAGGGCGCTGAACATGCAGAATCAAACCCAGTCAAATCGCAGATCATTAACAATGAGCAGAAAGCACATGTGGCTTTTTTTGATTTGCTCCTTGGCACTCGCGACCACGCAGGGTTGTTCAGATCCAGCCGCCCCTGAGCAGAGTCTAGGACCGCCAAACCCTGGCCAGAGCGCGGATTCAAGTACGGGCTGTAGGCCAACACAAAACGCGCCATACGCAAGCGGCATCCCCTATCTGGGTGTGCACGGAAACCCAGGCAACAGCGATGTAATCGACTGTGAGACACCCAATGCGTGGACACGGTCTTGGCACGAACTCAAAGGTCTGGGGATGACCCAACCCAACACATTCGCGCCGGATGGACGCACCACCTACATCACGACAACCAACCCCATGCCAGATGGGTGCAGGCTCTTTGCTTTAGATACGATGACGGGGCATGTGAGTTGGTGCCGGTCATTCTCGACGGAGATCGAAAAGGGGGCGGTTGAGGTCGACTCGGAGGGTCATCTCTACTTTACCGTTGGCGATACGCTGGTCTCTTTGGATGCCGGAGGCAATGATCGTTGGCGTTTGCCCCTCTCCGGTGCCGATGGCGCAGCCACAAGCGGCTGGGGCGTGCACTTTACACCACAAGGACATGTGGTCACCGTGACCTCCACAGGCCGAGTCTACCTGGCAGACCGGCGCACGGGCGTCTCATTGGCAGAGTTCGACATCCAGGACGAACTGAACTTTGTAGCCCCCGAAACATTCGGCTCAAATCTAGATCCATCGGCGCTTTTGCCGATGGCCGTACAGGGTGACATAGAGCGTGTTTGGGGGATAAAGTCCGATGAAGAGCAAGCGGATGGATTCGGTGCGTTCCTCGGCTCAGGCCAGTTTGTGGATAACACGGTGGCCGTATCTGAGCGGGGTGATATCTACGTGATCGGTGGCGGACCAACAGATCAGACCGGTGCACTCGTTCAACTGCGCGTAGGTGGACTCGTAGACAGTCCGACACTGAGTTTAGGCTGGTACGCAATTACCGAGCGGGGCAGCGCGACGACACCGTCAATCAGTAAGGGGGACAGGTATATCGCAATCGGAGATGGTGCACATCCAAGCAGTTATTTCAGCGCCGAGAGCCCGCTCGCCCATCTCAAGGTGTTTGATATCGAAGCCTGTGACTCAAACACCGACAGTGATCAAGATCCCGGGGTATGTGCAACCGATTGGACACACCAGTTAAGCAGGGGGGCGTTGCTCGGATCCCCCGCTATCCTTGAAGATGGGACGGTAGTTTTGTGGGAAATGAATCTTGCATTTAACGACGGGGCCGAGGCACCCGACATCATCGCGGTAGACAAGCGAGGTGTTGTCTGGAGCCGGTCATTGCCCGACAATATGGATTGGACATCCGTGATCACTGTGACCCGGAATCATCTCATCGGTACAGCCAGTCGCTTTGAGGTATCTGAGATGGGCCTGCCAGGCTTTAAGCTGCCGACAACAACCCATGACCGGGTTGTGGTTCTGGATCGACGTGACGGTGAGATGGTCTGGTATGCCGACCTGCCGGATGATTCAGCATCAACTGTGACCATCGGACCCGATGGTTCACTCTATGTGACCATGCTAGGTATCTTCTCGATTCTTGCAATCGAGGACAGACCCACCCTCGGCCTCATCAAATTCGTTCCAGATTATGCGGGTACCTCTATTAAACCGCCCACACTCACGGATAACCCCGTAGGTTCGGATGGACTCCCACCGCCACTCGACGAAGCAGAAGAGACAACCACGCCGCAGATGGGCGATGAGACCAGCGATGCTTGCTTTGACGTGAATTTAGATGAACTCGAACCGTGCTGTGATGCCGGCCCAGCTCACTGTGTAGACATCGAACTGCCGGACCGCTTCGCCAGTCAGGTTGAGACCTGCCCGACTGGCGGATATTGCGTACCTGACGCTGTGCTCACGGCCGTAGGTTCATACACACCAAAGACCTGTGCGTCGGTCGGTGGTGCGCCAGGCGCCTGCGCGTCGAAGTGCCTCACGGAGGTGGCAGCCACCGCCGCGCTCCTGCCACAAGACGTCTGCGATGATGGTGATGTATGCGTGCCATGCGTCAGTCCACTCGATGGCATGGAGACCGGCGTTTGCGGCGTACTCGAATGTGGCGGTGCGACGGCTGAGACAGAGCCGTCAGACGAGGGGCCCATGAGCGAGCACAACGAGTCCGCCGCAGACGAGTCGTCTAATGATGAGCAAGACGCCATCGCACCACCAACATGCTGTGGCGGTACCGGTACTTGCCTCGGTGACGAGCTCGTCCCAGACCATCAAGAGTCGAGCTTAAAGAACTGCCGTCGGGAGGGTCACCGAGAACTACTCTGCGTACCGAACGACTTTCTCGACCCACAGTGGACGCCCAGTCGCTGCACTGGAAATGGCTTTACGGGTGATCAATATGAAGGCGTATGCCTACCAGATTGCCTCAGGCTACCGCTCGAGTTTCTTCTCGACACAGCACCGTGCGCAGATGGCTATGTGTGCTCTCCCTGCTCCAATCCAATCACAGGGGCACCCACAGGCGCACCTGGCTGCCAGTGACATGCTACGATCACTCATGACGACTCAATCGATGAGTGTCTTCACGAACCCTCGACATCATTGGGTGTCAAAGGGATATGCGCATTATCGCAATTGTATTTAAAACGTTCCTCGTTTTACTCGGCGTAACACTGGCCACCGGATTGATGCCAAACGAACCGGACCCCAAACTCATTGACAAAGTCATGGAGCGTCATAGTCGGTCCGGGGTTGGTATCCTCGTGGACTACGACTATCCGATACACATGAGACGTCTGTGGGTGGTCGCGACGAGGACCGTCAGAGTTGAAGGGAAGGTGTTCAAGCGCGGTGATGTGATTTTAAATACCCACGTCTCACACAGTTGGGGCAGTGGAATGCTCTTTGCCACTCGCTTCTCCAACGTACCGAATTCATTCATCTCGTCGAGGGGCTACTTCCGGACACATCAGAAACGACATCGGAGCCACAACCATGGATGGCCAGCCCTCCGAGTGGACGGACTCGACAGAAAACTAAACCGCAACGCAAAGGCCCGCGCCATCATATTTCATCGATCGTATAGCCCTTGGAGCGCCGGATGCTTTATGTCTCTTCCGGGTATGAACGACAGGCTGACCAAGCTCGCAGCCGGCGGCGCGATCATGTATGTGCATAAAACTGATCCGGTCGATCTAAACGATAAACGGCAGCCTGAGTCTTGACCTGCACGACGCGGCTTCGCGCCCGTCTTGAGGGAGTGAAGATCAAGGCATAGTCGGCAAAGGAATTGGACATGCTTGGGTCTATTGACCGTCTAAAGACCGCGGATGAGCTGGCAACCGGAACTCAATGCGCGCGCCCCCGTCGTCTAAATTCGAGAACTGCAGGCACCCGCCATGCTCTTCAACCACCATCTGTGCGATTGAGAGCCCTAAGCCATAACCCTGACGTGTGCTTTTCTGCCCCTGATACCCTTGCGCATAACGACTCAAAAGACGCGATGTGTCCGCCAGGTCGATTCCAGGACCGTCATCATCCACTCGGATCACCATTTCGTTCGCGTCATTAAAAATGACGATGGCGACATGCTGAGTGGCGAAGCCGATGGCATTGTGAACGACGTTACCCAAAGCCTGCTCAAGGGGCACCTCATCGACCGCAGCAAGAATGTCTGGGGCATCAAAACCAACTTCCACGGCAACGCCTTGATCGGATGCGAGCAACTCAAACCGGGTCTTTACGCGTAGGCAAATGTCCACAAGGTTTGTTTGTGCTCGATTGGCATAAACCGGCAAGACATTCCGAGACAACATCAGACTCAGATTGTCGAACAGCTCATTGAGATGACAAACCTCCGCGTGCAACGCCGGACCAACCTCATCGTAGGGGTCGCCGTTCATCAAACGCCCGAGACCAAGCTTAAGCGAGGTCAGTGGCGTACGGATATCGTGCGCAATGTTTGTGACCGCATCCCGAAGCGCTCGGTTTGTGCGCACACGCGCCTCACTCTGCCGGTCGCGTTCTTGACTGATTTCAACGATATCCGCTCTCAGTAATTCGATGGACGTACGAATCGGTAAAAAAGGCGAGCCTTCAAGCGCCTTAAAATGCTCGCTGCTCGGCTCGAGGCCCCACGTAATCTCAGAGAGCAGGTTTTGAATCGCCATCATGTGATGCTCGGATACCGCATAAGAACGCTCTTCGGGTACTGTCTGCACGACGGGCGTTTTTGCATTGGCATAACAAGCTCGCAGCCAATTCAATGCATCGTCTCTCTCACTGAAGAACTCGATGCGTACGTCTGTGAACTTGTCAAAGGCCCAAGCGAGTGCGCGACCCACAATTCGATTCGCACCTAAGAACGCCACCGCACCAACAACGGGAAGACGACGCTGCAAATCCATAAGGCCTTTACGAGATGACAAGCTCAAGTCCGTCAACCCGCTGACGGTGACAAGAAAAGACAATCTCGCCGATGGCTCGCAGGCTGAGATGGTAGAGACGATCTTTTCGATGAACTCAGGTTCACCATTATGCTGTTCTCTTGAGCGGCCCACCTTACGAAATTGCTCATAGATCGAATGTTCGAGGTGCGTCAGCTTAAGCTCTGTGCTGCCATCGGGTGAGCGGAATTCGAGGTCGGCCGCAACCAAACCCAAGCGCTCTGGACTTAAATCCACGAGAGGGAAATTTGGCTTGGCAGAGACTTCTCTAGACTCGCTGTGGACCTCTCTGATGCAACCTATCTTATCCGCTAAGTCGTGTTTGTTCGTCGCGACGATAGGAACAGAGTTTGGTGCCGTCTCGAGCACCGCCAAAATCTCCGCTGCAGCGGCAGGATAATTGTACACAAAAATGGCATCGAGAATGCCATCTCGAGCGAGAAAGTCGGCTATATACCGATGACGCATGTTGATGGTCTCAACCTTTGCGAAGGCCAAATCAAAGCACAGAATAGCTTTGGGCTTGTTTGCATACCGGTATTGCAGTCTGGAGATGACCTGGGGTGCGACCGCGTGAAAGGTCTCGTCATTAAACACACCACGCGGCGTGATGGTGATGATCTGGTCTACGGTCTCAATGATCGACAGGCTGAGCTTACCGCTTGCCAAATTCCACTCATACTTACCCGATGGCTGACTCATACCCAATCGTTCACTCCAATCGACCATCAAAGTCAGCTATGGGTGTGCTGCCTAGATAATGACTAGATTATTACAGAACTCATCTAAATGGGCAGTAAAGAATCACAAGAAAGGCAACGCGGGACGCTGCGAATGAGTTTTCGATTGGCACAACTTTGCGCCGCTAAAGTAACCATTACTGGCACCACAGCACTTCATTTGATTGCATTCGAAGTCAGTTTACCGACAGAATTCAAAAGAGAGTGATGACCCAGCAGTGTGACCTTGGTCGCGAGATGACCGACCCCCCCTGCCAAGTCAACCGACTCGGCTGGAGTATACACCTTGATCAACTCAATGAAGCGACCTCCTTGGCTGACCAACCCCATTCAGATTTTGGGGTTCTGCTGGATCTTGTTTGGATGTGAACCCGCTGAATTAACCGGACAACGACCAACTCGAGGGCAAGACTTCGGGTATTCAAATCCAGACGCAAGCTTAGCAGATCTAGAACCCACCGGAGATGCCGGTGAGGCTTTTGTCCGTTATGACGGTGGGCGCGCCGAGCGAGCCGATGCCAGCGGTGCCGTGACCGACGCAACATCCACACCGGTGGATGCAACCGGAACGACCAGCGGCACAATGGACGGGGCACTGGAACCACTCGCTGACGCGACGCTGGATATGTCCCTGTCGGCCGTCGACATGAGTACAGTAACGGACCCGGACCCGGACCCGGACCCGGACCCTGACCCTGACCCGGATCCTGACCCTGACCCTGACCCTGACCCGGATCCTGACCCAGACCCGGACCCGGACCCGGACCCGGACCCGGAACCAGAGCCGGATCCAGTGGTTGGATTTAATCTTTGCGGTGCGGCAGAACAACAACGCGCTGCGGGTACGACTCGGGCACCGATTGTCGTCCCGTGGTTACCTATGGTTGACCGCAACACCACGGTGGGTGGGGCGTCTGAATTCGACCGGTACGGATGCGCCCCGGACACCGACGAGCGCGGGCCAGAGCGGGTCTATCAATTTACCGTCAATGTGGGCGGCACCTTTGTCGCGCGGGTTCGGGACGGGCAAGGCGTAGACGTGGACCTTCACCTACTCAGCGCGCTTAACCGCAACCAGCGGGTCGCCGAATCATGTCTTGGCCGTGCGCATGAAGACTTGATCGTGGAGAATATAGAACCCGGCGTCTATTGGCTGGTGGTCGACTCATGGACAAACCGCGATGGGATAAACCTGCCGGGTGCTTATACGCTCACATTTGATGTCATCCCCACAAACGCATGGCGTTCGGTCACTGTCTCACCTGGCGTTCAATGGCACCGGTACTTCGGCCCCGTCGATGGCGGCGACCAACGCATCAACGTTGTTCAAATCTCGCCGGCGCGAAGCAGGAACCTCGTCGTCCGTGATCATGGCGGCTGCCGCACCGTACCGAGTGTGGCAGGCGATGACATGCTGGTGGGCATCAATGGCGGCTACTTCGGTCTTGGATGCACCGCGATAGGAGACCTCATCGTCGATGATGCGGTGGTCAGCCGTTCTGCGCCAACCAGCCCAGCGCTGCCCATGAGACCCTGGGTCTACTGGAGTAACAACGGCCTGATGTTTAGCTGGCGGGACGCCGATGCGGCGCGCCCAAACGAGCGATTCGGCATGAGCTCACATCCTATGTTGGTGGAGAATGGGCGAGGCCTTGCCGCCGTTCAGCCCAATGAGCAAGTCTACTCTGCCATCGATTGGGGTCGAAACCCGCGAACGGTCATCGCCAAGAATGTCGATGGTGATAGTCTCTTGATCACTGTGGACGGTCGCACACCGGGTGGAGCCGGCCTTTCGACGCCGGCGTTGGCTCAATGGCTGGCCAATGAGCTGTCGGTGACCCATGCCCTCAACCTCGACGGTGGGGGCTCATCAACGCTGTTTATTCGCGACTGCTCCCTCGATGGCGTTGTGAACTTTCCATCTGATAATCGCCAAGCCGACTCCTTCGGCGCCCGTCGCGTTGGCAACGGCATCTATCTTCGTTGACGTACTCTCATCGAACACGAGACACCCCGGCATCATCCAACATAAAGCCATCAGAACAGGCAGCCTGGAGTGAGTCACCGTCCGGCTCTATGGTTGACTGACGGAAATCAGCTGATATCGTCTTCAAAGCGTAACAAAACGTCTTCAATGATGCCGAGCCGATGACTTTGAGTGCCAAATACAGAAGTTTTGCGATGTATTCTGCAGTCGGTCTTTTGCTGAGCGCGTGTCTCTCAGCGCCACCAAAGTTCACTGGTGCCACCAGTGATTTAGACGCCGGGCCAGTACCACAGGCGGACACCATGCAGCGGCCTACATCGGACCTTGGCTTCGATCGCGATACGCCACGGCCACTGCAAGACGCAATGCCTGGGCCATTGCAGACGGACGCGCTCACTGCAGATGCTCGGCTCCCCGAAGATTCAACGCTCAGAGACGAAGGCCTCAACGCAGACACGGGTCAATTGGATCAGGGGCGGTTGGATGCAACGCCAGTGATCGATGCAACGCCAGCGATCGATGCTGCGCCAGCGATCGATGCTGCGCCAGTGCTCGATGCAGAGCCTGTAATCGATGCAGAGCCTGTGATCGATGCAGCGCCGGATGAAGGCTTAGCCCCCATCGATCGACTTGTGCGTATCAGCGCCACTGCGCGAAGTCCATTGCGGGGCAATGCTGCAGGTGGGGAGAGCAATCGCTTCGAATGCCCAAGGGGCGAGGTTTTGATCGGCGTCCGTGGTGAACTCGCGCTTGGGGCAACCTATCTCGGGCGCCTACAAGCGAGCTGTGGACAAATCATTATCGAGGGTGATGAGGTCCGCACGCAACGTGGTCGAGCCAGCGAGCTCTACGGTCGCATCGGCGGGGGCGACGCGTTTAACGCAATCTGTCCAGATGGGCAATCTGTCGTCGTTCATAGTGGCAGATTCGGTGCTGTGGTCGATCAACTTCGATTGGGATGTGCGCCGGTGCTCATCGATGGCATCGATGCACGACCCGGTGAAGCCTCATTCATTGATCCTGTCGGCGGTGAAGGTGGTGTCGCGTACGGCGACACTGGCTGCCCAGACGGGCAGTTTGCCATCGGCGCCATCGTACGCGCCGGTGACTTCGTCGACGCGTTCGGTCTCCTCTGCGCTGTCATGGGCGTCGCACCTTAAGGCCGTATACCCATGCCTCATTTTGGCGAGCGCCAGATCGTTCAATCTAACACCGGCCTGCATTAGTCCCAGCGACAGCCGGGCGCATCGAGTGCGCATGCGGTCAGCGCCACGAGAAACTCGCCTGCACGCTCACGACCGCTCGCGGAGACAAAGGTGTCGAGAACAACACGGTAGATACCGGGCTCTAGCTCTACATCGATGGCGTGATGATCTCTGTCTATGCAGTTATCCGCCCCACCATTGGCGCCCAAAAGATGGATATCGATATCCACATCACCGCGGTCGAAGACAAAACCGCGAACCCGAGATGGTGTTGCAAGCTCCAAGGTATAGACTATCTCAGGCCCTGACTCATCTGCGTCATCGCAGCCGTAACGATCAAACCGCCTCTCGGCGCTCAACGTTGTGTCAGCGTGATGAACAAATGGAAAGGATTCGATTTGATAGGGCTCATCGTGTGTACCTCGACCAAAAAGTCGCGCGCCTGGGACCTCGAGTAATTCATCTGACAGCGCTTCGCGCAGGCGGTCCAAGCTTTGTAGAGTGATTAAGTTTCTCACATTATAGCCATACTCAAGCCCATCGTCGGTCAGTTGGCAGGCGCCGTCTCGAAAGCTGTTCAGATGAAGGCCGTCACTTGAAATGCCCTGCTCATCGAGTGACAAAAGCGCATGGTGTAGGTCGATGAACGGACGTTGTCTCATCTGCGCGAGTCCACGAATCACCGTATTAAAAGTGGGCACCCACAGATCGGCTGACGGATTATCGAGACGCGCCGATATCCCCAGGACAATCGGTACAATCCCCTGCCCCTCGAGCACATCGAGCAGGTCCGCCATGTTGTCGTAGAACACCCGCAGCGCGGCACCGTATGTTGCACCGAAGCCCATGTCGTTGGTGCCGTAGTGGACGAAGGCGAAGCGGGGTTGAATGGCGTCTATTTCAGCCTGTAATGGCGATGGTTCACCGTCGATTGCCCAACCCGCCCCACGGCCCACTCGGGCGGCTAAGGTCTCGCGGGAAAAGGGTGAGGTGTTCCCTGCCATCCCATCTTGAAAATAATCGAGGGTCTCTCTTAAGTATTCATAGTCACCGAGATCGATGCCACCGCCATCGAAACAGTAAAACGACCGACGGCTGACCGTGCTCGATGCGCCCACTTTCATAAACACATCATCCCGGAGATTGTCCGCAGCGCCGATGAGCGAATGTAACGAAACCAGAACAGTTCGATCGAAAGGCGAATGGATACCCTGAGCCGGATAGACAACCTCGAATGCCACATCGGGCGGGTTTGAATCGGTGACACCTTGGTCCACAAACTCGCCTGCCATATCAGCGGTACCATCCACAATGTGACCTGCCATATCAGCGGCACCATCGGCGAGAATCATCGCGTCGAGTAAAGACGCATCGATATAAGGCTGAGCATCTCGACTCACGCCGGTATCCAAGAGCGCAGCGCCGCCTACATCAATCGCTGCATCGGCGCTCATCATTGACCCTGACATGACTGGTACGTCTGGCAATTCAGAACAGGCAAACGCAGTCCATCCAGCGAATAAGAACAGCACAAACCTCACGCCGTAACCTAAAGAGCACTTCACCGTATGCCCGATCAAAATCCCCCCCTTTTCAGACACCGGTTCACTTAAAACGATAGAGCAGCATGAAAGCAGGATACACCGCATTGATTTAAATCAACGCGCAGCGGTTAACTCCATAGGCGGACGAAAATTCAAAGGTGAATGGGAATTGTCACCAGAGATGCAGTCACCCCAAAGTATTCGGTCTGACTGAACGGCCACGAAATAGCGCGCGGGCCTAACGAATCGCTTAAGACGGTAAGTAATCGTCCTTGAGCTCATCGCCGAGGATAAAAATGTTTTCAGGAGCAAGCCCAAGTCGAATGGTCGTGTTGGCGCCCGATGACCGACGCTCAAAGAGTTTCTTGACCTCAAGTACGCCGGCTTTGTGAAGTTGAGTTCTAAGTTTACCTCGCTCATGGCCAATGCGGTCAGGCTTGGACTTTGGGTTGCCACCGAGCTGTAACCAGCGACTGTGACTTTCGATTGAGGTGAGCCAACCACCGTCTGAATAATGTTCATCACGTCGCGGCAACGCATACGCCGCCATAACCCGTACGCACTCACCACGTACATCGACCGAGGCATGACTGGTCTCAAAAGTGGCCTTTAGGTTCTCTAGGTCAATCTCTAAAGAACAATCGCCCATACTGATCGTGAGAGGGGCGACAACCGTCGGTGCGCTGAGGCGTGGGCAAAATACCCGGTACAATCCGTCTGCACCTTGCACGAGATCCCCATCTACATGCTGTATCTCAGCAGAGTCGGACTCTTCCCACCCAAGTCTATAAATCCGACCGTCGAAACACTCCCACAAGTCATCGAGTGCATCACCGGCGACGACATCATGGGTGTTCACGTTGCGCGCAAATGCCTCCGGCGGAGACAAGTCAACAAACTCAAACCAACTCTCATCGCCAATTGAAATACGCGGTCGACGGGTTGGGTCAGGCCTCAACACACGCCAGCCCTTGCTGCCCATCGCGCCACTGCCCCGGGTCTCTTCGGCGCTGTTGATGGCACGCCACGCCCAGCTCGAACCCATCCATCGAATCTCAACCCAAAACAGGGGCACACTGCGCATGTTCAGATTTGCATAACAACTCCAATGGCGACCGACGAGACAAACCTCTGGTATCGCCAAAGATGATTCGGGCGCATTGGAAAAGCGGATCGAAGCCACGTTGATTACCCCCCCAAAACAAAACCAAAAGGCACCGGTACAGCCATGAGTTTATCACGCTTGCGGTATGCGTCGATTTCTCGTGTTCTCAGACGCCGAAACAGGTAAGCGATGTGACGTCGCGTCCGCTAGAAAGTCCCAAAGAAATGAATGCCGGTGGGTGACACAGACAATTGAGCAGATGGACGATTGGTTTCGGTATCCTCGTCGAATAGCATCCAAATACCGATACCCAGCGCCACCGCACCAACCCCAGCTGCGATACCCGCTGTCGTGAGAGCATCACGACTTTGGTCTTTTAAAGACTCAAACCGTTCCTGTTCACCGGACTGACCGTTGATGGACTCGGCCTCGTCTCGCTTGGAGGCAGCATGGGCGAAAAATACGCCGCTTGTGAGCAACGATGCGCTCCCAAGACTCACGAAGGTCCAGTCGAGCACACGAGATGCTGAGGCTGCTGAATCGCTGACCTGACTGGCACTCTGCTCAACCGGCAGACTCAACGCCTCAAGCACAATCGGTGCCTTGAATTTATCTGAGCGACCAGGACCGACCATCACGACCTTGGGCTGATGACCCTCCAGCTCTAAAACCACTTTTGATTTGACAACGAAGACATCGAACTCAGCAGGTGTTTGTCCCACCGCCTGCCCGTCTACTTTGATGGTAGCACCCTTGGGGCTGCTCTGAATATTCAGTCGAGTCAGACATGATTCGCCAGAGCCTGAAATTTCCGTATAGGCTTCACGCTGGAAGGAGCCAGATTCAAAACCCGACGCGTAGTCTTTAAGCCTATCGGTAAGACTCCTCGCTCGCACGGCCAGCCGCTTATTTCGGGTAGAGTAGACTTGCAGCTTCTCACAACTTGCGCAGGCTGCTTTGTAGAGCGTCGTCTTCGATTCAATTCGCTCACAACTTAAGCACGCGTCAAAGAAATCATCGATCCCATCTCGAACCTGCGCGCATCGCTTCGTACCGCTTGAAGCGCCCTCAGACATTTTACTCAGATATCGCAACAAGAGCAGGTAAGCCTGTGGAGAGTTGAGGACGACGCCCGCGGCCTTAGCGCTCTGGGCAGCTGCCCTAAAATCACTCTTCTCTTCGGCCGCTTGGATCTCATCGAGTAAACGTCGATAACGGTCTTCACGACTCTCCGCGCTTGCACACAATGGCAAGCAACTAAAGAGCATCCCCAATGCCAAGGGAAGGCACATGCATCGGTAAGTGATGAGGTCTACGAGCGGTTTACTGAACATCTAGATTGCAGTCGAATCGTGTATCTGCCTTCAGTCGTACGACGGCTCAAAATCATTGTCTAGTCTTTGACTTCAAGTTAGCCTGCCAATGGAGGGGTTGAAAGCGGGCGGAAGCACTGTTGCAGTGAACGCGATCAGTCTGAGACTCACGAGAAGATTGTAATCACGGCGATGACTTTGAAGTTTTGTCCACAGTGCCAAACAGAGTATCCGCAGAGCGCCTCCTTTTGCCCAAAGGACGGCGTCGCGCTGCGCGCACGCGTGGATGACTCGGACGCTCTCATCGGTGAATTACTTGCAGGGAAGTATCGCGTGGATGTACCCCTCGGGAGCGGCGCCATGGGCAAAGTGTACAGGGGTTACAACGTTGAGGCGGGTAAGCAGGTCGCCCTTAAACTCATCCGCTGCCAGAACGCCCAAGACGAAGCCTACCGGGCTCGATTTGAACGCGAGAAAGCGATTATCGGTCAGCTCAGGCACCCAAACTCAATTACGTTATACGACTCATTCAACATCGACGCGGATCAACTCGTCATTGTCACAGAGCTTGTCACGGGCCAAACACTCGAAGAGATGCTTCAAATTAACAGTCTCCCGGTTGATGAAGTCTTGTTCATTTTGCGCGAGGTAGCGGACGCGCTTGTGGAGGCACATGGCAAGGGCATCATCCACCGCGACCTGAAACCATCGAATATCATGCTCGAGAAGGTTGGCGATCGCAACGTCGTCAAGGTGCTCGATTACGGTGTGGCGCGTCTTCACGATTCGAGGTTGACGAGTCCGAGCCAACCAGGGCTAGGCACCGAGCTCTATATGTCGCCCGAACAGCGACTCGGTTTACCGGACTTAGATGGCAGAAGCGATATCTACAGCCTGGGGGTGATCGCCTATCAGTGCCTTGCCGAACACTCAGACTTCCAAGGACGAATACCCGGCCGATTGAGCAAGCGATTCACTTCAGATTTGGCAGGCTATGGGACAGCGGGCCCCGGTGAGGGTGTCTCAGCTGCGGTACAAGACTTAATCATTGCCTGCCTTGCGGAAAAACGAGAAGGCAGACCCGCATCCGCATCGACGCTGCGAGACAAGGTCGATGAGATTCGTTACGTATCCAGTCCCCATTTTAGTCGAATTTTAGCCGAGCAAACCGGCTCCGTACAAGAGGCACCACCGGTGCCACTCGACTCGAGCAATCCGGAATCTATGATTGGGCGAGTGCTCAAAGGCAAATACAGGATCGATTCAAAGCTCGGCGCCGGTGCAATGGGATCGGTCTTTCGGGCGCACGATTTAGATGCGCAAATGGACGTCGCGCTTAAAATCGTGAACGCGGCCTGGGCGAACAACGAAGATGTGGTCAAGCGTTTTGAGCAGGAAAAAAGCATCATCGCGCAGATGCGCCACCCAAATATTCTGAAACTCAAGACGTCGTTTCAGACACCTGCGGGTGAGCTCGTCATCGTCACCGAGCTCGTCCATGGAGAGACCTTACAAGACCGCATACCGAAGGGTGACATGCCCATTCAAGAGGCTTTGTTTATCATTCGAGAAGTCGCCGACGCGCTCGCTGAGACCCACGCAAAGGGCATTATCCACCGCGATCTCAAACCAGCGAATCTCATGCTCGAGACGCTCGGCGACAAGCTGATGATCAAAGTGCTCGACTTTGGTGTGGCCAAGGTCCATGACTCGAAGCTGACAGCGACAGGCCTTACCGTCGGTACACTCGCATACATGTCACCAGAGCAGCTCACCGCGAGTGAGCTTGATGGCCGCACCGATATCTACAGTCTTGGCGCCATCGGCTACCATTGCCTTGCATCACAGACCACCTTTAGAGGGCGCGGACCCGAAATGCTCATCCAGCACTTCGGACAAGGCGACGGTGATAGCGATGTGGCGGACAAGGTGCCAGCCGATGTCGAGGACCTGATTCTCGATTGCTTAAGGCGAGACCCAAGCCGCCGCCCAGCCGACGCACGCGCCTTAAGAGATCGCGCAGATGCCCTAAGAGCAAAATATAGCGGCTACACAAATCCACCCGACGCGATCAAGCCATCGGCAAATATGGTGCCCAGACCGGCAAGCTCCGATACCGTGGCCGACGACCTGCAGACGGCTGCAGATGACGAGCAGCCTGGCGCGGTAAAGAGTGAAGGCGAGACAGCGATGCTCGCAGCACAACTGACGCGGTCAAAAAAAATACCCGCCCTGCTCGCAGCGTGTGCAGTGCTCTTGGCGATCGGTCTCTACGTTGTGTTTACGAGAACCGAACCGAGTGTGGAGACCAAAGCGCAGACCATCAAGCCGACAAAGACCAACAAGGCAAGCACTCAGAAACGCAGCCAGAAAAAGTTGCGGGCGAGACTCGCCGGACTTAAACGAAAGGCTCAACAAGCCGAAGCCAAAAAAAACTGGAAAGCCGCCGCCGAACATTACACCCAGTGGCTCAAAGCCGCTTCAAACGGGCATCCTGAGCGCACGTCCATCACAGAGCGACGAACACAGGCTGCCGCAAACCACAAAGAAACGCTGACGCCTATTCCAGCTGCGATGCCCGCCACCGGTCAGAAGCCCAATGACAAAGCAGCAGCAAAACAAGCAACGCAACGACGACGTTCACCGCCCAAGGGAAAGCCCGGTGTAAAATCGCCCTCAACAAAGCGAAGTAAATCAAAGAATCAGCGGTTTAAACCGATGGCCATTAAACCACAGCCGGCACCGCCCAAGGACACCTTGAAACCAATTCCGAAAGCGGTGCCCAAAAAACGCGATATTCGAGGTCTGTTCACCACCGAATAGGTCGTCGGACCAAGATGTGGTCACCGATGATATCTAGACCGGTTGAACACCGCGGGCACTCTCGGGCAGCGATAAACGAGCCTGACTGCGCTGCCCGAACGGTGGCGTTCTAACGCCGTCTCCGACCGTTAACGGAGAACATGAGACCACACTTTGGCCGACCCGTTGCGAGTGAGGATGATTTTTCTCCAAGACATGAATGGATTTTCATTTGCCAATCCGCTCATAACGAGCAAAAACAAGACATGACCAATCACTCACTCAAGACCGCTCTGGCCGCCTGCGTGCTCATCATGCACCTCGGTTGCGACTCCATTCTCACACAGCCTGTCTGGCGTGGGTGCCCAAATGGACCTTTGTGTGAGCTTGACATGGACGTCAATGCGTCTGCAGGTGATGCCACCGTCAACGCCCGTGAAGACATGGACGTCATCACAACAACCGATGCACAAATTCTGCCGGATATGGGTGTTCAGCCGATTGTGCCGTGTCCAGACATCAATCAAATATTGGAGACTGAGACAGGCATTAACTGGATCTGTATCAAGGGTGGCGTTTTTTCGATGGGGCGCAACGATGGCCCCGACACTCAAGGCCCCAGACATATAGTGCGCATACCAACGTTTTGGATATCACAGAGTGAGATTACGGTCGCCCAGTTTAGAAAATGTGTTCGCGACGACGAGCTTTCTTGCACGCCGCCGAGCGCATCCGGTGAGTCCTCCAATTTTTATGCTGACTCAGACCGCGAGAGACATCCAATCAATGGCCTAAATATCGAGGCAATCGAAGAATACCTTCGATATGTGGGAGATGGAGCAAGGTTGCCCACAGAGAGTGAGTGGGAGTTCGTAGCGTCGAGTCGGGGTAATCAATCACCCTATCCCTGGGGCAGCGAGCTTAAGGGGTGCGATGCCACGCAGGTCAACCTCGCAGGTGACGACACAATGTGCGGATACTTAGGCACAGAAAGCGTGTGCTCCAACGAAGATCGAAGCTTGGAGAGCGTCTGCGACATGATGGGCAACGTGTCGGAGTGGGTTCAAGACGACTACCATGGCCGCTACGATTGTCGTGATTCGGTAAACGTAACCGGCTGCTCAGTGGGCTCACTTGAGCAGGCACCTGAAGATGGCACAGCCTGGGTCGCTGCCAGGGCAAGCGCCGGACGTGTTGTTCGCGGTGGTTCCTATCGATACGGCGAAACTGACACACCCACTCACCGAGTCTCGATTTGGGCGCGGCGCGTGAAAGAGCCGACTGCTCAACAAGATGACATTGGATTTCGCGTGGTGCGCACGACGATGCCAGCGCAATAGAACCGCCTCGATCGAACTTGTCTCCCGGTGGTTGCCGATCATGGAACTATGTGTTGAAGGTGACGTGCTGCTCATGCGCGTCCTTTTCTGGGTTTAGGTCCGGTTATTGTTGCGAATCATCAATCTGCTCAGGCCATGGGCTGAATAACCAATCTACTCACGAATCCACTGGCGCCACCTCTATCCATCATGACTTCGCTGCCAAATGAGCTGACTGCCATACCACGTGAGCCCAGACTCATCAGGAATAACGCGAGTACATTGGATGTCGGCCATCAATGATTAGACTCAGGTCGACTTGCCCCGCGATTTCGAAGTCACACGGGTCGAAATTCAGCCTGACTGTTCCCAACGAAACATCAACGTTCCATCCGCAATCTCAGTGACTCGACCACCTTGACACCGGGTGCGAGTCAAAGTGGGTCAAGCTGCAGGCAAGGTGCCCAGTAGAGTCTTCAGTGTGAGGCAAACAAGGGGTGCAGACATGAAGACTCAACTGACAACATTCATTCTCTTCGCAGCGATGACAACCGGCTGTGGTGCAGACGACCTCTTCGCACTCGAAGGCGCACACGTTCTCAACACACCAGCGGTCGAACAAGTCGCTGTGATTCAATCCCACGTCGACACAACCACAGACGTGGAGATGGCTGAGACCGCAATCGAGCCCGTCGAGACCAACGACGGCGAGACCGCGCACTCAATCATGGCGCAGCCAAACTACGTCCGCATGGACGAGACAAACGAAGAGACCGACCACGAGGTCGAGCTTGACGCCGATGCCGACGTCGCCGAGTACGAGTTCATCGTGCCTGAGCAAAACGACGAAGACGCTGACGACGAAGATGCCTGTGGTAACGGCATCGTCGAGGCCGACGAGCAGTGCGATGACGGCAACGACAACGACGACGACTGGTGCTCCAACGAGTGTGTCTCTAAGACCGAGTTCAAGGAAGCCGTGTCTGTGCTCATCGACGAAGACTTCACCTACGGTCTCGGTGGTTTTGATTTCTGCAGCCCGCTTCGATGCACCGGGGATAACTGCCCCACTGTCTCCGCTGGCGCGGTACAGCTCAACGCTGCTGACAACTACCTGTGCTTGCCAAGCATCCAGGTCAACGCACGGGGTCGATTGGTTGAGCACGCTTTCACAATCAACGCCAACGACGCGCTCCACCGCATCGTCATCCGCGATGCCGACGCAGACGCTTGGCGTGTTGTCTTAAACCTCCGTGACGGTCTCATCGAGTACCAGTCACCACAGACCGGTGAGCGCACCGCAATCTCTGTGGACATGGACAACACTGAGGGTGAGCAAGCCTTTCGCGTTATCTTCGACAGCAACGCGCAGGCGACATACATCGTGCTCGGTGACACCTTCTTAGGTGAGCTCCCTTTCAACGCTCCACGCGTCGACAACGTCATGTTCAGCACACACGGTGCACAGAGCCAAGACAACGCACCCTTACTCGACGACTACCGCGTCGCTCGCTTCAACTAATCAAAATCAATCGGCCACCGGCGGTGTCTCACAACGCCTCCAAACACCCCAACCGTCGGTGGCCCA
>JBMHDS010000063.1:0-11325 GCA_049889275.1 Bradymonadia bacterium | reverse complement strand
GAAGCACCACCAAGGTGTGTCGACGACAACGATGGCGTCTGCGCCCTCGGCGAAGTCTGCATTGAGGGTGAATGCGTGGCCGGCTGTCAGCAAGACCCTCAGGTTTGCGATCCAGGGACGGTATGCGATGTACAAACCAATAGATGCGTGGTCGCTCGCTGCGATGATGGCGCGGCGTGTGCTGCGGGTGAAATCTGTGTCGACGCCGTCTGTTCCCCTGGCTGCGGTATGGTCGGCGGACCCGTTTGCGCTGGCAATCGGCAATGCGATGCGCAGACGGGACTTTGCCCTGAGGTGAGTGAGGGTTGTCTTGTGGCAGACGATTGTGATCCCGGGCGCGTCTGTGACTGTCTCGCCAATGGTGGCTTCTGCTTTGGCGATATCGGTCGATGCATAGACTCGTGTGGTGTTGACAACCCCTGTGAACGGGGCGTTTGTGACCCCAATGGCAGTGGATTTTGCGTCAGCCCTGTGGGTCTTTGCCGAGCGGACCAAGAGTGTATCGACGGCGAGATCTGCGTCGACGGGGCATGTGAGCCGAGCTGCGTCGAGACAGGTGTTTGTCCCGGCACCCGTGTCTGCGATGAGCAGACGGGTCGTTGTCCGCAACCTGAGCGATGCTTTGTGGATGTGGATTGCGATGCACCGAACACCTGCGACCTACAAACTAACACGTGCGTCGCTTCGTGTGACGGTGCTGGTGTCTGCCCTGATGGACTCATTTGCGACCCAGACACGGCGGTTTGTCGAGGATGCGCGGGGGTGGCCGATTGTCCGAATGCGCGCTGGTCCTGTGATGAGGGACTTTGTGTCGCGCCGGAGAATTGCTTTGCACCGGAGGACTGCCCTCAAAATGAGGTTTGTGATGTGGAAGCCGGCGTGTGTGTTGAGGGCTGTGATGGTGATGACAGCTGCCCTGGTCGCCAGGTGTGTAGCGAACAGGGACTGTGTGTGGAAAGCCTGGAAGGTTGCCTTCAAGATATAGACTGTGTACGCGGTCGCGTTTGTACAGAAGGTCAATGTGTTGCGCCTTGCAATGGTGACGCATCGTGTCCTGGCTTGCAGACGTGCAATGGAGATACTGGTAGGTGCGTTGAAGCGCCCGATGGACAATGCTTTGGCGCCGAAGATTGCCTTGGCGCTCGGGTCTGTTTGGGCGGTACGTGCAGAGACCAAGACTGCGAGATCAATGATGACTGTGCGGGGGTCTGCGTCGACTTCGTCTGTCAAGACCGCGTGCCGACCGCGTGTTCGCTGGACGCGGAATGCGGCGCTGGACAAGTCTGCTCCAATCAAGGCGTCTGCGTGCGCGTTGCACCCGGTTGTACCGAGGACGTTGAGTGCCCAGATGGAACACCTTATTGCCGTCGGGGTGCATGCGTGCCATGCGATATCGATGATGAGTGCGGCACCGCTTATGATTGTGTGTCAGCGCGTTGCATCTATACGCCGCCGGCGAGCTGCCTGGTGGATAACGAGTGTAGCTTCACTCAACGCTGCATCGTTGATGAAGAGGATGCTCGCTTATGCGCACCCGGGGATTGTGCCGGCAATGACCTCGATGGTCAGCGTGTGTTTGCCCGTACATACACGGGCCTTGAACTCTGCGACGGCGCTGTGAACACCTACACCTACGAGATCGCTGAGAATGAAGGTGTCGAAGTGGCGCTGCGCCACGATACGGCGCAGGGGGACCTCGCTCTTGAGATTGTCGAAGAGACCGACGAAGGACGTGTATCGCTTGGACGGGTCGATGGTGTTTATGGCGCTGAGGTGCTCGCAGTTTTGCCGACCGCGAGGGCGCGCACGGTGAGCATCGTTGTGAGTGGGCGTGCAGGGTCGCCGACAACGTATATGTTGAGCATTCAGTCGCTCGCACAGGGCTCATGTGGACCCGATGTCTTGTCAGGGCCGCTCGGCAATCAGAGCCAGGGCCGCGCGACGACAGTTGGGGCGGGCGCCTATCCCATCAATCTCTGCGCGAACACCCAGGATTGGTACCGCTTGCCAGTGCCGCCTGGCGTTACGTTATCGGTTGCCGTCGATGAACCGCAAGAAGGCTTAGGTCTTGCGCTCATCGGCCCAGACAACCTCAACCTCGAAGGCGCACCAAACCCAGAAAATGATTCGTTTGGTGCGACCACGGCGACGATGGCGGCGGGAGATTACTACGTGCGCTTGACCAATGAGACCGGCGTGTCCACGGAACGCACGCTGACAGTCACCGCTCAGGCGAGCGATGATGCCGCCAATATTGTTTGCGCCGCTGCGCCTGAACTGGCCAACGGCACGCCCGTCACCCTCTCCGACACATTACACGCCAAACGCTTTGACCTGGCCTGTGCGCCCGATGGTGTCGGTGAGACACAAGAGAAGATCTTTCGGTTTACGCTCGCTGAGGCGGCTGATGTCAGCGTTGAGGTCAGCGGCGTCTTCTTCGGCGGCGTCGCCATTCAATCCGCTTGTAACGTGGGCAATGTGGACGACCCGTGTACTTTTGTCGGCTTAGGCGTAGGTTCCGGCATTACCAACCAGATACTCGAGGCAGGCGACTATTTCGTCGTACTTCAATATCTGCCAAAACAAAATCCGACCCTTGAGTTGAACTACCAAATCCTCCCTTAGGTCCGCTTTAACCACTCTTTTCGAGTGAGGGTGTAGCGATACTCATCGCTCGATGTGCCCTTAAAGAAATCGGCGTCGGCCGTAAAAGCTGTGCGGGTAAATCCGAGCTTCTCGACCAAGCGAATCGATGCGGTATTGCGTGTGTCGATCTCTGCGCTGAGTGCGGTTGGTGTGTAGTGCTCAAAGAGATGCGTCAGCATGCTCTGTGAGAGCTCTGTTGCGTAGCCTTGCTTCCAGAATGGTGGAAAAACTGAATAAGCGATGGCGCCGTGCCCGGATACTGGAATGGTTGCCTGAAAAGTCGCGACTGGCCTGCCGCTCTGCTCGCAGAAGGCAATCCAATTCAACCAGTGCTCGTTTCCATCAGGGCTCACGCCAGCCTCCAAGAACCGATAGCGGTCACGCAGCGCCTCAAGGGTCATTGGCTCCTGCGGGATGTACGTGTAGAGCGCGCTGTGGCGTTGGGCTTCGTAGACTAAGTCCGCGTGTCGTACTCGTTGACGCTCGATTATCAATCTCGCCGTTTTAAGGGGTTCTGCCATCGTCTCTGTCCGGCCAGGCTCGTTCTTGTGTTGCTCCGCATAGCATAACGGCGTTTTGTTTGGAGCACCTTGAGACATTGAGACATTGGCCCTTCGCCACGACGCCTTCAACCATGAGGTCAATCTCAGCAATCGCTCAGTGGCCATAAAGCCCTCATGACAGACCACAGACCACGTTTTCAAAAGTTGTTTAGAAGCTTAATTCTTCAACAACTGTGTTAGCGTCCAGCTACATACAAGCCAGTGGAGGAACACATGAGATATCCCATAGTTTTTTCAATCGTGTGCGGGCTGATGAATGTTGCTTGCGATAAAGCGCCGAGCGAGACGGCTCAGGCCGGAGCGGTCAAAGACAAAAAGATCAGCCCAACTGCGAAGGCTGTGACACAACCGCCCGCCAAGTCTAAAACCGTGACGGAGAAAACACCCAGCAAGGCGAGCACTGTAGGCAAAAATAAAGCAGTCTTTGAGCTTCGCATTGTTCAAAAAGGCGAGCAGGGTGAGCAGTTTGAGAGCTGGGGTGACGGTAAAGCCCATTTTCTTGGCGCACCCATCGTCGGCCTTACAGATGTAAAATCCGCGAAAGTTGGCACAGACGCGCTTGGCAAAAAGACGCTGGCCATTGAGCTCAAAGATGCGGCGGCGACGCGCCTGCAGACAGAGACCGAAAAGTCTGTCGGTCAACAGCTCGCGTTTATCGTTCAAGGCAAGGTGGTCAATGCGCCCGCGATCAAAGAAAAAATTGGTGGTGGTCGCTTGAACATTTCGCTCGCGGACATACCCGAAGGCGAACTTGAACTAGACGTCTTAGTGAAAGCCGCGACACCAGCGCCTGCGAAGTAGTTGGGGCTCATCGCGTTTAGGCTGGGCCCGGTCGTCGCTCAACTCAATGACCACGCTAGATACGAATCGACAGGTAATCGTTGAACGCGTCTCGCAACATCTCTGTGTCACAGAGAGTGTCCGCCTGAAGCAAAGCCTCGACGCGACTACTCTTCTCCAAGAACTCGAGATAACCAATCGCCAACTCGCCAAGCTGTCTATCCGAGACATCGACGAATCGGTCAATCCCCTCTCGATAGACAATCTCGCTTGCCAGAACAGACGCGATGATTCGATGGCAATACGCCATCGGCAATGCGCTCAGTGACGCCGGACCCGCGGCGCTCACAAGGCTCTTTGGAAGGTGTGCTTCCACCAAACGGGTCGCTCTTTCTAGCTGGCCTGCGTCCATGTTTTTGAGCGACGCGATCACGCTGTCCTTGAGTCGATTGATGGTGTCGCTCAGCTGGCCGCTCACTTTGGATAGCGGGATGTGGGGTCTACGGCGATAGTGGCTGAACAGAACCGCAGATTCCCGTCGTGCGAGATGCCTCAGTTGGTGGAGAACCTCTTCTACAAAGGGCTTTTTTATCTCTAGAAAGGTTTTCTCATCGAGCAGAAGACTCGCGGCGATTTCGTAGCTTGAGCAAATCACGCCGCACTTATTCGCGGAGCTGTCCTTCACAAACAAAACACCGGCCTCATTTGATAGAGCATCGCGGGCGTCCTCTGTGAAGAAGAGATTCGCACCCTCAACGACCACTTGTGCACTCGCGTTCCCATCTTCCATGATAAATGCGCGCCAATTGTTCTGATTCACGGCGGCAGGGCGCCCTCCACAGGGGACAAACGCGTCTGCCTTTACGCGGTTGTGCAATGTGTTCCGGGCCTCGACACCGGCCACATCACTGAGCGTGAGAACTCGACCGTTCGGGCTCAGACTTTTCGGGTCGAAAGATGCGATGCCGCATCCCTCATCGACGAGTCGCAACAACTCGACCAGGTCCAGGCCAACGGGGTCTTCTGCCGAACCCGTCCCGTCCGCGATGCCCACGATGCGAGCGTTGAGACCAAACTCACGATGCATGATCCGAATGGCGTTGCCTGCTACATCGCCATCTGGTCCGCCGGTCATTTTAACCGTGAAGGGCTGAGTACGCGGGTTAATGCCCTGTGACTTGAGCGCAGCCTCCAAGAACACCACGACCCCCTCACTGGTTACGCCGTATTCTTTATGGTTGATCCCTGCACCAGGCTTAGAGCTCATGAAGGCGTTCGGGCAGGGATGCCCTCGACGTGCAGCCTGGTCCACGAGCCAGCTGATCAGGTCGTCGGTGATGTTCTCGTCGGGTCCGAGATAAATCAGCTCATCATGGCTCTGACCAGCCGATAGGTTGAGGTCGAGCAAGCTATCACCCAGCGCTTTGACAATCCGCTCCGTTGAGGCTGTTGGCGCGGCGAGTATGACGCCTTTAGCGCCGCCTTCCGGGATATCCTTGTTCTTGAGCTGTTGTGCATTCGCGAGTCCCCAGGCTTCGCTGTACAGTCGGTTGATCTCGTTTAAGTATGCCTCAGCGTTACGTGGGCGAACCACGCGCAAGCCACCCCGGGCGATGTCGCGAAAACGAACGTGAAATCCATGGAACATACGTCCATAGAAGTACAACACGCCGTAGGGAGCTGAGCGCTTATCGGTCGGCTCACCGTGCAAGAAATTGGGATCAAGCGCCAAACCGAGCGCACATCTGCCAATGACGTCGAGATTTGTCGCTCTGATAGCGAGGGCTGCCTCACACAGCATCTCGAGGACGCGACGACCGCTCGCCCCGCCCTCAGCGGCAGATGCTCGATTGTGGATATTGTGTATGCATCGCTCATAGGCCTTGGCATTTAGCGTCCGAAACTCAAAACGTCCTTGCACCGCAGTCACGAGATCAAAGCTTTGTTCTGAGTTTCGAAAGACAAGCTCTTCGACACGGTCACGGCTGTAGCGGTAGGGCTCCAACGGACCAATTCGTTGATGGAGCAAATCTGAGAGCGCCATTAAAACCTCGCATTGGGTCAGAGCGCTCATCCGCTCTGCATCACAGTCGTAAGCGCGCTTGAGAACGCGCTTATCTAGCCAAGGTAAGCGAGCAAGCTCATGTCGTAGGGCTAGGGTCTCTGGCAAGTCAGCGTTGACCATCTCGCCTTCTGGATCCAGGACAACCAGCGAGAGCATAGACACCTGCGTGCCATCAGCTGGCCCCATGGACTCGAGGTAGGCTCTACGTACGTCGATGCCACGGGACGAGAGATAGCGAGCAGTGCGGCGAAAGAGTGAGGTTGGGTCCGCATTGGCAACGGCCATCATCAGGCGAGACAGACCACTGGCGCTGTTGACTCTCTCGACGTGGGTCGTAACCGTCTCCGTGCCTTCAACCGAACGATACATCTCGAGGTGTTTGAAGAAGCGTTTTCGACTGACCGCGTTGACGTAATCCGCTCGACAGTTCTCGCAATGCGTTCGCACGCTCGCCTCATCGAGATGAGGCGCAAACTCAGGAATCGCCGAGACCAAACGGCGAAAGGCTGCCTCTTGGTTGGGATCGTTCATCCTAAACGGTGTTGATTTACGAAAAGAGAACACATCAACGATGAGTCGGCTATCCTCAGCTGTGTATATGTGTGCCGATTTGAGTAGTCGTTTAGGCGGTAAGCGGTCGACAAGCTCTGCGAGCAGGCCGGGCCGATCCGTGTCATTGATGAACGTCCAAATCGAATCGTCCGCATTCCGCAGCGTGATCGAGACAGGTTGGTCTGAGGATTTGGCTGCGATGAGCGCGCTGAGATGTTCTTCCCGTGCGTCAGTTGATATGTCACGGAAGTATGACGCAGGCATTTGTTCCACAAACCAGGGAATGACGTCTTCCACAGTGCTCGACAACCGTTCGGTGATCGCGCGGACAAGGGCGCTGCTCTCTATCTGAGTCTTTGACATTTTTGTCGTTCTCCAAACCACAGTCTGCAACCGCATACCCTGACCGTCTCGCATAGTCTACCGAGATGGTTTATCCGTCAGCTCAAGATCGAATCAAGCTTGCGAGCCATTTGATCTACGTATCGGCATTTACGTGTGTCTCGCATGTCGATACTTGGATTTTGCTGAGGTATAGTTTAACTCCTTTGAGTGTATCTAGTAGGATTCAAGACTTTGCTTTTGGGGGAGCTGATGTCATACCGAGCGATGTGTCGTTTATTGCTATTGAGCGCGATTGTCTGTCTGAACTCGTGGGGGTGTGGCAGCACGATGGACAGTGTCCGCGCCTGGCGGCAACACGGAGAAGAGCCTGCGAAGGTTGATGTGGTTGTCGACCGAATTGCTGATTTGTCTGAGAGTTTAGAGTTGGTGCACCAGCTCTTATTCTTGACGCAGTATGAGCCTGGTGCCGAGTGGGTCAGTGCGCTCGGGTTGACCGATGAACGCGCAGCGCAAATTCGCTCGGAGCTTGAGGCTGCAGGGCCTTATAGTGATGCAAACTTTGTTGTCCCCGTAGCCCGCATTTACCGTGAGCACATTCGGCGTGTTTTGGCACAGACCAATCCTGTGGAATCGAGCAGCGGTCAACATGTCATTGCTGCACTGAATACCGCGCTCAAACAAGGTACCGTGACACAACCATGGGCTGCCACACGGCGTCTGCAGGCGTCCATTGCGACCATTCAAAAGAAGAGAGAAAAGGTTCGCAAGAGTCTCGATAAGCTCAAGAAGAAGGAAAAAAAGAAGCGAGCGAGGGTTGAGAAGCGGCTCGCTGGACTCGACGGCAGCATCGAAAAACTAGAGGAACGCATAAAGTCCGAGTCCGATAAGGCGAAAGCTGCGCTCAATGCGGCAAGCTTTCAGGCGCTGGGTGAACCGGGTTCAAAACAGCTCTTTGAGGACTTGGTCACCATCGTGAGTGTCG
Source organism: Bradymonadia bacterium (assembly GCA_049889275.1). Classification (GTDB taxonomy): domain Bacteria; phylum Myxococcota_A; class Bradymonadia; order UBA7976; family UBA1532; genus UBA1532. The sequence goes on along the minus strand of JBMHDS010000063.1, from coordinate 3,392 downwards.
CAGCGCGGTTGGAGGCCGAAGCGGTGGCGCTCGCGCCCATCATCGTCAAGCAGTTAGCCAGTGTGCGTCGAGTGAGCGCAGCAGAGCTCGCTCGACTCGCCCGAGACGCCACTTTCACGGTCGCTCATCTGAGCTCTATCGGGAACAATTTGCGTCAGCAAGTCAGCATCATTTTCACTTTGGCCGATAAACTCTGCGACGTCGGTGGTTTGTCGCTGAGCGATACGCCGGGTTTTTTGTTGAGCGAATCCGCAGCAGACTCAATTAAAGGTTTCGCGCTCGACAGCATCTACGTCGATGCGATGGCAGGGGGTGAAGCGCTGTTCTTTCATGTCCAAGAGCTTGACGAAAGCGAGCTTGAAGATGGAGAGGAAGGCATCTCTTACGACCTTACAGGGCGCGTCAATCGGCTTGAATATAAGATAAAGCCCATCATTCTTGCCTCGTTTAAAGTAGACGCTGGCATCGACTTGATGGGCATACCTGGTTTTATCAACTTCGACCTTGGATACAAGACAGACCGCGTGTATCGGAGTGGCGGATCCATTGAGTCTGAGACGGGCCAAGACCTGCTGAGAGATTTGGACGTATCGGGCCTCGCGTCAGACGTATTGTCTGTTGGTGCATCCGTTATGGGGATTCGCGCAGCCTTGAAGCGAGCTGTATTTAACTCGGGTGAGCTGACATTGATTGAGGATGCGACGAACACGGTTCTTTCTCGCTCACCACTCCGTCTCGACCTGACACAATTTGATCTGACGTACGATACGACGCAACCCGGTGCGTTCGGTGTTAAGTTTGGGTTTCGTTACATGAGCTATGCGCTGCCTCGTATTCTCTATGAGTTCCGAGATGACAACCCCTCGAAAGAGCAGACCGAGTACGTTTACCTACGCGAGAGCCCCGTACAACTAGTGAAGAGTGATTATTACCTACTCGGCGCAAACCTGCATGGTGCTTGGCGTAAACAATCCGGCGTCAGTATGCCCTATGATATCGGCATTCATTTGGGTGGGGGTCCAACAAGCTATTATATGAACGTGCCATCGGACCGTGAGACGGAGATGCTTTGGACCGCTGTGTTCTCGGGTCAACTCGGCTTCGCCTATCGGCTTGGATCTAATCGTTCACTATTTAAGCTGGATGCTGAACTCCACTATCGAGCGCAGATGATTCGCGCCATTGCCGGTCTATTCGGAGGCGATGATGACGACACCCAAGTCAATTTTGGCGGATACGATATTTTTCACGGTCCACAAGCTCAATTAAGGCTGCGCTTCTAACCAAAAGAGTTTGTCAACGGCAGCGTCACCGCGGCGGTGGTGCCAAGCGCCGGTGTGCTCTCGATGGTCAGCGTCCCGTTATGCGCTTTGATGACGTGCGCGGCAAGATAGAGCCCAAGCCCGGTGCTCTCTTCGCCTTTTGTCGTAAAGAAAGGGTCCTTGCAGCGCGACAGGGTACTGAGCGACATACCGACGCCCTCATCGCGGATGATCAGGTCGAAACGGTCGGGATTGCATTTTGTCTCCACTGTGACCTTGCCTGGACCGCGCATCGCCTCGACCGCGTTCTTGATGAGCTCAAAGATGCCCACGAGCAGCTCATTGACATGACAATTCAGTTGGGTGGCGAAAGCACAGGCCAAGCTGAACTTGATGCTCAACTCATTTTCGGCCTGCTTGCGTGCGAGAAATGGTTCGACTAAGCGACGCAAATCGTCTGTGAAGCGGTGCGTGTCGTATTTGATGAAATGCTTTGGGTCGAGGGGAAACGTATAAGGATTCTGCGCAGCGCCTTGGCGCGTGCTTTGACTGGCTGGCTCACCATTGGCGTCCAAGAGGTTGAGCTGCAGAAGGGTCGCCTCCAACGCCTGAGCCAAGCTCTCGTAACGATAACGCAGACCCAGGTCTGCACAGTGTGACCCATACTCAGCCCTTTCGTCTTGGAGCGCTGAGATGTCGCGATAGGAACGAATGAGGCCTGTTAGCATTGTTCTGATTCGCCCTGGAGTTGTCTCCGTCTTCGACCAGTAGTCGTTGATATCGAGACTCTTGACGACCTCTTCTTGTGGTGCGGCACCCGGCTGCCCGCTTCGTACCACCAGTCGCATCGAACCGAGCGCGCGTTGCTTGCGTATCCATGCGATCAGATCGAGACCCGCATGGTCTGTCTCCATGACCACATCGGTGACCAGAACCGCATAGTTTTGATTTGTCTCCAAGAGCGCTTGCGCCTCAGCCATACTCTTCGCTGTGTGCAGTTCAATGGGGCGGCCATCGACAACTAATTTTCGCAGCGCGTAGTCGGTGACGGTGAGCACTGACGGGTCGTCATCGACCACCAAGATGGGCCAACTCGACGAGTCGTCTTCGGCGCATTCAGTGTTCGATGATGCCGTCGTGATAGGTTCGTCATCATCTGCAAAGCTAAAGAAGTCGTTGTCGTCGTCAGCCATCTGTTCCACTCGCTTTCCTGGTCCGGCGGCTCTCAGCCTTTGGCAAATCTATGATGAGGCCCAATGACATTTTAGCCATGCACCCGCATCAGCCACGGTCTGTCTGATATTGAGGGAGCAACAATGTGAACGTGGTGCCTTGCCCTTCTTTGCTATCCAAGCTTAGGCGGCCCCCAATCTCACTGATATTCGTCGCGGTGAGATGGAGCCCGAGCCCCGTACCGCCTTTCCCACGTTTGGTTGTGAAGAATGGTTCGAGCGCTTTTCTCTGAATCTCCGGAGACATCCCTCGGCCGTAGTCTTGTACCTGGATTTGTGCGCCTGTCTTTGTTCGCGCGATTCTAATCGAGACTTTTCCGCCGGCGCCCTCATACCCATGGATCGCGGCATTTTGGATGAGATTGACAATGGCTTGGTGAAGCTTACCCGGTGATGTCTCGACAGCCACCGGATCCCCCTCGATTTCAATCTCGATGCCATGTGATCGGGACAATGGATTCAGCAGCAACTTCACACGTTCAACGTGCTCGATGAGTTGAACAGCCTCGACGCTATTGACGTGGTGTTCTAGGGAGACGGACTTAAGCTCCGTCATAATCCGAATCGCTCGCCCTAGATTTTGTCGTCCGAGGTCGAGAAAATGGTTCGCATCGGTATGCCACTGCTTAAACCCATCTCGGGTCAAGCGGCCTTCGAGCATCATGCCTTTGAGCTCGCTCACCGTATCGGTCGTCAGGCTGATCGCGTTGCCCACGACGCTCAAGGGTGTGTTCACCTCGTGCGCGAGTCCGGAGAGCATCTCACCGAGGGCCGCGTTCTTTGCTTGCTCAACGAGCTGATTCTGTGCCGTGCTCAAATCATCGACAGTCTGTTGCAACGTCTCGATATTGTTATGCAGCTCCAAATGGGAGGCGAGCACCTTGGCGAATGTGCCGGC
>JBMHDS010000062.1:0-27995 GCA_049889275.1 Bradymonadia bacterium | reverse complement strand
CGGCCCCTTCATCGGTGGGCTCCAAGTCGGTATTCGTTCTGTGCAGAACGACACGGACGCAATGGCACAGCGGATTGCATCGGCCATCGACAACAACATTGGTGGTGTGAGCAGCTCGACTTCTAACAACGTCGTGTCCCTTGCACAGCAGACGAATGGATTCTCAGGAAATACTGAGCTCTCCAATGATGATATGACAAACGTGCGCACCACTGACTTCTCCGGCGGCCGGCCGTCCGGCTACGACGTAGCCCCGGGTCAGCGCATCCAACTTGACCTGAGCGCCCGCCGAGATCCTGAGGGCGTATTGGGTGCTGCCCTTGATACCAACGGCGTATACTACCGATATGAATTGCTAGAAGGGCGCGGCTATATTTTGCCGGAGCCTGGATACGAGCGGAAAGCTGCTGGCCGTGACGACAACAGCCCCGAGCCAGACGACTGGTCGAACTGGGGCGCGCGCCCTCTCGTTGTACCGCGTGGTGATGGTCCGAGGCGCATGGTGGTCCGTGTGAGCGCTCGCGATGTCGGTGGGCGTGCGACTAATCAAGATGTCGTCATTAACCTCATCAATGAGCGGCCGGTCATCAAGACACTCGACGCTGATGTTCGTGCTCGAGCCCCACGTTTGGATGAAGACCAAGCGCCGCCGATTGATAGCCTTGGTAACCGACGCTACAGGCTCGTCGTCGAAGCCGTCCCAGACACGGGTGTCGACGCTGTGCTGCGGTTCAGCGCGATCGAAAAGTACGAGCAGCCACTCACGGCCACCGCTGACCTTGACGGCGACGGTAATCCAGATACGGCGCCGGCACAGGGTGCCGACGGCGAAATTCGAGGGGAATTTGAGTACGTATTCCGTGACTTGCCGCCCGAGGGTAGAACGGTCAACAGCTCGCTGCACGTCAGCGATGGTCATGACACTGTGGTCAAGACGATTCGGGTGTTCGTACCCGCGATTAGCCCCGAGGCCGCGGAGAATATTAGGTACACCATCGACATCGGTAACGACGGTTCACTTGAAGTTGTAGACAGTCGCCAAAACTGGGCTGAGTTCAGGCTCCCACCGGGCAATAATACGGTTGAGGTCGCGGGCTTTGTCTCAGCGAACCAGGCGCGTATTCCGTTCAATTTGGGTCAAGTTGAGATGCCGAACGCTGCACCTGTGTTCTCAAACCCACGCCTCGTCAGCCACGAAGGTTTCGACGTCGTGTTGGCTGCGAGCGCGACGGATCCTGATGGCGACCCGATTACATACACAGTTGACTGGGGCGACGGCAATCAGTCCCGTGGCACTCAGGTGGTCTACTCGCACAGCTACCAGAACTCTGCATTCAGAGCGTATAACATACGTGTGAGGGCGACCGACGATCGGGGCCTTTTCGACGAGCATGTCCTCACAGTGGATATCGTCCGACCGGCGACTAAAGAAGCTGACGTTTCGAGCTTGGCGTGGCGGCGAATGACGGAAGCAGAAGGCACGCACGACGGTGTCCGTGGCTTCGCCATCGACTCCGCTGGTACCCTGTTCACCCACAACTATATGGGCATCATTCGTCGTTCGACCGACGGTGGAGATACCTGGCGCGATCTTCTCGAAGATGTCGAGTGCTGTGGTAATATTGTCACGCGCGACGCGGGCGAAGTTTTCATTGCGAGCCCTAATGGTCTCTACTTCTCCGGTGATAACGGTGACAACTGGGCGCTCTTTGATGAGTCGAAGTACCTTGGCGTTGCGATCAGCCCGGACCAGAACTACGTGGTTGCAGCGACCCTCGATACGCTCAAGCGCTTCGATATGACAGGTCGCTTGATCGACAGCCACGTGTTTGCGGGTGACTTCGAGGACATTGACGCTTGTGCACCCACTGGACGGAGCGCGTTTACAACCCAGACAGGACAGCTGTTCACGAATGATCGACGCGACATGAATCCCGCCGGGTGGCGAATCCCGGAAGCTCGGTTCGGTAAGGACAAGGGTGCGAGCAGCGTATCATTCGACAAGGCGTGTAATCTGTATCAGGGTATTTGGAACGGTTACCGCAAGCTTAATGCGGATAACTCGATTGAGCCATCAAGCATTAAGGTGCCAAAGCATCTGTTCCACATCTCTGGCTCCCATACAAAGAATGTGTACGGTGGTGTCGGTGATATCAACGATATCCTTGCGTGGCCTAATGGTGCGGTCATCGTCGGTGCAGAGCGTGGTATTTGGGGGGAAAATGAGCCCTGGAATGCATATCAGACGCCGTATTGGAAGAAACGCGACCGTGGTTTAGACCGTTCAATGACGGCGCGTCGTCTGGAGATGCATCCGACCAATGGCTTTGCATACGCCGCGATGAGTAGTGCTGTCCAGATGCCTAAGTATTGTCGTAAAGCCCGACGTAACGCGAGAGGTAGACGAAGAGGGCGGCGCCGTTCTCGTACCTCGTACTACTATGTGTTCTGTGGCTTTACTCAGAATTATCAGGGTGGCTTGTACCGCAGTGATAATCCGCTGCTCTTGAGTCGTACCGTTGGTGATGGCGGTAGCGGTTTCGATCCGTTGTACGCGCGCAGCACGGCTTATGACGGCAACGCAGGCGGTCTCGTGGTTCAACTGAACCAAGACCAGCCGACCTTCTTGTGGCTCGTCGACACGAGTGCAAGTACGATGACGAAGTGGGACCCGTCTCAGACGCCACCACTGAAGATCGCCGAGTACCGTGTTGGTATTCCACAAGGTGAATGCCCGGGCAGCTGCTGTTTTGAAGAAGGCTGTAATATGCCGAGTCGCGTCAGTGTTGACGATCTCGGAAACGCTTATGTGGCGAGCCGCGGCTTCGGCATTCAGGGGACTGTGTCGAAGATTGCTGGTGCCTTGGAGGATTGTGTAGACCGGAACAACAACGGTTCTATCGAGACCAGTCGCGATGGCAACCCGATGGCGTACGGCGCAGACGAGTGTGTCCTTTGGACGGTCCCGGTTGGGCGTCCAAATGCGCTCTTGCGCGCAATGACCATCGATTTAGGCAGCGCGCAAGTGCCCGATGGGTTTGTGTGGGTTGGTGGCTATAACACCAATGAACTCTACAAGCTTCACCCAGATGACGGTCGGTTGCTCGCGACAGTTCCGGTTCCGACGGCTCCGTACGGACTGACCATCGTGAACAATGGAGACCTGTATATGTCGACGCTTGGTGACGGTACCTTGGTGCGCATCGATACGGCCGCTGATGCTGTGGCAGGGCGCATTGCAAATCCACGAGCCCTACGCGATGGCGCTGTCGGCTCCTACGGTATCACCACCGATACGGAAGGCCGAATTTGGCAGAACGGTTGGGATACGATGGATGCCATTGGCTACGACCCAGCTGACGGCTCTTGGTGCCGCGTCGCATTCCCAGCGATTATCGGTGGTGCGCAAGCTGGCCGAGGTATCACTGTGGCTCCTGATGGCCGTCTATGGACAGCCCTCGGAGGCGACGGTGCATCACACGTCGCCTATTGGGATGGCGAGTTGTGTCGAGCAGGACAGACCACGCAGATTCCGCGTGGGCAAGTGTTCCCAGCCGGGCAAGGGTTGACTGGTCCGTCGGCCATCGGAGCGGATTCTGATGGTAACATCTGGCTAGCGCATAATAGCGTTCGCGAGATGGTAAAGATCGAACCTGCGAACAACTTCGCGATGACTCGATTCGAGAATGGCGCGCTTGTTCACTCTTTCACTGATATCACCGGCGTTGTAAGGCGTCTCGCGTCTGGTCAGGGCACGTACGAGCATGACTTTGAAGCTGAATGTGATGCACCGACGTGGACTGCACTTGACTGGTCGGCGCTCGTGCCGGTCGGTGCGAGTGTTAGCTTCAGCGTGCAGACCGCCGCTCAGCGTAACAAGCTGGTCGAGGGCACTAACGTGGAGGCCGGCCGGGCACCTGGTGACCCAGGCCCGATCAATATCGGTGGTCGGTTGAATGCGGTTGATGTGGCTTCCCGTCGGTTCCTAAGGGTGAAGGCGACCTTGCGACTTGGAGACGGACAGAGAAGTCCTGTTCTTCAGAACTTCACGGTTCGTTGGAACTGCGATTGATGTACAGGGCGGCCACTTAGCGCCGCCACTCATCAGTGACGAAGGCGTTGTAATCCGCCGGCGGGCCTCCGCCGGCGGATTTTTTTTGTCGTGTTTGCATGCTCGGAGAGATAGCGTCTTCGTTGTGTACGATTCTGAAGGCGGATGATTATGGAATATCGCTCATTAGGCCCGCTCGAACGGGCTTCGTCGGTGGTTGGCTTTGGGGCGGCGGCCATCAGTGGTTCGGGTGGAGGCTATAGTTTTGGTGAGATTAGCGAAGTCGCTGCCATTGAGCTTGTTCATCGAGCGCAGGACTCAGGCATCAATATTTTTGATACGGCGCCCATTTACGGTTTTGGCCTAAGCGAGCAACGTTTAGGGCGAGCGCTCCGTGGGCGACGTCGCGATGATGCGATCATTGTGAGCAAATGCGGGATCGCTTGGGATGGGTCGAAGCGAGTTTCAATTGATAACAGTGCCGCGACGACACAGCGAATGCTCGAGCAGTCTCTGAGGGATTTGGATACCGACCAGATCGACGTATATCTGGTGCACTGGCCCGACCCATCCATTGACATCAGAGAAACCTACGAGGTGCTTGTACGCGCTAAGGAATCCGGCAAGGTTGGGGCGATCGGGTTATCCAATACCAATCCCAATGAGCTTACGCTCGCGCTCGAGGTCGGGCCTGTGGATGTCTGTCAGGGCCAAGACAGCTTCTTTGAATCATGGAATCGCACGAACATATTTGATCGGTTGACATCGATTAATGCCGGTTTCATGGCTTGGGGCACATTGGAGAAGGGCATATTGACCGGTCGGGTAACGGCTGAAAGGTCCTTTGACCAACACGATGTCCGTAGTCATGCGCCATGGTGGACATCGGTCGATCATTCTAAGCATTTTGAGGTGATGACCCGCTTAAAGTCTTTTCTGAAAGGCGTAGGCTACACATCGATTGAGTGCGCCATCAGCCATGTTTTGAGAGGCGACGTGGTGTCAACAGCGTTGTGTGGGGCGCGCACAAAGGAGCAGATTGATGGCCTTGTGCAGGCGGTCGAGAACCGAGTGCCGGACGATATTTTGGACGCGTGCCACGCGATTAGGGTAGAGGTGATGGGAAGCTAGACCAACGGTGCTGAGTTGGTTTTTGAAGGCCTGCTAGAACAGTCGCGGACGACCACTACGCCGTGACGGCGAGACGGAAACCGAATTGCACAGCTAGGTGGCTCGGCGCGTGTGCTGAGCGGCTGGCAGCGCGGCAGTAGGCGGCCATTGAAAACAACCCCCCACCTCGGAGAATAATGTTTCCCGCGTAGTTGACTGTGGAGGTCCACTCCATCGCGAGTCCACCCATATGACGCACGCCGAAGGGCGATACGTCATAGGGAAACTCATCGATTCGCCCAGGCCCTTCTCGCGCCCCGCTCATGGTCTTATCATCGGTCATGCCACGGGATGAACAACTGAGCAAACGATCATAGCCGTTACCCCACGGGTATGCTCGTTTATCAGCACCCCGGGCTGCATACTCCCACTCAAACTCCGTGGGCAGGCGAAAATCGATTCCATCTCGCCCACTGCGCCAGGCGCAATAGGCGAGTGCGTCTATTTGTGTGACCATAGTGATGGGCCAGAGGGAATCCCAGCGATGCCCATCTTTATCGGCTGATGGTATCTCGAAAGCGCCCTTTTGTTCGTTGTAGTCGATGTACACCATGCCCGCAGGAGACCGGGGGGCATGGCTACGAGCGCCGGTGACATCAGTCTTTGCCAGGTCATTCAGGAAGTCGACATATTCGCCGACTGTGATGGGGTTTTTGCCCATCCAAAAGGATGGCACATCAAAGACCGCCGGATCTAACCCGAGTGGCGCGTCTTCGTCACCTCCCAGTTCGGCTTTGCCCCCTGCGACAAAGACAAAGCCTCGCATGTCTTCCTCAGGCAGCTCAACCCGCAGCTCTGTGAGTTCATTACTGCGAATCACGAAGGGTACATGGATGACGTGATTGGAGTCACGGCTTATAGACAAGCGATAGCTCCCAACATCGCAAAAATTCGCCTCAAGCTGTACTGACTCAGGAATCAACAGTGGGCCTGCTTCAACGTACTTTTCGAATGAAAAATCAAACCTCTGGCCAAGGGGACCTTCCACAGGATGAGCGCTGTCACCGACCGATTGGACCTTTAAATCGAGACGCCCTGTGTCTCCCAGCAGTCCTTCATATTTTCCCTGGTCATGTTCAAGTACCAGCGCTTTGAAGAAGACAGCGGTCTCTCTGTCACGAGCATCGGTGGCGTCAACGTACTTATCCCAGTAAAGGTCAGCGAGCAGCTTATGGCTCGTGACATTGTCCTGGTAATCGATGGAACGATTGAGTGCACGGACAGCTCGGGTATAGATATGCTGCGTCTCTAAGCCCGCTTGGTATAGGTCTCGGCGCGCTTTCCACACACTTACGTAAGGGTCAAGAGCGCTACCCGAGGCAACATCATCCGCTGAAATGATCTCATTACGCAGCTCGGCTTCTTGCCGCTCCAGAGCCTCTACTGTTTGCGCAGCGCTCGCTTTTTGTTCGCGGTACATTGCAAGCTGTGCTCGACCCTCGGCCAGATATTCTGCGGCGCGCTGCGCTGAGCGTAGCCTGTCTTCAACACCATCGAGATAACGGTCTACACGTTCGGCCACTTGTTTTGCGGTCGGTCGGTCGTCGGAATCGGTCGCCATCATCGAGTCAAGAAGCGCTGCGAGGGCAGCTGGAACAGGTCGGCCATCGGGCATATGGTTCAGTTTAGTTCGGTCGCCTTCGACGATTTTACGCATGACCGATAGAAATGACTTACCCGTAAAGGGCGCTTCGCCCGTCAGCAGCTCATGCAGGACGATCCCCAGACTAAATATGTCTGATTTTTGGGTCACTTCATGGGTCTCTGGCGTGACTTGTTCCGGGGACATATACTGAACGGTACCGATCAAAACGCCCGGGCGTGATTCATCTGTATAATCATCTGGTCTTAAGACACTGACGTGCTCTTCGGCCACATCTGCAATCGCGTTATTAACTTTAGCAATGCCCCAATCGGCAACATAAAGTTCGCCAAAGGTTCCCACCAAGATATTCGCGGGCTTTAAGTCTCGATGAATATAGCCTCTGTCATGGGCATAGGCGATGATGAGACAGACCTGGTTGAAGAGCCGCAGCAATGCTTGCAGCGGGTACTCATGTATCGTGTCTTGTGTGGGCTCATTGTAACGATTTAGGATCGAGTCTAGATGCTGGCGTAGATCCACACCTTGAATACGTTGCATGGCAAAAAAATGCTCGCCTGTTGGAAGAACACCTACATCGTGGACTGGCACAATACCCGGGTGATCTAGTCGCCCAGTCAAACGGGCCTCACGTTCAAAACGAGACTTGACATCATCTGAGGCGGTGTGGCGTTTGTGCAGAATTTTAATCGCCACGTCTCGTGACAAGAGTTTATCGACGCCAAGCCACACACTACCCATTCCGCCTGACCCGAGCTCTGTAATCAGCTCGTACCGGTCAACGGATAACGATGTTGAAAAAGGCGTCACAAGCCGCTTACTCGCGCCTCCCTCGACGAGCGTGTCTGTGTCGCTCATCGTGGTGTCGGAGAGAGCGTCAACTGGTTTATCGTCTTTGTCTGCCATGCTATGAACATACTACATACGGCAGCATGGCGGTGACAGTTAATTGTCAGATATTCTTCGGGCATAGAACATTCCCTTCGCTCAAAGATGAAATTTCGGCAATAAATTATATCCCCGGCGGTTAAACGGGCCCAGATGAGTTCCGGAGGCAATTGTTTTTTTTGGTGTGTGGTTATGGACGCTAATCAGGCGGCACGTAATGTTGATATCGTTATCGGCACGCTGCTGCGTGGCGAGAGCCAACCTTATATCGGTGAACCTGTCTCGCAGCTCGAACATGCATTACAGGCTGCTCATTTTGCGCAGAGTCGTTTTGGTGATGCGCGCGTTACGCTTGCAGCACTCCTACACGATGTCGGGCATCTATTGGGTGAAAAACACGAGCAGATGGATGGATTTGGTACCAGGTCACACGAACATGTTGGGGCAGAATTCTTGTCTGAGCTTGGGTTTAAGTCTTCTCTCTGCCGATTAGTGGCCCAGCATGTCAACGCGAAACGCTACCTCTGCTATCGTAATGAACGCTATTTTCAGCGTTTGTCATGTGCTTCACGCGAAACGCTCGCTTGGCAGGGTGGCCCCTTAAACGCCGCCGAGGCGAAGGCCTTCGAGCAAGATCCTGACTTTGAAATCATTCTCGCGCTGAGGACGATCGATGAGAAGTCGAAGCAGACGGATATTGATGTGCCACAACTGGAGTCCTATCGCGATATGCTGATAGAACATTTCTTGAAGTAAGGTCCACAACGGTGATGGTAACATTCCAAGCCCTCGATAAAGCGCAATTAGACCGGTGGTCATCACAACAGGTCTTATGCATTAAGCACGCCTTGAGCCAGGCGCAGGTTCGAACGTTACAAGCATGGACGGAGGATTTATCGAGATGGCCCGAAGAGGCAGGGAAGTGGATGAAATACTTCGAGAAGACCGAACATGATGGTCGACAGCTATGCCGAATAGAGAACTTTGTGCCATATCATAACGCTTTATGCGACCTGCTGACAGGTCCGACCACGATAGCGGTTCTTGCCAAGTTATTCGGTGAGGATGCTGTCCTATTCAAGGAAAAGATTAACTTCAAACTGGCCGGAGGGCGTGGCTTTAGTGCTCATCAGGACGCGCCCGCCTTTACTCAATTTAATCAACGCCAGCACATCACAATGATGATTTCTATCGATGATGCGTGTGTGGAGAACGGGTGCTTGGAGTTTGCGCCGACGCCCGGCACGGGGACACTTTTACCTGTCGACCAAGCCTTGGCGATTCGTAGCGATATCGAAAAAGAGCTCACCTGGACACCCATGCCAACGCAGGCCGGCGACATCGTATTGTTTGATTCATTCGTACCACACCGTTCACGAGCGAATCGGACTGATCGTCCTCGACGCGCATTATATGTCACCTATAATCGAGTGTCAGATGGTGATGTTCGGTCAGCGTACTTTGAGCAGAAACGCGCCGAGTTTCCCCCTGAAATCGAACGTGCCGCTGACTTTATTCCGCCCGCGTGTTCGCGCTTCAATGTCGGTAACCCAATTCGGTAGCGGGAGCCCAAGTACAGCGCGCACAGATGCTTTTGAGGGAATTTATTTGGCTCAATGGGAGAAAGGGCTTTCGTTTGACGTCAAAAACTGAGAAGAGTTGGCCCGTTACCACCGTCAGTATTGAGTAAGGTGCATCACCGATGGCAAAGCTGTACTTCTATTATTCCGCCATGAACGCTGGAAAGAGCACGACGCTCTTGCAATCTGATTACAATTACCGTGAGCGTGGCATGAGAACGTTGCTTTTCTGCCCGAAGCTCGACCACCGATATGGCGAAGGTCTGATCTCTTCGCGAATCGGTTTACAGGCGAAGGCGAACCTCTTTGACACGGAAACCGACCTGTTTGCGACCATCCGTGCAGCGACAAAGCGTTGTCCAGTCAACTGCGTGCTGGTGGACGAGGCGCAGTTCCTGTCGAAAGAGCAAGTACTTCAACTGACACTTGTTTGCGATGAGTTAAACATTCCCGTTCTGTGCTACGGCTTGCGTTCAGACTTTCGAGGCGAACCCTTTGAGGGCAGCATGTACCTGCTTTGCTGGGCCGAAGAGATCGTCGAGATCAAGACGGTGTGCTTCAGTGGTAAGAAGGCCACCATGAATGCTCGAGTTGACGCGAACGGCAATCAAGTCATCGAAGGTCAGCAAGTTGATATCGGGCACCACTACATCTCCCTGTCACGCAAAGAGTTTGGTCTTGCCCGAGTCTCCCCAATCGATTACTCGGTCCCTGCGGAGACAAATGAGCAGACGATCGTCTTCGGCGAACCGAATCAGGATGGGCGTGACAAGCCAAATACGATTCCCCCCTCGGTCGACGCTGTAGAGGCACTTCGGCTGGCTGAAGATAAGCTCGCTCACATCACAACAGACCGAGCTTGATTTCATATTGCAGCCACATTGAGGATACCTAAGCGTCGTCGGGCTTAGCCTCGACTTCACGTACGATCCGGAGCTCGCGCTGAGGAAATGGAATCTGGATTCCGGCTTTTTCGAAGGCATGCTTCAGACGTCGATTAAACTCACGCTCTGCGCCCCAGTTCTGGAAAGTCCGTGTTTGAAACCAAGCGCGGACTGTAATCTCACTCTCTTTAAATGCGATGACGCCGACAAATGACGGGACCTCTGTGAGTTTTCCACGCCATTTAGGGTCGCGGTACATCTCATTACCGACTGCATTGACCACCTCTTCGACCATGGCGACGTCGGTGCCGTAAGCGACACCAACATCGATAATGACGCGCGCCCAGCCTTGGGTATTGTTCTTCACCGATGAAATGCTGCCGTTTGTGATGTTGTGAACACCACCTCGAATGTCACGCAATACTGTTCTGCGAAGGGTGACTTTTTCAACGGTGCCCGACTGGGCATTTATGGTCACGACGTCGCCTACAGCGTATTGGTTTTCAAGCAAGATAAAGAAACCTGAGACCACATCTTTTACAAGCGATTGCGAACCGAACGATATCGCTAGACCAAAGATGGCAGCGCCGCCGAGTATGGGCTTAATGTCGATGGTCAGGGCATCGAGCACGAGCAGTGCCGTGGCAATATACACCATCAGCGACAATGCTTGAGCGGCGACTCGAGCGATGGTGCCGATGCGTTGCCCTTCATCTTTAATCTTGCTCTCGGCATTTCCGATGACATTTGTCAGTTGAATGACATCTTCATCATCTCCACGCTCTGTTGCATCCTCAAGCTCCTTAATGAGGGCATCAAGCTCCTCATTGCCTTTGCCTTCCTGGGCGAGTAGAGCCTTCTGCTCCAACCGGTCTCGATTCTTACGAATGATACGAATGATCAAAAATGCGACCAAGATGTATATGAGTGCAGGCCATCCGACGCGTATGATCTGAAGCGCGGTGGTGGCCACGGCGACGACCGTATTGATGGGCGTATCCATTGCCTTGAGATAGTCTGCTGAGCGGGCGCGGTTTTCGTTGAGTCGTTTCAGCGTATCGTCATAAACGCCTGCACGGGCGCCTAGTGTGCGCTCGGTGACCTTGGAGGTCGTTACAGCGGTTTTGAGTTTGCCTTGCTTATCGTTGGCGCGGGACGCGTACTGAGACCAAATGACTGCCCAACTTTTGTCCTCATCGCTCTGCTCGCAACGGGCGTGCTCCGACTCACTGATGCGAGCCTCTCGTTGAACGAGCTGCTCATCTATCTCTTGCGCGGCGATCAATTTTTTTGATGACGCGCGTAATCGATCTGTGAGTTTAGCCTTTTGTTTAAACTGCTCAATATCGAGAGAAACGCGTTTTAGCTCGGACCTGATGGCGCGCGCGCATGCCTGGTGGTGCGCAAATGGGGTCTGCTCGTCATCCGGCTCCGCGTCACAGACATCGGCAGCATAGACTTTCTCTTCGGCCTCTTTGGGCGTGCGTACGCCACGTAAACGTTCGTTGATGGCGGCGATATCGCCTTCGATCGCTTCATAGTAGCGTTCCTGGTTCTCCACCTTCTTCTGTGAGAGCAGAGCCCATTCATCGAGTGCGACGATTCGACGGGTGTAGAGCGTAAGCTCGCGTTTTGCGCGCACGCTCTGCTCCCTGAGTGCGGTCGCGTTGTTGTTGGCAGCGCTGACCTCTCCACTGAGTCGTTCGGCGGTGCTTTTTGCATCTAGATACTGCTTGAGTTTTGCCGCTTCGCTTTCGGGAAGTTGATTGGTCGCAGTCTCCTCTCTCGCGAGGATGGCCTGAATCAATTTCTCAGCACGCGCAATGGCATCTCCCGCTGTACTCAGCTGTTTCAATTCGCCATCGAAGGCTATGATCGCCTGCCCTAACTCATCCTGTTTGACACGTAGTGCTTCAAGTCGCTGTGGGCGTTTCTCGCGCTCAATCTGCTGAGTGACCTTGTCGAGACGAAGCCGCGTCTTCTCCACCTGAGCTTCAAGTCGTGTGGTCTGTTCGAGTCCTTGACGGAGCGACTCGGCGTAATTGTTCATCAACTCGCGAACCAACTTTTCAGCCAGCTCGACCTGCTGATTTGCACTCTTGTATGCTTCCTTGAGGCTACGGCTCTTTACCCGAGCGGCGTCTGCAGCGCCTGCTTTGTGCTGTTCTTCCGCTTTCAATAAGCTCTTTGCGTCGCCGTCCACCAGCTGGCGGTAAACGGCCGCAATTGATGCGCTTAAGCGCGCCTCAGTCTGCCAGTAGTGCGCCCATTCACGGTTCGAAATCTTCTTGTTTTGAAGTGTCTCGAGTCGGTGTTCGAGCATCTTGCGCTCATTGTCACCGTCCACTGCGTTTAGCCCTTTTATGTCTAGGACCGAGATGGTCTCAGAGCGGTTTTTGGCCCAGTCACCCTCCAGTTTGGACAATTCAAGCCTCAGGGTTTGGAGCTTGGTTGTTTGACCCGTCTCCGCTAAGCCTTTGGTCATGACGGCAATGAATGAGAAACAGATGAGATAACTAAGGGACCGCATGTTCATGACCATCTCCACACCTTCAAAAGGGGCAAACCAAACCTTAGAGCATAGAGGCCATAGATTGGCACTGAGGGCAAGATTCCTCTACCTCCAATCAACGAACATCGGGACGTCATGGGTGAGTATTTGGGTCAGGGCATTCAAGAAATCGCTCCATGATGCTCTACTAGACAGGAAGAGATGGATGTGGGTACCCTAACATTCGAGTTTAGGAGCGTGGATGTTTGGTCTTAAGCGAAAGCGTACTCAGGTGCAGCGAGAGCTTCACTACGGCCGCACTGCTGACGGTTGGCGCATCGCTTTGCACCGGTTGCCCCACCGCCACACGGCTCCAACAAGGGAGCCGGTTCTTCTCTGTCATGGCTTAGGTGCAAATCGCTTTAATTTGGATGCGCCTGGGCGGCGTTCTTTTGCACAATGGCTGTGGGCGCGTGGCCACGATTGCTGGGTGGTCGAACTTCGTGGCGCCGGCGAATCGAGTCGTCCTGACCGCAGGAATGGACTTGGCTGGAACTGGACCTTTGAAGACTATGTCACCCATGACCTGCCGACGGCGATTGATGTGATTCAGCGTGTAACTGGCCGTCAGCGTGTTCATTGGGTTGGACATAGTATGGGCGGTATGCTGGGTTACGCTTATCTCATTCGCCATGGTCATGAGCAGGTCGCTTCACTCAGCGCCATCGGGTCGCCGAGCTTTACACGGGTCAAGAACCCGCTACTCGACGGTATGCTTGCCCTCAGGCCACTCGCTTCGATGATTCCTAAGCTGCCTTACCAAAGCACCAGTGGTGCCGTTGTACCGCTGGTGCCCGCGTTTAAGGCAACCTTTGGCCGCTTACTTGGTAACCCTCGAAATTTAAGCAGCGTGGATCTGGCAAGAATCGTACGTGTGCTACCCAGTGACCTGCCGATGTCCTTGGTGCTACAGTTTGCCGATTGGTATTCGGGCGACCGCGAATGCCCCTACGTCAAAGCTCTGCACAAAATCGAGGCGCCGACACAACTGCTTGTGGGACAAATCGATTACCTCGCGCCGCCAGCCGATATTGAGTTTATCTTCGACGCGATTTCGGCCCAAAAGAAATCGATTCATGTGCTTGGCAAGGCGAGTGGTTGTCGATTCGACTATGGGCATATCGATCCCGTGCTAGGCCGCTGGGCAGAGACAGAGGTTTGGCCGCGACTTGCGAGCTGGATCGATGAGAACGAAGCATAATTCGCGTAGCTTTTGAGTCGACAGATTGTGAGTGTTCAGGCCTCTTTAGTTGGGATGTCTCCGCTGGGGAAGTCGGGTATGGAGGCGCCGTTGTGGACAACGCTCACATATCGCTCGCGGACAGGCCACGCGCTTTGCTTGATTTATTGGGGCGTGACCTTGAGAGACCATTTGATGCGCTTGCCCGTATCCCGATGAGCGAGGTCTCGAATGTGCAGGTACCAGCGACCCGCGATCGCAACGCCATTGAACGCATCAACTTGATAAGTCCGCTCAATATTGTCGCTGCTACCGCCTTCGCGGTTGTGGATTGTCTGTGATGTCTGGCCTCGCTTAAGGGTGATTTCCAAGTCAGAGATATAGGTGTGCTCAACCTCAAGGTGGACCTCGACCGCCTTGACATGACCCTCGGCGTCAATATCGATATAGCTGTTGATACCCTCGGCGTCGTTGTCAGGAATGTCTGCGATATGAGCGTTCTCGAACTCGAGAGGTGCAGTCACGGCAGCCTCATCCACTTGTCCTCTGAGAAAGCTCAAGCGCCATGTCTTCAATATGCCGATATCAGCGCTAAAGTGGTCGCTCACCATGATGGTCCACTCACCACCGATTTCGGCGATTGATCCTAAATCAAATGTCTTGGTGAGATTGTCGGTGGAGCCACCCTGTCTGTCATGCAGCGTATGCACCTGCCCGTCAGGTGAGACCAAACGGACCTTCAAGTCACCAATGTAGGTGTGGCTGATATCGACGGTTACCTTTGCGTTTGTTGCAGCACCGTTGGCGTCAACCAGAAGGGTGTGCTCAATACCCGCAGCCACTTTGTCGGGTATCGCCAGGTCAATCGTGTCACTCGCAACTTCAACGAGGTTTGGTTGCTCTACCGGCGCTGCCTCAGGATCTGTCTGGGACATCTCACCGAGCAATCGAACCTGCTCAACGGTCACATAGCGATTGCCTGAAATTGGGCTAAATGGCAGCCACACAAAATCTGGATGATTATCAATCGACGCGCCGTACCATTCGCCGCCAACAACCTCGCCATTCTTAACCTCAAGAATGTAAGTGTATCGATCCGTCCGGCTGTAGCGAGCGAGATTCTCAGCGCCTTCGGGGATCGTCGAAGCATGGGACTCAGTCAGCCAATCGAGGCTCGTGCTGACCTTGTAGAGTTTATCGATATTTCGATTATAGCAATAGTCGCCGGCCTCGAGATCCACACCTGTCACACAATCGGTTGGATTGCTGGGGTCCACCTTCAGCAGCTCGTGGGCTTCCGCCACCGTGATTTCCTCTTGAGTGTTGACCGTGTAGCCTTTGACCGGTTGGTTCCACACCTCGTAGTCGAAGGTGCGGTCTTCGACGAAACCCCGCTTCTGTAATCCCAATAAGTTGGTCATCGCCACATGAAAAGCACCGGCGTTCAGATCGCGACACTCGCCGCTGATGATTCGGCCTGTCACCTCGTCGCGTTTGACTTCGTGATCATTACACCGACCTCCGATGAGGGATGCCCGTGAGCGGTCATAGATCACCGCATAGAGCGCTTTAATATCGCCCACTGTGAAGACGATCTCTCCGTGTTCGGTTGGAATGGTTACAGGGAAGAGTGGTTCTCTTTCTAGAATCGCTGCAGGTGCCCATGCATGGCACAGCCCCCACCATGTCTCGACGCCGCCGCGGTCACAGCGCTTTTCACAACGTTCTTGCGCGGCTTCATCCTCGATTTCGGCACATTGTTGGACGCATTGGCCGTCTTCTTTGGCGTCGCATCGGTCGGTGAGCTCGCCCGCGATGATCGCATCGCGTGTCTTTTTATTGCCTTTCTCATCGCTGACAAATTTTGCCGATGGACCCAGATGTTCGTAGTACTCAGGATCGAAGCTGTCTGGGGTACAATCGTTACCATTGAAGGGTCGCAAATCCTTGACCCGATTTGGATCCCAGCCATGGAAGGCGGCGTCGTACTTTTCCATTGGAGACAGGTTCATGAGGAAGTCATCGGTCGACTGCCAACGTGCGTTTGTTGAGTCTTTATAAGTTGGCCAATACGTATCTGGCCAAGCCGGTGTCTCTGCCTCACCCGTCTGAGGCAGTTCACTGAGCGTCTTGATCATTGTGACCCGCAATCCATCCGGATTGTTACGATAGTTCCAAGCATCAAACTTCCAATCCACCATCTTTTCTGAGGCGGCACCTGTCTCATCGGGTTTTTGATCTTGAAAGATCCTTAACGGCTCGTCGGCTGATTCCGCGCCTTGTTCACAAGCGACAAGCGTTGTCGCTGCGATACCAAAAATGAGTGCGTATCTCAGATTAAAACCCTGCATTCTGTCCTCCTCCTTTTCAGATGACCCGTTGGTCCTCGCCAACGCCGTGCACGCGCCCTTATTCAAATTAAGTAAACGATAGGATGCCAATCGCAACCCTGGTTCCTCATATTTGCTAACGCACCGCGTCATGCAATTTCGGGGCCATGTAAGTGTCGTGTGGGAAACGTCTATTGTCGGTCATGAGAGCGAGTGGGGTGAGACAAATCGTGAAGACAAAAGTCACCATCCGTTGGGTATATAGCCCCCACCGAGCCCAGCGTTCGCCCCATGAACAGAGCGCGCTTGTACTCTTAGAAGCAGCTCGTTCTCGAGGGAAAAGGGTCGGGACTGTCAACGGGCAGGATATTGTAAAGATATTCAAAGTTCTCTCGACAAAAATACTCCTTGGCAGACCCGCCGATAGAGGCACGTTCGGCGAAGGGTCGGTCGTAGCCTGCATCCATAAGATGAAAAGGTCTGTCGACGTCATTATGGAATCCCGAGCCCCCCGGGTCCGCTAAACCCAAACTATGTGCCACCTCATGAGCCATCGTGCCGCCCAACATATTGCCCATAGCAAAGACCGCGCATGAGATTATGCCTTCACGGTCAGACCCTTTCGCTGGGCAGCCGAGCCCGCTTGTACGGGGCCGGTAGTTTAAGCGGTCAGTGTCGCGTGCGGGAACGCCGTTCAAGTCCGGTCGCAGTGGACTGAAGACCTTATCAAAAAGTTCAGTGGCCCCTGGGTTCGATTCAATTCCCCGGGGTGGGGTTCTCGAAAAACTGAGAAAGGACTCAACGAATACGCCCCCATATCCTGGGTATCCGTCCTGTTGTGTCAGCGCGTGCACACCACCGATTTGATCGTTGAGGCGCAGATTGCCTACATCTTTTCCGGGCGTGTTGTCGTAACCGATGAGGCCGATTCCATTGGGATCGACACCGGTCAGTTCGACCTGGGCGTACAATCGATAGTCGTCGGGCGGCTCACTGCGAAATTCAACGCCGAGTCCTCCGTAGATCTCTTGCGCCCGTTGAATGATTTCAAAACGAATCTCCGCCTCGAGTGCGCGTAGCCCGAAGCGGCTTAATGCGTCGAGAAATCCTTGAGTATACTTAACGTAGACGATTTGACGTACTGGCTGGATTCGAAAATTGGCCTCTATGGTATCGAACGCGGCCGTCTCCGAGCCCGCCGCAACTTGCCCGCCGAAAGTGCCGACAATACGTCCTGATTCCTTTCTTAGGTCAACAAGTCGACCTAATTCGTCATCCTCGTTGAGCACATAACGAACGAGTCCCGAAGAGCTAAACTCACCGACAAGGTTTAAGCGCATTGCCGTAGGTGGGCCTCCCCGGTCCGGCTCAAAGACTCCGTTTACGGTGATTTCGGTCACCTCATCGAGACCCGCGCCAACGAAACCAGACCCGTAGAAGTCAACAAATCCGCCGAGCGATGAGCCTGCAGGGTCGACGTAGCTCAATAGAGAGGGTGTGATCTCGACACGCCAACCTATGGGGAAAGATGACTGAACGATGCCGTTGCTATGGTAATTCACAAGTGTGGCCTGTGCGTTCAGTGCGCCTGGCGTGACACCGACGACCGCCGGTGAGAGGAGGGCAACGCCACCCGTACGGCTCGTTGAGTCTAGTATCTGAATCGGTATCTCGATGCCGTTTATAGCGCGCCCATTCTGGTTGCAGGGCGCCTGCTGGTTATATGCCAAAAAGCAGCCGTCAATTCTTAACTTGGTCGATCCCTCATCACCACCGAGAAGTAGGTTGCTGGCATCCACCAACAGCTCTGAGTTAACCGCAACTTGTCCTTCGGCTATGCTTGTCAGCTGCGGCTGGAGCTCGAGCGCGCATCGAATCGACACAGGATTGAGCTGTGTCTTGTGAACTTCATTCGTTTGCAGTGAAGCCACTTCCAATACCACGGCCCCGTCAAACTGCCCAAAGCCCGCAGGACAGAGCGATTGGTAGAGCTGAGGCTCAAGTCGCAGCGAGATTTGTCGGCTGTCATCGACTTGCACCAGTTTGGTGAAGTCCACGGGATAGCGCACAGAATCGCTGGCCCTTGTCTCTCCGATGAACCTGACTCGCGACGAACCGAGAATGCGACTGACGAAGCCTTGTCCTGTCAGCTTGACCTCACTCGAGGGCAGCACTGTTGCCGGCTCGATCCTGTCGATGAGCATTTGGGTGGACCATGCCTCAACATAGCCAGCCTCTGCACCCGTTTGGCAGGCTGAACAAAGCCAAATTAAGCTGATAATGAGCGCCGCATGGGTCGGCAGGGCGGCCACCTTTAAGTCGTATCTCATGGGCTCGGTGGTGTTTGGTTGTCTGCCTGCACTTCAAAGCTAATGGCATAGTCGTTCTGTGCATCGCGGTAGCCTCCCACGACCACGTAGTAGGTACCGGCTTCACTTACAGCATACTCAAGATGCTCGTCGCTCGTTGCAGACTGACCATTCGTGATGTTGCAGCAAGGCGTCAGATTTGTTTGTCCGTCTCGGTCATAGACGTACACATCGAGATCATCTTCGTTGGCGAAGTGGTCAAAGAGTACGTCTACCACCAGTCGCTCGCCTGGTTGAAGCACGATGCGATACCAGTCTTGATTTCCGGGGCAAATTCTTCGATTTGCGAAGCTCTGGGCGTGAACTGCGTTCGTTGCGCTGTTTGGTCCATCATCTTCTTCCGCGGGGTCGTCTCGGCAGCAGCCTTCATCGCTCAGCGACACGTCAACGTCGTAGCTGTTGTTGATCGCGCGATCAATGCTCCAAAAGTGAAGATAGTAAAAACCTGGCTCCAGACACTGAATGATGGCTTCATCGTCCGTTGACGACACACTGGTGGCAACCAGGCGCCCATCACTGTTGAGTAAGCTCATGTCCACGTCACCGAGTGCATGCACGAAACGCGCTGTCGCCGTCAATTGGTGTCCGCGCTCGAGAAAGACGCCGAAGTAATCGGGATCGACGCTTTGCCCATCGCCACAGAGTTTTAACTCGGTGAGAGTTTGACCCTGCGGGATAGGGGATAAGACACTGTTAATACTGTCATTCTCCTCAAATGAATCATCAACACAGCCCCCGCCACAGTCTCCCGTGGCCGGCATACAAACGTGTGAAGCTTGACCGGACACGCTCAGCGCCGAGTTAAGGCTGCAGCTAAAACCGTCGTCGCAACCATTTGAGGTACTGCCGCACGCACGTGGGTAAAGACCGCTTGGATCGCTGGGCGTGTCCGCTCGGCAGTCATAACGCTGAGCGCTGGTATTCCAGCCACACGCGTCCGCTGACCCGCAGTTGACTTCTCTTGCTTCTTGGCCCTCGCAGAAGAGTAGGAATTGGCCCATACAGCAACCCGCCCCCCCAATCTCAGAACAGTTTGCATCCGCTACGCCGGATGTCTGCTCACAGGTCTCAAGACACCGGCGTTCACCCGCCGCGAGTGTAATACAGAGCCCAGAGCCACACTGACCATCGTCTGTACACTCAGAGCAGACCTCGGCCGTCACGGTTTCGGTCGGGGTCACGGAGACTTGATGAAATCCTTCGGAAGGCTCACTCGCCCTGTGATCGCAAGTACCCATCAAATCGTCGTTGTCAGTCACCTCAACAAAATAGTAGAGACTCATGGCTGCGGCCGCACCCGCCTCTACACCAGGAATGGCGATGCGTGCGCTGTAAATGCCATCGAGTTCGGTGCCGGAAATGCGCTCGGTTGATTCGACCGAGAGTACGTCAAGGTTACGTTGATTCACGAGCGCAGGGTCGAAGGTGAAATAAATCCTCGGCATCTCCGAGATACCGATGTCATCCGAAATTCTGACGACAATCTCGACCGTGTTACTGCCAGGCATCTGCATGGGTAACATGTGCTCAAGCGTGGGTACGCGACCGGGGCAGTCTTCACCCAAGCGACGCCTCACCAGCAGGCTGAAGGCTTTGCGAGTTACGTGCCCGTCGCCATCGTCGGCCACAAAGTTGACTAAGAAACGGTCCCGGGTTGCGAGCTGGTTCTCATTGGGACACCACTTGAAGTTACCGGAGAACGGCTCCATTTGTTCGAGTACGTAACCCGCCTCTGTGGGTTGGGCTAAACTGAGTTGAACATTCGTCGAGTCAGCATCTTGAACCTGAACGGGTACTTCGAAGCAGGCGGCGCCATTTTCCAAATCAATCGTCGTCCCCGAGCCTAACGGACGAATAAATTGAGGGGCTGAGTTACCCGCCCTCACCGTGATGAATACATCTATACTCGAGCTCTCTCCAGCCGACTCAGCGGTGATTCGAAACCGATGGTCTCCGACGTCTTTACCCAGCGGTGTCCATTGGAAGACGGCGCCGGTTCCGTCGAAAGGGACGAACCGTGGCGCGGTGGGTCGACTACCCAAGTCGGGGATCGTCTCGCTGCTGACTCGAAACCGCGGGGCGTTACCCCCGCCATTATAGACGACAAGGTCAAAATCAAGTTGCACGCCGACTTGGGCAACTTGGTTGGGCACAGGCTCCAATAGGAGCACCTCACCGCTGGTGCATGCGAACGAAAGTAGGGTTATCAATACGAGAAACAGCCTCGGCCGCGGCGTGGGGGCCCTCTCGTGGTGAGGTACAAGACCAGAATTTAGACGTTCGGCTATCACCCTTCGGAATTAACATAAGGCATGGTGCTGGGTCCAGCTGGCAGACGCCAACGTACGTCTCACCCGGGCGTTTATTGCCATCGCTTCTTCCCGCGTGGTGCGCTCATCACCGCCTCTGCAGGCTACGCCCCCTGTCATTCAACTCAGCCGAGCAGGCGCCTACGGCAGTAAACTTATTCCTTAGGCGGCTTCTCGGTATTGAATCGATATCCGATTCCCCAGACGGTCTCAATGCGTGTGCCGTCTCGACCGAGTTTCTTTCGTAGGCGTGAGATATGGGTCTGCAGGGCTTCGGTTGCTGAGTCTGGGTTGCGAAACACAGAATCGATGATGCGCTCCCGTCTCAGTGCTTGTTCCGGTCGATCGATGAAAAATTTAAGCAGATCGTATTCGGTGGGGGTCAATGAGACCGGCTCATTCGCCACGAAGACTTTGCGTGCAACCATGTCTACGCTGACGTCACCAATTTCGGCGTCGCGTCCGCTCGTTCTTTGACCGCTGAGTCGACGCGCCACCGCTCTAATTCGTGCGGTGAGTTCGTTCGTCCAAAATGGTTTGGTTACGTAGTCATCCGCGCCTAAGTCCAGCGCTCGGACCTTATCTTCACCTAGGCTGCGGGCGCTGATGACAATCACGGGTACGGAGGCTGAAGACCGAATGGTTTTGAGCAGATTGTAGCCAGAACCGTCGGGCAGCATGAGGTCGAGCAAGACGATATCGGGCTCTCTGGCATTGAATGCTGCCAAACCGCTGCGTGAGTCTCGCGCCCATTCGACCTCGTGACCGGCCCGTTCGATCTCGGGCTTGAGTTGCTCACCGAGACGTAGGTCATCTTCAACCATCAATATATACAATGTCGTTCCCCTCGACTCACACCCTCACTGTAATGGTTTTTTCTTACGTAAGTCTTACAGTTCGTCAGATTTAAATGCACCTGCGAGCCAGGTGAGGTCTCAGCGTGACGGCGTCCTAGAGCTCGGAGGTCGAGCGGCGCGGCAGATTTATCTGTCAGGACGAGGCGAGTTCTCGTACCCAAGCAAAAAAAAAACAGGTCTTTCGATGCTTTGGCAACCCCGTTGTCATGCTCAGGGCGCGAGGCGAATATCCAATTGTTTGTGAATACTTCGATAGACGTTCAGGTCGACCAGGCCATATTGCAGTCGATGTACGAGCATCTACGAGACGGGCACCTGTCCATGAGTCACTTGAGGGCTGAGCGATGTTCTCCCGGTGAGATGACCAAGTTGATACCTGATGAGCCACTCATGAGTGCATGTCTCATCCGCCGCAAACTTCGCAGCGCTGGTGCTCAGTTCTTTGATTCACTGCGGGTAGGTGAACAATGCCGCCGAGCAGACGGCTTTCGGACAACAAACCCGCGCATGAGGACGGCTCTAGACTGGGCGCTTTGGCGATTGTAAGCCAAAATACTCATAGAGTCGTAGCAACTCCATAAACGATTCTTGTTCTTCTTCGCAATCGCTGAGTCTTGCCTGCAAACCAAAAAAAAACCGGATTCTAATGAACCCGGCTTTTCTCACGTCAAGGCGGTCAACCTATTCTTCGGGTCGGTCCAACTTGTCCCAGTCACCCTTGCTCACAAACTTGGTGAGGTTGCGGCCGTCTGAGGTCTTGCCACGGAGTGCATAGCGCTCTTGTGTTGAGCCAGACTTGGTCTCTCGAACGTAACGCTTCTTTGTGATGCTACCCTCGTCGATGCTGACTTTCTTTCGCTCTTTGACATCATAGAACTCGATTGCCATCTTTTTTCTCCATTCAGTTCAACCATATTGGCGGTGTCAGCAGTATAAGAAGTCAAAAGCCCTCCGTGTAGGGGGTTTACTGAGATTTTTTATGTTATGCTTGGACTTTGGACCCGGTGACGCGAGTAAGTAACTGATTTACTGAGTTTTTCTTGCGGGGGTGGATACGTTTTTTTTTGCACGAGTCACCTCTTAAATATGCGCTCATTGAGGCTAAATTGTACGCTCGCTGGTCCCGTGGACGCTCTCAGGTAAATGCAATCCGGTCGTATCGGTCCGTCAGTCGGAGCGAGAATCGGTGGATGGCTAGTCAAACGGCGTCGGTAGCAGTACACTAAAACTCAAATTCGAGGTGAGTGTGAAAGCATGAGTGAGCAACAAGCAGGCGGAGGGCAAGACGATGCCTTCGCGGCCCTATTCGCAGCCGCCGAGTCGGCTGTAGATCGTATTCGAGATGAGCGTAAGGCGGGCGATGACGAGCCTGTTGGTGCAGCATCGGATATCCCGCAGCAGCGACCCAAGACCGAACCTCGACCGGTCGCAACACCCTCATCAACACCGAAAACAGAGAGCGACCGAAGCGCATCTGCAGCTGTTACGGCATCGCTGATTAAGGCGCGCAATGAGCTGGGTGAAATCTTGGCGCAAGAAAAAGCGGCGCACAACCAGCTGCAAGAAGAACACAAGCGCCTTCAAGCGCGGCTCGCCCGGTCGAGAGAACAGCGTGAGACCATGCAGGCTAAGGCGGAGC
Organism: Bradymonadia bacterium; assembly: GCA_049889275.1. GTDB lineage: Bacteria > Myxococcota_A > Bradymonadia > UBA7976 > UBA1532 > UBA1532. The sequence continues at coordinate 4,584 of JBMHDS010000062.1, read as the reverse complement.
GTCAGTCTGCTGAAAAATTGGAACGTGAGCGTGACCGTTTGATCAAGCAGATTCTCCCGGTGCTGGACAATCTTGAACGCGCGATGAATTTCTCGGGACTCGACGAGATGAAGGCAACTCATCCACCCGTCGGTGCGTTCACCGATGGGGTTGAACATGTGGTTACGTTGTTCCGAGAGACACTCAAAAAGTTGGGGGTTGTTGGGTTTAGTGCACTCGGTCAGCCTTTTGACCCAGCGATCCACGAGGCGATAAGGCGGGTTTCCGACAGCAGCGTCGCGCCCAACACGGTGGTCGAGGAATACCACCGCGGTTTTCTAGTCGACGGACGTCTTCTCAGACCTGCGTTGGTGGTGGTTGCGATGGCGTAATCGAGTACGCCCCCACGCGCGGCACAATAACAATGGGCGAGGCAACGCCCCCATCGAGTCGCGCCGCACCCGTCTGGTCTGTGCACGGACGTCGAACAGGCTTCTTTTTTTGCGTCAGAGTGTGTAGAGACTCAAAGTATTCAAACGAAGATGTCAGGTCCAGCCATGAACGCAATCGATGTTTTAAAAGAGCGAGGGTTCATTCAGCAAACAACCGATTTTGACGAGCTCAAGCGCCAATTTGACCAGCCCGGTCAGACCTTCTACGTCGGCTTTGATCCCACAGGAGCGAGCTTACATGTTGGTCATCTTGTCCCGATCATGGCCATGGCGTGGCTGCAGCGGAGCGGACATCGACCCATCGCCGTTCTTGGTGGCGGCACAGCGATGATCGGAGATCCCTCTGGTAAAGACCAAACCCGAGAGGTGTTGACCCGCGAGGTCATCGAGCATAATCGTGACTGCTTCCGCGGCCAGATCGGCCGCTTCCTCAGCGTCGAGAAGGCAGATGGCGCTGCTGGTGGAGAGACCGCCTTAGTGGTTGATAATGGGGACTGGTTGCTCTCTCTGAATTACGTTTCGTTTCTTCGTGATATCGGACGACATTTTTCCATCAATCGGATGCTATCGGCCGAGGGGACGCGTCAACGCCTCGAGCGCGACCAGGGCCTCAGCTTCGTTGAATTCAACTACCATCTCCTCCAGAGCTACGATTTTCTCGTCCTCAATGATGCCCACGACTGTGTATTGCAAATCGGCGGTGACGATCAGTGGTTTAACATCCTGGGCGGCGTTCAGTTGATTCGCAAGTGTCGGAGTAAAAAGGTTCATGCCGCTACGGTTCCGTTGATCATGACGGCCGATGGAAAGAAGATGGGTAAGACCGAGAATGGCGCAGTTTGGCTCGACGAAGACCAACTCTCTGCCTACGATTACTATCAATATTGGGTCAACGTGCAAGACGCTGATGTGATCCGGTTTCTTAAGCTCTACACGTTCTTAGACCTCGCAGAGATCGAGGAATTGTCTCAACTCAAGGGGGCTGACATTCGCAAAGCGAAAGCCCGACTTGCCTTTGAGGCCACCAAACTCAACCACGGCGAGGCAGCAGCTGAGGCCGCTCGATCGGCTGCCCAAGCGGTATTCGCAGGCGGTCGCTCAGTCAACATGCCAACCCATCAGATCGAGTTTCCTGTCGGCGTCCTCGATGCGTTCGCTTTGAGCGGCCTTGCGAAATCAAAGGGGGAGGCACGGCGGCTGATCAAGATGGGAGGGGCGAAAATCGGGACTGAAAAGATTACAGATCCGGAGTTGCAGCTCACCGAGCCATGCGTGTTGTGGGCGGGTAAGAAGCGGGCCGTTCAGCTCGTCGAGTGACCGCTCTATTTGGGCTGCGTGATATACCGATGGGCGCGCTCATCCTCGGCAGCTCGCTGCCTGTCACCGCAACTTGCCTGGAGGGCTGCCATGCTCTACACTGGGCACATCTTTTCGAGGGGGTAGCGACCAATCCATGTGCCGTTTGTTCGGATTTCGAAGTGTGATTCCGAGTCAGGTGCACCGATCCCTCCTCCAGGCTGACAATGCGCTCGGACTGCAAAGTCGGGACCATCCAGACGGCTGGGGCGTCGCTCACTACATCGACGGCGCGCCGCATCTCATTCGGAGCTCCGCGACCGCCATCTCTGATAATCTGTTTCATCGAGTGAGCGGTGTTGTCGCCTCGGAGACCGTGCTTGCACATGTGCGTAAGGCCACCCAAGGCGTCAAGTCGGTTCTGAATTGCCACCCTTTTCAGTACGGTCGCTGGGTTTTCGCGCACAACGGCGACATCTCAAACTTTGAAGAGGTCAAAGACGAACTGCGCAGTCTCATCAATCCACATCTGAACAGATTTATACTCGGCGACACAGACAGCGAAGTGATTTTTCATCTATTTCTATCTGAGTTGAGTCGCTTTGGGCCGCTTCAACGTGCCCTTGGCATCGAACCTGTCATGGATGCGCTTGAGGCAACTGTCGAGAAAATTCGGCGAGTGGCAGATAGACCAGGGCTAGAAAAAGATGCGCTGTTGACGCTGATGGCCACCGATGGGACGGTGTTAGTCGCGACACAGGGCGGCAAAGAGCTGTTTTGGTCGACCTACAAAAAAAAATGCTCGGACCGAGATGCCTGCGCATATTTTGCGCCAGAGTGTGAGAATCCGACTCAAAGCGGTTTTGTGAATCATTTGATTTTGTCGAGCGAACCCTTGAGTGGTGAAAACGTGTGGATCGCGATGCAGCCTGGTGAAGTCATTGGCGTTGATGCACGCATGCAATTGACGCGTCGACATGTCAAGCCACCCCGCGCGGCTGTATATCAAGTCGAAGAGCCGTCCGCTTGACCTCTTCCATGGCGATGACTGCAGCATCTTGGATTGCGCACATGAGTAGGTTGACTGACGCCTGTCACGGACACGTGTATTTCGATGACGGCCGTATCGAAGCAGCCCACACTGTGTATGAGCGGCTCAGTGTAGAGTTTCCGCAGTTTTCGTTAGGCCGAATCCACGACAAGCCTGTGGGTCCGCATCCATGCCGACAGTTTCAAATTCTCGTGCCATCTGAGTCGCTTACCGAAGCCGTAAAGTGGCTCGAACAGAACCGTTTGGGCCTGACTGTATTCTGGCATCCGGTCATCGAGGACGACCTGTACGCACACACGGACGCGGCGTTCTGGTTGGGCGAACCGGAGACGCTCAAGCTGGCTTGTTTCCGATAAATGACCAACGCGCCATTACTGGGCGGGGGCGATGCTCAGGCGGCGGCGGCCGGGTGCGAAATAGTACCCATGATCGATGCCGCTTAAAGCGGCGAACAAAGCGCCCAATAGGCTGCCTGTCGTCAGACTGCTCAAGAATAAGACGCGCTGGTTACGCCCATCGCCCATCGCTGCTGTCAAAATGCCAACCGACGCGCCCCCGAACAAACCGACCATAACGCCACGCAGGTAATCTGTAGGGAGGCTGACGTGAATGCTTTCAATCGAATCAAAGGTGACGTAGTGGGCTCGATTTTTTGGCGCAGTCTCAGTGACGACTAAACTTCCATTTACACCGAGACCGGCGAAAATACCCGAGAGCGGTTTTCCATTCGACCGACGTACAGTGACTGTATCGTGAGGGTTCAAAGTGGCTTCGGTGAGCCATGGGCCGTTTGTTGGCGGACCGAACAGAATCGAGTCAGGCCTGTATCGAAATGCACGAGAACGGGCTTCCAAGGGGCTCATGAGGATGTAGACAGGCATAGGGACTGCGGTGACCTGTTGGGCCTCTCGTGCTTGTGTGATTCCCACCTTGAAGGGGAAGGCGATGAGGAAGCCGATGGCCACGGCAACTAGCGTGAGCTTGCGCATGCCCTTTCCCGACTCGCAAATTCACTTTGGCAGCCCTTTAGACCCGTTGGTCCCGAACGCTTCATACAAAGCTGAAAAGATGATTCTTTGCTCTTACAATCGGCGCTCTTCGCTTTCCCACGGACGCTATTCTTATACTTACCGCTGCGGTCACCACTGCACGAAGCAGAGACAAATAAGAGGACGAGCAAAAGTCCAAGTAGCCGGTAGCCCTTGTGCTTTTGTTGAGGAATAGCTGGGATTTGCATAGCGCTCCAGGTCGACGAGTCAATCGCGTTTACGGGTATGGGACCGGATTTACGCGACAAAAGCCAGCTCTTGGCGAAAATAGTTTGTGAGGTCTACGCTTTTCAACCCTCGAGAATAACCGTCGCTGAGGCAAACGCCCCATCATGACTGAGGCTGAGCAGAGTGCGTGTCACGCCAAGCTTCTGGGCGAGCGTTTGCACGTCGTTATGAAAAACGAGGGATGGACGTCCCCATTTATCGTTAACGACTTCGATCTCGCGGAGGTTGATTTGTGTTGTGAGCGGTGGGCATCCAAACCGTGTGCTTCCAAAGGCCTTCACACAAGCCTCTTTCGCTGCAAATCGCGCGGCTAGGCGATGAGCGGAAGGGGTAGGGCCAGCGTTTGCATATTCCAGCTCTTGTACCGTGAAGGTGCCGTCGAGAACAGAGGTTGTCGGGTCTGCGATCGCTTCTCGCCAAAACTCGATCCCGGCGAGATCTGTCCCGAGTCCGAGAATCATTGGCGTATGCGACCGTCGGGATCGAGGAGTAAATCGTACTCCTGTGACGGAGACAATGACTTGGCTTG
>JBMHDS010000061.1:0-11310 GCA_049889275.1 Bradymonadia bacterium | reverse complement strand
CCGATGAGTCATTTTTCTGCCGCCATCGGTCAATCAGCGCGTCGATATCGAGCAGCGCTTGGGGCAGGTGAGGGCCAAGGTCGGTCTGATTGGCCGCAACGACCATTTTGTTGAGGGCTTCGGCTTGTTGCCGAACGACTGCTTCGGTCTTTAGCCCGAGGAAGCGCTCCATCCAGTCTTCCACCGTACGACGGGACACAATCGTCTGCGGGGTAATGTCGAGTTTTTCCCGCGCCAGCTTCTCTTTAAGCCACCAGTCGGGATCGTAGCGTCCGTCAATCCCAGGCAAGGGTTCACCGTGTCCCGGTAAGTGATCGAAGTCGCCACGCGCCTTGGCCGCATCAATCTGGCGGTCCACAAAAGATTCAAATGTAAGCCCCATGGGTTTTCGTTCGGTCATGATGCAGCCTTTCTCTATGCACGTGGTGGTTTTATGCATGTCCAAAAGATAACCACGTCACGTAACCGGTCAATACTTGGACCAGGGATTCACATTGAATTTACGGATTGGGCCTTTGCAAAGCGTGAACGTCTTGGTTATGAACCGTTGCCATCGCTTGAGTTTGGCTTCGATCGATCTGGCACTCATGTCTTGGCTTGGTACAATCATAATCCAACTGGACCGCGTTTTTGCTGAATCGATACGGCGATGGTGACCTGCTTTCGCTTTTTTGAATACCTGTTGGCTGCTTCGGTGTTGGCATACCAGTTGCGATGAGGCGCGATTCGAAAGCAGGGGGATTCCGCTGTCTCTACCATTTGTGACGGTGGTTACACGTGCGCCGACGACCCACTTTACACGAGTTGCTTCGAAGATGCGGAGTGTGAGTCAGGCTTTTGCCCGAACGATAATGATTGTAACTACGCGCACGCAGACTGCCTCGAGGCCGCAGGTTATATCGCACTTGCTGATTGCTTGAGACTCTTTCCTCAATGCGAAGAGCAGATGGGGGAGGGCAATGAATCAGACTGTTCCAGTCTGGCGAGCGACTGCTTCTTCGCACTGCCCTCATGCGAGTAGAGCGCCCGGCGTCGGCTGCTCAAGTGTGGTCGCGAACGCCTGCTCGGTGAGAACATCATTTTTGACCGAGTGCTGAACTAAAGTGATACTGCTCTGCAGCGTGCACTTTGCTATGTTGCGGTGCAGTCTCGTTGATACATGACGATTATATTTAATGACGAAAGGGACCTTGAACGATGAAGACTCGAATTTTAGCCGTATTGGCCTGCTTTGCGCTGATCGCCTGTGGCGATGATGACAAGACAACATCGGACGGTGCTGGCGGCACCGGCGGTGCAGGTGCTGAAGGCGGCGCAGGTGGAGCCGGTGGGGCCGGTGGTGCCGGCGGAGCGGGCGGTGCAGGTGGTGCAGGCGGTGCAGGTGGTGCAGGCGGTGCAGGTGGTGGTAATGGCGACCTCGCTGGCTGTGTCGACCTGTCTATCGGTGAGCGGTGTGATGCCGATGAGACCGTCCGTTACGTGTGCGACAATGTTTTTATGTGTGAAGAAGATGGCAACACACTTGGCGGTGAGTGCTCCACAGATGAGGACTGTCAAACCGGTGAATGTTTGACCGACATCTCTTGCCAGAATAGCGTCGCAGACTGTGTCGAGAACGCTGGTTATATCGCCGCAGCTGATTGCCTACGTTTGTGGTCAACCTGCTTTGAAGAAAATGGCGATGGCTCTGAGGAGCAATGTGGTATGCAGGTCAACGAATGCCTCGCCGCCTTGCCTGCTTGCGAATAGACGGAAGACAACCCTCCGTGACGCCGTGAGCGTTTTGCGCTTTAGTTGCTTGGCGTCAAGCCCGACTTTAGGGCAGCCTACCCATGCCTCTTACTTGGTTTAAAACTCTCACCTTGGCGGCAGAGGCGGCATCGCCGCTTCAGTGTACTGCTTGTCTGTCATTCGGCGAGCCGCGCTCGCTCGAGTTACAATCGAGGGGCGCTGACCGAACATGGAGCACCGCGTCTATTTCGGTTCATCACTGGTTTTGGGGTTTACGAGACCTCGTCAACTCGCTGATTGTTGCAGGCTGCTTGAACAATTCGCTTATGAGATATCCGGTGGGGACCTCGCCCGCCGCTTAGGACTGTAAGTGAGGTGACGACGGTTAGGTGCGATTGCGCGCCAGCCTTCCGTGGTGCGAACGGCTGTGGTTCCTCGTGAGGTCTTAACGCAGCGTGGAGGCTGGCCTGCTGAAGGCGGGTGAGGGGATAGCTCCGATGCCCCCCAAAGAGCCTAGCAGCCCTCGAAGCGGTCGATGGTGCTCTGGTTGCGCTGTTCGATCAGACGAATACGGCCACCATCGCTCATGTGCAGGACCACATCGCCGCCATCATCTTGGCGATGGCTGATGCGAACATTCTCACAGCGGAGGGTGTCGTTGCCGCCACCGTCTGGGTAGATGACATCGTAGCCATCGCCACCGCGGAAGACCACCACATCGTCGCCCGCGCCAGGATAGATGACATCGGTGCCGAGGTCGCCGTACAGGAGGTCATTGCCAAGGTCGCCATAGACCATGTCGTCATCACGTCCGCCGCGCACCTCGTCGTCATCTTTGCCACCACGCACGGTGTCGTTTCCGGCGTTGCCCTGGACGTAGTCATTGCCCATGTTGCCCTGCACAAAGTCGTTGCCGTCATCGCCGAACACGCGATCGTTGCCGTCGTCGCCATAAACCTCGTCGTCATCTTCGTTGCCGTGGACCACATCGTTGCCTGGTCCACCATGGACGAGGTCTCGTCCAGCGCCGCCAAAGACTTGGTCGTCGTCCATATCACCGTAGACCTCGTCATCGCCAAGGTCGCCATAGACCATGTCGTTGTTCTTACCACCGCGCACAACATCATTGTTCTTGCCGCCATGGACGATGTCGTTACCGATATTACCTTGGACAAAATCATCACCGATATTGCCGTTTAGGTGGTCGTCGCCCGGTCCACCAAAGACGACATCATCGCCATCGAAACCCGAGATGTTGTCGTTACCCGCACGGCCCAAGATACGTTCGCCTTGGCCTGTACCATCAAGGGTATTGTCGCCTTCGTCACCGAGCATCTGACACAGCTCAGGGATGGGGTGAAAGGCCCAACCTGGCACCGCATTGTGTGATTCATTCATACGACGAATCAGGTCGATGACCAGGGCACAGTTGGTTGAGTTTGCGGCCAGATTTGCCCCGTTGCTCTCGTCGGGCGCGGGACCTGAAATGTCGTAGACATGCACGTAATCGCCGACGTCTTGTTCGTAGTAGCGGATGATCTTGTGGTTGCCCTTTCTAAGAGCTGCATGCTGGTTGAGGTAGCCTGTGGCGGTACGGAGACTTTGCATGCCACCGAATCTGTTTTCCCAGTATAAGGTCTCGTGATTTGGGCCGCCTTGACCCCGCAGTTTCGATTGCAGGGAGAGCCCATCGGTGGGCATGTTGGGTGCATTGGCGATGTCTCGGAAAGTCGGCGCAAAATCGTAGAGCGCGTGGGGATCTGTGATCACGTGACCCGCCGGTGTGGTGCCGGTCCAGCGAGCGATCATGGGCACGCGAATGCCGCCCTCATAGAGATGAAACTTGCGTCCGTCGAGATTGCCCGCACCGTTGAGCAAGCTCGCATGCACAATACCGCCAGCCTCATGGGGGCCGTTATCGCTTGTGACGATGATCAACGTGTCCTGTGCGAGCCCCAAGGCATCGATCTTGGCCACGATTTGTCCCACGTCACGGTCAAACCGGGTGATCATGGCTGCGAGGGTCGCGTAGGGCTGGTCCACCGGCTCTGGATAGGTACGATTGCCAGCGAATCGCTCCTCTGGAAAGATGCTTTGTCCGTTGACTGCATAGGGGCCTAACCCAGACGGTGGGGCGACCAATTCGGCGTGCGGTAATTGGCTTGGGAAGTACAGAAAAAATGGCTCGTTCTGATTGCGCTCAATAAAGCCAAGCGCGCGGTCTAAGAACTCGTCCGGTAGGTAGCGGTCGGGTCCCACGTGCAGCGGTTGCAGGCTGCCGTTTACACCTTCATATAGGTTTTGGACCACCGGGTTGTGACCATTGGCGGCCGTTCCATCAAGATAGTAGACGTGCGCGTCACGGTGGGTGATGTAGCCCGCGAACTCGTCGAAGCCCAAATCCATCGGGCTCGGGCCTTCAATGTTCTGGCCATTCTCATGGGTGTTAAGGCCCCATTTACCAAATAGACCCGTGCGGTAGCCAGCGTTCTTAAGGCTACGCGGCAAAAGCTCCGTATCGGGCTCAAAACGGCTGCCATCGCGGTTGGGCGTGTGGCCTGCATGGAGTCCGGTCATGAGGGTCTTTCGAGCCGGTGGGCACCACGGCGCGCCGCTATAGAATTGAGTAAATTTGGCGCCTTCGCGGGCGAGTTGGTCGAGGTGCGGTGTCTGGATATCCTGTTGTCCGTATGCGCCCAAATGTCCATAACCGAGGTCGTCTGCGAAGATCAGGACGATGTTCGGGGGACCATTACGTCGCTGTCCGTTGACCGGTTGGGCCTGCTCACCTCGCTCCTGGCGAAAGCTGTCTTGTTCTTGTTCGTTCCCGTCACCTGCCTGTGCGGCGCCGGCTTGAGGCCCCATGGGGTTCTGCTGTTCACCTGACCGGTCTTGACCATCTGCGGCATCACCTGCCGATGCCTGTGGGCCTGTACCGAGTAGCAGCGGGGCTGGATCTGCAGACGGGCCTGCGGCCATGCAGCCGAGATTAAATGCGATCATGATAACGATAAGACGTTTCATTGAGACTTCCTCCAAAGTGTATTTTCTCTTGTGCGACAAATCACTTTGCATTCGGCTCACAACAAACTGACGGGTGGCTATCTGCTGTTTGCAGATGACTGAGGCGCCCCCGGAATCTGCGTACGGGCTCGAACGTGTGGCGATTCCAAGCGCCATGTTTTGCACGGGCTATGCCAAACATTCCAAAGCTTTGAATGACCGTAAACCAAGGGCATAGGGGGGTAAGTAAGGACCAAAATACGCAGACCTGTGCGGTTCATGTCTCGGTACAACTGTCGCCTGCACCGCTGATGGAACTCAGCGAATCCAAATCAAGCGCTTCGAGTAAACCCGCCGTTGACTTGCGCCGTGGACAAGCGAGCGCGCAAAATACGCTAGGCACGACCGCTGGCCCGAGGTTAAGCTTGATTAGAACTCAAACATGGCTAAACCGGTGTGGGTTGCAGGCGATGGGCTCGCTGGTGCGTACCACGTTTGAGCAGCGTCTGAATCGTGATTGTTGCCGGCGCGAACGCTTACGGTGTCTGCACGCACACGCAAACCTGAGGAGGCATACCCAGCGATGGGCAGTTATCGCATCTGGTATCTCGTCTGTATCTTGGGCGTTTCGTGCTCAGAGTCCACTGAACCGACAGCCTCGGTCACAGACGGTCCACCGAATCTCGGCGAACGGACCCGGACAGGGATCTGGTACGCCGGAGATTTGCACGTTCATGCCACAGGTGCGTCCAACGACACCGGTGGCGATAGCTTTCCCGAAACGATTCGTGATGTGGCGACATTAAGGGGACTCGATTTCGTCGTGCTCACAGACCACAGCAACTCCACCGGCAGCGATCCAACCACGCGCGATGAAGACCCCGCGCTCTTTAATTCTGGGCCCGAGTTTCCTTTCACACAGCGCGCTGCCTCACTCAGCTCAAGCGATTTTCTGATGCTGGATGGCAACGAGCTAAGTCCTGTCTCAGCCGATATGGAGTCACCCAAGGGGCACATCGGTTGTATCCCGCGGCCAGGCCCCGGATTTGATGTGGACGCTGTTTTTATAGATCGTCCCCGCGGGGAGGTGTCCGGTGGTGAAGCGCTGTCCCAGGCGCGCGATGCTGGCTGTTTTACAGTCTTGAACCATCCCTATGCGCTCGCGCCCTGGATCGCTTTCGATTGGACGGGTGAGGACTATGATGCGGTGGAAGTCTGGAACGGTGGCTTGCAATTCGATCGCTCAGATTTTGACGGACTTAAAGCCTGGGCCTGCGATATCGCGAATGGTCATCGCCCCGTTTTGGTCGGTGGCTCCGATAACCACCGGGTGAACATTGAGCCGCCCGGCGAGCCCACAAACCCGGCGCTTGGGCTGCCGGTGACCTGGGTTTTTGCCGATGAATTGAGTCAAGATAGCATTGTGAAAGCACTGGATGAAGGCCTGACCTCGGTCTCTGATACGGGCTTTCCATTAGAACTCGACGTCTTTGATGCAAAGGGTGGCTGGCTCGGTATGCAGGGCTCGAGCGTGTCGTCGGAGCAGGTCGCCTGGCTCCGTCTGAAGACAGCCGGTTTTGCAGCCGATGAGCCGCGGCGTCTCAAGTTGTTTAAAATTGCGGCGGGCAATTGCGACGACACCCGCTTGGCCGGTGAGAGCCTTGTGCCGGAGCCCAATTTAATTGAGGTGCTCGACCTGCCCATCAGCACCGGCCCAGTCACGCACGTGCAGGCATTTTCGTTGGCCCCAGGAGACGCCATCTTTGCGGCGATTCTACCGGAGGCGCCCATCGCCTTTCTTCATTTGGATATCGCGTTGACCAATGCTCTGCGCGCACGCTGAGTAGGCCATCCAAGCCACTAAAAAAATAGGGGACGCTGCCACAGGTACAGAGTCTGAGCCCTCAGCGTCGTGGCTATTTTTGGATTCTTGCTGGAATGCGTTGCTTGCCCTTGGTGCAGACAGGGCCGGTGGTGTCGACGACGCCATAGGGTTTCTTCGCGTCGGTTCTAAATTTCCAGCCTTTGGGACAGGTGTAGTCGAGTGGCGGCGGCGTGGTCGCTTTGACATGGACCTTGAATCTCGGAATACCAGCCTTTCCACTTTTCTTCGGGTCATACAGTTTGGCAGAGCTTGTTAAATACAAGCCATTGGTCCCGCTCTTGATATGCGCAATCGTGCCATTCTGGAGCAATGAACTCGATTTGCCACCCGGCGCCACGAATTTAAAGGTGCTCATGCCGTAATCTCCGGACAGGCCGAGTGAGTAGCCCTTTTTGCTGATCTTGCGCTTATGGCCGGCCATCGTGGCAAACTGGGGGTAGCCATCTATGAGCACGGCAAAGCGTACGCGCCGCCGTGGGTGTTTCATGTTCTTCATCGAGAAGGGAACAACCTTGTAGGCATTTTTGGTGGTTCCGCAGAAACTATCCGAAGCCGGACAGTAGAAGACGTTGCTTGAGACAGGACTTGCCAAGAGCAGGTCGTGGCCGAATTGAAGCTCGCGGTCGGGATTACCGCTAGCCCACTTCGGTGCCCCCGTGATTTGAATGTACTGTCTCGGGCCACACGTGTTTGACTGCTTTGCGTTTCGGTATTGGTCGATGCCAAGAAAGCGTTTTGGTGTATATGACTGGCCATTCTTTTTGACTTCTTCCAGACAGGCCCAGAGGATTTTAGAGCCTTTCCATTTCTTGGTGCTTTGCCGCCCTATCTGACTCATATCGTACATCGTGTTTGTCTTTGCGTGAGGCCCAAGCGTGCCCTCAGCGAGGGGGATCTTCATGTCCTCAAACCACATCGTGTGGTCCCAGGTGCGCCGAAACGTATCGAAGATGTAACTCACCTTTACAGACGCGTAGAGCCTTGCACCCGGAATCAGATACAAGGTGATATTGTATCGAGGGTTACCAAGCGTGTAGCCGAATCGACGGGTCTTTCCTATCGGCGCGCCGTCGATTTTGTAGGTTTGTTGTTGAAACGCTTTGTTTCTAAAGGTGAGCTTTTTAGACACCTTGGTCTGCTTGTCCACCTTAAATTTGTAATCGAGATCAACGCTGCTCTTGCCATCGAGCTTGACGCCAAGCTGCGCGCCGACGGTGCCCAGCCCGAGGTTGAGCTCCGTTTGTGTTGCGCTCGCGGGGATCCAAATCTGCGGGGACTTCAGCGCGCTGTTTTTACGGCCAATCTTAAGGGACTTGCCGGCATAGGGTGGCTGCATCTCCATGGAGTAGTCCACGTCCACGCCCAAGCGACAATCCTTGTTCCGAATCCAAGTTTTCCACAGCGCTCGAAAGCTACAGCTCACGTAGGCGCCAGCTTGTAACGGAATCTCCTTGCCGCCAAGCACTTGGTTCTCCGGTAGCCCTGCGTTTCTATAATCCTGTGCATTGCCGTTATAAGCTTCCGCCTTAAACCCGAGAGTGACCTTCTCTTTTTTGATGAGTTTCTTGCTCGTCGTCGTCGCATGAATCTCCGTTGGCGACATCCTTGCCTGTACCTTAACGGGGACCCGCACGCCCGTCGCGTAGGCTGCGCCGGCCCGGATTTCTAAATCGCCCGATGGGAAAGACCACCGTTCGTGGATTTCAAAACCTTGGGTCAGGGTCCATCCCGTCAGAAAATCGTGGCTGTCATTGTGCTTGCCATCCACTGTCACCACCACATTGTCTTTGCTGCCATAGGGCTCACCCTTTTTCTTGAGCTTGGTGGGGGAATAGACCTTGGTGTGCTTCATCTTGAGCTTGGTCATGGCCCAGGGGAGTTTGACCTTCTTCTTGGCCTTTTTAAATTCGAATCCTTGTGGGCCAAACTTTGGGATCATGAAGTTCTTCTTGTCTATCTCGAGCAGCTTCTGCGGAATGACCACCGTTTGCACCACGCGAAGCTCACCCTCACCCTCTAGAATTGCACTGATTAAGGCCGCATCTCCCTTGGCCAAGGCCTTTCTTAAGGGATTGTTTTTCGGCAGCTTTTTGATCTCTTTTTTGTATTGAGCGAGTGCCTTTAGAAATGATTTGGGCATCTTTTTGACATCCGATGCCTTTACCTTCGAACGCTTTTGGCCCTTCATAAATTGCTTGTAGCGAGGCCAATTTGCTCTCAGTTTCTTTGGGTCATCGATGGTGACCGAGGTGCTGGTCGCGAGCTGCAGTATCTCGTCGGTCTCTTGCCAGCTGCTCTCTTCGCGAACTTTACCGAGAATACCCGCCTTTTTACCCACCAGTTTTTTGAGCAGGGCGCGGTGCTTAAACTGTGTCTTAAAGAGCGTTTTGCTGAGGTTTTTGAGCGAGATGACTCGACCTTTAGTGAGCTTGGCCTTTAAGTTTTTTGGGATATTCTTAAACGTGCCTTCCCGCTTAATCTTCTGACCCGCTAATCGGCTCTTGACCAATGGCGCAGATTTCAGCGCCTTGTACATATTGGGTTTTTGAGCAAACGCATGCGGAGCGAGCAGTGTTGCCCGGGGCCACTGTAGCCATAAGACGAAAAAATTTCATAACACGCCCCCCCTGAGCGTTATTTTTTTGATAGGACTTATCTGATCACAGCATCTCGTATGGCCTGCCATTAGGACCAGCATAGACATGCGCAGGGCCTAACGCGCTGACGTACGCACAATTCAATAGCATATCCGGAAGACGAGCAGGAGGCATCTTTGACGTGAAAGGGCGTCTGGCCGAAGTCAGCTCTCAGGGATAGCTCAAACCCTATGTCGATGGCCCATGATAAGGACGGGCTGGGTCATGATTTATCGCGGGGATTGCCACTCGATGTCATCGCCGTCGATGGCTTTGTACTGCTCTTCGGCACTCTCCCAGCCGAGTTTTGCCGCCAAGAATGACGTGACCATTTGGTTGGTGAGGTCTTTTAGCCGTTCAATCGCCATATAACCATCCCCGCATCCATCGCCCGACAAAAGCATGCACGAGAAGGGCGCAAAGCCAAAATGACCCGCATCGATGAGGTGCACGTAGTCCGCCTGAGTGGCGGCATCCACTAAACCTTTAACTTGTGTGAGTGGTGTGAGCTCATCGAGTGTCCCGGTGATGGTCAGTGAGGGCACGCGCACATCGGCCATGCCATCGCTGAGTATGCCGGCTGCATGCCAAGGAGACCATGTCACCGCGGCCCAGACTCTGTCATCGCTTATATCGATCAATGGCGCGTCCGACTGAGCGGCCCAGTTCTCGACCAACTGGCAAGCGCCTTCTTCTCCGTCATCACACGCGGTGGCCAAAACGGCTGTATCGACGGTGGCGCCAGCGCTCATAAAACTCGTATAACCACCAAAAGAATGCCCCATGACGGCGTATCCCGCGTCGGGTTGTATGCAGCCGCTTAAGGCGTGGTCTGGAGCAAGGTTTTTTGAGATCAACCAGTCGAAGGTATCGCGGACATCTCGTGGTCGCTGCAAGACGTGCTCGAGGAACTTCTCTCGGTCTAAGTCTCTGAATGTGTTGTAGATATGGTCCATCGCCACCACAACAAACCCGTGGGTGGCGAGGAAATGCATGTTGAAAGCCGATTGCCAACGCACGCCGCCATTGCCATGGCTGAAAACAACCACCGGCCGTGGCTCGTCGCAGTTAGGTACTGCATCGAGAAGTGATTGTCCGTCTAAAATGCCTTCGTACTTGACCGTTTCACCCATACTGTCCGACGTGGGGAACCAAACCTGCGTTGTGATGGTCTCTCCGTCGGCTCGCATGTACGTGCCCATCATCGTACCGGCGCCAAAAGGTCCCTCAGCGGTCACAGGACCGAGCCCCTGACTCGTCTTAGACGATTGTGAATCATCGCATGCGGTCACCACCGTCGAGATGAGCAGGCAGCACAAGAGCGCGTTGCCGGGTCGTTGGGTAAATGGTGCGTTCTCAGTCTTCATCTCTCTTCGCTCCTATCTCGTCTTGGGCATTCGATTCGGGCCTTCGGCGGCGGTGGGCATGGGTGATATGTTTCAGCTTTCGCCGACCGCATCGCGCGTCGATCCTTTAGTCGATGACGATACACCCTTGCCACGCACCTTGCCACCGATGATACAGACGAATTATCTGTTGCTGTAGATTCAGGGGCGCGCGTAGGATGAAGGCCTCGAATGAGGAGTTGAATACCGAATGGCCCGATTCAGCGAGATACGTATTTTTCTTTTTGTCTGCCTTATATGCAGCCTCGTTTCTGGCTGCAGCGAGTCCGGTGGGTCCACTGAACTGGACGCCGACGTGCAAGATGGCCTCGTCAGTGATGCGATGAACGAATCTGACGACGCAGCGGAACCTGCCCCCGATAGTGGGGGGCAGGATGCTCAATCCACCGTGCCAGACAGCTCTGTTAGGCCCGACCAAGCCGTGGTAGCCGATGGTGGTGCAGCGGACGTCACCGTTGCTGAGTGCCGCGATGGGGAAGACAGGCCATGTCCGGACTATCCCGACTGCGATGGGGCGCGCCAAGTCTGTGCCAATGGCGTCTTTGGCGAATGCCAGCTTGGCGACGATGTCTGCGATGGGGAGGACAATGATTGCGATGGGCAAATCGATGAAGCCTTCTTTGGCGCTGTGACAAGCTGCGGTCTCGGC
>JBMHDS010000060.1:0-4242 GCA_049889275.1 Bradymonadia bacterium | reverse complement strand
CCCCCTCGCCCACCAACGCGCCATGCCCCGTGCCACCCAACGTTTTCCGCCTTCTGGTAGTATCGCCGCAACGATACTGGAGATGGCAACCGCGGGTGTGGCCATGCCTAACCAGCCGTAGAGCATATATTTACGCACGTTAATCATGAGACTCTCTCCGTATACCGGCGTGGTATACCATTCCAAATGACCAGATGACAGCCGTTCGTGCTTCGATGGAGGTTCTGCGTCTACCGCGGCTGTGGCCGGACTGGTTTTCTAGGCGAAGTCGCCTTCAACCTATCCGCAGGCCGCCCCTGTGGCGTACCCGGAAACATCCCACATCGATCGGCGAGGCCTGCACAAATTGCGTCAGCTCGCGCTGCAAAGAAACGGCGCCCCTGTTGTCCACCCGCCTTCATTCGCAAGACAATCGTCACCTCTTCTCCGATCAATTCATGCCAGACACTGGCGTGCCCACGAGCAGTAATCACCTTAAGGACTTCGACCTCGCTTTCGTCTTGCAGACGAATCAGTGCATAAGGCGGTTCAGGCCCATCGCCTCGGACCCAATCTAACACCCCCGTCACACTACACCACGCCCGAGCGCAGCGCTGGAGCCCGGCAAGCTCTCGCACCCTCGGAGGCTCACGGACACCGGCTAGAGAAACGCCGCCCGCAGCCTGAGGGGTCATGATCTCCTTTACGTCGACAACCAAGCCATCCCAGACTTGGCTCTCCACATGGTTAGGCGGTCGAATCCGACCCCTTATCTGCACTTTGCGCCCCTGCAGGTGAAATTCGCGAGGCTGTAGGTAGAGCGACCGAAGGTAGGTCACAGTGCCGGCCCGCAACGTCGTTATCTGTGGATAATCAGCGCGCTGGGTTGCGATCGGCGAGACCTCGTAGATTGCGGTGATGACTGGTGTTGCATCGCCGGGGCTCGCTAAAGCTGGGGCAGACAACCATATCGAAAAAAGAACGATAAAAACTGGGGGGATACGGGCAGCTGCGATGTCCATCTTCCGCGGGGGACGAGCCAGACTGGGAACCTTCAGAGGCAACCGTATAATCCGATGTAGCATAGGTCCCACGGCCGCATGGCTTAAATGGGGAGGAGGGGTCATTTCGTTTGTAAACTCAGCGCTCTACCCGAGGGACTTCGCCTAACCGTGCCAGAGCACTTTTTGTCCTTCGGCATACCAGCCATCAACCAAAGATGCATAAGCGTCTTCAATCGCGCCCCGCTTAAGCTTCATCGTCGGCGTCAGCATGCCATTGTCGATGGTCCATTCGTCGCCGATCACGACGAGGAAACCAAGCTGTTCGTGATGGTCGAGGCTGCTGTTCAGGCTCACACGGTGCGCGTCGAGCTCGGCTGCGAATGTCTCCTTGCTCGCGCCGTTCTTCACCTCCGCCCGAGACGCCTCTGAGAGAACAACCATTCCGTATGGCGCAGGCTGGCCTGAGCCCGATACGCATGCCATCTCAACGTGATTGCTGAGCAACAACTTGTTTTCAATCGGTGCGGGCGCCACGTACTTGCCCTTCGACGTCTTGAACAGCTCTTTCACCCGACCCGTGATCCGGAGTCGGCCACCACTGTCGATCTCACCGCGATCGCCAGTCTTGAGAAAGCCATCCTCAGTAAAGGCATCCCGAGTGATGTCGTCTGCCTTAAAATAACCCATCATCGAGCCAGGGCTCTTGACGAGAATCTCTCCAGCATCGCTCAACCGGTGCTCCACACCATCCTGAACCGTACCCACGTAGCCCACCTTGACGTCGCCGGGCCGTGTACAGTGCGAATAGCAGAAGTTTTCGCTCATCCCGTAAGCCTCGAGTAACTCAAGCCCAAGTGCGCGGTACCAATCGATTAACGCCGCTGGTATGGGCGCAGACCCGCTGATCGCGTACCGAACCTGATCTAACCCGAGTCCACCGAGCACCTTTTTGCGAATCACATTGTTCAAGATTGGCAGTTTCAAGAGAAAATTAAGCTTCTTAGGCGGCATCTTTTGAAACACACCCAGCTGAAATTTCTGCCAGAGGCGCGGTACCGATGCAAAAAAGGTCGGGCGGGCACGCTTCAAGTCATCCACGAAGGTGTCGAGGCTCTCCGCAAAGAAAACATGAAACCCGAAGATTAAGGTCGCTGTTTCAACGAGGAAACGTTCGAGAACATGCGCCAATGGCAAATAGGAAAGCATCCGGTCGTCTTTACCGATGCTTATGACATTACGCACCTCAGAGACACAGAGTGCCATCGAGCCAAATGAGAGCATTACGCCCTTCGGAATCCCAGTGCTACCAGAGGTGTATACGATGGTTGCCATTTCGTCGGGATCACGCTGTGGACTATCGGCCAGCGGCTCTGTCTCGGCGATGATACTTGCCCAGGTGGGATGGTCGGTCTGAGGCGACAGTGGAAGCGTAATCGCCGGAAGATCCGCAGGAATCCCAGGCGCCATGGCCTCATAGCCATCCAACTTCCCGATAAAGATGAGCTTGCTCTCAGAGTGCTCAAGGATCTGAGTGATGGTCTCCGCGGCCAACGTAGGATACAGCGGGACACTGACATGACCGGCCATCCAAATAGCGAGGTCTGCCAAGATCCACCATGCGGAGTTCTTGGAGAAAAGTGCGATTTGGCTCTTGGGTGGCAAATCGAGCGAGATGAGATGCGCCGCCATACGGCGTGCCTCATCCATAGCTTCGGCGAAACTCAGCTCGCGAACAACACCGTTACCCATCGGCTGAGTGAACCAAATGTCGCTCGGCCGTGTTTTCTCCCAATGATATGCCTTGTGCAGTGCCAACTCAGACATGAGTCTATCTCCCGAATGATTATAATACCTACTCCCTGCGAGGGATCTTTATCACAACTGAACCAGAATTGGTCGAAAACTCGTATCCCCTGACCGACCGTTTGCACACGGGCGCGTCGACGACGGAGAGATACGCTAATCGGCACCGAAGATTCGCTTGAGTCGCTGGGTCAAGCTTGGCCTCTCTTGGGTTGCTTTCTCGATTAGACGCACATACGCAGATGGCGCCTGCATGCCGATCAAATGACCGACAACTCGCGCACCAGGTCCATCGGATACAGGCTTGAGAAGGACGACTGAAGGCACCGATTTGATTCGAAAAGCGTCGGCTAGCCTACGATTCGCGTCGATGTCGACCTTACAAAATGCCACCTGCCCCTCATAGTTTGGCTCAAGGGCCTCCAAGACCGGTGTTAACTTTTGACAAGGACCACACCAATCCGCCCAGAAGTCGACCAAAACCAATCCTGAACTTTCTTCGATAAAGGCATCGAAAGAGTCTTCATTCAACGCAAGCATAAGTCCCCCGTAACCAGTGCGCACGAAAGCGCTTCGCACTTAACAAACTTCTCACCCATTCTTGTATATATTGTGCCACTATCAGATGCAGTAACTTTGGCCAGAATTAAACGGAGGCCCAATGCGACAGTTCCTTTTGGTCTCAATGACTCTGATCAGCTCAATTGGCTGCGAGGCCGCACGCGACAAGACTCAATCGGACCGCCGATGTGAACATCGTGGCACGCCGGGCGCGACCGCAGACTGCGTTGAACCCAATTTTCCTGCTGAGTATTACGTTACAGAGGCCCTCGCATACTTCGATACGCTCGATACAGAAGCCGATCGGGCGAGCGTACCCAAATATCATCCACTCGTATCTAGGTGGGAGTGGCCCCCTTGGCTCTTGTTGACGGGCTACACGTCCGACGCGATGATCGAGTCATCGGATCTACTCCTCAGATACGATCCGTCCACAGTGCCCGAACGTGATTGCCGCTTTTTCGAGACGCAGCCCTTTGCTCGTTGTTACGTCACCTTTGTTTACGAACGAGGGCCCTGCCCCATCTATGAAGAATTTACCTTCGACAGCCAGGGTCGGACCATCTTTATCGAAGCATGGTCGCACCTCCCCGGTCTGACGCCCATTCAAGGGGACGACACTTGGGGAGAGCGTGACGACTTCCCACGCTTGTCGACACGAGTTCCTGGCCTGGGTACGGCAGATGCAGTCTTCGACCTCGACAATGCGTACCTGCGCGCCGCGGCGGAGACGGATCAGGAACTTGCCGACTTTGCATTACGCGCAACAGATTGGACCAAGTATTGGCTCGAAGCGCTGACCAATGCGCAGCCTGACTTTTTCGGTGTCGGCTGTGGATGGGAGACTGACGCGCTGTGACTGAGCAGACGAGATTAGCCATGGGCGATGACGGAC
>JBMHDS010000059.1:0-104297 GCA_049889275.1 Bradymonadia bacterium | reverse complement strand
CGAGCATATGTACCCCCCTGCAGCCCCAGTAACAGCTGATTCGCCTTGCGGTGACTGGATTCGTGGGCTCCCGGGTTCAAGCCCACAGCCGGGTGCGCCGCAGCAGCCTCAAGGTCAGCCTTCGGGTGGTGCCGATAGTTGCCGTTACGCGAACGACAATGAGTGTGACGAGCCATTACTCTGTCCCACAGGCACCGATACATCGGATTGCCGGTTTGGCGGTGGGGCAGCTTCATCGCCTGCACCATCAGCGCCAGCCGCGCCAGCAACCTGCAACTACACCAATGATAATGAGTGCGACGAGCCATTGCTCTGTCCCGTGGGCACCGACACCGCTGACTGCTCCGTTCAATTCACGAATAAGAGTAGTCATCAAGCCCACGTCAATCAATCGACGGCGCTCTGCTTTGCGCGCGGCCAGGAAGGGACCTGCGTTGACGCCGGTGCCTGTGCGGGGACTGCGGTCCCCGGTGTCTGCCCCGACAAAGTTGGTAGTACGTGTTGTCTAAAGGAGAGCGTCGATTTCTCCAAAGACAATAAGCCTGGCGTTGGTCAGGCGTGCAAAGCCGATGATTTTGAAGGCATCTGCGTTGGTCAAGGCACTTGCGGCGGCGATGGTGTCAGCGGGGTGTGTGGGCAATCCTGGGAGTGCTGTGCTCAAAATCAATTTCAGCGGAAATTTGTTGTCACGGTACCCGTGGTGGTTGCCGGTGGCACCAAACTGGCCATTTTTGCTTATAAGGCCTACCGAGCATACCGAGTGATGAACACCGCCGTGGGTGTGGTGCGGATGTTGAACGCCCAAGGCCAGCAAGTCCAGGTTGGACTCAAGACCGACGCGGAGTCGGTCGCGACAGCCCGTAGAGCCGCACCAACGGGTGTTGCGCCCACAGGCCAAGGTCAAGTTGTCGGCAGCGTATCGGCCAACTATTTCAATGAGCGTGCCGCTGAGTCATCGAATGCGTCCGACGATGTGCAAATCTGTTCAGATGCTCACAAGGCTCAACTGCAACGCCAAATACACGATGTATGCGACCGAGAGGGTTATGGCAACGGTGCATGCAGGCAGCGTCCGCCGGGACAAGATATGGCCAGCTACTGTGCAGAGATTCGGCGTAAGCATCAAGGGGCGCAGCACTGTGTCAATCTACGGAAGCGGGTTCGTGATGAGTGCTTTGGGGGACTTGGTCACGCGGATCGAAACGGAGAGCGGACCGAGAACGATGAGGCCATCAATCAGGCAACGAACCGACTCCGCACCTGCCTCCAAAAAATCAATGAGTGCACGCAGCAGGGCTTCTGAACAAACGTCGGATGGGTCGGGTGATGAAAACGCGGTCAATGGGGCATCGGCTCTTCGTGTCCGCCCGATGCAACCAATTCGATCGATCCTGATCGGAGACTGTTGACCCCGTGCTGAGTTGTGTTTGGGACACCCGCGTCACAGGTCTGTCTCGTGATTCGAGGCGAAATAGATTGGCATAGTATCTGCAAACTCCCGATTGCGACTGCAAAGGGGGTCATATGCTCATCAGGATTCAATCTCGTCGTCTTACAAGCGCGGCGCTGGTGTTTTCGCTCTCGCTTTTTGCTTGTTCTGACCCCTATGTACCACCGTCTCAGTCTGGATCTGTTTCACGGCACAGGTCAGCGCCAACCGAGCTCATGGTCTCGAAAGCTGATTTTAACCGAGCTGGCGTGCAACTGGGTGTTGAGCTCGTGGAGCTCATGCCCGGTGAGTCTATTGATGATGCCGCCCGACGTTATTTTGGCGTGACGCCCAATGGTGATGTGGCCGACCTCGTCGATGGTCGTCTCGGTGAGAGACCCATGCCGGAGAATGAGATGACCATCGAGACCAATGTCTGCGTCAATAGCTGTGTTTTTGCCCTCGATGGTGTTTGTGACGAGCCGAGTCTCTGTGCTGCCGGCACGGATTGTAACGACTGCGGTGGACAAAGCCCTGAGCCTGCTCATGAAGCGCCGGCCGCCTCCAATGACCCGCCCGATGACGCGAATGCGTGCCGGCATGCCTACGATGGAGAATGCGATGAGCCCACGCATTGCGCGCCTGGTACTGACTCGGCGGACTGCATGGATGCGCGAGGTACACACGTGGATGGTCCAGCTGATGACTCCTGTGAGTTCGCGTTCGATGACGAGTGCGATGAGGGGACATGGTGTGATTATGGGACTGACACCACCGACTGCTACGTACCAAAGAGCGCAGGTCCCTCGGGGCGTCCTGTACACATGCCTTGTTTTGCGTCGGGCTTTGAGGGTGTCTGCACCCAGGGTGATTCGTGTGATGGTGCTGGTGTAGATGGCGTGTGCCCAGGTGGTGACACTGTGTGCTGCCTGAAGGGTGTCACCGAGGTTCCAGAGGCGCCGCTGCCCGGACTCGGTCAGTCGTGTACGGCAAACGGTCATGACGGGATCTGCGTGGGTCAAGGCACCTGCGGTGGTGATGGTATCAGCGGTGTCTGCGGACGCAGTTATGAGTGTTGTCAGCAAACCAGCGTCCAGCAGAAAGCCGTTGTTTCCGGTGCCGTCGCTGTTGCGGTTGGCATACGCTGGGCCGTGTTTGCCTATCGCACTTACCGTGTCGCTCGCACGGCGCAGACCGCCATTGGCGTCTTACGTATGCTGAACACCACAGGCCAGACCATTCAAGTGGGTGTCAGCACCGATGCAGGATCAATATCACGGGCACGATCAGACGCTCGGACCGAACTCACGCCGACCACGCCAGGTCAGGGCGTCGGCGATATGACGAAGCGGTTTTTCGAGGCGCGGTCGGCCGAGGCCACGCAAGACGATGCGTTGATTTGTCCGCCGGCTGTCAAAGACCGTCTGCAGAGCGAAATGCATGCCATCTGTGATGCGCCGGGTGGTGCTTGTCGGCCCCCGTCAGGGGAATCGCGCGATACGTATTGTCCTGCGACCCGTGAACGACTGCAACGCGCAGAGCATTGCTTGGGTATGAGGCAAAGGATTACTGATGAGTGCTTCGGTGGTTTGGGTCATCCAGATGAAAACGGGAATCGAACAACCGAAGATCGCGCCATGGACAATGTGCGTAATCGAATCAACAAGTGCTTAAGACAGTTGCGCCAGCACTGCGGTGGATAATCTAGATTGGTCAGATAAACACGACCGATTGGCGCACCGTTTGTCTCGCGACGATGATGTGCTCGCAGACCGGTTCCATCAGACTCGTACTGTCCGTATAGAGGCGGCGTCAGAATCTTGAGATGGGAGTCGCATGTCGCTCAAAAATACAGAGCAAAAGTACGGCAGCTTGACTAAGTTCTTTCATTGGTCAATCGCTGGGCTGTTTGCCTTTCAGTTTTTTCAATCTTGGCTTTTCGGTCTCTCGAAGAGAGGCCTGTGGATCTGACCAGGTCTGTTTTAAACGCGCACAAGACCGCGGGCCTCTTCATTCTCGGACTGGGTCTTTTCGGGTTTTGTGGCGGCGCTCTAGTCCGTTGCCAGAGTGGCCTACGGGTTTTGTTGACTTGGACAAATCCCTAACTCACTTCGTTGAGTATGGGTTATATGGATGCATCTTCTTGATGACCTTCTCGGGCATCGCCATCGAGATCGCGGGCGGTCATTACATCCCTTTCTTTGGCATGTTCTATATCGATAATCTAAGCCCATATATCCACTTGGGTGCCGTCTCCCATGTCGATGCTGTCGTAGCCGAGGAAGCGACCGCTAAATTGCCGGTGTTGCACGACAGCTTTGTGGTGGTTCATATCATTGGGGCATATGGCGTCTTGATTTTTTTCACCGCTCATATGGTTCATGTCTTTAAGCATCAGCGACATAAAGAGACCGGCCTTTTAAAGCGTATGCTGCCCGGTAGACGGCAGCGACCGTAACCTTCTTATGGCGATAGCGATCCAACGGGACGTTGGGACTTGATTCGACCGGGTTCCAGCCGGGAGTGATTTAGACCTTATGTTTAGAAACGACGGGACGCCGCTTCGCTGGCTACAAGACTTTTGGTCGCGTGTAGAAGCCGCCTCTAAGGACCGCAGCGATGTGGTTCGTACGCCCACATTGGCAACTGTTGGCCCGACCGGAGCTGAAGTTCGAATGGTCGTCTTGAGACACGTTCTTCCGGACACCTCTCAGATGGTGGTCTATACGGATGCGGCGTCGAATAAAGTGAGTCAAATGTCATTTGACCCGCGGGTGCAACTCTGCTTTTGGGACCCGCATCTGCGCGTTCAAATGCGGGCGTCCGCGGTGGCGCAGCGGGTGGATGAGTCGGAGAGGGACCGCGTTTGGTCTACGATGAGCCAAGCCAGTCGATCGAGCTATGACCGGATGCCGCCACCCGGGACCGAAATCGCTTCACCGGGCGACGTGACTGGAAGCAAAGAAAACCGCCTGGCCATATTTAAACTGACCATCAACGCGACCGATATCCTCAGGCTAGATCGCATGGGTCACCGGCGCTGCCAGGCGGTTCAAATTGACGGCCAATGGAACGCGCATTGGGTCTCCCCCTAAGTGCGCTCTCATCGCTCATCCTCTTGAGGCACGGTCAAATGTTTGAGCAATGAAGCCTGCTCGGGCCAGCGACTCAATGCCCACGCCTGTTCAGCGAGTTCAAAACCCTTGAACTCAAAGCCTGGCGCCACAACACAGCTGACAAGACTGAAGCCTGATGCGTGCTCGTTATGGGCGCCGAACCATGCGCCCTTCCTGACAAGGTGTTGAGGTCGTTGTCGCAAGTCTGTCGCGGGTCCGAGGGTCAGCCGCTCATATCTATCACCTTCGAACACATGGACATGAAGGGGTTGGCCTTCGTGGAAAAACCAGAGCTCGTCGGCATCGATGCGGTGCAGACGCGATACTGCGTTTGCTGGCAGAAGATAGTAAATCGCCGTGACGATGCTTCGTCCCTCGCTTACGCAGTCCACAGAACGATAGGTCTCCGCGTAATAGCCGCCTTCGGGATGGGGCCTGAGTTCCAGTGCTTCGATGAGTTCTTCTATTCTTGTCATGGCATTCACTCTTCAACTCGTTGTCGAAGGGGTAAGGCACACTTGGCTCGAACCTCGCCCACTCTCACTGACTTTATCTTTACCGCATGGCACACGTGGCCTACGAATCAATGGGTCTCTTCATTAAAATGATATCGCGCACGATGCTCTCACTCATGCGGTGTCTCAACTCGGTATCAATGGTTTTAAGGCCATGGGTCTCAAAGAGTTTGAGTAAGCGAGCTCGGCGAGTCTGTGTTTGGTTATAAGCGATCACCAGAATCCCGCCGGGACGCAACGAACGGCTCCATGTGGGTGCGACGGCCTCAAGCAATGTAAACGGGTTTCTCGATTTGCCACTGCTATGATGCTGCACGCCGTACGGTAGATCGGTTGCCAGAATTGAGAAGCGTTGTTCACTAAGTAGAGTACTGCAATCGGCGGTATCGCCGATGACCACTTGAGCGCGGAGACCTTGGGATTCGAATAACGCAAACTGACCGCTCTGGCCGCCCTTGGCCCCTGAGACTCGACCTTTCTGGAGACGATGCTTAATGCGATGAATCTTCGTCCATTTCTTCAGGGATTGTTGAATGTCGCTGAGTACACTCGGATCTCGCTCGACGCCGCGGGCATTGAGCCCAAATCGCATGGCGCACCAAAGCGTCGTCCCACGGCCGCACATGGGATCGAATAAGGTCATTGTATCTTTCGAGCCACAGTCAGCATGCCGAACACCCAGACCCACCATGAGGTGGGTCAGCGTTTCATTGGTCTTACCCCGATATTTCGTTCCGTAGAGAAAATCGTCGGGTAGCGTCCATTGTGGCGCAAGTTCGAGTGGGTACCAGGCGTCTCCCCGCAATTCGAATGCGCCCTGAAAAAACGAAAGGTAGGCCAAGCGTGGGCACTGCGCTCGGTCGATGTCAGCGACCAAAGCGTCGATGGGACCGATATCCAACCAATCGCTTTGGACGTTACAGACAAGTTCCAACTCCGCTTTGCAGACCTTTTTGTAGTCTGCAAAGTAAGCGAGACGAGCGAGGGGTGATATGAGTAGCGCGACTTTCATGGCCTTCCCTGATCCCTCGCTCAACGCCGGATGTCAAATCCTTTGCCGTTCTCGTACTGGCTTCACTGAAAAAGGCTGTGTGCGACTGAACAGTGGCCTAGTTGGCCATCACATTCACTGGTTCAGAGTCGAATCGGATGCAAATGCTCAGTGCATCGCAGGTCTGCCCACTACACGGTTGTGCCCGGTTGGTGCTTGGGTCGATGCTTGCATCAAGGCCGTGGAGAAACGGTAAGACCAGTGTCTCGGTGACGGTTTGGGCGTCGCTGCCGAGTAGGAAACTCATACTCTCACACGCAGGATCACCGGGTGCCGCTGCGCAACCGTTCTGTATGTCGCTGACGATTCGGACGATGCTCGATTTCGAGATGTATCCAATGATCGCCCCGTTTGTCAGCTCGAAACCACCGTTACGGACGGCGATATCACCACGTACGGTGACGCTCTCGAGCCCAAATGGAATGGTACCCCCACCATCCACGGGCAGATCAAAGTTTAAATTGGTGGGCTCGGTTTCCAAGGTTTGGCACCCCAAAACGGCGGGAAAGATGGCAGCCGAACGATCTCCATTCTCGGCACCGATTCCAAAGGCGCCGCCGCCCATCTCGATGCCGTTGTACATGTGCAAGTAGACATTGTCCGTTTGGTTACCCGTCTGTCCCTCTTGCCAGCCGTCAAGATGGCCGAGAATGATCGACGGGATCGTTCCTTGCTCGTCTCTTTTAACGATGTCATCGAGGTTGACTTGAAGTGCGGAGAGCAACGTTGAAAGCCCAAGCCCACCTTTGCTCCCCGCGATATCAATACAATCCATCTCTCGAGCTTCCTGTGGTGTTGTTGGTACACGCATGCTGACGATCCGTGACGATGGCGTCAGGGCGTTTGGGTTTACGCCTTGCAGCGTGTCGGTGTCTGCGCAGTCAAGTGGATTGGTCGGTCTAGGTGATACAACTGGATTTTCGTCTGGACCACTGGGACGATTTGGATTCGACACCTCGGGTGACTCGATATCGCTTGGTTTCGTTATCTCTTCGTCTTCTATCCCTGCGCCGGCACAACCAGCCGCGATCAAAATAGCGAATGAGACGAACGTTAGACGACTTTTCAGTAACATGATGTGCTCCCCGTAGAACTGTTTTAACCGTTTAAAGCAGATATCATGCCAGGTTTTAAACCGGGTTGAATCGTCTCGATTTGAGGCTAGCGAGGGCTGTTTGTGAAGGTGGTACATCCGGGCTGAGACATTTTTGACTCGGTTTTTTGTTGAGGGGGTGTGCTGTGTATGGCTCGGTTTGCTACAAGGCCGTGTTGGTTATGTGGATCGAAGAGTGAGCGCGTGAGATGCTTCTTTAGGTTTGATTCATGTGCATTCGATGCTTGCCCCCGATCCCGGGAACTCCTATGCTGAAAGCACACCAAAAACTACATGTAGTTCAATGTCTGAGACAAAGCACGAGCAAAATGCGGAGCGAACCATCGGTCTGTTGGGCGCGACCCAAATCGGCATCGGTGCGATCGTCGGCGGTGGTGTTTTGGTGCTCGCTGGACCGACCTTTCTCGTCACGGGTCCAAGCGCCGTGCTCGCCTTCGCACTCAATGGGCTACTGGCGCTACTGACAGCCATGAGTTTCGCAGAGATGGTGGGTCAAGACCCACGATCGGGCGGCGCCTACGCTTTCGGTCGGCGTGTCTTATCGGTTCGGGTGGCATTCGGATTGGGCTGGATGCTTTGGTTCGCCTATATCGTCGCAGGTGTGCTCTACGCGCTTGGTTTTGGCATCTACGGTGCTCGCTTGCTGATTCGGTTGGCCGAGGTGAGTGGTTTGTCATCGCCGAATTGGCTGGCGACCCACGGCGGCGCTGTAAGCTTGGGGATCTTGGCGCTCTGTGCCTACACAATCTCGTTGATTCGCCATCGGTCCGGCGGTGGTAAATGGTCTGCGTGGGGCAAGGTCGCTGTACTCGGTGTCTTGGTTGTGTCAGGTGTTTGGGTGTTTGTCACCGGTGATGTCGGGGCATCGACAGCGCGGCTCACCCCATTCTTTAGCGATGGAACGACAGGCTTATTGTCGGCGATGGGGATGTCTTTTATCGCTTTTCAAGGTTTTGATCTCATCGCGACCGTCGCATCGGAGCTGAAGTCTCCTCAACGAAACGCCCAACGCGCGATGTTCTACTCATTGGGTACAGCCATCGCGATCTATGTTCCGCTTCTTTTGGTGGTCGCCTGCGTCGGCACGGGCAGTTACGCAAACATCGGCGCGCTCGCCGAAGCGGGCTCTGATACCTTGATGGCCACAGCGGTCGGTCATTTCATGGGGCCCGTGGGCACATGGTTGGTCTTGATCGCTGCAGTATTGGCCACTCTATCGGCGCTCTATGCGAATTTGCTCGCCGCGTCGCGCATTGCCCAGACGATGGCCCAAGATGGAACGCTGCCCTGGATTATGGGCACCCACCACCCCATCCATGGTACGCCGAGCATGGCTGTCTATTCCAGCGCGCTCGCGATGGGCGCACTCCTATTTATGTTGCCCGATCTATCGGCAGCAGGCTCTGCAGCGAGTCTCATTTTTTTGGTCGCTTTTGCGATGACTCATTGTACGGCATTCCTCGCACGTCGGCGGGGCGGCGGTGAGACCGGTGACGGCTTTAAATCACCTCTTTTCCCATTGGTCCCGATCTTTGCTGGCGGCGCTTGCTTGAGTTTGGCCATCTGGCAGGCCGTTCGTGAGCCACACGCGGGTGGCATTACCCTCGTTTGGCTCGGGCTTGGATTCGTACTCTACAAGTCTCTATTCGCTTTCCAAGCGCAGGTTATCGATGCCGCCGCAGAAGCGGGCGACTCGGAGCTGATTCGCATGCGTGGCCGCTCTCCCTTGATGCTTGTGCCTGTTCGAAACCCTCAAACCGCACGTGCTTTAGTTCAACTCGCGTCTGTCTTGACCCCGCCGCAAGTGGGGAAAGTGATGCTGCTCAGCGTCAATCAAAGCAGCGCTATGAATCCTTCGGACGAGATCGACGCGAGCCTCGCGCCCCTGCGGGCTGGATTGGAGGCTGCCCATCGTCACGGACACGCGCCCTTTGCGATGACGACCTCTGCGACCGACCCCTGGGCTGAGATTGCCCGCGTCGCTGCAGAACAAGGTTCTGAGAGGCTGCTGCTTGGTTTAACCGACCTCACAGGGCCCGCGACCGTTGACCACTTAGAGAGTTTGGTCAATCGCGTGGGCTGTGATCTGTCAATTCTTCGAGCGCCATCGGATTGGGATATCGGTTCGATCAAGAAGGTGCTCGTACCTGTGGGTGGTCGAGGAAAGCATGACCAGCTCAGGGCGAGGTTGCTCGCGTCGCTCGCACGGGCCCACGGCGTTGAAATCACCCTACTCCGCATCGTGCCAACCGATATGACGCCGACACAGGTCGAGCAAATTAAACGCGGACTCGAGCGCCGCGCGCGTGCCGAACTCGGGCACCGGTCTTCGGTTCAGGTGGTCCAAAGCGAGGCGCCACAAAGCGTCATCTTGGAGCAAGCTGCAGATGTGGATCTGCTCATTTTAGGTCTGCAAAGGGGTCCCGATAACCGAGTCGCTTTTGGTTCGTTGAGTATCGATGTCGCCCAAAAAACGCAGGTTGCGATGATTCTACTTGGCGGGCGTTGATCCAAAATTGTCTCATTCGCCGAGCGCACCTGTCCTCACAAAAGTCACAAGGGGTGAATGTCCTGTGATTTTAGCCACAAATTAACTATGCTCCCGGCGCACTCCGCGCGGCTTACCGCGGACAGCACAGGGAGACTGGTGTTATGGTCAAGGAATTCTACAATAAGCTCATCATCACATTGCTGCTCCTCGTGGCCATCGTGGTCGGTATTGTTCTGCTTTGGCAGAATGATCGCATCGAGAAGAACCAGATCTATTTGCAAAAGCAGGCGACAGTAAAAGCCGTCCGTTCTGAAGGCGGCACGGGCAATCCAGTGGATGCGAGCTTATGGGCTCAAAGCGCCTTTGGCGGATTACTTATCCCCGATTTAGAGCCGTGGTATCCAACTGAGCCAAAGACTGGTGGTACGCTTAAGATGATGGTCAGCAGCGATCCCAAAGGCTTCAATTACCTCATTGAGAACAGCGTGGATGTGAGCAACATCCAGTCTCTGAATGTGCTACCGCTCGTCAGGCGCCACAAGAAAGCGATCACACAGTACGGACCTGCCCTCGCTACCTATATGGGACGCAGTGATGATTACCTAACCTACACTTATCGTTTACGACCGGACGTGTTCTGGCACAAGCCAGCACTGGAGCGCGACGAAGATGTACCTTGGCTGACAGAGGGCAAGAGTTGTTTGGCTGTGGGTCGTCGCACTGCGGCAGCACTCAAGAAGACAGTCCCGGCGCTAAAGGACGTCAAACTCCCAGCCGATCGACATTGGATTAATGGACGGTGCCGGGTCACAGCTCACGATGTGGTCTATTGGTTCAAGATGATGCTCAACCCACAGGTGGGTAAAGCCGCATCTGCGCGCTCTTATTTTGCTGATATTGACGCCAAGGAGATCAAAGCAACCGGCGACTTTGCCTTCCAGATCAAGTTCAAGAACAAAAAATATAAGAACGACCTCATCTCTAAATGGCCGCTCCCACTCCCCGAGTTTCTCTACGCCTATGACATCACAGGGGAGCGCTTTGATGATGAGGTGATGGGCACCAAGTTCGAGGAGCATTGGTACAATCCACGAGGGATCGGTAACGGCCCCTACCGGTTTGTTCGCTTTGAGCGTGGCGTGATGGTTGAACTCGAGCGTGACCCGTGGTTTCCACTCGGTGGCAACGCTGTTGATCGCATCGAAATCGCCGTCGTCAAGGACAGCAGCAAGCACCCGTTGATGTTACGGAAGTCTGCTGAATCCATCGGCAAAGGCAACAATGAGGGCGTCCACATCTCTTCACTCGCATCCCAACAGTTCAGGCAGGTGCTCGAAGAGGGCGGGGATGATTCGCCCTTTAAGAACGGCACCATCAAACACGACTTTTTTTGGACCTATGGATACGGTTATATCGGCTGGAATGCGGACAAACCGTTTTTCTCTGACAAACGAGTTCGCTGGGCGATGAGCCATGCGCTCGATGCCGAGCAGATTCTAAAGGAAGTTCGTTTTAACCTGGGACGCAGAACCACCGGGCCCATCACACCGGGTCTGCCCCATTATGATGAGACCCTAAAGCCCATCCCCTTCGACCTGTCGAAGACCGCCGCGCTCCTCG
The DNA here is from genome assembly GCA_049889275.1 of Bradymonadia bacterium. Classification (GTDB taxonomy): domain Bacteria; phylum Myxococcota_A; class Bradymonadia; order UBA7976; family UBA1532; genus UBA1532. Next base: position 92,961 of record JBMHDS010000059.1, on the reverse strand, counting down.
ACGAGGCCGGTTGGAAAGACACAGATAAAGACGGGATCCGCGATAAGGTCATCAATGGGCGGAAAACGGCCTTTGAGTTTACCTTCAACATCGTCGCGCGACCCACCCATCAGCAAACCGCCGAGGTCTTAAAGGAAGCGCTCAAGAAGGTCGGGGTGAAGTGCAACCTCAAGGCCATGGAATGGGCCAACTTCTTAAAAGAGCTGCAAACCAAAGAGTTTGATGCGGTTATGCTCGGCTGGGGGACAAGCCCAGATGTCGACTTCGACCAGATTTGGCACTCACGGCACGCAGATGAGCCACAGAGCAGCAATTATGTGGGTTTTCGCAACAAAGAAGCCGACACGATCATAGAAGCAATGGAGTTCGAGTTCGACATGCCCAAGCGTTACGCGCTCGCCAAGCGGTTCCACCGGCTCGTCTACGAGGAGCAGCCATACACATTTATGTATCAGACCAAAGCGCCCTACTTTTGGACACCGCAAGTACAGAATGCCGAGTCGGTGGGTCGTGTTCGGCCGTACCTAAACCCGCGTGCCTGGTACTTAAACGGTCAGTAGGAGGGCGTTATGTTAACCTACGCGCTTAAACGCGTCGCGCTGATGATTCCTACGTTCTTTGCCATCAGTTTACTGATCTTTGTACTGCTCAACTTTGGCGCGGGTAACCCGGGCGCCAACCAGCTGTCCACCGATGGCAGTCAGAATGCCCAGAAGGGCGATAATCGAGAGTCGTATCGTATCTTCAAGGAGCAGTTTAATCTCGACAAACCCATTTTGTTTAATACGCGCTACGGCCTGAGCGAGGCGGAGGTGCGTGACACCTTAGTGGCAAGCCTCAATCTTGAGGAAAAGGCCACTCTAGCAGACCAGATCGCAGCGCGAGAGCGGATTGAGAACTGGGGGCGATATGCTGTCCCAGGCCTGATTCATTGTCTCATGAACGACAGCAATAAGACGTTACGCGCGCGGGCGAGCGAGCGTTTAACCGTGAACGCCAAAGAGCGGATTATTACCCGCTTTACCAGCAATATCGACGCTGAACGGGCAGAGAATAAGGCCGTGGCCAAACGCAACCGCGCCATCGCTGAGTGGCGCTTTAGTGAGAACGCAAAGGGTGGCAAGAGCGAAGCGGCGGTGGTTGAGTTTTGGACGAAGTGGTGGGCTCAAAACAAAAGTCAGTTCGACTACTCCACCGGTGATAAGCTCTCCATCTTCTTCTTCGACACGCGCTTTGCGAAGTATTGGGGGAACTTATTGCGGCTCGATTTTGGTCGCTCGCACATCGACAAGAAACCCGTTCTCGACACCGTTCTTTCAAAACTCAAGTACTCCATCACGCTCGCACTCAGCTCGATCTTCTTGATCTACTTCATCTCGTTGCCGCTCGGCATTTGGTCTGCGGTGAGGCAAGACACTGTGGCCGACAAGATCGTGACGATCATATTGTTCATGCTCTACAGCCTACCGTCATTCTTTGTGGCCGTAATCTTGTTGAACGCGTTTACGGTTGGAGACTGGGCTTTGTTTCCGCTCTCAGGGTTTGAATCCACCAACGCAAACGAGCTGACGACCCTCGAGTATATCGGTGACATCATCTGGCATGTCACGCTGCCAATTATCTGTATGAGCTATGGTGGCCTCGCAGCACTCTCACGGTACGCCCGTACAGGGCTTCTCGATGTCATCAGGGCCGATTATATCCGCACAGCACGTGCCAAGGGGCTACCCGAAGGTGTCGTCATCGTGAAGCACGCTGCACGCAATGGTATGTTGCCCATTTTGACTTTGCTCGCGACCTTGCTGCCTGCCATGGTGGGCGGCTCGGTGATTATCGAATTTATCTTCGGGATACCCGGGATGGGCCAGTACATCCTCACGAGTATCACCCAGTATGATTACAACGCTGTTATGGCGGTTCTGCTGATCTCTAGCGTGCTCACGCTCGTCGGCATGTTGCTCGTGGATTTGGCTTACGCCTTCGTCGATCCACGGATCACGTTCGATTGAGGGGGATAGAATGACACTGAAACAAGCACAGCAGAGTCAGGATGATGTCACCTTCAGTGATATTGTTTGGCTTCAGTTCAAAAAGAATCGTGTTGCATACCTCGCGCTTTGGGCGTTGGCGTTTCTCTTCATACTTGCCATTTGCGCACCGATTATCGCATCTGATCGCGCTTTCTATTGGGCAGAAGGTGGCGAGACATACTTCCCGTGGTTTACATCGCTCTTCGACGACAATTACTTCGAGAATGGGGTCGATAAGTTCTTCAACCTCTTGCTGGTCCTCGGTATGCCCTTACTCGCGATCTGGCTGATAGCCGTCAAACGGATTCAATCCTTTGGGCTGTCAAAGCGGATTCGGCGGGCAAAGATGAAGCGCTTCGCTAAACTACTCTCCGCCTTCTTTGGTCTGTGCTTCATCTTCATCCTGGCCAACCCTCAAGGGCGCGCGAATCAACACAACTATGAAGACTACTTGAAAGCGACCAAGGGTAGTGCGAGCGCTGTCTCAGCGGTTTTTCCGCCCATCAAACATGGCTTTGCCCGGCAAGTACTGCCAGACAAGCTTCGAGACCCGAGCATGCTTGAAGTGTGCACCGACAAGCTCAAGGCGCGCGATGGCTGCGCGGGTTATGCCCTCGGTACTGATTCTGTGGGTCGCGATGTACTCGTTCGCATGCTCTATGGCATTCGCATTGCGCTCTCTGTGGGTGTCATCGCGGTGGGTATCTACGTGACCATCGGTATCTTTATCGGCGCGTTTGCAGGCTATTTCCGTGGCCGAGTCGACATGATCATCCAACGCGTTATCGAGATTTTTATGGCAGTACCAACGCTCATCGTGATCTTGGTGCTGATCTCATTTATCGATAAGCCTTCGATCTTTCACATTATGTTGGTGATCGGATTGTTTAGGTGGACCGGGGTTGCGCGCTTGGTACGTGGTGAGTTCTATCGGTTACGAAATCTTGATTTTGTCACCAGTGCCATCGCTTTGGGCTTTAGCACCCGGCGAATCATCTTCCAGCACATTCTGCCGAATGCTCTAGGGCCTGTGTTGGTGGCAGCCACTTTCGGCGTCGCGGCGGCGATCCTCATCGAGAGTTCACTCTCGTTTCTGGGTCTCGGTGATGTCAACGTACCGTCTTGGGGACAGACACTGCGCGATGGTTATCTGACTCGCAAGTGGCACCTCATACTCATTCCCGGCACGGCCATCTTTATCACGGTGACGTTGTTGAACCTTGTGGGTGAAGGGCTTCGTGATGCCCTCGATCCGAAGATGCGAAAGTAGGTGACGACGATGACTGAGACGATTTTAAAGCTCGAAAATCTAAGGACCTACTTCCATACAGACATCGGCGTGGTGAAGGCTGTAGATGGCCTTAATGTAGAGGTCAAGGCTGGTCAGACCCTCGGGATCGTCGGTGAGTCTGGCAGCGGTAAGTCAGTGACCAGTTTGTCGGTGATGCAGCTATTGCCGCAGCAAACAGCGCGTCTGGAAGAGGGCTCCAAGATTGTCTTTGCCGGTGAAAACCTGGTGGACGCCACCGAGCAACGCATCAGAAGTATCCGTGGCGCCGACATCTCGATGATCTTCCAAGAGCCGATGACATCTCTAAACCCTGTCTACACCACAGGTGATCAGGTCATCGAAGCGATTCGATTGCACCAAAAGGTCGACAAAAAGACGGCTCAGGCGAAGACCATCGAGCTCTTTAGAGAGGTCGGTATTCCAGACCCGGAACAGCGAATCCATATGTATCCCCACGAGATGTCGGGTGGGCAAAAACAACGTGTGATGATCGCGATGGCGCTGTCTTGCAATCCCAAGCTCTTGATCGCAGACGAGCCGACCACGGCATTGGACGTCACAATTCAAGCTCAGATCCTCGATCTCTTGCGCAACCTACGAGACGAACGTGGCATGGGTATGATTTTCATCACCCATGATCTTGGTGTCATCGCTGAAATCGCCGATGAAGTTGCGGTCATGTATCGTGGTAAACTCGTCGAGTATGGTGATGTTCGGCAGATCTTTGAGTCGCCGCAACATCCCTATACAAAGGGTCTGCTGGCATGTCGGCCACGTCTTGACTCAAAGCTTCGTCGCCTGCCAACCGTCCCCGATTACATGGACACCATCTACGATGATTCCGGTGAATACCGCATCGAAGAGAAGGTGCTTGACGCCGGTTGGCTTAAGCGGATGGAGACGGACGGCCGCGGGCGTTTTCTTTATCCACCCGAGCGGCTTGGTGAGCTCGGTTATGCAAGCGACGTCACCGATTACCCCGATGACACGCGTTTTGCGACCACGGACGAAGCGCCGCTCTTGCAGGTGCGTGATCTCAAAATGCACTTTCCGGTACGGAAAGGTTTTTTCAGTAAAGTCGTCGACCACGTCAAAGCCGTAGACGGCGTCAGCTTCGATGTTTACAGGGGACAAACCTTGGGATTCGTGGGTGAGTCCGGCTGCGGGAAGACCACAACCGGTCGTGCCGTCATGCGTTTAATCGAGCCCACCGCTGGCCAAATCATTTTTGATGGTCACGATATCACAGAGATGAGTCAGTCAGAGCTGCGCGCATTTCGTAAGCGCTTTCAGATCATATTCCAGGACCCATACGGATCTCTCAACCCGCGAAAAACCATCGAGACCACGATCATGGAGCCGATGGACGTCCATGGGATTGGCTCGAGCTACGACGAACGACGTACGATGGTCTTGGAGCTGCTCGATAAAGTCGGTCTACCCGGCAGTCAGTATCTCAATCGGTACCCACATGAGTTCTCCGGCGGTCAGCGGCAGCGCATCTGTATCGCTCGGTCTTTGTCCCTTAAACCTGAGCTCATTATCTGTGATGAATCTGTGTCTGCCCTTGATGTTTCAGTTCAGGCACAGGTTCTTAACTTGCTTAAAGACCTTCAGGCTGAGATGGGGCTCACTTATATCTTCATCAGTCACGACTTGAGCGTGGTCAAATTCATGAGCGATATGATGGCTGTGATGAATGCCGGCAAATTTGTCGAGTTTGGCCCGAGCGAGTCAATTTATGCTGCGCCCCAAGAAGATTACACACGGCGACTCATCTCCGCCATCCCGAGAGACAGTCTCGAGCAAATCGATATGCGACAATCGCAACGACGCGACGCGCAAGCGCGCTGAGCTAGCCTACCCGTCCTCACATTGGTGGGTCGAATCCGATAAATAAGGGTGGGTACAAGAGGTCACACCCCACTGTGACCAAAGTGAGTCACCAGTGACACACATTTTGACGTCGCAACCATCCATTAGCCTCAAACTCGGTTTTGGCACACCCTTTGCTCTCTTGTTATCCCGTAACCGGGCGACTCGGTGTTTCGAATCGCCTGTAACGGAGAAAGGGACGAAGTTATGAAAAATTTAAACCTCATTGCGCTTTTGCTTATCGGTTTTTTTCAGCTCGCTTGTGGCACTGAGACAGTCGTGCATCCGGAGTTTTCGGATCATAGAAGCATGCTCTCCATGGAAGTCACCATCGAGGATGCAGTCCAGGAAGTCCGCGTTGAGTATCCCAATACCTTTACCGCCGAGGATGCTGCACGTCTGACAGAGGAGTACGTGGCAGACCGCCAGCTCATCGCTGAGGGTGGCATGCTCAGGCTCTCCCTCTTCGGTCGCCTGCCGCAGCCCACTTGGGAGGTTAATATCGACGAAGCCCTCGAAAGATTCTGCGCGCTCGGTCAGTCGGCGAGCGGTGGGCCACTGTGCGCGGGTATCGGTGTGGATGTTGTGCGGCCTGCGCCTGCAGCTGGACATGACGCAGACGCTGATCACGTCGACGTCGAACTCGACGAGATCGAGCCCATCGAGCGTCCAGACGCATAGAGCATATTACCGACCGAACTGTTCAAGCGCGGTCATATGCACCGGCCACAATCGCCGGCTCCCACCTCCCTCTTCAGATCGCCTGCCACCCTCTGCGCCTGTCAACACTCTCTCAGTTGACGGGCGCCGCACTGAGCGTGCAGTCAGAGCGAAAGTTTGCTACCACAAACGGCATCTGCACAGTGCGTCCTATACGATGGGGGAGATTGATCCATGCAGCTAACGCGTACCGATGCTCGCAGCGCGATTCAAACTAAACTCAAAGAGCTGATCGACTCTAAGGTGAGTCGTCGACGCTTGGCCGTCGCGTCAGACCAGGGCTATTTTGTTTTCTCCCATGACCCCGAAGAGCTTGGATTACGTTTTGAAATGTCAGCGGGACGTCAGGTCGCCCGGGAGCGGATGAGCGTGGCTTATGCGGGCCGCTGCGAGCAACTTGGATTACGGCGCGGTCGTGCATCGGACAACTTCTCCTCTCGTGTGGAGACCACTTCGGTTCTCAGTGGCCAGATTATCGAAGATGCGCTCGACACGCTCGAGACCTACTTCGATGCAACTGCGTACGATGTGAGCCTGTGCTTGGAAGACCATCCGGCTGTGGACCCGGAGGACATTCACAAAGCCATGGAGAACCTCGCTCGAGAGAGAACGTGGGCGGCGCGAACAGGGCTGTACATGTTGTTGGTGAGGCGCTCCTTCTTTGTCGCCGTGGCCCGTTATGAAGATTCAGCAGAAATGCCCATCGCGCCGGCGACCATCGACACGATGGTAGAGCGGCCTGTCTATGGTATTTTTACGACCATCGATGCGCTTGAGAAATACGAGCCAAAAGGGCTGAAGGCGAGGTTGCTCGACGGTATGACGCTCTTTCCCCAGCTACTCTCTTCTGCACCCAGTGCTGTCCGGATCAATCCGGGCTCGTCTCCCCGCGGAGAGTTATACTCCAACGAGTTACAAATCATCGTCGACGGGATCAGTCGACTCCGCCATTAGTTGACAAGGTGTTCGGGCGAAAAACCGGCGTTGTGAGCGAGCCCGTCAAGCCGAGTCATCATGGCTTGTACTTCTTTGGCTGGCACGGACACTTTCTTCGACATAAAGAGCGCTGCTCGCCCGCGGTCAAACCAAAATCCAGATTCAAGATCGATAGATGGGTCATCGTGTCCTGCAAGCCAGGTGATCGTGTCGGCCCCTTGCTCGGGTGTGCGTAGAATGCCTTTTGTAAAAAAAGTGAACTTGGGCATCGCTCGACGAATCGCAGGTGTATCGACCCAGCCCGGATGCATGGAATGGACGCCGATCCCCATGGCTGTGAGACGCTCATGGAGCTGAGCGGCTAAGACCACCTGTGCTCGTTTGGTATGAGCATAGTGACGCATGCCATCGTAGCGGCCCGTAGGCCTAAACAATTCGCTGGCGTCTAGCCCTTGGGTGTACATGCCGCCTGAGGCGACAAATATGATCCGTGAGCTTGACTCGTCGGCACCTTGCTTCAGTCGTTCCGTGAGCAAAAGCGACAAACAAAACGGTCCTGCGACATGCAGACTGGTAATGTACTCGATGTCTTGGTCTGTGTATCTGCACGCGTCGACCATATTGCCGGCGTTATGGACCAAACCGTGGAGTGGGCGGTCAACTTTCTGTGCGACCGAGCTGATACTCCTAAAATCGGCCATATCAACCTCGAGTAGCTGAAGCCGCGCTCTCGGATTCTTTGTCTTGATCAAGTCGATTGCAGCTTGGCCCCGCTCTCTAGAGCGACAGGCCATGTACACCATCGCTCCCTGAGCGGAGAGTGCTTCGACAGAGGCAAAGCCAATGCCCGAATTACACCCCGTCACCATAATGTTCTTAGCGCTCAAATCGCGACCTTCGATGTTGTCTGCGAACTGCCGTGCGTGTCTCTTGAAGCCATGCCGGTCGAAAGAGAAGACGACGCTGCGGTCGAGAGCTCTGTGCCAAATACTCATGCTGCTGTTCTAACCTGACTGATCAGCGCGGTGAAGTCGATTCGGTCGCCAGCACCCGTATCGGCGTGGTGTATCTTCACCTGCCCATCCTGCCCGAGCACGACGTAGCCGCCCTGTTGCCACACGTCCCCAGAAATACGACCCTGTCGATGCCCTCGAACAAATGCGCCCACCGCTCTGGTCATGGCCTTCGGTCCGATGCCAAAGTGCCGACGCATCCCGGCGTTTGCGTACACTTGCCCTGTTGGATCGGTAAACAGCGGCACATTCAGTCCGGTCTCCTCGACGAAAGCCTCCGCCATCGGCACCGTCCCGTTTCCGACCACCATGACTTTGATGCCTACGTCTTCGAATGCAGCGATGTGTTCACCGAGTCCAGCGAGCCGAGTTCGACAAAAAATACAGCCGAAATGTCGGACAAAGACCACCAGGGTGTCCTGCTCTCCCAGAACGGACTTAAGCGGGACCTCCTCACCTTTCAAATTAGAGATTACAGTGTTCCCGAGGTCTTCTGGATTTACGTCTATCATGCGATCTCCAGTAAAGGTTCTTCAGCCTTCTAGAGTATTCGGCATTGTTTGAGGTGACAGCGATAGCCGCCTCTGCGGGTCGGGCGTGGGCGTGAAGAGACCTGGTCTGGCCGTTTTCGGCTTGTAGGTGAGCTTGTGCGTGCGGGATCGTCGCATGTCCACCGTGTAGACATGCGACATTGACAAAGCCTAGTTGTCGAGAGAGACCTTGCTCCACTCGAGCACGAAGGCTTCGGCATTGTTTGTGGCGACCTCGTCGACCACCAAGAATAGGCTCGTCGCTGATGTGGCCTGACCATTGACGCTCATTGGCCATTCAAAGGTCCACTCCAGCGGCTCACAGTCTTGGAAGTTGCAGTTGCCATGTGAGCGGTACTCGGCCCGGCCGCACGCGCCGCTCAGATCGTTGTCTGGCCAAGTGCCTTCCTCGCATGAGTCGAGAAAATAGAGCCCGCCAGCTGAACCTTCAGGCATGGTTAGACGAAAAAAGAACTGGTCTCCGGGTTGGACGTCTACGCGATAGACAACATCGTTGCCAACCGCGTCGTAGACGACCGAACAGCCGGGTGCAAGACCGCTTGACTCAAGCGGATTGTAGTCATTTGTCGCGCCGAATTCACCATTGATTCGATATGCATACGGACCTTCTGCATCGGCCATAGGCTCGCTCATGTCAGCGAGAGCCGGCGCCGTCTCGCAGGTCTCGCCAACGCCTGCTGGACCCGGGTTAGGCTCAGGCATTTCTTCCACCTCAGGACGTCGAACGAAGATGTAGGCGCCTTCCGTTGCACCCCATACTTGGCGTCCCGCCGCATCGAATCCGCGATCCCAAGACTCGAGCAGGTCAGCCTTTAAGATGACTTCACTCGTCGCATATGACGCGCCACCCAAGGTGCTCGAGCACGCCTCGCCGCGGGTTGATCCGTCGAAGTATTCACCATTCCAGTTCAAGTACACGGCACAGCCATCGCGGAGCGCAACGTCTGCAGGTGTAAAGGTCTCTCGGCTATCGCGATCACAGAGGCCGACAGCCGCGCCCGGATTATTGAGGCTGTAAATCGTCGAGATAATCTCACCATTGTCAGCTTCGGTGACATGGTACAGTCGTTGCCGGTATGGCTGGTTTGGAGAATCCATGGATGCCTGCTCGATGTAGAGCACCTTTTCTCCGATCTCTGGCGCATTGACCTCGCAGCTGATCAGCTGAATGCTGAAGTAGCTGGCGTTTTGTAGGGCCTGATCGCGGGAGTCGAAGCGGCCAATTAACCATTCGAACGCACGATCGAGTGTTGCCGTCTCCGCAGGTTCTGGCACATCCACCGGGCTCGTGTCTGCGCCTGGGGTCGTCGCGTCAGTCTGGGTGACCTCTGCATCCATTTCGATCATCGTCGGCGTACCGCTGTCAGCGGCGTTGTTCTTGCCCATGTCCATCGTCACTGGGCTCGCGCTGTTACCACTGTCCTCGCCGCAACCCACGGACAACATCAGCGCAACCATGGCGACTGATAGCTGTTTCATTCCTGTACCCTGCATTATATGTCCTCCTGGGATATACCTGAGCTAATTTTGCTCTTTTGAATTGATTCGTTTGAAGCGGTAGGGCCCGCTGGTCGAGCCCCAAACCTGTTTATTATCGCCGTCGAAACCGCGATCGAGTGCGGTCATGCCAGCTTGTTCGAGCTCCACTTCGGCGGTCGCGTAACGGGCCCCCCGAAGCTTTGTTTCACAGCTCTTGCCATTTGTTTTGCCAGCGAACTTCTTGCCGTCGAATCGAAGTTTAACCTCACATCCAGGCTTTTTGGTGTACCCTGGAGTCTTTTGGGTGAAGTCCGGCTTCGAATCGCATGTACCGACCCATTCTTTGGGATCGTTGAGCGTATAGATGGCCGACTCAACCCGCCCGTCTGGGAGCTGCGTGAGCTGGTAGAGACGCTGTCGGTAAGGCTGGGTGGCTTTGCTTGCGAGTGCTTGTTCGACGTACAGTACATCCTTGCCTAGCGCAGGGAGTGGAATACGACATGTCTTGAGACTGATGGCGCGAAAATTTGGATCTTCGTTGGCCTGTTCTGCTGAACTAAATCGTCCCTCTAAATAGTCGGCGACCACACTGACGAGGGCAGGCTCCTTCTTCTGTGGCAGTGCAAACCCCGCAGACCGTTTTGCCAATTTCACGCCGATTCGTATCCAACCCGCGTTGATGCCAATCAGCTCGCTGTCTGGATCACTCCAGGTATAGGCAACGGTCTTATCCGTTTTTGCGTCGATGACACTGAGCTTGAGCAGTTTTGTACCAAATCGGCTGCGTGTGAGCCGTGCGAGTTCGACGCGATAGCCCATTTCGGCACCGGCGGCGTCTACCAGGGTCGCAGCTCCACCCTCGTTGTGAATGCGAAATGCCTTGTGAAGTCGCCATGTTTTGGTGTCTGGTTTCGATGCCTGTCCACCGGTTTTCATCGCTGCCCAACCGGTAAAGTATGTGACCTTACGATTGGTGTAGGCTGGCTTCTCGGGATGTCCAAATACATATTCCCCGTCGGCACGGCGCGCGATATCTTTAATCTGAATGCCCGTAGCGTCGAGGGTCAGTGTGTCATTGATGGTGAGCTGGCCCTTCGTTCGCCTCGACGCGACTTTACATGTGTCCTTACCTGTCTGACCTTTGAAAGCGGCTTGCTGCTCGTCATACGTCCACTCGACATCACAGCCGTCGAGATATTCGAGATCGCTCACCTTAAGGTCATGAGTCTTCGGCTGACCCTTAAATTTATAGATCTTAAGGCGAATGGGTGCGTCTAAATCATCTTGGTCGATCGCATAGACCCGCTCCCTAAACAGGGTGCTGGTCTTGACCATACGTTGCTGTACGTGAAAGGCGTGATCCGCCCCCTCCATCTCGATGGGCTCAAAACGGTGATGCACATGCAGAAATTTAAAGCGCTTGTCTGCCTTGCCCTGCTTTAGATCGTAGGCCCATTGTTTGTATTGTTCGTAGTTTGAAAACTCGCCTGTGAACCATGCAACGAAGTTGTCAAGACCACCAGATTGCTTAACGGTTGTCTTTGCCCCTGCACCCCCGACACTGCTCAACAAGACGAGAAAAACCACTAGGAGAACATACTCGCGGCATCGCATGGGGCACTACTCACTCTCATCTGGCGGGACTGATCTTGTCAGATAGCCAGCGTAAATACAGACAGGCCAGGATGAATTGACTCCAACCCGCTTGACCAAAAAATCTAGACAAGACGGTTGACAAATATCTACCGTTCGGTCAATTAATGCGGCCCGGTTTAGTGCCTTTCAAATCGAATTGCAACAAAAAGATGTTGTGAAAGGCTGATTTACGGCAATCCATAAGGAGTTCATAATGACAATTTTGCCGAAGATGTTTGCTTTGTTGATGGTCGCCTCGATGTTGGTGGCATGCGGTGAGGACAGCGACTCCAATGGTGGTGCCGGCGGTGCAGGTGCCCAAGGTGGTGCTGGCGGCGCGGGCGGTGCAGGCGGTGCAGGTGCCGAAGGTGGTGCCGGCGGTGCAGGTGCCGAAGGTGGTGCCGGCGGCGCAGGTGCCGAAGGTGGTGCCGGCGGCGCAGGTGGCGGAGCAGCCACAGGCGCGGAAGATTTGATTGAACGCATCGTCGCCAGCACATGCGGCGCGCTTACCCGATGCTGCAACTCTTCAGAGCTCGACTCTTTTTGGGCGAACATCTCCATGAACACGCGATTTGAGGACCTTCGCGCGGAGTTGCCACCACAGGTACCAGCAACTGCAGACAACTGCGTCGAACTACTCACGACAGCGTACACCTTTGCGCCTTTCGGCAGCTGGATCGAGGCTGTGAGCGCCGGTCTAACGCCATACAATGGCGCAGAAGCTGACGCGTGCTTGGCCGCGCTCGACTCAGCTGAGTGTGGTCGCGGTGTCGTCGACCAACTCTTCGAGGGTGACTGCTTTTCATTTCAACCGCCCATCGGTCAAGACCGTGCCTCATTTCCTCGCGCTGGCGCCATCGGTGAGCCGTGTATGGCGATCCCCGATGGTGCATCCGGTGGGTTCTTTGGCACATGTGACGGCACACAGGCATGGTGTGCCACCGTGGACGGTGACCGCAATCGGATTACGACCGCAGGAGAGATGGGCACTTGTGTCACGGCATCTCAAGTCGGTGACCCCTGCGGATTGTTCCCAAGCGCGAATGTTTGCGCGCGAGGCACACAATGTAGTGTTGAGGGTATCTGTGAGGCAGAAGCTGTCGTCGGCCCTGTCGGCGTTGGTGAGCCCTGCTGGGACACCGAGAATTTCAGAGAGCTCGGGAAGTGCCAAGAAAGCTACTGCGACTTGACCGGCGACGGCACTTGCGTTGCCCTGAAAGAAATTGGGGACTCCTGCGAAAACATCAAGCAGTGTTTAAGCTACGGCTGCAGCGATGGTGTATGCGTCGAGCGTGCCTACTGCGGTGGTGACAACTAAAGTTAGCCCACCTGCTCAGCCCGGTCGCCTTAACCGCTGGCTAACCTCGAGTCAACTCAATTCGGCGTCGGCCAGCGTGGACGCAACCCACGCGCTCTGAGAGATTCGGGGCTGGCTTAATGGCAATGACATCGCCGTTTTGGATGTTCACTGCGCGGATATCTTGTGCTTCAGCAATTTGTCCATGGGCCTCGAGGTGTGCCCCTTCTCCATGCACCGGGATCACGACGCGGGGCTGTACCATCTTAAGCATGTGCCTAATTTCATCCTGGCAAGGATGCCCGCTGACGTGGATCGCATCGTCATTACTGTCGACAACCTCAATGCCACGGGCGTTCAACATGTCTTGCAAATCAGTGATGTCCTGTTCTCGCCCAGGGATACGTCGCGCGCTAAACAGGACCCTATCACCAGACTCAAGGTAGACATCTCGCTTACGGTCGCGAGCGAGCTGGACGAGTGTGGAGTTCCAACTCCCCTGACTGCCTGAGCAAATGATCAGCACCTTTCGAGGGGGGATATAGCCAAACTCGCGCGGTGATACATGCTGTGCGAAATCAACGAGATAGCCACTCCGCTTCGCCGCCCGAACCACCTGATTGAGGCTACGGCCGAGGAGCAATAATTCTCGACCTGTCTTCTGAGCGAGCTCGCTTAACAACTGTAAGCGCGCCACATTCGACGAGAACATGGTGACGACAACGCGGCCTTCTGCAGCGCTTAAATGCCTGAGAAAGGCTTCTCTCAAGGACCCTTCGGCGCCCGTCCATCCATTCTTGAGTGCATTTGTACTGTCGCCGACCAGTGCATCGACGCCGTCGATCCCCATCGCCTTAAGTGCCTCGAGATCAGAGGTTGGACCGAGGATAGGATCATCGTCGAAGGTCCAATCACCCGTGTGTAGTACCGTGGCTGCGCCCGCTTGTATGTGGAGTGCGCCCATTTCGATGGTGCTATGGGTCAGCGGTATTCGGCGCACAAGAAACGGTCCAATCGCAACGGTCTCTGACAAACCCATCATCCGCACAGGGACACGCTGAGAGAGGCCCATCTCATCGAGTCTGAGATACATCATTTCGATGGCAAACTGCGTTCCATAAACGGGGCATTCGAGCTCCGGCCAGAGGTATGGAATCGCGCCGATGTGGTCTTGGTGTGCATGGGTAATCACAAGCGCGATGACGCGATCCACTAAGTCATCGAGTGCGCTTATATCGGCACACAAAAGCGTCTCGTCTTCCTCTCCAAACATGACCCCACAATCAACCAATAAGGCTTGTCGATTGTATATGTAGACGTTGAAGTTCATGCCGATTTCACCGCACCCTCCGAGCGGGATAAAGTACAGTGTATCGTCGTCTAATCGCATATCCACCAAGGCCCAGCGCTTTTTTTGATGCTAGACGGATAATGTTTTCATGCCGTCTAATCAAGCGCTCGGGCATCAATGTATTGCGGCAACATTCGGATTTGGGGTGAGAAAACATGAATCGGGCGACGTATTCGAACCCCCGGACTTCGGTAAAAACTGTGCTGTCCATGTGCACAAAGGCCCACGTATTGCGTTCTCGCGCGGCGCTATTCACACTCCTGATGAGCCTCTCCAGCGTGGCGCACGCGCGACCGGCTACAGCTCAACCGCTTGACAGTCGAAGTAGGGGGGTGGACCGACCCTCGAAGACCGGCGAGTCTGTCCCCGGCAACGACCTCTGGTCACGGACTCGGATCCTACCGATCGTCCTCTACAGCCCCGAAACGGCATTGATGCTGGGTGGTGGTACGCTCACCTTGCTCGATCTGGAGGGCGCGCGCTTGGACCGACCGAGCAGCTTCAGTCTCTTCGGTATTTACACGACAAACCAACAGCTCGTTCTCGCTGCAGCCTATGAACTTCGCGGTCGAGATGATCGGCATGTGGTTCAGCAGATCGTGCGCTTCGTGGACTGGCCGGACCGCTTCTATGGCCTTGGCAACCGACTGAATAAAGGCATTCAGGTCGGGGGGCGCGGCAACTCTCCGCGATCGTATCTCAATTTTACCGATCGATACCTTCAACTCGAGACGGAGTATCTTTACCAACCGCTCAAAGCCATTTATGTGGGCATGGGCCATCACCTTCGATGGAGCCGCGCCGATGACATCGAGTCGACCGAACAAAGTGAGCTTCTCCGCGCGCTCAGAGGAACACAGCCCCTGCGTTGGTCGGGTTTCATGCCGATTCTCGCATACGATACGCGCGACCGTTTGTTTTGGCCGAGTTCAGGTCTATTTCTTCGGGGCGATGCATTTCTGTATAGGCGGCTCACCGGCAGTGACTTTGATGGTACCTTTTATCGACTCGATGGACGCGCCTACGGACAACCTCTCAAGGGTCAGGTGGCGGCGGCCCGTTTTACCTTGCAGCGCGCCACAGGTGATATTCCCTTCCAGCGGCTGCCGGCTCTCGGCGGACCGGATTTATTTCGTGGCTGGTATCTGGGCCGACTGCGGGACCGCGCCTTGGTCTGTCAACAGTTCGAATGGCGGTCTGAGTTATCACATAGCATGGCTGTGGTCAGCTTCGTCTCGGCCGGTCGAGTCGCGCCCACCTTGGCGTCTCTCACACCGGCCGAGCTTCGCTACGCCGGCGGTGTCGGTTACCGTTATGCACTCGACATCGAACAGCGGGCCCACCTGCGGCTCGATCTCGCCTACGGCGCCGGATTCGAATTTTATTTTCAGTTCAAAGAAGCCTTTTGAGGGTTCATTGACCCGAGGAACTCGACGCTGAAGATGTGACTCGGTTAAACCAATGCGCAGCTTGCTTGTAGACGTTCTTCGACGTCGTAATTTGTTCTTTGACGCGGCCAAAACCCAAATGACCCCCCGGTGAGACCACTTGTATCTCGACGTGGCGTGGTAAATCGACGAGTTGACCAGCGATTTGGTTGAATGGGACGATCGGATCTTGCCGGCCAAATACAAGTCGCGTCGGTACGGCGAGAGAATCTAGTTGTGGGCTCACCGAAACAGAATCGTAGTAGTCGGCGACGGTTTCAAAACCGAATCGATTGCAGACAACCACACGGTCCCAGTCATAAAAAGATTGAATCTGCTTGAGCGCTGTCTCGCTGACGGGCAGTGGCCGCCCTTCTCTTGTGGCTTGCCGAGCCAGTCGACGATACTTGAAGCGAAGCGCCGCTAAAATTGTCTTTCGGTAGGCGAGCATATTGGGGGCATCCAATGCTCGCTGAGCGCTGCGCATACAGATGGGGGGTGAAAACGCGGCCACCGCCGCTAGCCTCTCAGGTTTGACATCGAGAGCAAATCGAAGTGCGATTTGACCGCCGAGGGAAAACCCCGCGACGCAAATATGCCCGTAGTCGGAGAGGCGTGGGTCCTCGAACACCGCCGCTAAATCCTCGGTTTGTCCAGCGTGATAGTGATCGGAGCCTCGGCAGGTTGCGCCTCGAAGTGAGAGCCTCAAAGTGTCAAAGCCAAGCCAAGCTGCGTCCCGTGCCAGCCGCCGAACGTAACCATCCCACGGCGTGGCCGTAATGCCATGGAGGATGATAAGCAGCCGCTTTTGACCGCTGAGACTCCGGTTCAAGAGTCCGTGGATACCGACGCGCCCTCGCACATGATCCACACAATTGTACATGTAAGTTTCAGTGTTGAATCGTGGCGGCGTTGTACAACTGACCCAGGCGTAGGGCATCGCTGTCATGAAGTGGCCGACCGCCTGAAAGCCTGTCTGTCGACCATATGACTTTATTTTATCGATCAGCCCGTCATGGTCTGTCAGGCCATGCTCAAAAAAGTCTGCACTCATACACTGCCGGTGGCCCTTTGCGATGGCGCCACGCTATCGCAGTCAAGCCCGTTGTGCCACAGAAGTGTTCACTCACCTTAAGGGATGTTCGCTCTCGGTTCTTGATCGGTCATGGCGCCACGGGGTTGTCTGCACATGCGATCTTGTTGCCGAGCTGTCACGCAAGGGCAAAACGCTATCGCTAAGGTCCACGGCGTCAAGGTGCATGTAAGGAGGTTGGTATGATGCTTAACTTTGAACATGTTTGGGTCGCTGGGCTGGCCATTTTTGTGTCTATGAATGTCCTGACAACCGCGCCGATTTACGTTGGTCTGACGGATGGTGTTGAGAAACAGAAACGGCCGTCTTTGGTACGTGCAGCGGTCATCCTGGCGGGTATCGTCGCGCTACTGATGACTGTCGTAGGCACTGATTTGCTGCGTCTGCTTGGTGTTACCATTGCCGATCTTAAGGTGGCTGGAGGACTTGTCTTACTCGGTCTTGGTTTCCATGATCTCGTCTTGTCGAGGGGCCAACGGATGGCGCAGGCCGCCGAAGATGTGGGCCCCGTGCCCATCGGCGTACCACTCGTGGTTGGGCCTGCGACCATGACCACCTTAATCGTCATGAGTGAGACCTATGACACAGCCACGGTTGTGGTTGCCTTTCTGCCTAATTTATTGCTTGCATTCGTCGTCTTGTCGGGTGCGCACCATATCGTGTCGGTCGTTGGTCAAGCCGGCACAAAGGCGATCGGCAAACTTATGAGCCTGATGTTGATGGCCATCGGCGTCGCCATGGTCAGAACGGCACTAAAAGCCCTCGTGTCATAACAGCCTTGGTGCAAAGTCATCGCGGTGATTGACCAAGAAGAGGCAATCCCAGATGAACCGGCTCGCACAGCGGTTAGTTCACCAAAGTTCAGGTAAAGACGGCTATATGCTCGCCCAAGCGAAGACCAAGTGAAAACCACTATAGGCGAGCCCAAGCGCCACGAGATTCATCACGACGCCGATACGCGGATATCTTTGTGTTCGCTTCGATAATAGGGCCAAAAAAAATGGGAAGATGAGCACGAAAGTTTGTCGAGAGATCCCAGCGAGCCCGGTATGGCTTAATTGCAGTGTGATCGAAGCCACAACGAAGGTCGCGGTCAGAAAAATCAAAATGTTGGATAAAATTCTGAGCTTCACGGTCTGCTTAGTGCTCCCCTCTGATCATGCCGAGTAAACGGCTGAGGATTCTCTTACCATCCGCGCGCAGACCATTGTGTTCGTATTCATTGGTCACCCACGCGTGCATGTTCGCGACCGTCCGTGCCGTTTGACTGGAAAAGGCGCGTTCTACATACATGTCGTCATCGTAGACCGCGGCCGCACATGGCACTTTATTCTGCGCGAGTCTTGCCCGATCGTATAACTGAGGCCAGTCGTCTTTTTGAGCGATGGCATGTGCGAGTTCTGCCAGTGGCGCGAGCTCTGGCATCGAGTCAAACATCCATGGGAAGACCATTTCGCCCGTGAAGACAAAGCGCTCTTCTTGGTATGCACAAATCGATGACATCACGCGCTGAGCCGACCACTTAGAAGGCTTTCCCTGGCAATAAATCGCCTCGTGAAGCAACGCATAAATAGGATTGGTGTTCATACTCACGAGGCCATCGATTTCGACTTTGAATCGATAGTTGATCCATTTGTGGCCGTTGGCTTCGCTGATGGCGTCGGCAAGCAGAAAATGGAGTCGCTCAGCGCCGTCATCTGCGCCCAAGACGATGCCAAGGTGTTGTAATAGATGTCGATCGAGGGCGGTACCGCTTGGGAGCTTTTCATGATCGCGCTGCGC
Source organism: Bradymonadia bacterium (assembly GCA_049889275.1). Taxonomy (GTDB): domain Bacteria; phylum Myxococcota_A; class Bradymonadia; order UBA7976; family UBA1532; genus UBA1532. The sequence goes on along the minus strand of JBMHDS010000059.1, from coordinate 74,481 downwards.
GAGCTCGAGTATGGTCTCGATGGTCACGCGGTCCTTTGGATAGCGATCAAAATACGCTTGGTCGCGGGCAAGGACACGTTCAAAGAGCGATTCATAGACTGGATCGGGCCCCCCTTCGATTGGCGGTAGGCCACCTGTGAACATGGCAGCCGACAGTCCGTCCGGCGCGTGGCATAGATAGGTCAATGCGCAAAAACCGCCAAAGCTCTGTCCGAGTAACCACCACTTACCGTCGCGACCGATAAGATATTCTCTAAGCAACTCACAGTCGGCTACGATCGCATCGGCGCGAAAGTGTTTGAGGTAATTGACTTGCGCAGCGGTATCGCCACGACTGAGTAATCGCCGCTGACATACAGGTGTACTCTGACCCGTCCCTCTTTGGTCGAGGAGTACAACATGAAACTCTTCGAGCGCTCTGTCCATCCACCCGCTTCGGCGTGTAGGCCGCTGGCATTGAAAGCCAGGTCCACCCTGAAGATAGAGTAGATAAGGCCGCTTCTCGCTCTCGGCGCCGCGTGCTCGGAACTCTCTGGCGAAGATCGTGAGTGTTTCGCCCTCTGGTGCACCATGATCCAAGGGGACCTCTAGGCGATGTTCAATCAGGCACATCGTGGGTATTTTCAGGATATTTAAGTCGTCTGCGCTGCCGACATTTTTCTCAGACATCTGTAGGCTTTCCTCACGGTCTTGCACTTCGGATGCTAGACACTAAACTGCCGTAGATAATTGTTCGAACAAAAACGGTGGAACTTAACGGAGGAATGGCGTTGCAGAACAACGATAATGAATGGCAGTCCCTGGGCGCTGCGAACCGTTTTTCGGTGGGATCGGTCTCCGCTGAGAAAATGATGGGTGAATATGGAAACCAGGTAGATATCGCAATTGTACGAACCGAGGCCGGCCTCGATGTGATTGTAGACCGCTGCCCTCATCAGGGGGTTTCTTTGACTGAGCGTGGGTGCATCAATGGCGCTAATCAGCTGGTCTGCACATGGCACAATTGGGTCTTTAATCTGCCCAATGGGACTGACTCTGAAGCCCCGGGTATTCGTTTGCAGGGCATCGAATCAAAAATCGAGAATGGTGAGTTACTGGTCCGCGCCGATCCTGACCTTTTCTAACCAAAAGATATCACCATCCGACCATAGGCATCCAACAACATGCCCCCGACGAAAGCCGTGAGTCGCGTGCGTGGTGAGAACAATTTTGCTATTCTTACAGCACCTATAGGGCGTTTCGGGCAAGCGCGTCGTATGGGCTGCAGGCGTACAGACTGAGATATCAGCGCGATGATTTCAGCCTCTCATCGCCCGCCCCAGCATGGGAGTTATCGTTGAGTATTTGGGTCAACCGACAATCTCGCGCTCTTCAATACGGATTTATCCGCTATGGCCAACCTGCATCTCAACTCCGCAGTCTCAGCACTCGCTTCGGCATGGATAAGTCTGATGCGCAAGCATCGGGGCGCCTCGGTCGAGATTATTTTATCGCGTTCGATGGGAACCCCGATTCAAAGGTCGTGGGGCAGGCTGTCCGCGACCTAAGCGCCGGCGTGACCTTACTGCAAGCAGGCGATGCAACCCTCGGAATCGCTGAACGACTGCTCTTAGAGGTCCGTGGACTCTCCGAGCAGAGCGCATCAGCGCAATCAACGCGAGCGCTTCGACTTCAGGCTCAAGTGGAAGCGAGCAACTTGCTAGACCGCTTCGATGACTTGGGGCAGAACACACGAATTGGCGATATTGCGCCCTTTGATGGTCAAGTCTCATCTCTGCGATTTCGCACCCGCGTTCGCGGCGGTGAAGACATCTCCATCGATGTGCCCAGTTTATCGAGTCAGACTTTTTCCGCTGCCTATCTGTTCGAAGGCAAGTCCGTCGATCCTCAGTTTGCAATCGAGTCCGGGACATTGACTGTCAACGGTGTTGAAGTTCGGGCGACCACGTCCGCCGATGATATCTATTCCCTCGATTTTTCGGGCGGCTCAGCCATCGCAAAGGCGCGGGTGATCAATGAGGTTGTAGGCGAGACAGGGGTGAGAGCCGTCGTGCGTGAAACTCGGGTCCGCGGCGAGGTCACTCAAGGCGGCCGCTTAGACGCGAATAATGCCATCAGTATAAACGGACAGAATATTTTGGGATTTGATGTCGAACCCGAAGACAACAACGGTCGCCTGCGCGGTGCCATCAATGCAGTGAGCGACGTGACTGGCGTTGTTGCAGAAATGGTGGACGGACAGCTGACACTCATCGCGCCTGACGGACGAAATATTACCGTGAGCACCTCTTCTCAAGCGGCCGCCCAGCGCACGGGATTAAACGGAGGCCGAGGCGTCGAGAGCGTCTACGCGGGTGCTCTTACGTTACAATCAAACACGGAGATCGAGGTCTTTTTCAGAGAGTTTGAGCTGAGTGATGCACTTGGGTTTGGTCCCGTGATCGGCCAGCAGACACTTGGGTCGTCATCGCGCTTGCCACTTCGTGATATCGATCTGTTGACCACGGAGAGTGCTCGGGAGGCCAATACGGTTCTGGACTCAGCGCTCGGTCGCTTGCGCTCGAGTCGAGAGGATTTCCAATTTGTCCGCGGTCGCGTGGAACGCGCTGTGCGCGAAGGCGAAGCGTTCGATTCAGCCTTAGAGGTCCGAAGGCGAACAGTGCCGACGCAGTCCTCGCTTGACCGAACTCTCGACTTCACCTTGGCTCAGCTGAGTCAGCTCTCAGACCTTTCAATATTGGCGCAGGCAAACTCGTCGCCCAAAATTGCGGCAGGCTTGCTCGATGATCGAAGCGGACTGGCGTTCCTGTCGTGATACGCGCATTGATTCTTGGACGCTGGTGAGCGCTTACCCGGTCCCGGATTTCAAAGTCTCTACCATTGCTGTAACATTCCGTCGCTCGCGTACGTCCACGCAGTCGAGTCATGCTCGACTGACCCGAGTCGTCCTCGGGAACCGATTATTCACGCCTCGATATCTAGGAGATTCCTCATGCATTTAAAACTCAGGCATCCGCGTTCCAGCCAAGATAGATCAACTTGCATCAATATAGATCGCTGGGTGGGTAAGCTGCTCATCCTACTCACCTTAATGCCCGTGACATCATTCGCGAAAGACGCGGTCATCGCTGAGGCGACCAAAGCCACAGTGGGTCAGCCTGCACCCGACTTCAAGTTGGTGGATACGAGCGGTAAACTACATACGCTCAAACAGTATCGTGGCAAAGTTGTTGTACTGGAGTGGTTTAATCCAGATTGTCCTTTTGTGAAGGTCGCACATCGCGAAGGTAAGCTTGGGGCCCGCGGTAAAGCGCTTCAGGCAGGCGGTGGGGTTTGGCTTGCAATCAACTCCGGTGCGGTCGGTATGCAGGGCCATGGCAAGGCACGCAATCAGCAGGCGAAGACGACCTATGGTTTAACCTACCCGATTTTACTCGATGAGTCGGGTCTTGTCGGCAAGACTTACATGGCCGAGCGTACACCGCATATCTATGTCATCGACCCGCAGGGTAAGCTCGTCTACGCAGGTGCGCTCGACAGCACCGGTGGTGCGGGCTATGAAAAATCTGAGTTTACCGATTATCTCAAGCAGGCGCTCGATGCGGTTGCAAAGCAAGCGCCTGTGCCGGTCTCAAGCACGAAGGCTTGGGGATGCTCTGTTAAATATCAGCGCTAGCGCAGTGACACCCGGCTGTAGCCCTTGCGGCCTAAGCTCTTTACTGGGCGGCGTTGTGAAGCAGGGCAGGGTTGTCCCAGTAAGTGCCATCTAGCTCACCGATGAGTTGGCCGGTCACTGGTCGTGAACCGACGTTCCAGCGGTAGACCTCGCCTGTTGGCAAAATGTAGAACCAGTTGTTGTTAGCGTTTGAGAACCACTTCTCATTCAAACCGCCCCAGTTCGTGCTGTAGCTGCCGTTGCTCGTGAAGCGGTACGTATCATCGAGGTCTGCTGCCACAGTTGCGAGGTCGTCGCCATTTGGGTTTACAGCGTCGTGTAAGAGTCCTGGGTTTGCGTGGTAATCAGCGTTCAAGGTCCCCAAGAGCTCACCGACGACAGGACGTGTGTTGTTGGTCCATCGGAAAACCTCGCCAACGGGCGTGATGTAGAACCAGCGGCGGTTGCCGTTCTGGAACCACTTCTCGCCGAGGCCGGCCCAGTTGCTTGCATAGCTGCCGCTGAAAGTGAAGCCGTATGTCTGGTCCATATCGTATGCTGTCGCTGCGATTGTTGCAGCATCAGCAGCTGGTGCTACGCAATCAGCACCTGGGTCAACGGCGTCTGTGAGTAGCGCTGGGTTAGCGTGGAAGTCCGGTGAGAGCGTGCCGACCAATGTACCCGTTGGTGGGTTGGTGCCCGCTGTCCACCGGTATACACCGCCCTGTGGAAGGATGTAATGCCATGCAGCATCTCCGTCTCGAAACCACTTCTCGCCAAGGCCGCCCCAGTTGGTGCTGTAGTTGCTGGTGTTGCGGAAGCCATTGTCTGAGTCGATGAGGAAAGCTGAGCAGACCAACTCTGGGTCAATCGCCGGTGCCTCTGCCACAGGCAGGTCAACGATGTTTGTGATCCAGTCGATGTAGGCTGCAGGTGAGATGAAGTTCGCATTGCGTGAACGCACACATGGGTTATCGTCGCCTGCGGCGACAACACCACCGGAAGTTACGCCGACGAGGTTGCCGTTCATCAACAGCGCGCCGCCGCTATCACCGCCGCAGACCAACTCATTGTTGGGACCCGGGTTGACAACCAGTGAGCCCACAGCGTTGTCGACTGTTGTGCGGTTTTCGAGGTAGGTCTCCGTTGTTGCTTCGTACTCAACTTGGCCTACGCGGCGAACGCCAGTCTCTTCGTTTTCGTTGGCACCGAAGCCGACGATGGTCAAGAGGTCACCCTGGTTTGGCTCGCCCATCTCGATTGCAACCACTGGAGCGGGCAGGTCGCTGGCGAAGGTCAGGATGGCCAAGTCTGGGCCGCTGTAGCGGTAGTAGTCGCCGTTGAGTCCGCGGATGTGAGCGGCATTGGGAGAGTATGCCTCGTGAATGTGCATGCCTGCGGCGGCTCGGTAGACGCCGTCGACCACTGCGTAAACGTCGGCGGCGCTCGCTGCGTTCTCAACGCAGTGTGCGGCGGTCAGGATGGTGCGCTGCTCGATGACGGTGCCAGAGCACAAGAAGCCACTGTTGCCAACGCGGATGTAGAGCCGAAGGATGCCTGGGTTTGCGTTACCATCGAGGTTGCCGTAGCGGACCGACTGAGTCAGAACGCCGGTCATTGGCTCTGAGTCGGTGACCACAACTTGCTCTTCGAAATCTCCGCAGCCGGCGAGGAGCGCCACGCTCAGAATTGCCGCAATGCTGCTTCGGTTGAAAACGTTCTTGGTGAAGTTTTGCAAGTTGCTCATCGTATCCCCCTGATGGCGTCTCGTGCGCGGTACACTCATAAGACAGAGCAAGCACTGTGCCATTTTTATAGTGCTGTGTTTTCAGGGGTTTACGTGTTTGTGTTTGTGGGTTGTTACAGTAAATCCGTAACAAGGTGTTACAGTGTTACACTGTGACACAGACGTGTTTTCGATGGTCGAAGACGATGTTCAATTTGGTGGAGCAGTGGGTGCTCTTAGCGGGTCAAGTGGGGTTTGAGCTGAGTGATCTCAGCGAGAATCGCCTCAATGGAGCTATCCGCGGCAGGCTTGCCTCCATGAGACGAAATTTCGCGACCGATGATATGACATCCAAGGTGGGCGAGCATAATGCGCATCGCCATCAAAACCTTGTGTCCTGGACCGCCGCTGTGGGTGCCGAGAGCAACCACCTTTCCATTGAAGAGTGCTCTGAAGTCTTTGCCGAGGGTTGAGAGCCAAGCCACCGCGTTGGTTAACACGGGCGGAATTGAACCGTTGTACTCGGGGGCGAGCACAAAGATGGCGGTTGCACGGCCGAAAGCCTCTCGGAGTGCGGCCGTGTCAGCCTCGATTGAAGCGCTCCTCGATGTGTAGAGCGGTAAATCGAACTCGGTCAGATCGATGATTTCATAGGTCATGTGCGCTTTCTGAGCACATCGGCCGATTTGCTCTGCGAGTTCTCTGTTATTTTCATGGCTTGCAGTACAGATAAGTAGCATCTTTTTGTCCTCAGTCTCGGCATCGGCTCCATCGAGAGCGGGTTCACATCAGATTAGTGCGCTATATGATTGACCATGCCCCTTGGCCCTTGCCTAAACAAGGAAATCAGCATCAACCCCCCAAGTAACGCTAAACAAACCCACTCGAGTGGGGTGTGGGCGTGCGAGGGCTCATATGAAACTTGCGCATCCAAAAATGTCCAGTTTATCAGCCAACCCAACGCAATGGCGAGTGAGGCTACGAGAATACCAAAAAGAATGGCAATGCTGCGTCCGTGAAGTGCGCGGAGAACCCCAAAAGTGGTGACATTGGTTGCTGGGCCGGTGAGCAGGAAGGCCAGCGCGGCGCCTGGCGACACTTGGTGCATGATGGCGATCGCCGCGAGCGGTGTTGCAGCCGATGCACACACGTACATAGGGATACCCAAAAGCGCAAAGACGGGCACTTGCCAGAATGGTGACAGCGCCGCGATGGTTTGGGCATCGAACAACGGCGCTGCATACGCGGCGATTGAAAGCCCGACCAGCATCCAAGGTAGTGTATGATCCACGAGGGGGCCGAATCCATATCGCAATCCGGTTTGGATGCGGGCTCTTAGAGACTCTGTCTTGAGCTGTTGAGGCGCAATCTGCTCGGTCTTCGGCTTGATGCGGGGTCCGAGCAGGAGCGCTAATCCAAGGGCGACGAGCACCGCAGCCGCAATGCGAATGACGGTTAATTCTCCGCCAAGGAGTGGTAACGAAATCAAGATCGCGTCCACACCAATTTCGGGGGTGGAGATCAGGAATGCGAGGGCAGCGGTGCCAGGTGCGCCCCGTTGTACTAGAGTTTGATAGAGCGGGACGACGCCACACGAACAAATCGGTAAGGGCAGTCCAAATGCAACCCCCTTAGTGGCCTGCTTAAGGCTATTTCCCGCAGCGAGCCACGACAAGGTTCGCTCTACCAACAGCGCATTGAGGAGCCCCGCGAACGCGTAGGCCAAGAGTAAGGCCGGCGCCGCTTCGAGCGCCAAACTAACAAAGACACGCCCAGCCGAGGCCGAGATCGTGGGCAGCTCTTCAAATAGACTCAGCGTGACCAAACCGAGTGACGCACCGAAGAACCCCCATATTGCTTGGTCATCGCGATGGTCGTGTGTCACCACGAGTCCAGCGATGTGTTCGTGAGGACCGTGTTCATGATGGCTATGTTCATGATGGCTATGTTCATGATGGTCATGTTCATTTGCGTCGCTGGTGTGTTGCTCATGAACGCATTCTGAGGCGTCGTCACGATGCTCGTGGTGTTCGCACTCAGCATGATGACCATGCCCTCGGTGGTCATGCGCATGATGATCTGGATGCGAGCAATCGGCTCCATGTGTGTGCTCATCAGAACCGTGACCGCTGCAACCTGAAAGCTCTGGCCGATGCATCACGACATGGACGAGCGCACCGACAACAAATGCTTCAAACAAAGCCAATTGAACGGGGGCGAGACCCTGGGTTAATTGGCCACCTATGGCGAAGCCCACGTATGTGACTACTGCGAGCACACACACCATCGCGAAGGCCATTCGTGGGCCAAGACGATCTCGTAATGTGACAAAGACGAGCAGGCCAACGGGCAGTCTGTGCAAGACGATGGCGACATCCAGGCCGTGTGCGTGGCCAGGTACAGGTGCGCTCAGGGCGGCGCCATCGACGGCGTTATGAACGCACAGACCGAGAAAAACAATGCCCAGAGTAAGCCCCTTGGCTTGATTGATGCGACCTTCAAGCGCGCTCGGTAGTAGGAATCCCAGGACCGCCGCCAAGACGGCGGGGTAGCCTGCAGTCTGGATGGTACTTGGCAGCAGAAAGACGAGACCGAGTCCACCAAGCGACACGAGCATGAAGCCGTCGAGGGCCAGCACCCACCCCCTTTGACGCTGGCCAATCTTCGCCAGAATGGGACCGAGCAGTAACCCGACAATGGCTGCGGTGAGGGCGGAATATTCACTCATTGATTTAGCGCCAAGTCTTTCTTTGAAGGATATGCTGCATCTTTGACAGCCGCGTGTTTATCATGATGAGGACGAAATATGAATCATCGACATGCCGTGCAGATTCACAACATTCCAATGTGGTGTCTGTCTCTAGAGATTTGGAAAGGTCATCTGGTCACTTATGACTGAACGCTATGATGCTGTGATCGTCGGCTCAGGTCCGAATGGTCTGGCCGCAGCAGCCTATTTTGCTCGACTTGGTCGACGGGTCGCCGTCATCGAATCAAAGTCGACGATTGGTGGCGGTATGCGCACACGGCAGCTTACAGAGCCGGGGTTTTTACACGATATATGTTCAGCGGCTCACCCCATGGGCATACTGTCACCATTCTTGAGTCAGCTGCCGCTACAAGAGCATGGGCTCGAATGGATTTTTCCACCTGCATCAGTGGCACATCCATTGGATGGTCGGCCCTCGGTGGTTCTGTGGAAGTCCCTCGAAGAAACCGCAGCGCAGCTCAATCGAGATGCACGACCCTATCGGCGGCTCGTGGAGCCATTCATGGGCCGCTCCGACGTTTTGTTCCGAGACTTGCTCGCGCCGTTGAAATGGCCCGAGGCGCCGCTGCAGATGATACGCTTTGGGCTGTCGGCAATTCGTTCCGCGACAGGCCTTGCCCGAAGCCGTTTTCGTGAGACTGAGGCTCAGGCGCTTTTTGCCGGTTGTGCGGCACATTCCATTATGGACCTCAATCGTTCGCCAACCGCAGCCCTTGGGCTGATATTTGCCATTGCCGGGCACTGCGTTGAGTGGCCAGTGATCCGCGGGGGCACCGAACAGCTGGCCCATGCCCTTCAGCGGTATCTGTTGACTTTGGGTGTCGACTTTTTCTGTGACCAAACCATCACTGATGCAGCCGAGCTGCCTGAGGCTCGCGTTTTCATGTTCGATACCTCTCCGACTCAGATGGCGACCATCTGCGAATCAGTCTTACCATCGGGCTATCGGCGCCGCTTGTCTCGATATCGATATGGGCCGGGCGTCTTTAAGTTGGATTGGGCACTCAGTGAACCGATTCCTTGGCGAGACCAGCGCACAGCCGCTGCTGCGACTGTGCACATCGGTGGTCGTATGGATGAAATCGCTGCCGCAGAGGCCGAGATGTGGCGGGGCAAGCACCCGGATAAACCCTTTGTCCTCCTTTGCCAACAGTCTCTATTCGACGACAGCCGAGCCCCGGCAGGGCATCACACGGGCTATGCCTATTGCCATGTGCCGGCTGGTTCAACCATCGACCAAACCGATGCGATTGAATCCCAAATAGAGCGGTTTGCGCCCGGTTTTCGAGACACAATCATTGCTCGTAACCGCATGAACACGCACGCTTTTGAACGCCATAATCCAAACTATATTGGGGGGGCGATTACAGGTGGAGTTGCCGATCTTTGGCAGCTTTTTACGCGTCCTGTCTGTCGCCTCAATCCTTACTCGACCCCCAACAGACGGATCTTTCTCTGTTCGGCGTCAACGCCTCCTGGCGGTGGTGTCCATGGAATGTGTGGTTATTATGCCGCGAAGAGCGCTGCGAGATATCTCGATAAATGGCAACCGAGTCCACTTCTACACCGTTGAATCCACTGCCCAATCAGTCCGTCAGATGGTAGTTTGTTCGCGCGAGAATCGTGGCGGGGTTGAGTGGTGTCGTCAGTAAACTTGGTGGGCAAGCATATCGTTGTCACGGGGGCAAACTCTGGGATTGGTTATGTAACGGCGTTCGAACTCGCTCAGTTGGGGGCGAAGGTCACACTGGTCTGTCGCGATCAAGAACGTGGTCAGGCAGCCGTTGAGCGGATACGCGCGGCGTCTCGTACAGCGGATGTGGAGCTCATGCTCTGTGATATGGCTGATCAACGTTCAATACAGGCTTTTTGTCGAGCATTTCGTGCTCGTCATCGAGCGCTTGATGTCTTGGTCAATAACGCAGGCGCCTATCTCGCGCAGAGGGCTGTTACGCCAGAAAATCTCGAAGCGACCTTCGCGATCAATCACATGGGTTATTTTTTGACGGCACGTGGTCTTTTGCCAAGTTTACGCGCTGCTGGCGCTGCGCGGATTGTTAACGTCGCGTCATTTGGACATTATTTCGGCCGCATAAACTGGTCCGACATCAATTACGAAGACCGTCGCTATTCTGCGCTCGGCGCATATTGCGCGAGCAAGCTGATGAACATTCAATTCACGCGAACGCTTGCTGAGGTGTTGGCCGACGATAAGATCGACGTGAACTGTCTGCATCCGGGCTCAATTCGCTCCGGGTTTGCGCGCAAGGAGAACGATGCCTTCGGTTGGCTTGTTAAGCTCGGTGGCTTTGCCCTCTCATCGAGCGAAAAGGGGGCCAAAACCTCGGTTTTCTTGGCCAGTCAACCGGAGGTCTCCGGTGTATCCGGCGAGTATTTTGTGCGATGCAAGCCGACGCGACCGAGCCGGAGTGCGCGGGATGGCGCTCAAGCAGAGCGACTCTGGCAGCTCAGCGAGTCTTTGATGGTTCACGATCCGTTGGATGATATTTGAGGATGTTCGACTGTGACACTTCGGAGCATGTTTCTTGCCCAGCGTTGAGCTAGAGCCGTCTTCAGCGCGTGCGTACAGTACGCGTTGGCCTATCGCCCCGCCGATGCTGGCGCTCGCGATGTTGACCGTGGTGGTCCACGGGCGACTCATTTTTGCCGAGTTTGTCTGGGACGATGTGTTTCTCATCGAGCGCAACCCGGGGCTCATGCATTTCGGAACGGCGTGGGAAATGGCTTGGGGTGACTTTTTCGGACAAAGTCACGCGACGAGAAGCGGTTACCTACGCCCAGTGCCCACATTACTAAACGCGCTCACGGTTTGGTGCTTTGGTCCCTCGTCGATTGCGTTTCACTGTATACAGATAATCTTACATCTCCTGGTCATCGGGCTCTCGCTGCTGGTGTTTCGTGCGATTGGCTTTACGGCGTGGGCATCGACTGCCGCGCTTGCCCTCTTCTCAGTCCACCCAATGCAGGTCGAGGTGCTCGCTTTCGTGTCTTGTCGGCCGGAATTGTTGGCAGCAACATTCGTGATGCTGACCGTGCTTTGTCTGCAGACGTTTCAGCGAGACGGTCGAATCCGTTGGATCGTTTACGGTTGTGTGGCTCTCGTGATGGGGATTCTGTCTAAAGAGCACGCGCTGATGGTCATCCCAGCGCTCTGTTTGCCGATCTTTGGCCACCCAGAGATAAGCCGTCGACGATTTCTCATTTGGCTATCTATCTCTGCTCTCATCGTGCTCGGATTGCGGACGGTGTGGATGGCAGGCTCTCCATCGCGGGGGGCAGACATCATAGACGGCTTGCTGCGGGCGCTGAACCTACTTGGGTTTTATCTCCAGCAGCTGGTGGTCGTAGACGGGCCGCGATGTCTTTATACGTATCTCAAATTGTCCAGTTGGAGCCTTCAGACATGGCTTGCCATCGCGACGATTGCGAGCATCGTATATGCGTTCCGAACCCGTAGTATGCTGCTCAAAGCCTATGGCAGTCTTGCTTCATGGTTTGTCTTGTTTCTCATACCGGTTCTACACCTCATCCCCATCGGCACCGTCGCGGCGGATCGGTATCTGTACATCCCACTGCTAGGCGCCTGTGGGCTCATAGCGTTGCTCTTTGACCGGCTCGATATGCGTTCGCGTCGTGAGAAGTTCGTCTACAGCGTGTTTTTGTTGGCGTGTATGGGTTTGTTTTCACTTGGGGCCGCCCATCGTGGTTCAGATTGGTCTAACGAAGAAGCCCTGTGGTCGGCTGAATTGTCGCAACCACCACGCCAGTATCAAGCCTTGGTTGAGCTTGGCACCGTGTACGCGGAGACGAAGCGGAGTGGCGCCGCTCTCAAGGCCTACCGGCTGGCATGGCAAATGAGGCCAGGGGGCGGAGTTCTTTTTAGAAATCTCCTACGCCTCGAATCGGGTCATCTGCCCACAGATATTCGACAACCGTTTCTGCGAGACTGTCTTGATCCAAAGCAGCAGCCCCGAACATGTACGCGTTGGCGGGACCGCTTAGTCGTCGTACAGCCAAAGTCTCCCTTGATCGCGCTACTTGATGCGCGCATCAACGCACTCGAGATGAAGCAAATGAGTACCTCTCACTGAGTGAGCCCAGCGCGTCTCTCCTGTCCTAAAGCCGTCTAGAGTTCGTTTTTTCAAAGAAAGTAATCAGGCACCCCGAACTATAGTGCAGGCTTATCAACTCACGTATCGTGCGAATATGTCGATTATTCGCAATGATAATCCGTTTACATATACTGTAAACTAATGATTTTATTGGTTTTTTTCTGTTAACGCCAGCTGTTGGGTGCAAATAAAAAGCTTAAGGTTTTGACGAAAATTACGATGTCGTAGCTGGACTAACTTCAACAATGAACGTGGCTCGATGAACCTATTGACAAAGCCTCAAACCACGACCATGCGCCACAATTCGGGCCGGAGCCCGCAATCGTGGGTTGTTGTCTGGGTTTTATCGGCAGACACGCGAGCAGGGGCACGTTCCAGCAATATGAAAGGAGGATGCCTGGTGGGCGTTCGGTAACCGGTAGGGGTACTGGGTTATTGAAAAAAACGCCTGCGCTGCTCAAAAAAAAGTGAACGAAAAATTTAACTCGTGGAGGACGGATTGGCCATCCTTCACAACCCAATACACGGCATCTCCACTTCGCGCAATTGATGGGTCTGCGCACGGAGATTGAACAGGGAAGAGGGTCCCTGTTTGGAGTCGGCAAGGTCGCTAACTCGCCATTAGATTCATGGAGCGAATATTATGGGTCTTTTCGTTAATTCGAATTCTTCGTCAATGACAGCAATGCGTAACTTGAACCGGTCCACTCGGTCTCTTGGTACTTCGTTTCAGCGTTTGTCTAGCGGCATGCGCATTAACAGTGCCAAGGACGATGCAGCGGGACTTGCGATTAGTGAGCGTATGACCACTCAAGTCCGTGGTCTTACACAAGCGATTCGTAACACCAACGACGGTATGTCGTTGGCTCAGACCGCTGAAGGGGCCCTGCAAGAGACCACAAGCATCTTGCAGCGGATGAGAGAGTTAAGCGTTCAGTCGGCGAATGACACGAACACTGATGCTGATCGTAGTTCGATTCAGGAAGAAGTCGATGCGTTGATTTCTGAAATGAACCGAATTGCTGAGAAAACGACATTTAACAACCAGAATATTCTGGATGGTTCATTCACAGGTGCGAAGTTCCACATCGGAGCGAACGCCCGTGAAAACTTGACCATTAGTGTCAAGGATGCCAGAGCGACACAGCTTGGACGTCAGGCGCGCTATGAAAGCGCAAGTGACATCAGCGTGGCAGCCGGTCAAAATATCTCCGATGGCGATGTCGTCATCCGAGGCGTTACGATCCGGTCCACGGTTGCAGCTGATGATACTCTGTCAACAACATTGAATGATGCATCGGCCATCGCTAAAGCCGCCGCAATCAATGACTCAACTGAGTTCACTGGTGTGTCGGCGATCGTTGACTCAACGGTCGTAAACGCTGCTGCTGATATATCTGCCGTTACGTTGGACTCGACGAACAACATTACGATCAACGGTGTGACACTCACCGGGTTCAGAGTCCAAAATAATGACGCCGACGATAAGCTGGTTAGCCAGATTAACGCGGTGAGTGACGAGACAGGTGTAATCGCATCACTCGATGATAACCATCGGCTTGTTCTGACAGCTGAGGACGGCAGAAATGTCGAAGTCACTACGTTGGGAAATGCGACTCAGCTTGGACTTGCTGCCGGGCCTGGTACAACAGTGACAGGTGGTCGGCTCACGCTGGTGTCCGAGGAACAGTTTGATATCTCCGGTGCTGCTATTGGCAAGCTCGGTGACGTCGGCGGTCCTGGGGCAACGTTATTCGGTGTGAACGACGCCAGTACTGTACAAACGATCGACTTGACGAGTCGAGAGGGCGCAAACCGCGCGCTATCGATTCTCGACTCGGCGATCGGTCAGGTATCATCAAGTCGTGCATCATTGGGTGCAGTACAAAATCGGTTGGCTTCGACCGTGCGGAACCTTGAGGTCAGCACGGAGAACCTCACAGCTGCTCGCAGCCGTATCCAAGATGCGGATTTTGCAAGTGAGTCTGCGAAGTTCTCGAAGGATAAGATTGTCCAGCAGGCAGGTGTATCAATCCTGTCTCAGGCCAATCAGCAGCCGAACATCGCGCTGTCACTCATCGGAGGTTAAAAAGCTTCCATCAAAAGTAGTCGGCCTGCTCGAATTCCGGCCCTCGGGTAGGTGTAGCTACTTAACTGACAGAGTCCTACGGCCAATAGGGCTCTGTCACCCCTTACAAACCGCCAAGGTGGCATCAGTCACCTTGGCGGTTTTCTTTTTTTATCTCAATATCGGCAGTAGCGGCGAGAAATCGTCTGTCCAGTAGAACGTGTTCTCACTTGATGGAGCAGCGACGATTGGCAGCTCTAAAGCAGTGAGCGTTGCCGGTGACTTGCTGATCAATACCCATTCGCTGAGATACGGGCCAAAGGGCGACCGCGCGCGATGTTTCACATGGGCCAAGCTCAATTTGAGTCGCTGGCTGACGCCAGCGACCACCATACGTAGATCTGCGTGGCGATTCGACACATTGATGGCGAGTATGCCGTTCGCCGCGAGATGCCTGAGATAGAGTTCAAATGCTTCTATTGTGAGTAGATGGGCTGGGATTGCGTCTCCAGTAAACGCATCGATTACAAGTCGGTCATAGGCTTGGGGAGATTGTGCCTCGAGGCTTCTTCGTCCGTCTCCCAGAATGACATTGATGTGCCCGCGTGCGTCAGAAAGGTAAGAGAATCGCTCGCGAGCGATCTGAGCGACGAGTGGGTTTAGTTCATAGAAAGTAAATGAGTCGCCTTCATCGGCATAGGCTGCGAGAGTACCAACGCCGAGGCCGAGGACACCAACCCGCAGGTCTTGATTTTTCTGGTCGAGGACACGCCCGATGCCTGACTTTCGGGTAAAATAGGCGGTTGGCTCACGTCGATGAACCTCTCCGCGATATTGGTAGCCATGACTGATGCGCCCATCGAGGAGATGAACCAGCCCGCCTTTACTTTTGGGTACATCATAGGTTTTTACGCAGAGGGTCCCGTAAGCGTTGCGATACCAAGCAACATCTCCGCGCAACAGTTTGTGGGTACGCACACCAAGTACGAATATTGCGCCGGCCAGCACCATGAGGGCAAGAAGTGAGTCGGGGCGGATGCGCCAATCGGGCTCGTCTGTAGAGCGGCGACGAGCGTCTCGGTACACCATCACAGAAATCATTAACACCACGAGGTCAAGTTCGATTCTGACGGGCAAGAGCTGCGGTAGAATTGTACTGATGACGATGCCACCGATAACGCCCCCAATGGCCATTGATAGGTAATAGCCGGTGAGCATTGGAGTGGCTGGTTGTCGGCGGACGAGCTCGCGATGCAGGAACAAACAACCGAAGCACAGCACGAGGCACCAACCTGTGAGCTGAACGGACCAGTGTATGCCCCAATGAGCGTCTCGTAGGTAGCCAAAGATCAGCAGTCCAACAAACCAGCCGCGCAGAGGCCATTTATGTTGCCAGCGGTTTGGAAATCCGAAGGTGAGTATAAATGTGAGCAGGTAGACGACCATCGGCAGGACCCACAGAATAGGGCTGATCGTTAAGTCCGTGGAAATCGCGTCGCTCGTTGATATCAGCAGGCTGACGCCTAATGCCGAATACGCGATCCAGTCTGGTTGGAGAAACGTGCTCGAGCGACGGTGCGTCTTGGCGTGAGGCGCCTTTATTCTTTCATCTTTACAAAAAGACAAGAGTCCGGCGGCGAAGAGCAGGTATGCGTAAGACCAGATCGCTTTTTGAGATTCGAGCGAGAGTTGCGGCTCGATGAGTAGAGGGTAGGCGAGCAAACCCAACAGTGCGCCTGCATTTGACCACGCATATAGCCGATAGCTTGCTGTACCAAAGACGTCAGCGATACGGTGTTGAATCCAAGGGCTCGCCAGATAGAGGCATATGGTTGGTAGCCCCACTGCAACCAAGAGGCTGGTCCAAACTTGAACTTCGACAGAGCCGACAACGTCGAGGTGCCGAATTGGGACCGCAATCGCGGCAATGCTTGAGGCGAAAATCAGTATTGGAATGAGGGCCTGCAGCTGAATACGCTGAGCCACTCGATGACTGAGCCAATAACCCGTGAGCAACATCGTTTGAAAAAAAACAAGGGTATGTATCCAGACGGCGCTGGAACCACCGACTTCAGGCAGAAGAACCCGCGCAGCCATGGGCTGTATCGCCCAGGATAGCGCGGCCGCTAGAAAGACTGTGCCGCGTGCAACCCGAAGCTCTATCGATCTGCTCAAGCCTGCTTAGACAGTGCGATACGTGCACAGCGTAGAACCGCCTCGATCAAGGGGATATGGGCTTCGCTGAGCGGGTCCTCATCGGCGGCCGCTTGTTCCCAAAGGCTAGTCGATACATGTACCGCCAATGCAGGCTCTGTTTCGGTCAGCAGTGCAGAATCCTTGGCTCGCAGCGACTCGAGCGTCGACCTGCTTGGCTGCGCGAGCCCGTGTTGAGTTCGCATCGACTTCAAAATCCACCACATCTCAAAGGTGACGGTGAGCGCGGCTTCAATCGAGCGCTGTTCAAGGTGTTGCAGCTGTTCAAAAACAAAGGTTCCAATTTCGGCCTGACGATTGTCGAATTCGTCCCTTGCCCGCCGCCAATCACTCTCGGTCAGTGCATCAAGCACGCGCCATGCGCGGTCACAGTGGTCCGAGGTCAGCGCTTGTCCGGGCAGGATATCAGGTAGCTGTACGAGGTCGATGACAGCATCGGATGCCATTTGTTCGTACAGCCCGAAGAGGTTCGAAAACGTTCGGCGCGCGACCGCTGGCGACTCGAAGGCGGGCTCTTGCTCCCAAAGAAGTGCAATAATTTCATGGCCGAGAGAGCCTTCTTCTATTGCACAATGAAACTCTTCGACAACATCTTCAGCTGTCAGTTCACAACCCGACTGGCTGAGCAATTCATTTAATATGTCCATGCCTTCAAAGCGGCGCTCTAATCTCTCGATGGACTTTTTCATCATTTCACTCGGCCGGCATTGCCCCAGTTGGGCTCATGGCCGCTATTGTGCCGGATTGGAGGGTACGCGTGCAATATACAAGTGGGCCACACCAAAAGTCAGGCGACGAACCTCAATATCGACGAGGCCGGCCTCCTCCATCATCACCTTGAACGCATCGGCGGGCGGAAATGCGGCGATGGATGTTTGCAGGTAACGGTATTCTCGCTTTCCGGACAAGAGCATGCCCATCAGCGGTACGAAATGATGGACATGCATGCGGGCCATGAAGGCCATAAAACCGCCTTGGGGTTCGGACAACTCGAGTATAGAGATGACGCCCCCCGGTTTGACAACTCGCACCATCTCTTTCAGGCCAAGTCGGCGATCAGGTACGTTTCTAATCCCAAAGGCGATGGTACAGCCCGAGAACCGGTCGTCTTCAAATTCCATGGCTTGGGCATCACCGACGACAAGCGTGACGCGGTCTTCAAGTGCGCCGGCTTGAATCTTCTTATCTCCCACTGCCAGCATGCCGGTGCTCGGATCGAGGCCCACAACGGTTGTATTTGGATGTGCCTTGGCAAGCGCCAGACCCACGTCGGCCGTACCGGTGGCTACATCGAGCAATTCACCAGTCGATGGCATCGACTCGATGAGCTGTCGACGCCAACCGCGGTCCATACCAAAACTCATGAGTCGATTGAGTAAGTCATAGCGCTTGGCGATTTGATCAAACATAGCACCGCTGCCGTCGGCGCGAACGAGATTGGTTGTCATTTAACCACCTCCAAGTTTAGGGCAGCGGCCAATTGATTAAGCGCCGCCGGCGATAATGCCTGTGGTGCGTCGGACAAAGCGAGCTCCGGTTCTGGGTGCGTCTCCACCATTACACCCGCGGCTCCTGCAGCAACGGCTGCACAGGCAAGCGGTGTGACAAGGTCCCGGCGACCCGCCGCGTGCGATGGATCGACAACGACCGGCAAGCCGTAGTGATGTCGCAGAAGTGCGACGGCGCCGAGGTCGATGAGGTTACGGGTGTGACCGTCGAAACCTCTAATTCCGCGCTCACAAAACAGTACGCAGCTCGCGCCGCTCGCATATAGATATTCGGCTGCCATGAGCCACTCGGAGACTGTGGCCGCTCTTCCACGCTTGAGTAGAGCGGGTTTACCCGTGGCACCAGCCTGACGGAGCAACGAAAAATTCTGCATATTGCGTGAGCCGATCTGAACCAAATCGGCGATGTCTGCGACCGTATCGACGTCGTGTTCGCTCATGACCTCCGTGACGATGCCCAATCCATGACGATCGGCCGCTGCCCGCATCCACTTCAGGGCGGGCACACCGAAGCCTGCGAACGCGTAAGGAGACGTTCTGGGCTTGTAAGCGCCGCCCCGTAAAAAGCGTCCACCTGCTTGAGCCACATGGCGGGCGATTTGGTCGATTCGCTCCTCTGAATCTACGCTGCAAGGACCGGCGATCAGGACCGGCATGTCACTCATGAAGTCGATGTCTGACACATGAACAGTGGATCGTCGGTGTCGATCAAGAATAGGGTGTTGGCTCTTTGCTTCGTGCACGCTCGCGACACCTTCAATGCGCCGAATTATGTCTGCGTCCACGGGCGTCGAGTAGCCCTTTGCGAAAAAACCGCTCACGGCGCCAGAGTCGTCGAGCAGTGCCTCCAACCACAGTCCCAAACCGGCGAGTTTCTGCTTTATCTGATCGGTCGGCACGCCACTTTTTATATTGATCAGCATATCTCTACCTCGTTCTCTGCAGCGCCGTGTGAATGACCGCCTGCAGAGCAGCACGCGCCTCACCATGTGGTAGTTTACTCAATGACCGCAACGCTGCCTCCGCGTACTCGGCTGCTCGTTTCTGGGTGTCTTCAAGCGCGCCTGTCGCTGCGATCGACTCAACGAGCGCTGCGGCGTCTGCCTGCGTGGGCTCATTACTGGAACTCGCATACTGGCGCAAGCTCAAGAGCAACTCGGGTGAGCGTTCGGCGGCCAAGATCATCGGCCAGGTCAGCTTGCCCTCGCGTAGATCGAGACAAGTGTCTTTGCCGGTCTGTTTGGGGTCACCACACAGGTCTAGTTTGTCATCCACGAGTTGGAAGGTCATGCCAAGGTTGAGGCCCACATCGCTCAGGTGATTGACTTCTGTGTGCGAGAGACCGCCGAGCAGCCCTCCAGCGGTCAGCGCCCACTGAAAAAGGGCAGCGGTCTTGCCGTGAACCACCTCTTGGTACAGGTCCCGGTCCGGTCTGAAGGTATTGCGCATTTCCAGTTGGAGCGCCTCTGCATGCACCATGTGCGAGATCACATCCAACAGAGAGTTTACGAGCTCATTATTCGCCGCGTTTACTCGCCTGAGAGCGTCGACGAGGAGATGATCGCCACCCAAAACACTCGCCGAGTTTCCGTAGATCATCCGAGCCGTTGGATGCCCTCGTCGCTCCTCTCCTAAGTCGATCACGTCATCGTGCAAAAGCGTGGCCGAATGCACCAGCTCGGCTGCGATCGCGATGTCTTTGACCGCGCGGTCGAAAGGACGGTTGCCAATGCGTGCCGCCAGTAAGGCGCATATTGGGCGTACCCGCTTTCCTGCTTTGTGCAGCAGATGTTCTACCGCCCGCCAAGCAAGGTCATGCCCAGGGTCTTGGACGACCTGTCCGAGGTCTTGCTCAAGCTCGCTGAGGTCGTCCGCTAACCAGTTGCGCAGCTCAAGCAGCCTTTCTGAGACCTCGAGGGCTTGATTTCGTTGAGATGTCGACGCGAGTGTCGTAAGCACCTCATCCTGAGGGGGCTGTGCAACGGAGACTTTGGCTCTCGATGTCCCTTGCTTAGTCATTTTCATTAGCCTCTCGACCATTGGAAGTTTGATTATGATCTTCGAATACGCATTCACGCCTCGATTCCACGAAGTCGACCGCGCTGGCATTATCTTCTATGGCCGCGCATTTCAATACGCTCATGTTTGTTTCGAAGAGATGCTCACCGTTGGATTTGGTGACTTTGACCGCGTTTTCGATGACGTTGGTGTCGGGTGTCCTTTGGTTCACGCTGATGCGTCCTTTAGTCGTCCCATGAGACGAGGAGAGCGTCTCATCGCCCGATTGCAGATCGAGCGACTCTCCGCACGCTCGCTCACCGTTCTCGTTGAGATGGTTGGAGCGGATGATGGTGTCCTCCGTTGTGCCGTCCGGCAAAAACATGCGTTCGTTCGGATCGCTGATTTCACGCCATGCCAATGCCCAGACGCCTTTCTCGACGGGCTGCGCCGAGCTGGTCTTGAGCTGCCCGAGCCGGATTGAGGTTGTCGAGCGATCTGGCTTTCCTGGTCCCAACTCCGGAATGGAGCTCACTGCAAACCATCCCTTGGGTTTTTGGTAGCCCTCGAGATGTTGACTGCTCAGTGCTTCTAGTTCATCGAATAAGCCTTGAGAGATGCGACCATCTTCAACCGTAAAGACCGCGCAGACGCGTTGACCCCACAACACATCATCGAGTCCCACGACGAGTATTCGATGGACCATACCCCACGATTCGATGACCGCCTCGATCTGCATCGGACTGATTTTCTTACCCCCACTGATGATGACGTCATCCAATCGGCCCGCAACGTGAACTCGTCCACGCTCCAATAACCCCAAGTCATTGGTCAAAAGCCGGCCCTGAGTGGTTGGGCCATCGACAACAAGTCGATCTCCTTCGGTTTCGATCAAGGTAAACGGCAGTGCAGGGCCGCAGTCGCTGGACTTTTCGAAATCACCGGGCGTCTGGGTCGCGGCCTGCGAGGCTGCTTCTGTCATACCCCAGGTCAGTACAACGGGCAGACGGCGAAGACGGGCTTGTTCAACCAGGGAATTTGGGCAACGGGCACCACCGACCAAGATTACCCGAAGCCGTGGGTGAAAAGTGTTGGCGCCCTCTGCATCCAGTAGTCTCTGCAACATGGTCGGGACCAAGGATACCAGTGTCACTTCACCCGAACTCAGCCGTTCGGCGCAGCGCTCCGTGTCGAAGGGAAGTGCGATGTCTGCGGTGATGCCGTACCAGAGGCTTCTGTATAGAATCATCGCGCCGCCGATATGATTGAGAGGCAGTGCGCAGAGCCACACGTCGTCTAGGTGATGGCCGAGCCGGATCGCTGAACCCATCGCACTGAAATAAAGTTGTGCGGTCGATAGCCTCAGCAGCTTTGGAGCGCCAGTGGAGCCTGATGTCTTGAGTACCAAGCGTGTTTGCTCAAGGGGCCACGTCTCCGCATCGTATGCCTCGGTCGAGCTTTCTTGGGCGACTGGCATGACCTCGTTCGAGGAAACCATGTGTTCACAGTCTAGTTGGCCGGATTTATCAGCGGGCATCACAGCCGCCCCACACCATCCGATCGCGTGAAAAAGAACGGTCCACTGCGCGTTCGCAGGTCCGATGAGAGCGACGGTATGCCCTCGCTCAACGCCCAGTTCCCTAAGCCGGTGAGCTGCGGCCCGAACTCTGTCTCTGAGCATCTCATAGGTCAAAGATGTACTGTCGATTCGGAGCGCGACTCGGTCCGGATGTGCGAGCGCGCCTTGCTGAAGCGGGTGAGGGAGCCAAGTCATTAGCCTGCTCTCCTCAAGCCAGCGTCCGAAGGGATGTGGAGCGCTGGCCCGGTTGTGATGCCAGAGAGGCTCAAACCGTGGACAAATCCATGGTCAGCACTCAAAGCTGCGGCGAGGTGGAGTGCACCCATACGACCGATATCCGATTCGAGTGAATGGGTGACACAGACAGCCATTTGATGTGCGAGTGCGCGCTGGCCAAGTGCGTAACTTGCTGCCAGACCGCCCAGAAATGCAGGTTTAAGGACAATCTCATGAAGGCCATCGAGCGCGAGGACCCGATGCGGGTTCAACACCGTGCTCTCATCTGCCGAAATACGAACGTGGGTGTCCCGAATGAGCTTTTGCAACCCATCAATATCGTGAGCGGCCACAGGTTGCTCGACGATATCGAGGCCGATGTCCTGAAGCGTTATCAAGCGTTCACGGGCCACCGAGTAGGTCCACGCGCCATTCGCGTCTAGCCGAATCGTGGTGGACGGACATGCTGCTCGAATTGCACCGATCCGCTCTATGTCGTGTCTCCAATCGCCCGACAGTTTCACCTTGATGGTTCTAAATCCATTGGCGACGGCATCCATCGCGTCGCCAGCATTGTCGACGAGTCGATGTGTCTGAACAGTCTTTAGGTGGACCGGTGATAACAGGGCGGCGATGGGCTTTTGCTGCGATTGACTCAGCGCGTCGAGCATCGAGAGCTCAAGGCCGCTGCGCACTACGGCGGGTAGGTCTTCAAACTGCGTCCAAAAATCGGACATGAGAGACTCAAGGCTGACGAGTCGATCGGCGAACAGATGCCCGCAGTCCAACAGTTCATCCCGGATATCAGCCGCAGACGGGGAGAACCCCGGCCAGGGGGCGATGTCGCCGACGCCTGTAAGCCCACAGCTCGTCGTTAATCGAACCAACCAACACTGGCGTCCTTGTGGGCCGAACGGGTGCCGATGCACGGCGGTCGGCAATGTTGCTCTGTAGGGCTCGAATTCGATGTTGGCGATCGTGATGCTCATAGGACGACTCCAACACAGAACAGCACGCCGAAGAGGAGTTCGAGACGAGCCGCACCACCCAGGTGGGGATTGAGCGCACCCCCGTCTTTGGTGAGTATCGCCCGACACTCCAGGACCGCAAAAGGCAGTGTTAGCGCCACAAGGCTTGTCCATCGGCTGAAGATACCCATGATGATGCCGAGCGCCACGAGACCATATGCCGCGAGACATAGGAAAATATATTCAGCCTGAGTGAATCGAACGCCAAACCGAACCGCAAGGGTGCGCTTGCCTACTCGAGCGTCGTTTTCTCGATCGCGTAAGTTGTTGACCACCAAAATCATCGTCGCAAGCGCGCCAATCGCTAGACCGCCGATGACCGGAGCCATGGTGACTTGCCCTGTCTCTAAATAGTACGTACCCGAGACGGCGGCGACACCAAAGAAGGCGATGACAAACAGATCGCCCAGGCCTACATAGGCGAGCGGCATTGGTCCCGATGTATAAGCGACCGCGCAGAGGATGCTGACAAGACCAAGCACCAGAATCGGTAAGCCACCGATAGTGCTGAGGTAGATACCAACGAGCCCGGCAAGAGCGAGCGTCAATACCGCGCCAGATAAGACCTCACGTGGGCTCAACCAGCCTTGCGATGTCGCGCGGGCAGGTCCGAGTCGCTCCGGCCCGTCTGCGCCTTTCTTAAAATCTGCATAGTCATTGACGAGATTGGTCGCAATCTGAATGAAGAGTGCGCCCAACAGCGCGACGAAAGATGATGAAGTGGGTCCAGCGTCATCTGCATGTGCGATCGCAGCTCCAACGAATACAGGGACAGCACCTGCCCACAGTGTTGCCGGCCGGGTTGCCAAGAGCCAAGCTCTCGACTTAGTGGGTGCATTGGAGATTCCTGAGATGCTCATGCAGCCTGTCCATTCAGGCTTTGTGCGGCCTCGGCGATGGCGAGGTGAATCGCATGATTGTCCGCGGGATTGATGTCGACGACGATCGCACCGGCATCGTTGGTCCCAAGTTCTGACCGAAGCGCAGCCGACAGCGCATCTACCGTGTCGACCCGCGTGTATCTCAGGTCATAGGCTGCACACAGCCCTTCAAGCTGAACGGTCGATGGCGTCAGGAAGACAGATTCAAAGGCATTTGGGTGTTCAGCGATTGGGAGATGTCTGAAGATCTGACCGCCACCATTATCGAGAATGACGATGGTGATGGAAGCACCCTGGCACAGCGCTAATGAGTGCGCATCGTGCCGAAACGCGAGATCTCCGATCAGAAGAATGCTCCGCGCCTCCGGGAGCGCTGTGACCGCACCCAATGCCGTCGCAATCTGTCCGTCGATACCGTTTACGCCGCGGTTGCATGAGACGGTGATATCGACCCCAAGGTTTGGTGTATAGGCGTCGAGATCGCGGATTGGCATACTGTTTGAGACGTGTAGATAATCGCCATCTTGTAACTGACGGATGCAGGCGCTCGCAACATGACCTTCCCAAAGCTGCTCTGGCGCGGCGCTGTCTATCAGGCGCAAGGCCTGAGCGTTGAGTCCTTGCCACAGACTCAGCCAATCACCATGGGTCTCTTTCTCTTCCACCTCGTCGCGAAGGCGAGTGAGTAACTCGTCCAATTGTCCTGTGACCGTCAATGTCGGCGTTCTTTCGGGACAGACGGATTCGCCCCCCTCGGAAATGCAGATATATTCGCTCTCAGCGTGCCGTGCAATCCACTGCGACAAGGGTTTCGAGGTCGATGCTCGACCAAAGCGTACAATGCAGTCGGGCACGGCCGCATCGAACAGTGGTCCGCGCAGGATCGTGTCATAGGTCGTCACGATGTTTGGCGACATTCGCCCGAATCGAAGCCCTGAAGTTGCCTCAGCGAAAATCGGCCACCCGAGTTGAGTCCCCAGCTCGAGGATCGCTTGGGCGCCATGACGCGTGCGCACACTGTCCGGCCCACAGACCAGACAGCCTTTACTGGCGTGGTTTAACTTGGCGCTCAGAGCTGTGGCGTGACCAGGCTTGGTTTGCCGTGCTTGAACGGTTGGCCACGAGGTCGACTGCCTCACGTCTTTGACTGGGTTGAGTTGCCACAGTGGCTCTCTAAAAGCGCAGTTGATGTGGACTGGGCCTCGGTAGCCCGCGAGTTCGGATGCACACCGACTGAGCGCGGTGCGCCAGTTCTCCAGTTCGCTTACGTCCCACGGAGCTTCTAGGTGGCAACGGACCTGAGCAAATGAACCATAAAATCCCTTCTGCCCCATAGTCTGTGGCGCGCCGCGCCCTTGTAGTTCGGCGGGCCTATCTGCTGTGAATAAGAAGAGCGGTACCCGACCGTTGTAGGCTTCGACAACCGCTGGGTAATAATTCGCAAGCGCGCTCCCGGAGGTGCATATCAATGCCACGGGACGTTGGCTCGCCCGGGCCATCCCAAGCGCAAAAAATCCAGCGCTGCGTTCATCGAGGACAACGTTTGTTCGTAGCGTCTCGTCATGCCAGAACGCCAACGCGATCGCCGTATTGCGTGAACCGGGCGATATGATGGCGTTTTCCACACCGTGATGTCGACTCCAATCTACGAGGAGGTTACCGGCACAAGCGTTCGCCTTGCTGATGGACTCAGCCATCGATTTGGTCATCGCCATGACGCCACCTCGGATTCATCGGCTAAGTGATTGCGTTGGACCGCGTTCAAGCTGCCCTGGATGGCCGCCAACTTTGCGCTCGTTTCGTCCCATTCGGCTGCTGGTATGGAACCGCTGACGATGCCGGCTCCAGCATAACTGAAGGCTTCGTTCGCCTGCAGGACCGCCGACCGAATTGCGACGGCGGCTATGCCAGTCTCCCCGCGGAGATCAAATAGGCCCACGGGGCCCCCGTAGAAGCCACGGTCGAGTGACTCGGTTTGTCTCAACCACCGAAGTGAATCGATGCGCGGGGTGCCGCAGAGCGCGGGCGTTGGATGAAGCTGCTTAATGGCATCGAATAAAGTGCCGCCTTCCTTGAGTCTTCCACGTATGGGCGTCTGTAGGTGGTAGACGCCGTTGGCCTCACGGACGCTTGGCGTCGGATCAACGTCCACCTGGTGACAAATCCCATCCAACCGTTGGCGGATGTCCTGCGTCACACACGCATGCTCACGCAAGAGCTTGGCGTCCTTCAACATGTCATTTGGCCTTGCCGTAACCGTGCCAGCGAGCGCATGGGTCTCGACGCGGCCGTGATCGATACGAATGAGCGTTTCGGGTGTCGCACCGATGAAGCCGCCCTCGCCCATTGGAATGTCAAAAACCATCGTGTTCTGAAAGCGCTGGCATAGCATTTCAAAAGTGAGAGCGCGTACTTTCTCAGTGCTGCCACGATAGCGTGCGACCTCGCATCGAGCGATGACGACCTTCTCGAGCGTTTTGGCCCTACATGCTGCCTCGGTTGTTGCGACGCGTGTCTCAAATCGCTCTCGTCCTTCGACGGGCTGCCATGTGGCCATTTTGGGTGTCCATGCTGAACAGGTCGAGGCGCTCTCCGTTGTTACGGCGTCTCCCGCGTCAGCGAGCGTGCCGAAGCTCAGGAGCTGGATGGTCTCCGAGTTCTTATCGATGAGCGTATACTTCGGTATGCGGACAATGTGCTGAGGGCAGGTCCCCCAAGGCGAGCGGGTGTCCATTTTCTCGGGGTCGAAGCGAAAGCAGTAGTAGCCAAGAATTGAGTCGAGCTGTTCTGTTTCTTTATTTGTTTGAAACATTGTGAACAAATCTTTTGTGTGTATTTGTCGATCGCCGATGACGAAGTTAATGTTCGCGGGGTCCCCGCCTCCACACGAGCCCTCAGCATACGAACCCCAGGCGTCGACGCGAAGATTAATCGTCGGATCGAACCATCGGAACCGGTCTCCCGAGTCTGCTAAGACACCGTATAGATGGTTCTTTTTAGACCGTTGAAAGTGATAACATCGTATTGGGATCGGGCCGACCTTGAACTCCCTAAAGCTTTGGCTGAGGCTTTTTAGTGTTGCTATGCGAACCATACGTCTTGGCGCATCCCCAGAGTGCGGCGCTTGCCAACACTCCATTTGATGATGTATCATTGTTCACGAGTCTGTGAACAATGGTGGGCTCACATTAGCCGATAACGGCTCAAATATCAACCGGGCCATCCCGCCGCCGTCGGTTGCAGGTTGTGCGCGCGACGTTGCTGGGCGCCCGTAGGAGAGGACAGGTTGGGTCAGCGAAACAGTTCGGCCGAGCATGAGGATTGGGAGCGGGTCCTGAAGGCCCGGCAGCTCGACGTCTGCGATGCGATTGGCGACTTCATCGAATACTGGGGGTTCAAGAGGATCCATGGGCGAGTGTGGGCATTGGTGGCTCTGAGCGCCCAACCGTTGCCACAGGTCGAGATCGCTCAACAGCTTGGCGTAAGCCGTTCGCTGGTGAGCGGCGTGGTCGCGGAGTTGGTTGAACGCGGACTGCTGAGGCCCACCGAAGCTAAACGAAACACACCCTATACGGCAATGACCGATTTCTGGCCAACCGTCGCGGCTGTTTTACGCAGCCGCGAGTGGCTCCTTCTCGAGAAAGTAAAGATCGCTCTTGAGGGATTTTTGGTCGAATATGAACGCATGCCAGCTGAGAGCGATGTTACATTCAATGTCAGCCGGGTACGTAACCTGACCAAGATGACAGAGACCGCTCAGAGTTTTCTGCGTTTAGTCATTGGCTTTCCGAGTACGGCTGGCTCAGAGCGGGTGTCCGCTTGGATGAGTCATGTGGGGAGCTTATTGAAGCGATTTGCTCGATGACCCTACTTGCCGTCTCTCAATCGACGGGCAATACGGAAGTGTTCACGGTTGCCGACGAGTTCCCGGGCATGATTTCTGTCGATGGTCCTCAACACTCGGAAGTGACGAGCCTTGATGTCTCGTACACGGCGATAGCTGCGCTCAAGCATGTGTTGAGGATAATTTTGGGTCTCGACGATTTTCACCATGGTCTCGAGGACTTTGACCTGGTCTTCGACCGATCCAGTGATCATCATTAAATCGACACCGGCGTCAAAACAGTTCGTCACGGACTGCTCGAGACCCACGGTTGACATCATGACTGGGTCAGCAAGGTCATCGGTGACGACCAGTCCCTTGAATCCGAGCTCGAGTCGAAGCAGATCGTAGATGAGGGCCCTGCTGTATGTGGCAGGATTTTCGCCATCAATGTTCGAATAGATGACATGTCCAGGCATGACCATATCGAGGTGTGGTGGATTCTGTATCAGTGCACGATATGGAACGATATCCGCATTGCCAAGGTCGTCGAGGCTTACGTTGCTTACAGGCAGTACGTTGTCCGACTTGGCGAGGGTATTACCGAAGCCAGGAAAGTACTTTCCACAGGCGATGATCGCGTTGTCATGTAGACCGCGGATGACCGCCCGCGCCAAAGTCGAAACCTTCTCCGGGTCTGGGGAGATCGCGCGCCGTCCAATGGTCGGGTTGTCGCTATTGAGGTTGAGATCGAGTACAGGCGCAAAGTTCAGGTTGAACCCCGTCGCTGTGAGCTCCCGTCCGATCACCGCGCCAACCTCGTAGGCGACCGACACGGAGCTCACCTGTCCCATGTGTGCCATGTCTGGAAACGTTGTAAATGGTTCTGGCACTTCGTGGATCTGGCCACCTTCTTGTCGAACCCCAATGAATGGAGGGGTCCCCTGGCCACGTGTCCAAAGATCTTCGTTCAGATTCATCAACTGTTCGAAGTCAGCGAAATTCTGATTTCTCAGAATATAACCGCCAATGCCCCACTCTTCATCGAGACGAATCAGCTCCGGTGGAATCTTCGTGCCCTCAAAGCCAAAAATGACTCTTTGGCCAATACACTTCTTTACATGATCTAACGCTGCCATACGGGATTCACCCACCTTCTAATGACTTTGGCGCCGGACCATAACAGCGACGGGCGGATTCGACAACCGGGGTGCAACACAGCCGTTAAATTTAGCCTATTTGCCCCGTCGCTGAGATAAAATGCGTAAATTACGCCGAGAATTGACCCCAATGCTTGACCTATTCGGTTTAATCGGGTAATTAGCGGCGCTCACTCTATCGAGTCCGGGTTGTCCGGCGCGATTTTCACGAGGTTTATAGTATGTATACGCGATCCACAACAGTGGCTGAAGCAGCAGCCGACCGCAAATGGTTTGTCGTTGATTTGGCTGGCGAGACCGTCGGCCGCGCAGCGACCCGAATGGCACACATTCTCCGTGGCAAGCACAAGCCGACCTACACCCCGCACATCGATGACGGTGATTTCATCATCGCGATCAACGCTGAGAAAGTTGTCTTTACCGGTCAGAAATGGGCCGACAAGACCTATTATCGGCACACAGGGTACGTGGGCGGACTGAAATCTGCGACGGCGCAAGAGATGCTCGAGCGGAATCCAGAGGAGATCATCCGCAAGGCAGTCAAGGGCATGCTCGCACGTGGCCCACTCGGCCGTGCTCAGCTCAAGAAGCTGAAAGTGTACGCAGGCAGTGACCACCCTCACACTGCGCAGCAGGCGGAAGTCCTGGACCTCAAGACGGTCCTGTAGCACAAAACGATTTTTGGGCGTCTCGGCGATTCGTCGGGGCACATGATAAACACACTGTGTAAGCGCTTTTTGAACAATCAGCCGCAGTAGCGGCCTCAAAGCGGCTTCGTGCCGGGCGCATACCATCCGTTGGAGAACGGACATGAGTCAAGAAATGCAGCAGTGGCAGGCCGTCGGTCGCCGCAAATCAGCAGTCGCGCGGGTTTACTTACGACCCGGTAATGGAAAGATTACGGTCAATGGCCGCGCTTTCGAAGAGTATCTCCCTGGTGGCAGTCGGCGACAGCACGTCATGCAGCCGCTCGTACTCACCGAGACAACAAGTGACTTTGACATCGTTGTTACAGTCAAAGGCGGTGGGTTGACCGGACAAGCGGGCGCCATGCGCCACGGTATCACCCGCGCTCTGATCGAGTACAACGCTGAATTGCGTGGTGCGCTCAAGCGCGCAGGATACGTCACCCGCGACGCCCGTGAAGTCGAGCGTAAGAAGTACGGACAGCCTGGCGCACGTAAGCGCTTCCAGTTCTCGAAGCGCTAGAACACGATGGCGACACGCAGGCGGACGGTCGCGTTGGTCGGTGCGAGTGGATACACTGGTACCGAGGCGCTCCGCCTGCTCTTACAGCACCCCGGCGTGGACCTGCGCA
The DNA here is from genome assembly GCA_049889275.1 of Bradymonadia bacterium. Taxonomy (GTDB): domain Bacteria; phylum Myxococcota_A; class Bradymonadia; order UBA7976; family UBA1532; genus UBA1532. Next base: position 44,404 of record JBMHDS010000059.1, on the reverse strand, counting down.
TCTTGTGTGCCGGCCGCCAAGCCGGCCGTGAGGTCGCTGATATTACCCCTTCATTTTATGGTGTTGAGTTACCGACCATGGTTCGGTTCGACGCTGACCAGGTTGCGGCCGAGTGTGAGTTTGCGTTCCTCGGGTTACCCCATGGTACAGCGCAACAAGCAACTGCACAGCTACTCGACCGTGGTGTCCGTGTCATCGACTTGAGCGCGGACCATCGCTTCTCTGATCCAGCTGTCTATGAAGCCATTTACAGCACGCATACTTGCCCAGAGTCACTCAAACGCACTGTCTATGGTTTGCCCGAAATCAATCGACAAGAGATCGTGGGTGCCCAGCTCGTGGGATGTCCCGGCTGTTATCCAACCAGCGTCATTCTCGGTTGTTTACCGGCAGTGCGTGCCAACCTTGTCGAACACAATCAAATTATTGCGGACTGCAAGTCTGGCGTGAGCGGTGCAGGACGAGATCCAAAGCCAGGGACGCATTTCCCTGAAACGGCGGATGGTCTCCACGCATACAAGACTTTAGCTCATCGGCATGCGCCGGAGATGTCCCATTACCTGAACCAAGTCAAAGTCCGATTCGTACCCCATCTCGTGCCGACCATACGGGGTATTTTGTCCACAATGTACCTATCGATGCCACCACAGGTTACGTACGACGAGGTTCGCTCCCTGTACCAAGCCTTTTATCAAGATGAAGCGTTTGTGACGCTCTTACCGCCCGGCGCCCATCCCGACCCTCGGCATGTTCGGGGTACCAATCGGTGTCACATTGGGCTGTTTCAACAGGACAATCTCCTGGTGATTCAGTCGGCGATCGATAATCTCTGTAAAGGTTCGTCAGGGCAAGCCATGCAATGTTTTAATTTAATGGCGGGCTTCGATGAGTCTTTGGGGCTCACATCAACGGCACTCTTTCCTTAGCCCTCATTGCAATGTGCCGTCTCATTTTCATCGGTTTTCTTGGCCTCAGCATTGCGGAATTAATGATTCTCTTGCGGACAGCCGAGTCGATCGGAGGCTTCAACACCTTTGGATTGACCATTTTGACCGCTGCAGTCGGTCTGCGCTACGCCCGCTTTGAGTCTGCCTCGCTGCCACTGCGGATACAGCGTCAACAAGTGACACCAACTCGCGTCGCGGTGGATGCCACGCTGCTGTCTCTAGGCGCGTTTGCATTACTCTTACCCGGCTTCATCACAGATGTGTTCGGCTTGTTCTGCTTAATCCCCCTGACCAGAAGCATACTTGCTAAGCGATTATTCCATCAGCTTCAGGACCGGATTCACGCACATGGGCAAGACATTCATCCACCAGGCCACTTTCGTGGTGTCCACGTCATTACGCCTTCTTCCACTGAGCCGACATGCACCGATCGAACTGATGAAGCGGGGGATATCATTGTGGTCAAAGCCCGGCCAAGCGGCCGTGCGCCCAGTGTTGATGACGACTAGGCGGCCTCGACGAGTGCGTCTCCGAGTTCGTCCGTCGCTGGCAGGTGAATGAACTCTCCAAGGCCGACCTTCTCATAGCGATGTAATATACGCGGGGTGAGCAGTCCGATCGCTCGCAAGTTCGGCACAAGACGCTTGAACATAACCTTTCGAAACATCGACATGCCGGGCATTTCGTCCATAAAATAATTCCACTCGGTGCGACTCATTCTGTGCGCGAAGCCTTCCTCGTATAATTCATGCGCAAGGAAGCGGTTGCGCATCAAGAGTACGATTTCAAACGCCCAGTCTTCTCTCTCCATTCGCTCTTTTTCCGTGAGGCCACCGTTGTAGAGGGGCTTGAGCGCGAGCAGCCCGAAATGCACATGGCGCGCCTCATCTTGGATCACGAGGCGGAGAAGTTCTTTCAAGAGCGGCTCGGAGGTCATCTTGTGTAGGGTTCCAAAGGCACCGAGTGCAAGCCCTTCGACCAAGATTTGCATGCCCAGAAACTTCATATCCCAGCGGCTATCGGTCATCAGGCCATCGATGATCGTAAACAAGTTATCGTTAATCTCGTACCGCAGGTTCAGTTTTGAATCCAAATAGCGACTGAACACTTCCACGTGGCGCGCCTCATCCATCACCTGAGTCGCGCCGTAGTACTTGCCGTCAAAAATGGGTGTCGCTTCGGTCACTTGAGCCGACGCCATGAGGGCGCCTTGTTCGCCGTGAAGGAACTGGCTCAGCATCCAAGAACTCACGCGCCACATGAAATCGAGGCGCTCTCTGTCGTTAAAGCGAATCCCGAATTTGCCGAGCATATCCCAGTCTACAAACCCTTCACCGATGAGTGGTATTTCGGGGTTGAAGGGATCGACTGGTCGACTCCAGTCTAAATCCATACTGCCGTTCCATTGCAGCTTCTTGGCTTTTTCGTAAAGTGCCCGCATCGCGCCATTGTCCGAAGGGTAATCAAAATTAAAATGCGCGTGATGACCGCTCTTCATCTCGGCAACCCGCTCGCGCCCCTTCTGCAGAAACAAACCCCTGAAAGCCGACGGACCCATGCTCTTCATGACACCCATGTTCTCAATGGTGAGGACCGTATTCACATTATCCATCCAGGCCTCCACGCGTGTCCTGACCTCAACGGGCAGCCGTCCGATTAGTGGGTTTTCACTGATAAATTTGGGTAACTGCATGGCTCTACCTCTCGTACGGCTTGTGGTCACGGCGCTCATTGTGGTGCGTCGCTCTACTCATAAGCTAAGCAGATTTAAGCAGAAAAGTCCCGTATCCTTGGCTGATTGAGTTCAAAAATCTACAATGCGGTTGTTTAGAGCGCCTGCAATACTGGCTCTTCTGCCAAAGAGTGGCTAGAGTCGCTGCAACGTTCTGGGGGCTGTTTTGAGTTTTCTAAATCGTCGCGCATTGCTCATCACTGGCAAGGGGGGTGTTGGCCGCACATCCGTAGCGACAGCCTTGGGCATGGGCTGTGCGCGCAGTGGCCGCAGAACATTGGTTCTCGAGGTCGCGTATGATGACATTTCCGAATCCGCGCTGGGCGCACGCTTCGGTTTCAGGGATTTAAATGAGGCCGAAAAGCTTGTTTCGCCTAATCTTTGGATTGGACGCTTGAACGCGAGCGCGGGTCATGCATTGTTTCTGAGGACAATTCTACCCAGCAAGACATTGATTAATGCTGCGCTGCGCTCCCGCGCCGTCAGCAAATTCCTCATGGCGGCCCCTTCGCTCCACGAGATGGGTGTATTCTATCACCTGCTGACGCTTCTCAAGCGCAAACGCGCCGATGGCGAAGATGCCTACGAATCGATCATAATTGATATGCCGGCCACAGGGCATACTTTGGCGTTGACCGGATTGCCAACAATTCTCGGGCGCCTCATACCTAAAGGGCCCATTGCGAAAGCGATGGAAGAAGGTCAGGCCATTCTCAACAACCCGGCTCTTTGTGCAGCTTGGATCGTGACTCTGCCGGAGAAATTACCCGTTACCGAGGCGCTTGAGCTCAAACAAGGGCTTGAGGACACTCAGGTTCCGGTTGGCGGCATCATTTTGAATCGGATGCCCACCTACGATCTGGATGACGTTGAGCTGCGAATGCTCAAAGACCATCTGGATGCTCAAGAGACATTCGGGGCTTTGAGCGTATCACGCGCCCAAGCGGCCCACGATGTTGTGGATTCTATTAAGGTGTCTGCGGCGCTGCCATTGATGGTATTTCCTGAACTACCCGGTGACGATCATGTCGTCGCAGCCATGGCGGCGCATGCAACCCGCTTGATCGAGGGAACGGCATGAGTCTTATCAGCGCTCTCATCGAAAACAAGCGAGTGGTCGTCTGCTGTGGCGCTGGTGGTGTTGGCAAAACCACGGCTTCGGCTGCACTCGGTCTCGCGGCGGCGCGCATGGGTCGCCGCGTGCTTGTAGTCACCATTGACCCGAGCAAACGCTTGGCAGAAGCCTTAGGTGTTGATCGTAATCCCGTCGAACCGGTCAGGGTCCAAGCAGAGAACCTACTTTCAGCGACAAGAGATGGTCAATTGGACGCATGGATGCTGGACCCGCAGCTCATCTCAGACAGGGTCGTTCGACGCTCATCGGACTCCAGTCACGATGCAAAAAGTCTGCTGGGAAATCGAATTTATCAAAACGTCACGGCGATGGTCGCAGGCATGCAAGAGTACACCGCCGTGCAGGCGCTGTATGAATTTGTAACCGAGGGGCGCTACGACACAATCATCCTCGATACACCACCGTCACGGGACGCCCTTCGTTTTCTAGATGCGCCTAATCGGGTCGGTGCTTTCTTGGATAGACGTATCTTTAACTTGTTCGTCCCCGGTGAAGGCAGCGCCATTCGGCGAATGACAACTCGGCTACTCGAAAAGGTGATGGACGTCAGCTTCGGCACAGAAACCCGGCAAGATCTTCAACAATTCTTTCAATTATTTGGCTCGCTGCTGTCGAAGCTGAACCACAATCAGACCGAAATGCGTGATTTCTTTTCGAGTGACGCAGTCTCATTTCTTCTTGTCACCGCGCCCACGCCCGCTTCCATTGAGGAGGCGCGTTATTTCACAAATCGTGCCATCGAAGCGCATGATTTGACCGTTGCAGGTGTATTGCTCAATCGCAGCCTTGCCTTTGCAAGCGGATGGTCGCTGCCCGATCTCAGCGCGGTTGAAGGTAACCAAGCGCTTAAATCTGCACTCGAGAAGCTCATGCCTCAAGCCAAACGTGAACTCGACCAAGTGAGACAACACCTGGCCATGGAGCGGGAGGTCGCTGACACCATTCCGCATGGTGGTTGGGTGTGTTCTCTACCCCATCTCGGGCCTGGTGCGTCAACCCTTGATGGTCTTTCCCAGATCGCTGACTTTTTGATTCGATTTGAAGCTAAGTCACAGCAGACTTAAGGATACGATAATGCCCAAATGTAGTGGTTTGATTTTTCTTCTGGTTTTGACAGCGTGCCAAGTGGTGGAGCCAGCGTCTACAACTCAGAAGGCGGCCGTTTCGGCTAAAGGCACTCTAGGCAAAGCCGAAAACTCTAAGAATGCGACCAAAACGACTCAGGGTGTCTCCGGTAAAAAAGCCGACGACAAAAATGCCGGTCAGCTTGATCAAAAATGGGGCTCGAAGCTGCAGTGGTATACTTGGTCAGCAGGGCTCGCGCTCGCGAAGAAGACCAAGCGGCCCCTATGCGTGGTTGTGTACACAGACTGGTGCCCGAAGTGCAAAAAGCTAGGTCCGCTCTTCCAAGATAGCGAGGTCGAAAAGCTTGCCCAACATGTGGTCATGGTGCGCCAGAATCAAGACGAGCGGCCCGAGTGGCTGACGCGCATTGCTCAGTTCGGCTCCTATGTACCGAGATTCCTATTTTTTAATGCCAAAGGTGATGTCTTGTCGGATATCAAGGGCCCGGTTGACAGGTATCCGTACTTCTATACGCCGGGCCATATCGCTGCATTCCAGCACAGCCTTAAGAGAGCGATTGAGCAAAAATGACCGAACAAAATACTTGGATCGATGACGACCGAACGACCTATATCTGCGTTGACTTAGAAGCGAGCGGACGCGTACCTGGCTTATTTAATATGGTCTCAATCGGCGGCGTGATGGTGAGCAAGAATGGCTCAGGTTATCACCGGGGCGAGGAATTCTATTTCGAGCTTCAGCCTGTTTGTGACGGTTTTGATGCGCATGCCATGAGCATTCACGGTATTTCAGAGTCCCATTTACGCGCGCACGGATTGCCCGCAAAACAGGTTATGGCGGAGATTACCGCGTGGGTGGAGCGGCATGTGCCGACGGGGCATAGGGCACTCTTTGTGGGTCACAACGCACCCTTCGATTGGATGTACACCGCTTGGTACTTTGCTTGGGCGGGGCTTGAAAACCCATTTGGGTACAATGCTCTAGACACGAAAGCACTATTGATGGGCGTTCATAGACTTCCATGGCGCGAATGCAATAAAGAAATGTTGCTTGAGCTCTATCCGCAATTGCAAGCGCCGGAGCCGGATATGGTTCACAACGCGCTTGCAGACGCCCGTTTTCAGGCAGATATTCTCATTGCTTTACTGCAAACGCCGCTCAGTCATCGGTCAGGGTAACGCTCGTCCAGCTCGAGATGACATCGTCATTCGTGTTCTGACTCGCTTTGACCAAAGCCTGATTGGTTGAGCGGAGGCGCCGATTTAGAATCTGTGTCATACACCACAAGATCTTCACCGCAACGTTTGCGTCTCGCTTCAATAATCCGAACAGCGCCCGCCTCTCAATAGATAGCAGCTCCGTCTTACGTTGAGCACGAGCGGTGGCTGAACGTTTACTCTTATCCAAAATGGCCATCTCACCAAAGTGACCACCCGGTCCTAAAGTTGCCAGTTGTACGTCGTCGTGCTGTACCGAAATGCGGCCCGAAAGCACGATGTACATCGAGCCACCGAGTTCGTTCGCTTTGAATACGTATTCATTCGCCTCGAAGGTATCTACATCGCAGATATTTAGAACCGACACGAGTTCCTTGTATGTCAGGTGCTGAAACATAGGCATTTTAGATAAAATATCGACGCGCTCATGCAGATCGGCCTGAAAGCCAATATCTCTTTGATCGGGCTTTTCGTCTAAGCGAATGAACACAACAGTCGAGTTATCAGAGCCCCCTCGTTGATTCGCCATACCCACGGCGGTCTTCGCGATCCCCTCAAAAGAGACACTACCCACAAGGCGGCCGAGCTCATCCACGGATTTTAAGTATTGGGACAGCCCGTCAGAGCAAATTAAAATGACATCACCTACGCTCAGCTCGAAGTCGAATGTATCGACTTTAACATCTTCGTAAATACCCACTGCCCGCGTGATCGCATTACTATATTTGCGTTTTTTCGCCTTGTCTCCTGGCCGTAGTTTTCCCTGTTTGATCAGTTCGTTAATCAGTGAATGGTCTTCGGTGAGCTGAACGACCTCTTTGCGGCGTACCAAATAGACACGGCTATCGCCGACGTGGGCAATATAGCCTCTACCTTCATGCATGAAGAGGGCCGACAGTGTTGTACCCATGCCACGCATTTTCGTGGATGCCTGGGCTTTCTTGTAGACGCCTTCACCTGCTGAACGGACGGCGTCTTCTAGAATTTGGGAAATCATCTCCCTTGAGGACTGTGTATCTGGGCGCTTGGCGAGCTGATTGAGTTGGGCTTCGACGTTCTGGACAAACAATTCCACAGCCATCTGACTTGCAACTGAGCCTCCAGCATGACCACCCATTCCGTCGGCCACCACAAAGAGTCCGGTCTCAGGATTGGTGTAATAGCAATCTTGATTTTCTTTGCGCTTACGCCCGATATCACTGCATGCGCTGACAGAATACTTCATTTCAATTAGAGCCCTATTCGATTCATTTGATTTCTATTGTGGCAAGAGCGCTGCCTGCCAGTGTGGGTGCATTGGTTCTGGAAGTAGGTCACGTTGCGTCGTATCGGTATTGTAATCGATGGCAGCTTGGTTGAGTGGTCGGCCAAAGCTGGGTAAATCGAGCCCCAGCATGACACAAGCCGCTGTATAAAATTCCTGTCTCGTCGGCAAGGGTTGTGTGACGACAATATACGGAGAGTCAGCTTCTTCCATGAGAAGTGCTCGATACGCAGCTTGGGCTGCGTCATCGTAGTGAATCAGCGCGATGCGCTTGTCCGGTGGGCCGAGTGGAGGCGCGCCTCTCTTGCGCAGAGCAGATAGCGGACCGCGTCCCGCTCGATAGAGCCCACCGAGACGCAAGATAACGCCGGCGGCACCTGCCCACTCTAGAAACATTGACTCCACGTCTGCGATCTGTTTTGCACGCTCAGTTGTGCCGCTCGGAGTCGAGGGTTCTATCAGTCCGGCTCGCCCCTGATAGAAACCCGTAGATGAGGTCAGGACGACGCGATTGGGCGGTCTCAGTGTGCGGATTGTCTCAATGGCCGTCTTGAGGTTCGCGTTCCCGCTTATGCTCACCAATAAACGACTCTCGTCGGGTAGGTCGCCTGGCGTACCGAGTTCTGCGTAAGCGCCATTTGATTTGAGAGCCTCGTGCCGTTGAGCGCTCTTTGTAAATGCCCTCACTCGATGGCCATCATTTGCTGCGAGTTCGGCGACTCGACCACCGAGCTCTCCTGCTCCCCAGACAATAAATTCAGTCACGCTTGCCTTTCGCTCATTAGCCGGATTTTGAAACTGACCTAGCTATCATTTTGCTGCCGACCACAACTTACTCGGAGGCCTTTCCATTGGCAATGGATTCAAACTGTGACCTCAGCAATCCATCGAGTCGGTTTTGACATGCCAATTGCGTCTCTGGAGATGGCGGCCACAGCGCGCCTTCCTTACGCTTGTCATTAATGTGGGTAATTGTGTGCGCACCCTGAACTGTTTTCCCGCGTAAACTGTTTCGCACCACTCTTTTTTTGAAGTTGTTTTGTTGATGGATAGTCGCCTGTGTGACTCTAAGTGGTTGAAATTGGGGAGCTTTTAAAATGGCTGTTTTTTTCTTGGAGAGCTTCGTTATGTGTCCTACCTTTATACACATCAGTACACATATGGTTCTTTGTGTGCTTGTTGTAATCCGATTCACGAAACCAACGGGGTTTGGTCGCTGAATCAGCTCTGGGTGCCCGCAACTGAGTTTGCAGACAGCCAGGGGCACTTAAACATCGCTCCTGTGGGAGCGCTAATGCTAGGGGGTTTCCAATGAAAAGGTCTCTCAAACTATCAGTCTTCGCAGCACTTGCAGCGCTCGTGTTCGCGGTTCCTGCACAAGCTGACCGACGTGACGGTCTCAATGGCAACGTGCTCATCGAGGACTACAATGACGTCTTCACATATCCACAGCGCGCTGGCCATTCATTGAATGTCAACCGCGTTCGTTTGAACCACGAGGGTGGTGAGGCGACGAGTGCGACCATCGGTGTGAAGAATGGCAACGGTGGTTGGGGTGTTGGCATTAACCGCTTAGCACCCGTGCAAGACCCGACTCAAGAGCGTGCGACAGCCACCGTTCTCGAGGCCGTCTACAGCGGCGGTGACTGGGGTCTCGGCCTCACACTCGGTAAGGGTGAGGCAACTCAGGACGGCGACGGTAACACAGCGATGAACATCGGCGTTGTCGCAGGTTACACCATCAAGAATGTGGGTGAGATGAGCCTTGGTTTAGGTCTTAATAGCGCAGAGAATGGTGCAAAGACTAAATTCTCCGACATGACCGTTGGTGTGAACCTTCGTGGTTACAAGGCTATGCAGCCAAAGGTCGACCTTGGTTACACGGTCGCCATCGGCCACATGGCGTCGACGACTGAGCCGGACGGCGCTGACAAGGTCGAGAACTCGATGACCAGCATCGAGCTTGGTGCAGGTCCAGTCTATAAGGTTGGCAAGGGCATCGTTGCTCTGCACGCCACCGTTGGCTACGCAATGCTCAAAAATGGCGATGACGAAGGCAGCCAGATCACAATTCCTGGTATGAATGTCGCTTTCGAGACACCACTCAATGATTGGGTCGAATTCCGCGCAGGCGCAGGCTACAAATTCGTCATGACAACGTACACGCCAGACGGCGGTGCTGAGCTTGTGATCAACCATGCTGACGCTGATATTGCGCAGGCACTTCAGGGCAACTGGGCTCCAGCACCAACAGGCGCGATGGGTCTTTCAGCTCACTGGGACAAGTTCCGTATCGACGCTGCAGTTGAGCGTGACTTCCTGACAAATGGTCCATTCCTTTTGACAGGTACCCCAACAGCTGGATTTGCATCGAAGATCGCTGCGACTTACCAGTGGTAAAGTCATGAAGGCGTGAGATGCGCTTTCACCTTTGAAAACCCCGCCTCGGCGGGGTTTTCGTCGTTTTGGAGCAAAGCGTTATGCTCCGGCGAACGCGGCGATCTCACTGCATCTGAGTGGGCGCTCTCTACTGCGTCCATTCCACTTGGCCGAGAGGCACCTTGGTGAGGTCGATCGTTCGGGCCACTTTCAGGGCAATGATTCGATCGGGATACAATGCCTCAAGCTTCTCTCGCGCATTCGTCTCGGCGCGTGCTCGCTCGGCGTAATCAAGAGCACGCCGAGACAAAAGTAGCGCATCGGGGAACAGACCATAAGCGTGACACGCGTCGAATCCACTGAGTTTTTGGCTCTCGATTAAGGTTCTCACGCGGCCAGCTTCCAGGAGAAGCGAGCCCACGTCATAACCGATAAACAGTTCGCTGGCATCTTCCACATCCCGACTATGCGAGATTAATCGTGTGGTGGCGTCTTTTTGATGCTTTTGACAAATCGCCTCAAGTTCGCTGAGTCGGCTTGGTTCAAGACCTGTAATCGGCACGGAGTGGATGTCACATGAGGCGGTGTAATAGACTGTATGATCGCCCACATTGATATGTGTCAACTCATCACTCATGCGGCCGATGAGTTGCTTTGGCCGAATCAGCTTATCGATGCGCGCAGGCCGATGACAAATCGAGCAGGATTCGAGGTTGTGATGGGCGGGCAACTTGTCACCTGTCTCCGGGTCAAAACCCATCAGCCTGAGTACACCATCGACGTAGCTACCCTCATGCTGTTGTCCAACGAGGTTGAGCATGTTCCATTGTGCGCTCGTGGACCCATCCTTCACCGTAAGGATGCACCCGTCGGTTACGGATAATTCGTAGCGCTCGAGTCTTGCCGTGAGACTCTCTAGCAGCACCGTTGCTTCGAATAGATCGTCTGCATGAGGCCCAATGAAATCCTGAGCAATCCCGCAGAAGGTACGGCCTGTATGAATTCCGCGAAGCATCAATTCACCGAGATCGAGACGGATCGACAGTTCTCCTCTGCCCAGATGGCCGACTAATTGCTCGTCGATATCTTCGAATCGCAGCGTACACTCCTTCGTCTCGCACAATTCCATGACGACATCTTTGAAGTAATCGGTGTTCGCGAGAACGAACATATCGATGACGCCTTGTGCGACGGGGGCTGCGTATTCGCCGAGCCACGTACTCGCCGTTTCATTTTGAAAGGGATACTTCTGCGCTTCGGCCGAACCGATGAACTCGAGCACGTCAAAGCCATAGTTCACGTGGGCGCTGAATGCGTGCTCGAGCTCCTCGTCATCACGTGCCGCCGGATCTGTATCACCAGGCATGCCTTTTCTGACGCCGATAAAGTAGCCTCTTTCGACTTCTTCTGTTCGTAATCGGCCGTCCTTCGCATAGCTTGAAATCAGCCAGCGCCAACCGGCACGCAAATCATGAAAGGTACCACTCTGCGCGTGAAATGTGCCTTCGTCTGATGGCACGATCAGTTTGCTGGCCTTGCCAGCGCCGTCCACACGCCAACACCTCACTGGACGATCAGCTGCCTCCGTGAGGTCGAACTCAATGGTGTAATCAAAACCGACTTCCGGCAGGAATGCTGCATAGACACCGGCGACCAATTCGAGCTCTAAATCGCTGTCATCTGACCTAAAATTACGTCGATTGGCGATCCATCCATTCGAGAGTGATTCGATCACCTGCTCGATTGGCGCCTTTCGGGCTTGTCCAGGGAAGGCATCGGTGACGACGACTTCTTCGCCAGTGCGTCCGCAAACATAGAGTGCTTGTGCCTGGTCATATGCGCAAATGCCATGCCGGCGCACAAAATCCAGACGTGCGCGCCGAAAACTCTTCCTAAACTCTATGATATTGGCCCTAGATTGCTTAGCTTCGCTCATAAAATCGACTGTCCTTGGATCGGGTTCAGAACCGCATCCACGCGCGGTTTGCCTTGACTGCTTATACAAAGATCGATACCCTCCGCGCAATCACCATAGACATGTCACTCTAAAGTGAGTGACGCTTTCATACGCGACAAGGCAAAAGCAATGACACGACGTATCGCCATCAATGGATTTGGCCGAATCGGCCGAATGGTATTTCGAATTCTCGAAGAACAGTCAGACATTGAGGTTGTGGGTATCAATGATCTCACCGACCCGAAGACTCTCGCACACTTACTTGAGTTCGACAGCGTGCATGGACGATTCGGAAAGAGCGTCTCGGCGGAGGATGGCGCCATCGTGGTAGGCGATCGTCGAGTCCCGACCTTCGCTCAACGTAATCCAGCAGAAATTCCCTGGGCCGACCTTGGTGTTGAGTTGGTGCTCGAGTGTACGGGTGTGTTTCGCAACAAAGAGACCGCTTCCGGTCACTTACAGGCGGGTGCGAAGGCCGTTATCTTGAGCGCGCCAGCTAAGGGTGACGTCGACGCGACCATCGTCATGGGTGTCAACGACGATACACTCGACATGACCAAGCACACCATCGTCTCAAACGGCTCATGCACCACAAACTGTCTCGCACCGGTTGTAAAGGTGTTGGACGAAGCGTTTGGTCTCAACCATGGGCTCGTCACGACGATCCACAGTTACACTAATGACCAGCGGCTTCTCGACCTGCCGCATTCCGATCTGCGTCGCGGCCGCGCTGCAGCGTGTTCGATGGTGCCCACCAGCACCGGCGCTGCTGCAGCGATCGGTCTTGTCATTCCACATTTGGCAGGCAAGCTCGACGGCATTGCCGTGCGCGTACCGACACCCAACGTGTCACTCGTTGACCTCGTCGCGCAGCTCGACAAACCAACCACAGCCGCTGAGGTGCTCGATACGATTCGTGCTGCGACCACAGGGACGATGGACGGTGTCCTCGCCATCGAAGACAAGCCACTCGTCAGCACTGATTACATTGGAAACCCATACAGTTCGATCGTCGACGCTGATAACGTGATGGTTATGAACGGGCAGACCGTCAAGATCTTGAGTTGGTACGATAATGAGTGGGGTTTCAGCTGCCGAATGGTTGACCTCGCGCGGCGCATGTTGCAGGGAATTAACTAAATGACTGAGGACTCTATCTTACAAATGACGCAAATCGATGAGTTACCGGTCGCCGGGCGCAAGGTACTCATCCGGGTCGATTTTAATTGCCCGATCGAGGGAGATAGAGTCGCAGATGACAGTCGAATCCGTGCCGCTTTGCCCACGATCCAATATGCGCTCGCTGAGGGCGCTGCTTGTATTCTCGTGAGCCATTTAGGCAGGCCAAAGGGTAAGGCCGCGCCGCAATTCTCACTGTGCCCGGTGGGTGAACGGCTCGCCGAGCTGCTTGGCCAAGACGTCATGTTGACCGACGCGCCCGTGGGTGAAAGCGCAACACGACTCGCCCGCGAACTGCGCGCCGGCGAGGTGCTTCTGCTCGAGAACATCCGTTATCATAGCGGCGAGACCAAGAATGATGACAGCTTGGCGCGTCACTTGGCAGCCCTCGCAGATTGCTATGTTAACGACGCATTCGGGACAGCGCATCGTGCGCACGCGAGCACGGCCGGCGTCGCACAGTTGATGCGGGAAAAGGCGGCGGGCTTTTTGATCGCCAAAGAAGTCCGGGCCCTTGAGCGAGTCTTGGCATCTCAACGACTTGGATTCGTGGCCGTACTTGGTGGCGCAAAAGTGAGCGACAAGATCGGTGTCATCGAGAATCTGTTGGCGAGGGTTGAGCGCATCCTCATCGGCGGTGCGATGGCCTACACCTTCCTGGCAGCTCAAGGCGTAAAAGTGGGTGCGAGTCGAATCGAAGAAGAGCATTTGCCAACCGCTCGGCGGATCATGCAGCTGGCGAAGGAGCGAGGCGTTGAGGTTGGTTTGCCAGTGGACCATGTGGTCGCTGACAATTTCGCTGCTGATGCTGTCGCTCAGGTCTCACCCACATCGGAGATTCCTGATGGTTTGATGGGGCTCGACATTGGACCGAAGACAGCAAAGGCCTATGCTGATGTCCTACGGGAAGCACGCACAGTCTTTTGGAATGGCCCCATGGGGGTCTTTGAATTCAATGCTTTTGCCCAGGGTACGCGGCAGGTCGCGGACGCGATCGCGGAATGCCCGGGGTGGACGGTGGTCGGCGGTGGTGATTCCGTTCGGGCGGTCGTTGAAGGCGGCTTCGCCGAAGAGATTGACCACATATCCACAGGCGGTGGGGCAAGTCTCGAATTTATGGAAGGCTCTGAGCTCCCAGGCTTAGCAGCGCTGGGAATAAGGAGGACAGCATGAGTAGAAAACCAATCGTCGCGGGCAATTGGAAAATGAACCTTTCATTCAACGGTGGACTTGAGCTTGCGGCTGCCGTGCGCGACCGTTGCGGTCGGCATCGAGACGTTGACGTTGTGATCGCGCCACAGTCAGCGATGCTAGCGCCGATTGCAAATCGCCTGAAGGATTCGTCCATTAAACTCGCTGCGCAGAATTGTCACTGGGCTGAACAAGGCGCATACACCGGCGAACTCTCGCCTGCCCTGCTAAAGCAGATCGGATGCCAATATACAATCATTGGGCACAGTGAGCGCCGTCAGTTGTTTGGCGAAACCGACGCGGGGGTCGGTCAAAAGGCACGGAGTCTTCATGACCAGGGGGTTTTACCGATCATTTGTATTGGTGAGACACTTGAGGAGCGGGACTCAAACCAAACACTCAACGTGGTCTCCAAGCAGTTGATCGCGGGTCTCTCAACCCTATCCGCCGACGAGATCGCACGTTCCGTCGTAGCCTACGAGCCTGTCTGGGCGATTGGTACGGGCCGTACGGCGACTCCCGCTCAGGCGCAAGAAGTACATAGAAATATTAGGGAAATAGTCTCTAGGGAACATGGAGAGACGACCGCTTCCGCGTTGCGTATTCAGTACGGGGGCAGTGTTAAGCCAAATAATGTTCGCGATCTCATGGCAGAGCATGATATAGACGGCGCCCTTGTCGGTGGCGCCAGTTTGTCCATCGACAGCTTCGTAGAAATTGTAGCGCATAGATAGGACTATCCCTCATGCTTGAGACAATTGTCACAGTGATCCATATCCTGGCGTGTTCAGCGCTTGTACTCGTTATCTTACTCCAGTCCGGAAAGGGCGGGGGCGTGAGCGCAGCCTTCGGTGGTGGCGCAGGGGCAGCCCTGGGTGCGAGAAGTGCTGCAACAGCCTTGACAAAGTTTACAGCCTTCACGGCTGCCACCTTTATGGTCACGAGCATGGCCCTCGCCATCTTTTCGACGCCTTCGTCTAGCGATCTAGAGGCGGCTGGCGCGGCTGAGAATGCCCGAGTCGAAGCTGAGAAGAAGGCGGAAGAGGCCAAGAAGGCGGAAGAGGCCAAGAAGGCAGAAGAGGCCAAGAAGGCAGAAGAGGCCAAGAAGGCGGACGAGACAACGAAGGCCAATAACGCCGATCAGGCGGATGGCACGAAGAAGGAGTCAGCGACGCCTGAGTCGGGTAGTGCGCCTGCACCAGCCAATTCTGGCTCGACGACGCCCAAAGCACCTGGTGCGCCTTAGTCCAAGGTTCATGGCGTCGAATCGTCAATAGAGCGTGCCCTGGAGTTGAGTACTGAATGCTGCTTGACCCAGGCGCAACTCTGTGAGACAACCCCAATCCACGCACGCGAAGGTGGTGAAATTGGTAGACACGCTAGGTTGAGGGCCTAGTGGCCGATAAGGCCGTGGGGGTTCGACTCCCCCTCTTCGCACTAAACCACCGCTCTGCGGTGGTTTTTTTTTGCAAAAATAGCCGTTTAAGCGCCGCCCATTGACCCTCCACGTGTCGGCTGAGACCATTTTTTGATCACACCGCCGCGTCTCGTACCTGCCCTTCCTTCACAAACGTAGAACATTGCCGTGCATCGAGTGTCGATTGGTCGGTAGCCGTTTGCTGACTCTAAAGTCGTTCGGGTTCTTTGCCACGTCGGCTGCTAATGGTATAAGTTAAGCGCGTCAGACAAACCCTAACGAGGCTGCGTTTTATGTTGAAATGTTCTCAATGTGGAACAGAAAATCCTAACGAGGCGACTGTATGCTCGTCATGTTCGGCCCCGCTCACCGGGGCCGAAGTGAAAACCGCCAATGATATGGTTGGCCAACGAATTGCCAATCAGTTCACGTTGACCCGTAACCTCGGCTCTGGTGAGATTGGCGTCGTTTATGAGGCGCACTCCGATGACGGTGCTCGTCGCGTCGCTGTAAAAGTGTTGCACGCAGACGTGGCATCGACTTTTGGCCCTGACTTGCTCCGATGGGCAAAGGAAGCAGCCAAGGTCCGCCATGCAAAAGTCGCGGCCACATTAGCTGCGAACAGGTTGCCCGACGGCACGACTTACATCATCACTGAATTTGTACCCGGCAACACGCTCAGAGACGTGTTGAAAAGTGCGGGTCGCCTCACGCCGAGTCGTGCAGCGGACATTTTATTCCAGCTTTGCAGTGCCTTGGCGCCGATTCACCGAGCAGGCCGGCCTCATGCTAATTTGAAGCCAGAAAATGTTTTTGTTGAGGAGCGGCCTGGCGGCAAACAAGTCGTTCGAATTGTAGATGTGGGCTCACCTGTTATCTTTGGCGCGCACCATCTGTCCGGTGCGCGGCAGGTGGTCGGATCGGCGAAATATTTCAGTCCAGAGCAAGCGTCTGGTGAATCCGTGACGCTCGCCTCGGATCAATTCTCGCTTGGCATCATTGGATACCTTCTCCTAACCGGCGCATTGCCATTTTTCGGAGCTACGCCAGACCAGCTTCTGAAAGCGATCATCGATTCTGAACCAAAACCGATCAGAGAGCGAGTTCCGTCGGTCCCAGAGAGTTTAGCTCGCTTGGTGAGTCGTTGTCTGTCAAAGGCGCCGGCGCAGCGCTACGAGAGCCTGCGGGGGCTGGCTACAGATTTAGCCGACGCGATTCGAGAGCTGCGTGCAGCCCCAGTGGAACAGCCTCAGCCATCTGTAGATGCGCCCGATCCTGACGCAACTCAAGCAGTGGATCTCTCTCAACTTAAGCTCGACCAACTCGATGGTGAGCGCTCAGAGAAGACTGTAGCGGTTGGCGGAGACAGTGAACTGAAGGCGCTTTTTGAGCAGGCGCTCGGAGAAGATGCGCCGGTGAGCAGTGGTGCGCCGGAAGCCGAACCCAATACTGCTCAGCAGACGCTCGAGCCTGAGCCCGAACGAACGCCCCCACAGCCACCCGAGGTGCCGATCCCCTCGCCACTTCAAATCACTGGCGAGACGGCGCCTCAACAAGTCATTGAGGCGCTGGCCCAGCAGCAAGCTCAGCCGCCAGCCGAGGCACAGAGCCCAGATGACCTGACAGCGGCTTTTGCAGCCGTCATTGATGATCTCGATGACGACGAGTTGGACGCGGTCACGGGCCTCGGTACAACGCCGTTACAACCAACCCCGGCGAAGCCAGCCAATAGAACGAGCGGCTCCCTTCTTCCAGATGATTTATTATCTGGTCTAGAGACAGATGAAGGCGATTTACCTGGCGCCCGTTCTGTGATGGAGTCAGCGGTGGCGCAGAGCCCTGTGGCGTCCCTCTCTGATTTCGATGAGGTCGAAGTCCTCACAGAAAAGGACAAGAAAAAACGGCTCGCCCGTCAAACGGCAGCGCTTCCACGACTCGGGGGTCTCAGTCGGCCTTGGGTCGTGGTATTCCTCCTCTTGCTCCTGGTCGTGACAGCTCTGGGCGCCAAAGTGATCATGAGTGAATCGGAGCAAGAGGAAGCCCAAGAGCGTCGTAAACGTGAACGAGTCGCCAAAGCCGTGCGGACTCAGCGAACTCTCGCGAAGATCAAAAAGCTTAAGTTAGTCACTCAACCCACAGGCGCCATGGGCTTTGTCGGCGGCGTCGCTCAAGGCAAAACACCCTACGAGCAGGTGGTCAGAGGCGAGAAAACGTTTAAGGTCATCTTCAAGCGTGACGGGTACGCTGATGCTGAATACGAAATTGTTCCGGCTGACGTGGCGTTTTCACAAGAGCCTAAAGAAGTCATGATCGTTTTAGCACCGGTCGACAAAAAGGCACCAGACAAGCCGGCTGCAAGCCAGAAAGACGCACAAGACAACACAGGCGTCCAGCAAGGGCTGCCCGCGGTGGTCCGAAAATTAGAAGCGGTCCAAGACCCGAAGCCTGAGCCCAAACGGGCGACCGAGGTGGAGAAGCGGCCAGCGCCTAAGCAAACTCCGCCGCCCAAAGTCCAAAACAAACCGGTCGCGAAGCCTGTAACTGTGCAAAAGCGAAAAAAGCGCGAGCGGCCACGGCGGAAGGCACCCAAGAAGAAGGGCATGGTCAATCCATATGAGTGACCGGCGCCTACCCTGAATCACCCACCCTGACGTAATATTGGATATGAATCGGGCCATTCTGCTCTCGGACGAGAACATCGGTTGTATTGTTCGCGGCCAGTGAGCCTGCGACTTATCGCGCCAACTCGAGCGATTAGTGGAGATTAACGCGGTTTCCAGTTACGCTTGGCGCGTTGCGCTTTTTGTGTTGGTGCGCGGCGAAGAAAAGTATGGTCGGAGAAGGTTGCAAAATGATGCGAATTGTTTGGGTCTGCTGTGCTTTAGTCATCAGTCAATTACCCGCAACAGTCGGTGCGCAGAGTACTAAGCAGTCCGCTAAACTACTCTTTAAATCGGGCAATGAGAACTTCAACGCAAAGCGATACGCGAAGGCACTTGATGCGTTTAAGCGTGCAAATGCGCTGTCACCGCACCCTGTGATGCTCAAATATATCGGGAACGTATATCGAGCGATGTGGAATTACACCCGGGCGATCGAGTACTACCGCCGCTACATCAATCAGAGTCCGCAGGATGCGAACCAAATTCGTAGTCTCGTCGCTCAACTCCAGGCTGAGCGAGCATCATGGCCAGCGCTTAAATTCAAGACCAACCCGGCGGGAGCGAGCATCAGAATAGGGGAGTCTCAAGCCCCGATCGTCGGTGTCTCACCTATCACACTTCGACTTCCAGCCGGCCGTCATGAGTTTTTCCTGACGAAGCAGGGTTATAGCCCACTGAAACGCTCAATCTTGTTTGAAGGTCGGGGTACGAAGTCACTGACGATCACCATGCAAGCAGACGGTGGACCAGTTGCGTCCGTGCCGGTTCTTCAGCCCGTCAAGCCTCCGGTTGTGAAGCCCGTAAAGCCGGCAACGCCTGCTGTCAAAGAGGTGCGTCCGCAGCCAACCCAGGTAAAACCCGCTGCGCGACCAATCGCCTCGACGCCGAGCCCTCAAGCGGTACAGCCACGTGTGGTTGCACAACCCATACAGCCGACACAGGGCTCTCAACAACCGCCCAGTGCACAGCCGCAGGGCGTGGGTGAACGCGTTGAACCGACCGGGAGTGGCTGGACGCGTCGTACCTGGAGCTGGGTTGGCCTCGGCAGTGGCGGTGCTCTGCTCGTTGGCGGCCTCGCGATGGGCGCTGTTGCTGCGGGCACGAACGGTGACCTCGACACTTGCCGATCAAATCCAGCATGTGCTCGGACAGAGCGTGAGGTTGCGATCGCCGGAGATGTGGGAACTCAGGCGCTTGTCGCCGATGTATTATTCGTCACGGGTGCGGTTGCGGCGAGCGTAGGTCTCGCGCTGTATCTTGTGTCTGGTGATGACGCCGATGCGGCCGCCTTTATGATGACACCAACGCCTCACGGGGTTGGTGCAACAGGTATTTTTCGATTCTAAAGCATAAGCAATGTGGACCAAGCGAATGTGGAAATTAAGCGTTGGTATCATCTACCCAACACTCATTGTTCTCATCACAGGGTGTAGTGCACTCTTAGATCCCTATAATTGTGAGTCTGACGGTGACTGCAACGGCGGTGTCTGTGTGGACGGGATCTGTGTAGGTGAAGAGCGACAGGTCGATCAAATGACGACCGCTGACGCCATGGGGATGTTGGATTCGGCAGTGCAGCCCGATGCAAACGTGGGCGACGATGCCGGTGTACTTTCTGACATGTCTATGGAGCCAGATTTGGCGCCGGATATGTCTCCGGATATGGCCGTTAACAGTAGTCCTACATGCAGTCTTGTCGTTGCCAACGAGCTGACGCGCGAGACACACGTCGACATCGTCATCGAGGTGGCGGACGAGGAGGAAGCGGCCAATCAATTGTCGGTTACCCTCAACGGAACGGCGCTAAATTTGAATCAAGCTGGCCGTTACGAGGGACGATTTCCCCTTGAGGAAGGTCCAAATACAGCAGAATTACGCGTGCTCGATAGCGCGGGTGCCGAATGTGTCGCGAACGCGAGTATTGTCCGCGATAGCACCGACCCGATACTACAAATTACGTCACCTCAGCAATTACAGGATATTTTGACGAACGAGCCGCAATTACGGGTACAGGGACGCATAGATGATGAGCATTTCCAACCGAGTTTGATGCTCAACCTGGACCAACAGCCAATCGAGCCCATAGAGCCCATTATTTGGGACGGGCAGAGCTTTGAGTTTGTCATTGCGCTTGAGTCCGGATTCCAAACTTTAGCAGTATCAACCGTCGATATCCCAGGTAACCAGTCTGAGACGATTGAGATCACCATTGAACTCGATGAACAGCCGCCTGTAATCATCCTTGAACAGCCCAACCCTGACGCAGTGACAGTCGCCGCTGAGCGAAGATTTCAGGTGCGAGGTTCGCTGCAAGATAACGGTCGACCTGTACGGAACCCATCCATCGAGATTCAAGTGGAATCCAGCGACGGTCTCGTTGAATATCCGCCGGTCCGCGGCAACATTACGGGTGAGTTTTCGCAGTTTGTGGAGCTCGGTAACGGTGACAACACGGTTACAGTGTGTGGGCAGGACGAGGCAGGAAATGAATCCTGTGCGAGTGGAGTCGTGACCAAAAATGCCCCCTGTGTGAACGTAGAGTCGCCCATTGATGGTGCCTTCATTGGCTCTGACAGAATCGTGATTGAGGGTTCGGTGTGTGAAGGTGTTGTGCAGCTTCGGGGTGCGATCGGAAACGGTGCACCCGTTGACGGCGCACTGTTGAATGGTCTCCGATTCAGATTGGAATTACCCAGTCAGGGCGAAGGCGAACAAGAAGTCCTTGTGACAGCTAGTAATGTTGATGGGGACGCGGCCACAGCAACCGTGAGAGTGACGGTTGATTCGAGCAGCCCCACCGTCACGTTTCGAACTCCAGAGGCGAATCAATGTGTAGGCTCTGAGTTTACGGTTATTGGCACGGCAACAGATCTAGAGAGCGGTGTGGCCTTGGTCACCGTGAACGGCGAGCGGGTCGATAACGTTGGCCTCGACAATATGGGTGGTGAATTCCGCCAAGATATCACCGTTCGGGCAGGCGAGCGAGATGGACAAGAGGTGCTTGTAGTTGCGACAAATCGAGCCGGTTTAACAGCAGAGACGTCGACCTTTGTGCAGGTGGATACCGTTGCCCCGCAGGTCTCATTCGATATTTTGAATGTAAACACGCCGATCAATCCCTGGCTAAGGCCAGATGGAACCGGCCGAGTCAATTTTACGGGTACGGTAGAGGTTGGCCAATGTGGCATCGCACAGGGTGGTTTTAGCGTCCCTGGACTGGTGCCCAGTTTGGACAATGAAGGGCGTTTTACCCTCAGGGGTGTGTTTGAAGATGGCCAACACAATTTGGCTTGGCGAATCGAAGACATTGTTGGGAACGTACGGGAAGGGAATTATGGCTTTCGCGTCGACTCGACGCCACCGAGCGTTGAATTCACGAGTCCTGTTAACGATGCATTTCAGCAGGCGGACTCAGTGCGATTGGCCGGAACCGTCACTGATGTTGGATCGGGCGTCCAACAGATCACCGTCAATGGCCTATCCATCAATTTCTCGGCCGCTGCGAACGGCGCAACCTTTGACACCGAACTCACAGATCTCATGGAAGGCCCAAATGTCTTCCGCGTTGTGATTCGAGATGATGTCGGCAACGAGACCGTCGAAACATTCACTGTCAATCGAGACTCTTCACCACCAGAGATCGCCATAACGGAGCCCAACATTGGTGTCGCGGTACCCTTACCTTTAACCGTGACGGGAACCTATTCAGATGACCGCACTCAGCCAGAGGATCAGGTCATCACGGGCATTGGACTCGAAACGATTACCGTAAACGGTGTCGTCGCAAGCATCGATGAAGAGACCGGGACTTGGACCGCGTACGGCGTCGTCGTCGATCCAGAGGATCCTATTCTGACCGTGTCTGCGCGTGATCGAATTGGTAACGAAAGCTTGGAGTTAG
Source organism: Bradymonadia bacterium (assembly GCA_049889275.1). Classification (GTDB taxonomy): domain Bacteria; phylum Myxococcota_A; class Bradymonadia; order UBA7976; family UBA1532; genus UBA1532. The sequence goes on along the minus strand of JBMHDS010000059.1, from coordinate 22,336 downwards.
AACGGTCGGTTCGAGTACAAGACTATGGCTATCAGGCGCCGAGCGTGGACGGCATCGACTTGGCGGTTGACCCGACTTATGTCGATGTAGCCGACCTAAATCAAGATGGACGGGTTGATATTATCGCCGTCACCGCCAGCGAAAATGGAGCGTCAGCCACATTTGTTCAGGGGCCAAACGGCGGCTTTACGGGCTATGACCATGGCCAGGCTCTTTTGCCAGCGACGACCGATGGCGCTATCGCTGTGGGCGATGTCGACTCCGATGGGCGTCAGGACCTCGTGGTCGTTGATAGCACGCGCACCCAGCTGCTCCTCGGCAACGGGAATGGACAGTTTATCCCATCGCCTGTTCCACTCGCCTCTTTGGGTAGTGGTGTTCGCGGTGTCCTCGGTGACGGAACTCGCGATGGTCGACTCGACCTCATTTTATCCGATGGGGATGTGGCTCGTTACTATTTTGGCGATGGCGATACAGTCTTTAGCTTGGCCGATGATTTACCCGAACTCGGGCTTGGCGCACTTGGCAGCTACGCTCGTTTAGCGATGAAGGATGTGGATGGTGATGGCGTCGCCGATATCGTTGGTCTCGACCCTGTTCTTGGAGGCCAGGTATGGATGGGTAATCGTGATAACACCTTTACCCAAACAGATGGCGGGGAATGGTTCGGTGCGGTGGGCTACGAAAACTTTGTTTGGCTCGATGCAGATCGCAATGGAACGCTCGATATTTTTGTCTTTGGCGGAAATCAAAACGCCTTCTATCTGAATGACGGCAATGGCGCCTTCGTGCAATTCGATCTCGGCCAGATATCGACGGCTGCGGGTGCAGTGGTCGGTGTTGCCGATCTGACCGGTGATACCCGGGACGATTTGATTGTCGGTGATGTCAATGGCAGTCAGATATACGAGAATGGACCTGTCGGGTTTAGCTTTTCCAATACCATTCTGCCGCAGTTTGGTGCGATTCAGAGTCTGCGGGTCGCTGATATTGATAGCGATGGCGACTTTGACATCATCATCGGGACGTCAAACCATCTCAGGATCATTCGGTCTAATCGCCGGCAATTGAATCCGGATCATCAGTTTGTGCACGTACAAGCATACCGAAAGCGCAACCCAGAAGGCATTGACCCGCCATTGCCTTTTGAAAATCACCAGGATGGCATTGGAACCCGTGCTTTTGTTCAGTACCTAAATCTTGAAGACATTGGAGACCCAAATATTGCCGCAGAGCCATTGCTCGCGCAGCGCACAGTTGACTTGAATGCAGCGATTCCCACGTTGATCACTCTCGGTGACCGTGCGGGCCTGCGATTGAAGATGGTATTTACAGATACGGGGAATCAGGGACAGAATACGCGGACGTTCAACGACATTCTACCTGAGCAACGCCCGCTCGCTTTACCGCAGCCCGCTTTGACAGGGTACGCACCTGAATGACGTTTGCGTCGTTTGCCTGTAGATCTGTCGCGTGACCGTTCGAGTAGGCTCTATGCGTGTGGTACTGAAGTCTCGGTCGAAAGCAAAATAGCTACCCATCGCGACGAGCTCTCTGGCAATCGGTTTGTCAGCTATGAAATTTAACTGATGATTCCCATTTCACCTGTGTGACGACGACGCATCAGTTTGGCGATGTCTCATTCAGTCATAGCCTGGCCAACCCACAACGAGCGCGTCTGCGATTCATTCCGAAGCGCGTTTCATTGAGGTGGTTGGTGACGTATGCAAGAAGAAGGGGGGAGACCGAGCGAGCTTTCTTCAGATTCGCCCGCTCGGGTCAATGATCGATTGATCACTCATCACATTCAGGTGGATTCTCCACGATGGCTTGTGGATCGCGATTACTGCCGTCAGCAGCCGGTGGGTCACCAACAAAAGTAACCGCCACTGCATCACCCGAAAATTCAAAAGGATACGCATCGGGAATGCCGTCACCATCGGTATCGACGTTCAGGTCTGCAGGCTGAAGCAAGCTCGTCAGCGAGACTTCAACTCCGTTGAACAGGAAGTTCACGGTTCTGGCGTCTGACTCAAGCAGGTAGCCGGCCAATGTCATTCTAAGCTCTGGGTTCCCGGCATCATCGGTGGCGGGTGTAATCGATACCTCGACGTTTACATTGAATGCCGTCATACATGTGAAGACACCATCGGCGGTCTGTACTTGACCTGCCGGAACGTTCAAGACGAACGGTGTGTTACGCTCCATGGTCCAATAGCGAGTGTTGCTCATGTCCTGCCGCCAAAACCCGTCAAAGTTCTGAACAGGATAGCGGCCGAGGTAGTCATAGACTCCGTCGCGTAGGCCACCATTACCCACGTACCAACGGTAGGAGCCGTCTTCTCGATAGCCGCCCGGTTCCACCAAGAGGTTGAGCTGATTCGCGGAGATGATCGCTTGCAGTGAGCCCTGTAAGAGCCCGGCAGAGTTTGCAGGCTGTGTCACTTCAACGGTGCTAATGACAAAGACGTCAGGTCGAAGATCAAGGGTGCAAAGTTCGTTTATACAGCGCTCAAATGCACCGCACATTTCGTTGTCTGTACACGCTGTCTCCGGCATAACGATTGGGTCTTCACCCATGTCAGGTGTCATGGCATCGACGAGGGCATCGGGGTCCGGCTGCGGGCCGCTGTCCTCCACTGTGCCAGCGTCAGCGCGAGTGACCGCATCCCTCGGGTTCGCGTCGGGGTTTGGTGCCCCATCAACATTGACCGACCCATCAAGGCTTCCTGTGTCTTGTGATTGGGTGGCGTCTGGCGTTGGCGTCGTCTGACCTCCTGCCGAGTCGTCACTGCAACCGACCGCAATGCCTGCAATCATTAAACACATAAAGGTCTTCAGTGTGTTCATAACTTGATACCTCTCATCTCCGAAATTTGAGTGTTCGAAAGAACAATACTAGAAACCGATTGGTGAATGCACGCGTGAAGAGAGCTCGCTCGTTCCCTCACCGCTCTCTAGGGCTGTTCGCTGTCTTCGCAGTACTCGGGTACCACGTCAGAGCTTGAGGTTGGATCATCCTCGAAGAACACGCTTTGGGCGGCCCCTTGGAAGACAAATGCCCAGCCATCGTTCACGCCATCGCCAACCGTATCTTCGTTGGCGGGAATACTGAATCGCTCGAGTGCATCGAGGAGCGTCTCATCGTCGCTGACTTGAAATGCTTTAGCGGCACTCTCTCTGAGCGTGCCACGGATGCTGAGCGTCGCCGACGGCAGCTGTTCGCCCACAATCCCGGCTTGCCCTTGGACATTAACTGCTGCGAGTACAGATACGTCGATGAGGTTGAGTGGCTGATATTTGCATTCGGGTGCTTCGTCGTCCACGGTGCGATCGCGAACATAGAGAGTCATGGACCGATCTTCGGTGTCCGGGAGGAAATTCGCTGTACAAATGCCTGCTTCACAACCGGTTATCAAGGTTGGTTCGCTTCGATACGTTGGGAAATCCTGTGCTTGGCCATACTTAGGTAAACCCTGGAAACTGCCTGAACGCCGCCCTTGTATCAGCCATAGATTCGGTTGAGACAGGTTCAACATCAGGCTAATTTCGCCTTGAGCGATCAAATCTCCAAGTAGCGCGTCAAGGACTTGGCCGAGTTGAGATGGTTCCTGTGTTTGCACATTTGATAGCAGCAGCGTTCGGCCGTAGGGATTTACTTGGCATCGGCCCGCAATACATTGGCGCCATGGGCCATCGTCAAGGCAATCCGCGTAAGTACTGCAAGGTCCATTTTCGTTATTAGGCTCCTTCGGATCTTTTGGGTCTTCGATAGGATCGGCTGGCTCCGGGCTCGGAGTGGGTGTCTTGGAGCTGCTTAGATCCGGTGTCTTTGGGTAATTTGGAGAGCCCGGTAAATAATCGTCTGGCTGTGGCCCTGAGCTGGGTGGCGCTGGGTTGACCTTCTTGACATCTTTGGCGCTCTTGGCCGAACCGCTGGCGGACCGCCTTGTGTTGATGGGCCGTCGCGTAATGGGCTGTGAGGGTGGTAAGCCGCCTGACATCAACTCCGTTTTCTTCGCCTTGCCACTCGACGTATAGCCCATTAAATCCGGGATTTTTGGCCTTTTTATATCACTGGCGTTGGGTACGGCAGCACGGCCACGCTCCACGCGTATTTCACCCACTGCCGGAACGATGACGGAGTACATCGCCTCGTTGAGTTTAAGCACGACGACGCCACCCTCGCTCGCTCGACCGTTGAACATAAGATAGCCGAGGCCCGCAGCCAGGTTTGGCACAGCAAGGGTGCTTACGGAATCAATGATGACAGGTTTCTCAACTTCGTGCGTTGGTGCCTTGCGGTCAGCCTCCCAAAGCGATTGGGTGATATCTGCGCCAATACGGGTCTTCTCCCGGAGGGCCGAATGGGTCGAGAGGTCTAGGACCACGCGGACTGGCCCATCTCGCATGACCGACTCTGCCCATGCAGCCGTTGCATAGGCTGCCATCCGGTCAGCCTCTGCTCGGCATCGCCGGTCATCCGATGGAAACATGTAATAGAGCAGAACAGCCATCATGAGGCCGATAATGGCCACGACGACGAGGACCTCCACGAGCGTGAGCCCTCGCGTATTGCGGTTGAATTGAGCCCCAGTATGGGCAGGTTTTCGAGTGAGCGAGATCATACCGACTTCCTGAAATTGCACGATCGACCATAGCCCTAAGTATATATCTGAAACAATCGTAGTGAGGGCCTTTCGCTCATCGAGACAGAAATCTCTACTCGTGTATTGCGCACACTGTTGGCTGGACCCGCTGTCGCGACCTAATCTAAATCCGGAGAGAGTGGTTCAAAATCTTCGTCGATGAGCTCTCGCAAGACGCGAAAACCTATGGTTGGTGAAACTTGATCGCCGGCACAACTGAATCGACTTGCTGCCCTGCTTTCGAGCGCCCCGCTCAACCAATGGCCACCTTTTGTTACGGTCTCCGCGTCACCCATGCGCGTCGATGTCCACTCGCTTACGCGGCCCGCGATATCAGCGACCCCATAGAGGCTTTGGTCATAGATAAAGTCGATGCCAGGGTTCCGCGTAGCGGCACCGCTCGTCGCTTTCTTTGTGTGGCAAAATTGAGGATCCCAGCGGTCACCCCATGGAAAGGCTGCGCCGTGTGGGCCTCGCGCCGCTTTCTCCCATTCTGCTGCAGTCGGTAATCTGTGGTGCCCACCGTTGGTGTCGTCTAACCATCGGCAGTAGCGTATCGCGTCGGCTTGGTTTATCCCGACCACAGGTAGATTTGGCCCCCATCGCAGACCCGTTGTGTCGTTGTCAGGTGCTTCATACTGGCCGTTACGAATGGCCCAGTATGGTGTGCCATCCGCCATCCGTGGCACATGTAAGTTGGATATATCCTCCCCTTCGTTTTCACAAACTTCGTTGAGAAAGCGGACATATTCTGCGCAGCTCACTGGACTGCGACCGATCAGAAATGATGGCAGCTCGATGTCCTGTTTTGGCTCTGCGCGCCAAGCTAAGGGGTCACCCCCAACCACGGAGGTGCCTCCATAGATGAGCGCAAACCCGACGAGATCTAGGTAAGGCTTGGGACGCCTAATCTCGATGACATGCTCTTGTGTGCCTGTGAGTTCGAGCGGGACCGAAAATAAACCTGCGTCGCTGGATAGCTTGAGTAAGTATCGGCCCGCTTTGAGCGCAAGGTCGATGCGTCCGCCCGCAGGAAAGGTGCGCAGCGGCGCCAACGTGAGAATACCTCGGTCTGTCTTGAGATGTTGTAACTCGCTTATGCCACCGGTGCCATGTAGTGTCGCTCGAAGGCGCGCCTGCTTCGTGGCTTCATGGCTGTCGTCCGCACCCGTGAAGAAACCTTTAAAGAACGCCTGTTGATGGGATTGCTCAGCTAACTTTGCGCCCGCCTGCCCACGACCGATCAGCTCTTGGCATAAGGCTCTAGACGATTCATCGAGAGCAGTCTCGGTTGCCATGGCGAGCCACTCTTGCAGCACAGCGCCGAGTTGACTCCAAAACGCACCGTCATCCACGTGACCGCTCACGACCCGCTGAGATTGCGTTAGAAGTGCCCCTCGAACAGGCGGAAATCTCCTAGCGCTGGTACCCGCGATAGCGTCCGCCTCGAGCGTTGTATTTTCTGTAGCTTTCGCACCAGATACCCCGCTCGCAACCTTGGACCGCCGATTCTCGTTCGTTTTTCCGATACCATCCGGGACTGCTTGGGAAGCAGAGCCCTCCGATGGCGTCATCGTGTCAAAGACATTCATGTCGACGCCGTCATCGAAATCAATGTCTTCCGGGTATACGCTGGCCGGGTGCGTCGCGATTAGAGGTTCGGGCATCCAATCGAGCAATGATTCACTCTCATCCAGCATCGAATCACTGTGATCGAGTTCATCACCTGAGGAAAGTTCCGTTCTTGGTCCCGGGACCGTCCAGTTCAGACCGAGATCAGTGGTGATGTCGATGGCGAGCGCTTTCGTGACACGACCCTCTCGAAAAGCCGCATCGATTAACAGAACGTTCTGGTTCCGACTCACCCGGCGAAGTCGCATCAGTTCACAGAGCCGAATGTGAGCTCGCCGCTCAAGTTGCTCGAACAATTGAATTTCGAGTATCCGGTCATCTGCCAGATTAACGCTCTCACTTTGGGTAACCATGCTAGCCGATCTGCTCCTCGTTCGTCGAAGCATCATAACAGGTGTAGTCATAGGTGATCGATACGCTGGGTTTAAGCATCCTGGACACGGAGCAATAGGTCTCCATGGACAGCGACACCGCGCGCTCGACGGCGGCTCGGCGCAATGTATGGCCGTAGACGTGATAGTGAATCTTGACCTCAGTAAAGACCGCGGGCACGGCATCGGCGCGCTCAGCGTGAAGCGTAATACGGCAGTCTGTCACGTCCTGACGCTGTTTTCGTAGGGTCGTCATCACGTCCATCGCCGTACAGCCACCAAGTCCCGCAAGGACCATCTCCATGGGTCGCATCCCAAGATTTCTGCCGCCAATTTTCGGCGCACCATCGATGATAACGCCGTGCCCACTAGGCCCGGAGACCATCCATGCAACGTCTGTGACATGCCTAACTTCTACTTCCATGCTCACTCCAAGATTTGCCGGGTCAGCGGTCAGTTGGTCAGCGGCGTGGCTATCGGTCGTATAGGCCTTGACCTCGGCGTTCCACTCTTGTGCCCACTCCGCGAACTCAGACTATCGTGTTGGATCATCGGACGACACAAAATAGTTTGTTGCATACACATCAATCCCCAAACCTTACGAAACCCTAAAGGTTGGCGACCTTTTGGCGTAATTTGCGGTCTTAAATCACCCGTTATCACAAAAAAAACGCTTCAAATTTTACCTGGTGGGCGCGAGGTGGTATTGGGAAAAAATTAGAAATTTAGAACAGTTGTGCCACGCGCTCGGCGTTCGAACAATCCTTGAACCGGGACGATGCACGGCGAGCAGACCAACGAGGAATGACTAATCAGGAAAAGTCAGCTATATACTCCAGCAAATTGCTGACATGTAGAACCTGAGGCGGGTGAAAAGCCCATTTGAGAAAGGGGACACAATGGCCGTCCATATGATCAAGAAAGGTCTTGATCTGCCCATAACGGGAAAGCCATCGGATCGCATCGACAACGGGCCAGCGCTCAGGCGCGTGGCGGTCGTAGCGGCAGACTATCCAACGATGAAACCGCGCATGGCTGTCGCAGAGGGCGATAGCGTAAAAGCCGGGCAACTGCTCTTCGAAGACCGCAAATCAGATGGGGTCCGCTTTACGGCGCCTGTCGAAGGCACTGTTGTCGCCATCAATCGTGGTGAACGGCGCGCTCTGCAGTCGCTCGTGCTCGAATTAAAGGTGCCGGGCCAGCAGGGTGAACAGGTGACCTTCGAAGCGTATACAGGGGCGGACGTCGAACAGATCGACCGGGCGGCGGCCACCGCTTTGATCGCCGAATCAGGTCTCTGGACGGCTTTTCGGACTCGTCCCTATGGACGCGTTCCATCCACGAGCGACCGACCGGCCGCGATCTTTATCACCGCTGTTGACACCAACCCGCTTGCGGGTTCGGTCGATGCTGCAATCGCTGGGCGCGAACAGGAATTTCAGGCTGGTCAAGCCGCCATCGCGAAGTTGACGGATGGGAAGGTTTATCTCTGCACGGGCGTGAACTCAAAGGTACCGCAGAGCGCCGCAGTTCAATTAGAACAATTTGGCGGTAAGCACCCAGCAGGGCTGCCAGGAACACACATCCATATGCTCGACCCTGCCAGCCGCTCAAAATTTGTGTGGCACATCGGTTGGCAGGATGTTGTCGCGATCGGGGCGCTCTTCAAGACAGGCAAGCTCGACAGCAGCCGGGTCGTTGCCCTCGGCGGGCCTGTGGTTAAAGATCCCAGGATGGTGAGGACATTCGTTGGCGCAAGCACGACCGAACTACTCGATGGCGAGGTCCAAGCCGACAGAGAGTATCGCGCGATCAGCGGCTCGATTCTCGGCGGACGGGCGGCCCAAGGTGACGTACACGGGTTTCTCGGGCGGTTTCACTGTCAAGTCTCCTGTATTGCCGAAGACCGCGAACGGGTTTTCTTCGGCTGGTTACGTCCTGGTTTAAACAAGTACTCGACGGTGCGCGCCTACGCAGCCGGTCTACTTGGTATGAATCGTAAAGACAGAGAATTCACCACCAATACCAATGGTTCACATCGGGCGATGGTACCGATCGGGATGTTCGAGCGGGTTATGCCACTCGATATCTTACCGACGTTCCTCTTGCGCGCGTTGTGTGCAGATGACGTGGAGCGGGCTGAGGCTCTCGGTTGCTTGGAGCTTACTGAAGAAGACCTCGCGCTCTGCACCTTTGTCGCGCCAGGCAAAGAAGACTTCGGGCGTGCGCTACGACGAAACCTAGATGAAATGTGGAAAGAAGGCTGATGCAGTTTCTCCGAAAATTTCTCGACAAGCAGGCACCACTCTTTGAGAAGGGTGGACCCCTTGAGACCTTTTATCCTTTTTATGAAGCGAACGACACGCTGCTGTTCACACCGGGTGAGGTCACGAAAGGCGACGTTCACGTTCGGGACGCGCTCGACCTGAAACGAATGATGATCACGGTCGTCGTTGCGCTTCTGCCGTGTGTTTTCATGGCTGTGTATAATACTGGGTACCAGGCGAACTACTGGATTTCACAGGGCGCGACGCCGCTGCATAACTGGCAGGAGGCGATTTACGCGTCGATGTTTAGCTACGACCCGTCGAGTATAGGCGCCAACTTTTTTCATGGCTTTCTGTACTTCTTCCCGGTCTTTGCGATGACGTTCCTTGTGGGTGGGCACATCGAAGTCGCGTTTGCCATCGCGCGCAACCATGAGATCAACGAAGGTTTCCTGGTCACAGGTTTTCTCTTTCCGCTCACGTTACCGCCCACGATTCCGCTGTGGCAGGTTGCGATCGGCATCACCTTTGGCGTGGTGATCGCGAAAGAAGTGTTTGGCGGTACGGGTATGAACGTCCTCAACGTGGCGCTCACGGCGCGTGCGTTTCTGTTCTTCGCCTATCCGGCCGACATTTCCGGTGATGCACCTTGGATCGCGGCTGACTTGACCACGGCTGCAGATGCGGCATCCGGTGCGACATGGCTTGCTCAGGCAGCGTCGGCCGGACAGGCCGGGGCCGATGCATTTGCCGCCCATGGCGCGGGTGGGGAGGCCTGGATGCAGTCCTTCATGGGCTTCATCCCGGGTTCGATGGGTGAGACTTCAACGCTCGCTTGCTTGATCGGCGCAGCCATCCTCATCGTGACACAAATCGGTGCTTGGCAAACCATGTTCGGTGTTGTTGTCGGTACGGCCTTGATGGCGCTTACCTTGAACACCATCGGCTCTGAGACCAATGGAATGTTCAACATGCCTTTCTACTGGCATTTTGTTGTCGGCAGCTTCGCCTTTGGTACAGTTTTCATGGCCACCGACCCCGTTACTTCAGCGTTTACAGAGAAAGGCAAGCTGGTCTACGGCTTCCTCATCGGTGTCATGATCGTGCTCGTGCGAGTGGTCAATCCAGCGTACCCCGAGGGCGTCATGCTCGCGATCTTGTTCATGAACATGTTTGCCCCGTTTATCGACCACTTCTTCATTCAGGCGAACATCAAGCGGAGGTTGGCACGTCATGGAGCGTAGTTCTGGCTATATTATTGGGTTTGCGGCCATCGTCTGCCTCGTTTGCGGCGTCTTGGTATCCACCGCGGCCGTCTCGTTGAAGGAGCAGCAGGAGCTCAACGCCATACTCGACAAGCAGAAAAAGGTGCTGATCGTGGGTGGACTTCTCGATGGTGACTCAGCCGCATCGGCCGAAGAAATTGAGCGTCTGTTTAAAGAGAACATCACGCCCAAGGTCATCGATTTGAAGACGGGTGCAATCGCAGATGTCGACGCCAACACCTTTGACCAAGAGAAAGCGACAAAGGATCCAGCGACAAGCGTTGCCGCGCCCGACCGCAACGATGCTGGCGCAAAGCGGTTGCCTAAGCATGCTTTGATTTATGAGAAAAAGAAGAACGGCAAGCTTGATCGGCTCATCTTGCCTGTCAGCGGCAAGGGTTTGTGGGGTCCACTCTACGGCTTTTTCGCCTTAGGCGCTGACACCAACACCGTTAAGGGAATCATTTTCTACAAACACCAAGAGACGCCTGGATTGGGCGGCGAAATCGAGAATCCGAATTGGATGAGTCTCTGGCCGGGCAAGCTCGCGTTTGCCGTCGATGGTGCTGGCACTCTCGGTCAGCCAAAGATCGAAGTGAAGAAGGGTCCGGCACAAGCTGGAGACAAGTACGGCATTGATGGTTTATCGGGTGCGACCATCACAAGCCGTGGCGTGACCGGCATGCTTAAGTTTTGGCTGGGTGACTCTGGATTCGGTCCGTATCTCGCCCAAGTTCGAAAGGGAGGATGAACATGGCAGGTAAGAAATCAGAGGCGCTGATCGACCCACTCTTCAATGACAACCCCATCTCGCTTCAGGTTTTGGGCATTTGTTCGGCTCTAGCGGTGACAACCAAACTAGAGACATCAGTGGTCATGTCGGCGGCGGTTATCGCTGTGCTCACCTTGAGCAACCTCGCGATCAGCTTGATCCGAAACCTGATCCCGTCGAGCATACGTATTATTGTACAGCTCACGATCATCGCGTCGTTTGTGATCATCACAGACCAGGTGCTCAAAGCCTACATGTACGAAATCAGTAAACAGCTTTCTGTGTTCGTTGGTCTGATTATCACCAACTGCATCATCATGGGGCGCGCAGAGGCCTACGCCATGCAGAATGGACCGGGCATGAGCATTATCGACGGCCTTGGCAACGGCCTAGGGTATAGCATCGTACTTTTGTTCGTCGGTTTCTTCCGCGAGCTCTTCGGCGCTGGCAAGATCTACGGTGTAACCGTCCTCGGCGATTGGTATCAACCCAACGGGCTCATGGTCCTAGCCCCTGGGGCATTCTTTCTCATCGGGATCTTCATCTGGATGAACCGTGCCTGGAAACCTGACCAAATAGAGGCGGAGTAAGTCATGCAAGAAACACTTAGCTTGGCCGTAAAGGCCATGTTCGTGGAGAACATGGCATTGGCTTATTTCCTTGGTATGTGCTCATTCCTCGCGGTCTCCAAGAAGGTCGACACAGCGATTGGCTTGGGCGCCGCCGTAATCTTCGTGCTCGGCGTGACCTGCCCTCTGAACAACATCATGTACAACTACTTGTTACGTGAGGGCGCCCTGTCTTGGACAGGGGTTGAGTCATTATCTACTCTCGATTTGTCTTTTCTGAACTTTTTGGCTCTCATCGGCACCATAGCCGCGAGCGTTCAAATTGTTGAGATGACACTCGATAAATATGCGCCCGCACTTTATTCGGCGTTGGGTATCTTTTTGCCACTCATCGCCGTGAACTGCGCGATTCTCGGAGCATCGCTGTTTATGGTGGAGCGCGATTACAGCTTTGGTGAGAGTGCGGTCTTCGGACTTGGCAGTGGCGTTGGCTGGGCGCTCGCCGTGGTCGCGCTCGCCGCGATTCGCGAAAAAATGCGCTACAGCAATGTTCCCGGTCCGCTGCGCGGCCTTGGAATCACATTTATCGTAACAGGCCTCATGGCGATTGGCTTCATGGCCTTTGCCGGAATCTCATTGTAGAAGGAGTACTACACAATGGATCCAATGATGGTAATCGCCTTTAGTACAGGCGCTTTCTTACTCATCGTGGTTACGTTGACCTTCGGGTTGATGGCGGCTCGCAAGAAACTGGTTAACTCTGGTGCTGTGAAGATCAGCATCAATGACGGCGAAAAGGTTCTTGAGGTCGCTGCCGGTGGCACATTGCTCAATACGCTCGCCGCTCAGAAAATCTTCATCCCCTCCGCTTGCGGTGGAGGTGGAACTTGTGGCGTGTGCAAAGTCGACGTTCACGACGGTGGCGGCTCCATATTACCGACGGAGAAAACCCATGTGAGCCGTGGCGAAGAGCGTCAGGGTTGCAGACTGTCTTGCCAAGTCAAGGTCAAGCAGGACATGCAAATTCACATAGAGCCTGAAGTCTTTGGTGTACGCAAATGGACCTGTAAAGTCCGCTCAAATCACAACGTCGCCACCTTCATAAAGGAGTTGGTACTCGAGATTCCTGCTGGCGAAGTGGTCCCGTTTCGGGCGGGCGGCTATATTCAGATCGAGTGTCCGCCGCACGTCGTAAAGTACGAAGACTTTATCATCGAAGATGAGTATCGCGGTGATTGGGACCGCTTCGGGATGTGGGGCTTTGTGTCTACGGTCACGGAGCCTGTGACCCGCGCCTATTCCATGGCGAATTACCCCGAAGAAAAAGACATCATCATGTTGAACGTACGCATTGCGAGTCCCCCTTGGGACCGTAAAGCAAACGGTTGGATGGACGTTCCCCCGGGTATCATGTCCTCGTTTATCTTTGGTCTCGAGCCAGGTGATGACGTTGTCATCTCCGGCCCATTTGGCGAGTTCTTCGCCAAAGAGACCGATAATGAAATGGTCTTTGTTGGTGGTGGTGCCGGTATGGCGCCGATGCGGTCGCACATTTTTGACCAGTTCCGTCGCATTAAGACCGACCGTAAGGTCAGCTTCTGGTACGGCGCACGAAGCTACCGCGAGGCCTTCTACATTGAGGACTTTGAAGAGATCGCCGCCGAGAATGACAACTTCGAGTGGCACCTGGCGCTCTCGGATTCGGTGCCGGAAGACGACTGGGATAATCCAGACGCGCCGAGTCGTCAAACACAAGGTTCGAAGCATGGTTACTCAGGCTTCATCCATAACGTGTTGTACGACAATTACCTCAGCACCCACCCATCGCCTGAAGATGTAGAGTACTACATGTGTGGGCCGCCCATGATGAACCAGTCGGTCATTAACATGTTGATCGATCTTGGCGTCGAGGAAGAAAACATCGCGCTCGACGACTTTGGCGGCTAAAGGCTTGCCGCCTCTGGATTCTCAATGATTCTTCTCGCTGGTCCCCGCGACCTTCCGCCGTTCCGGCGCCTGATTATCCCCTTCCTGTTTGTCGTCGCGCTCTTCGCCACGCTCTACCTGCGTCGCGTCGAAGCTCCTTTTATCACCCTTGAGGTGCGCGGCGAGGCGATGGGCACGAGCTATCTCATCAAGGTGGTCACCGCCGGTGATGCGAACACCGACCAAAAGCGACTGCTTGCGGAAGTAGGCGGGGCGATTTCGGCGGTCAATGAGTCTATGTCCACCTATATCGACCGATCCGAATTGAGCCGGTTTAATGCGGCGACATCTCTGAAGCCGACTGCGGTATCTCTGCCACTGTACACGGTGGTCGGAGCGGCGCTCGAAATCAGCCGGTTGAGCGAGGGCGCGTTCGACCCCACCGTTGGGCCGCTTGTGAATGCCTGGGGATTCGGACCGACAAAACGCAGTGGCTCGCCTCAACCTTCCGAACGCCTCGAGGCGCTTAAACGCGTAGGTTATACGAAGTTGGTATTGGGTCAGGCGGAGCGCACGCTTCAGAAGCGTCAAGCGGACCTCTACGTCGACCTGTCTGCCATTGCCAAAGGGTATGCGGTCGACTCAGTTGCAGAGCGATTAGATAAGATGGGCTTCGAAGACTATCTCGTTGAGATCGGCGGTGAGGTCCGGACTCGGGGGCTCAACCATCGACGTCGGCCGTGGCGGCTCGCGATTGAAAGGCCATCCGGCGGACGTGGTGACATCCACAAAAATGCCTTGGTTGATCTCGGTACCGGTGCCATGGCGACATCAGGTGATTATCGCAATTATTACATCGAGAACGGCAAGCGGGTCTCGCATACGATTGACCCGAGGACAGGCCAGCCCATTGACCACGCTTTGGCCAGCGTGACCGTTCTACACGAGAGTTGCATGCGCGCCGATGGATGGGCCACTGCGCTATCCGTCTTAGGCCCAGATAAGGGAATGGAGGTCGCTCAGCGTCTCGGTTTGAAGGTTTTCATGCTTGTTCGTCATGATGACGGGCATTTTATCGAGCGCACCACCGAGGAATTTGAGGCCTATCGGGTAAAGCGAGCTGGCGTTTCGGGTGAACAATCTGATAAAAGTAAGGCCGCGAAGGAGACAAAACCATGACCACTGTTTTCGTGACCATCGGCTTTATGGCCTCAATGATGCTGATTATGGCCGTTGGTGTCATTTTTCGCCGGCCACCCCTCAAGGGCTCCTGTGGCGGCATTATGAATGGAGATTGTGTGTGTCTCGACGAAGGCATCGATCAGAAGCGGGCAGAGCTTGCTGGCGCCGGTCTCCAAGAACTGCAAGCTGACGGTGTTATCGTTTACGGTGCAAAAGCTTCCTAAGCTGAGGGGCCGTTAAGGTCGGACAATAGCGCTTCACCGGTTCCGTCTTCCAATAGTGTGCCGTCGGTATGTCCTCGGTGGTATGGGGAAACCGGTATTTTTCCCGTGAAACCCGTATATAGCGTGGCGGCTTGTCCTTAAACGGGTTTTCCTCAAGCAGCGAAAGCACGGGTTGAGCGCCTTGAGTCAGCTTCTCCAAGAACTTGAAGAACCATGTTTTCGAGCATTGGGGGTACAAGGCAGCGAACCACATTTGCCAATCGAGCCGCGGCATATGTAACCAGGCAAAGTTGAGCTCCGTTGTTTTATTTGGCTTGTATTCGAACAGATAGCTCTTCCATGTCTTCCCATCTAAACTACCTTGCACATCGAGCTCATAGCGGTCCGTGGTCATACGCGCGAACAGCCCATAGCTGTTCGCCAGTTTGAAGGGGCGAAAGGGCTCGCTTAACGCTGCGTTAAACCGGTGGAAGGCTTGAGCTAAATTCTTGTCTTGAGCGCGCTGGGTCTGGTCAACCCGTCCACTAGATGTGACGAACGCGCTGGCAATCTGGCCGATTTGCAGCGGCACCAACACGAGCGCAATAGCCAATACAAGATAAGTCCATACCCTCCTCGGCGGCTGGCCGACCTCCTTGGGCAAGAACTGTAAGATCCGTGATGGTGCGAAACGAAAGAGTATCCGATCGTCTAAGCAAAGCAGACAAAGAACACAGGTCAGTAGGTTGAAGAAGCCATAGTTACCGGTGATGCCGATACCCGCCATGAGACCACAGATCATCACGAAGGCAAAACCTCGACTGGCTCTGCCGCTGTCTCGTCTCCATTGAAATCGCTTCACCATCATCCATTCACTGAAATAAAGCATCGCGGTGACGAGACCTACAAGCACGCAGAAACCCACACTGAGCTGCCCGGCATTGAACCAGAGCGCGGCGCTTGATAAGCCGATCCAAGGCAACAGGCTAAATCGACTAATGGGGAATAGAATCAACCAGGGCACGCACAACTCAACGTAGTGATTGACCAGGACACCAATCTGGCGAAGGTCTGAACCGAGCTGATGGGCGAGGTAGCTCAGTTGGTGTGGTATGGGCTGTGTCCAAAAGTGGTAATCCAACGCGGTGAGGTCTTGCCATGTTGGATCCCCGCTCTTGAGTTTCACCAAGCCGGACGACAAGACCAGTTTAAAGAGCACCAAACGCCCTATCCAAACTGCAGCTAACGGTGGCTCACGCTCCTTCGAGATCGAAGGAATCAAGGTGCCCGGCGCGATGAAGACCGCCAGAAACCCAACCTCCAGCAACAGAATGTCCCATTGATAGCCAAGAAATGGCTGCCCAATTGTAAAAAAAGACAGATATAGGGACCAGAGACCAAAGATCACTGGCCTCGGTAGAAATCCGAGAATCAATGCAACCGAGAGTAGGGTTCCGCAGAGCAAGAGCGCATGCAAAGCCACGTCTGTCGGGTCAATGAACAGAAAAAGAGAGGGCAGTTCTAAGAAACCAGCGCCCCCTTGTTCTATCGTCGCCGTCGGGAGACTCGAAAGCAGCTCTTGAGCGGGCATGATGCCGTTGGAACCAAAGAGTCCCATCGCCTGTGCCCATAATGAGGTGAAAGCGACAAAAAAGGTAAGGCCGAGTCCACGCAGGAAAAGGGACACCACAAGGCGATGACCGGGCCGCTCCGGGATCCAGTCAACGGATTGTTGTTGAATATCATCCTCGTGGTCAGTCATTTGTCCGAAAACTCCGCAGCTTCATCCCGGATACCGTCACGGGATCATGATATGTCGCCTCCATCCGCGCAAGAACACAGAATCGTTTTGTGATCGAACTCCGCACCTAATTACTTTGTGTCCAATACGATAAGATGATTTCCTAGAGTGGGGAGCCGCGTAAGTTCACTGATTGCATAAACAATTTGATTGAACTTATGTAGTTAGACTAAAATTTATCTTGGGCAAAACTGAGATTGATGGACACGGCTGCGAAAGCAGGCCGTTTGTTCAGGGGGCATTTGATGAAACCCAACGTTCTTCTAAGACAAATCGCCATACTTGCGATCGTACTCTTTGGCTGTGAGACCGAAAAGCCTGGACCTAAGGGCGACGCCGGCACCCGGCCTGATTCGAGCACGAATGGCGCGGGTGGTGCCGGTGCGGAAGGTGGCATGGGCGGTATGGCCGGCGCGGGTGGCGTGGGCGGTATGGCAGGCGCTGGTGGCTTGGGCGGCATGGCAGGCGCTGGTGGCATGGGCGGTACCGCCGGTGAAGGCGGTATGGGCGGTATGGGCGGTGCGGCTGGTGCTGGTGGCATGGCTGGTGAGGGTGGTTCTGGTGGCGTCGCGGGCACAGGCGGCGATGGTGGGCAAGAGCTCGATGCGGCAGTGCCCGATATGGGTGATGGCGGACTACCGGACGACGCCGCTGTCATCGACGCGGGTGTTGAGGATGCTCGGCCTCCAATCGATGCTGCTCCAGCAGTCGATGCAGCCCCGGTGGTTGATGCCGCCCCGCCGATCGATATGGCTGAGCCAGTGGATCTTGGACCATTGGTTTGTGCGCCAGACGACTGTGGACCACCGCCGGCGATCGCTGCTTGTGAAGATGGTTCACGACCTGCAGTAAACTGCATGGCAAACGACAACCGCGAGTGTGAGTGGGTCGTGGCGCCTTGTCCGTGTCTGGACCGGGACGCCGATGAGATTTGTGATCTCGAAGACCCTGTTTGTAATACGGATTCGATGCCTGTGGTTTGCGACTTAGAGCCACCTCAATGTGTTGCAGGCTTTATGGCGGAGGCGCGGGATGGTTGTTACACTGGCAACTGCACGCTCGTAGAAGCGTGCGCAGTCATAGATGACAATGCTTGTGGCGGTCCTCAAGGTCTTGAATGTGGGCCTAATCAGTTCTGTGACTTTGGTGACGGTGCTCAATGTGGACGTTTAGAACAGTTTGGTCGATGCCTCGCCCGTCCGGACGCCTGCCCACGCTTAAGGGCGCCCGTCTGTGGTTGTGATGGCGAGACTTATCAGAACGCCTGCGAGTCGAATCGTGCTGGCGTACCTGTCGATTATGCGGGGGCGTGCGAGGCTGTTTGCGAGCCGCAGCCGGAGATTTGTGGCAACCGAGTTGATGATGACTGCGATGGGGCAATCGACGAAGATTGTGCCTGCGCCGATGCCGACAACGATGGTCGATGCGATGAAGACGACCCACTCTGCAACGCCGATGGCGATCCCCTCGTTTGTGCTCGAGCCCGGCCCGACTGTCCACCGGATACCGTGCCGGAAGTATTGGGTGGATGCTACACGGACCGATGTGTCAGCTGGGCGCTGTGCGGGGAGCCACAGTGTGCCCAAGATAATGAGTGCTTATTAAATCAGATTTGTGAGCGCGGTTTTTGCGTCCCGTGTGCGTGTGACCGCCAGCTCGCACCGGTTTGTGGTGTAGACGGAAACACCTATGACAACGCGTGTCGTGCGCGCTGTGCCCACGTAGAGATTCGAGATGAGGGTGAGTGCCCACCCTGTCCCGACGGTGAGGTTCTCATCGGTGATGCCTGCCAACCAAGCTGCGGTGGCTTTTTGGGCACGCCCTGCGCCGATGGGTTTGCTTGTCTCGATGTGCCGGATGATGGCTGTGACCCTGCCGGCGGCGGTGCTGATTGCCCAGGCTATTGTGCGGAGGTCCAGTGTGAAGATCCCGCTTTAATCTGCGAGCGGGAATGTGCCGGTGAGATGGTCGAGATTCAAGAGGGGTGTCCGACGCCTCGTTGTGACTGTCGAGAATGTCATGCGGAGAGGCCTTGTCCCGACAATCAGGTCTGCATCGATGATGCATGCGTCGCGTGTCCTCCAGTTGAGGCGATTTGCGACGCTTTTTGCGGCGATATGCCCCCGCCAGATGTACCGGCCGGCTGTCCACAACCTGACTGCCAATGTCCTGCTTGTGAGGATGACGCCGAATGTGAAGACGGCTTCATGTGTTTCGGTCAGCGTTGTGTTGAGCGCTTCTGTGGCGGTATCGCGGGCGTTGTATGTCCAGACGACCAGGAATGTGTTGACGACCCAGACGACGAGTGTGACCCCAATGCTGGCGGGGCTGATTGCATGGGTCTATGCGTCCCGAGAAACTGCCCTGACCCTGATGCGGTTTGCGCGTCTCGGTGCACGCCAGACCCAATTGGCTTGCCAGACGGCTGCGCAGAGCCCAACTGTGACCCTTGCCCGGTGGTATGCGATGAAGGCCAGTTTGCCTGTCCGAATAACGGTCCTTGCCTAGATGCGATTCAAGCGTGCGATGGACAGGCTGATTGCGATGATGGAGCCGACGAGGTTGATTGTAATCAATGTCTCGAAGACGTTGAGTGCGAGCCGGGTCAGCGCTGTGTGCTCGGCGCGTGTGAGCCGTGTGAGTGTCCAGCCGTTCAGGCGCCGGTCTGTGGCGTCGATGGGAACACCTACTCGAACGAATGTCAGGCGGCCTGTCAACATGTTGAGGTGGCTGCAGAGGGCGAATGTGCTGTGGACGTCGAGTGTCCAGATCCAGATGTTTGGTGTGCGCTCCTCGAATGTGAGCGGGTTCCACCTCCATTGCCCGATGGATGTGAGCAGCCTGTTTGTCAAGGTTGCCCCTGTGCCGACGGTGAGACCCCTTGCGCTGACGATGGACGATGTGTGCCTGCGTGTGATGACGTAAACGATTGCGCTGACGGGCGTGATGAGGCGAATTGCGGCCCTGTTGCGTGCACCGATGACCAGTTTGATTGCGGTGATGGTGTCTGTAAGCCCCTCATCGCTCGATGTGATGGTGTCGCTGACTGCGCTGATGGCCGCGACGAACAAGATTGCCCGGGTCCACAGTGTGACGACGGTGGCTTTCTCTGCGCCGATGGCGCATGCATTGAGCCAGGCCGCGTCTGTGACGGGAATGCGGATTGCGCAAACGGCGATGATGAGCAGAACTGCCCAGGGCAAGCATGCCAGTCCGATGAGGAGTGCGAACTCGGTCAGCGCTGCACCAATGAAATCTGTGAGGCGTGTGAGTGTAATGCCGTTTTCGAGCCCGTTTGTGGTGTAGATGGCAACACCTACGAGAGTTCATGCCACGCGCGCTGTGCACGAGTGGCCGTTGACCAAATCGGCGAGTGTCCACCGCCGGTCGAGTGTCCACCTGCTGCAGCTTACTGTAATCAGCTGCTCTGCAATGGTGTCGAGTTAGACTTACCTCAAGGATGTCCTGCTCCTGCATGCCTTGGTGCCTGCCCCTGTAATGACATGGAGACGCCTTGCGAAGACTCAGGGGTTTGTGTGCCACGGTGCGACGAGCAAGCCCAATGTGCCGGCGGCGAGGATGAGTTCGAGTGTGAGCCGGTTGGTTGTCGAGATGACCAGTTTGCGTGTGCTGATGGTGCATGTATTCCTGCGGTTGGGCGTTGCGATGGTCAAGCGGACTGCCAGGATCGCAGCGATGAACTCGAGTGCCCAGGTGTTGGATGTTTGGACGGTCAGATTGAATGTGGCGATGGCAGCTGCGTGGACCCAGAGCTGATCTGTGACGGTCGGAATGATTGCGAGGACGGTGCAGATGAAGTTGATTGTCCGGAGCCTGTTTGTGCAGAAGACGCGGAATGCCCTGTCGGCCAGGTCTGCGACAACGGGAGCTGCGCCATTTGCGAATGTCCGGCGGTGTTTGAGCCGGTGTGCGGTGTTGATGGAAACACCTATGACAGTGCATGCACGGCGCGCTGTGCGCGAGTTGAGGTGGCTGCTCAGGGTGAGTGCGCACCGGTGGTCGAATGCCCTGACCAGGACACATTCGATATCGCTTTCTGTGCTGTCTTGGCTTGCGATGGTATCGAGATCGAGCAGGAAGGCTGCCAGCGACCCGAACGATGCGACGGTGTATGTCCCTGCGCTGATGGTACGCGACCGTGTGCAGAAGATGGACGCTGCGTCGCCGCCTGCGACAATAATAGAGATTGTGCGGATGGGCGCGATGAAGCGCAGTGCGGTCCCTTGGTCTGCAACGACGAGCAGTTCACCTGCGACGATGGCCAATGTATTCCATTGGTCGGCCGGTGCGACGGTTTTGTGGACTGTGGTGATGGCAGTGACGAATCTGATGTGACCTGTGCGCCCGAACCATGTGCGGACGACCAATTCACTTGTGATGATGGCGCATGCATTGACGCAGGTCGTGTATGCGATGAATGGCCTGATTGTGCGGATGGCAGTGACGAAGCCAATTGCGGTGTCGTCGATTGCGCGCCCGATTTTGATTGTCAGGACGGGAACTGCGTTGATCCTGCCGGCGTTTGCGATGGCATTCGAGATTGCGAGAATGGTTTTGATGAGGCTGATTGTCCAGACTTATGTCCGGGCGCTGACCAATGCATTGATATCTGCCTGGGCAATGTAAACGTGCCCGATGGCTGCCCTGCGCTGCGCTGTAATTGTGAGGGGGTTTGTGCGGACTCTAATACGTGCGCAGATGGTGAGACGTGTCGAGACAATCGGTGCGTTCAGACGGTTTGTGGTGGGCCAGACGGTATTCAATGCCCAGACGGTCAAGATTGTGTTGATGACCCCGCAGATGACTGCGAGCCTAATGGTGCGGACGTCTGTTCTGGCATTTGTGTTTTTCGTTCATGTCCGACCGCTCAGCAGGCTGGGGTCTGCGAGCGTTTCTGCAGTGGTGAGCTCATCATTCCTGAAGGTTGCGAAGCACCAGCGTGCGATTGTGAAGCGCTGTGCGGTGGTGTCCTCTGCGGTGTCGATGAGGTCTGTGTCGATGACCAATGTGTTCTCATCGGTGGCGACCCGTGTGAGGGCGTGGTCTGTGAGGGCGACCTTGTCTGTGAGAACGGCGAGTGCGTGCGACCGGGTGGTGACCCATGCGAGGGTGTGGATTGCGGTTTGAATGGCGAGTGTCGTGATGGCATCTGTGTTTGCAATGATGATTTCGAAGGTGAGCGCTGTGAAATCGAGGTCGATCATTGTGCCAATGTAGTCTGCGACGAAGGCCTCATTTGCGACAATGGTCATTGTGTTGTCGACCCTGCAAACGTGTGTGATCCACCCTGTAATGATGGTGAAGCGTGCTTGCGTGGTGAGTGTTTGGCCATTGAAGCGCTGTGTGTTTTGGTGACCTGTCGAGACGGCTTTAGTTGCGATATCGGCAACTGTTTCGAGGATCCCGCTTGTCAGCCTGTGCAGTGTGACCTCGCCTGTGAGAATGGTTTTAATACGGACGAAGCTGGTTGTGAGATCTGTGAATGTGCGCCTGCAGCAGACCCATGCGATGGCGTGGTGTGCGAGGGCGACCTTGTCTGTGAGAACGGCGAGTGCGTGCGACCGGGCGGTGACCCATGCGATGGCGTGGTGTGCGAGGGCGACCTTGTCTGTGAGAACGGCGAGTGCGTGCGACCGGGCGGTGACCCATGCGATGGCGTGGTGTGCGAGGGCGACCTT
>JBMHDS010000058.1:0-81923 GCA_049889275.1 Bradymonadia bacterium | reverse complement strand
ACGGGAGAGTGGCGTTGACAATTCATACAACTCGGCGGCGGTGGACCTTGCTTGGGTTCACATGGTTTTGGGTGGCGATCTTGGGCACTGATGCGTTTGCGCAGGAGGATTGCGCAGCCCGAGCCGGGGCGTTCCAGCTCCAAACGGGGGCTGAGTGTGATCCAGAGCTGGGCCGGGTTGTTCTCGGCCTCGACAATATGGGGGCAACAGGGACATCGACCGGCGGGGGGCCTGCTTGTTTTGATCCTGCCGATGACCAACCCAATGCAGGGCTGGTGCGTACGATCTTTGAGTCCATGGCGTTTCTATGTCGCACCAGTGGCGGCAACACCACTGGGACCTGGCTCGAAAGCGGCGATAATCGCGGTGTCAACGTGGTCACCCGAGAAGAGGACGGTGAAGTTTTCAGCGAGTTCACGGTTAATGGTATTCGCGTCGAGGGGCGCTTTCGCTTGAATTGCACCGTGCTGGAGAAGTGCTACACGCTCACGAATGTCAGCGGCCAGGTGATGGACACGGTTGCTCTCACCCATTACATGGACGGGGATTTGTTCTTCGAAGGCGGCATCGGTAACGACTACGGTGCCACCAGCGTTGGCCGACCAAAAACGCTCTGGGAGTTCGACGAGGGAGATAACCCTGAGGAGCCGAGTACCTTCGTCGGTTTGTACGCGATGAATGGTGGTGACGATTTTTTAAACTCGTGGGAGATTGGCGCTTACTCCGAACAACGGAGTCGAATTGCGAGTATCGCGGACGGCTGTACGCAACTTCGCGATGACATTAATCAGCGCGGGCAGAATATCGACGTTGATAACAACCTGATCACCGATAATGGCTTCGACGTCACGCTCGCGCTTCGATACGACCTTGGCCCTCTCAATGCGAACGAGAGCTCCGAGGAGTTCTGCTTTGCAACGCAGTGGGGTGTTGGCCTGCCATGTTCGGATGAGGATGCTGATGAAATCTGCCTCGAAAACGATAATTGCCCAACTGTGCCGAACCCAGCTCAAGCGGACGATGATGGCGATGGCGTCGGTGACTTGTGCGACAACTGCCCGAAGATCGCCAACCCCGAGCAGGCTGACCGCGACAATGATGGCCAAGGCGACGCTTGTGACCGCGTCTTCTGTACGCCAGACGGCGGACCGGAGGTTTGCGATGGCAGGGATAACGACTGTGATGGATTGGTGGATATCAACCTTGATGGAAGCCCTGTTGTTGTCCCCGGTGAATGTGCGACGGATCTTGCGGCGGCATGTGCCATTGGCACATGGCAGTGCGTGGGCGGCAGCACCCGCTGTATACCCAATGTGACACCAGGCGTTGAAATCTGCGACCTTGAAGATAATGACTGTGATGGGAATGTCGATGAGCGCGTCCGAAATGCGTGCGGGTCATGTGGAGATATTCCCGAGGAGACATGTAACGGTTTCGATGATGACTGCGATGGTCGTTTAGACGAGGGGGACAGCTGCGAGGATGGTCTCGCGTGCTACGGCGGACAATGCCTCGCAGGTTGCCAAAACATAGATGATTGCGAAGGTGGTCAAGAAGATGTCTTTTGTGCCGATGGTGCCTGTGTACCATGGTGTGAACAACGGGGATGTGTAGACCCCGCTGAGACGTGTACACCCGCGGGTTGCCGAAATCTGTGCCAGGATGTGATGTGCGAGGGCGATAATGTGTGCCGAGACGGGGAATGCGGTCCGGATACATGTGCCTTCCTCGGTTGTCCAGACGGAGAACGTTGCCGGCCCGACGGCTGTGAGCAAGATCCTTGCGCCGGCGTCGATTGCGGACAAGACAGTTTTTGTCGTGATGGTGAGTGTATTTTCAGTTGCGCTGAAGTGACTTGTCCTGCCGCTGAAGCGTGCATCGATGGGATCTGCGTTGATACCGGTTGCGGACCAGTGGGATGCCCGAGTGAGAGAGAGATCTGTGTCGATAACCGCTGTATTGATGACCCATGCGATGAAAACACGTGCGGTGCAGGTGAAATTTGCTACAGAGGCGATTGTCAGCCGGACCCTTGTGTCTCGGTTGAGTGTCCTCGATACCAACGCTGCGCGATCATCGAAGGGACTGCTCAGTGTGTGGGTGACTGGCCGATAAACCAGAGCACCGGCATGGGTGGAGAAGGTGGTGCCGGTGCGGTTGGTGGTAATGGCGCAGGCGGTATGGGTGGCGCAGGCGGTATGGGTGGCACAGGTGGCGCTGGTGGCGCTGGTGCGGAGGGTGGCAGCGATGTCGATGGTGGTGTCGCGGGCGGACCCGGTGAACCCATGGATTCCGATGACAATTCGGGCTGTTCCTGTGATGTCGGTGATGGTTCACCTTCATCGAACTCGGCTCTACTGCTTCTCGCACTCGGAGCCATGGGTCTTCGTCGCAGAAGACGATAACTGTCTAGCTTTCGATGTAGGTCATTGAAAGCCCCTGGTCGACCACAGGAGCGTGCCCCGCGATTGACCTAATAATCACATAGGCAGCTTGAAGCCTGTCATGGCTACCCACGATAAAGAACTGCATCCCGCATCTCTGTTGGACTGCGCCGGCGTGATGACGAACGCCGAGCACTTATAGCGTTCGTCGTACACGATGAAACCCTTACAGCTTTAAGAGTCCCAGCCTGCCTTCATGGCGCCAAAATGCGTGAAACACTTAAAGGGAGTGGACTCGACTACGCTAGGCTTGGTTCAGCAGACGTTTGCTCGACTCCGTGGCGACAGTCGACCTCCGTTGCAAGCGCATGGGCTGTTGTCTGAGCTCCAGTCTAGTCGGCCTCGTCAGGGTTCGCTTCGCAGGCGTTTGCTTGACCTGGCGTTTCGAGTTGCACGAAGAAGTCCGCCGAGTTGTCATCCGAGTCATGTCCATTGGGACAGCGACTGACGCCTTCACCTGCGTCGTTATTCGGGTCATCGGGGGTGCCGATCGGGCCTTCGGTTACGCCAGGGATAGGGCCGCCATATGAAAGCGCATCAATGACGACATCGGCGGCGACGAGTTGCACACCGTCAGGGTCTCCGTTTTGAATGTCGTGCTCTGTTTGGCGAGATTCGATCGGTACGTAGAGGGCCTCTGGTGGGAGCGCCTCGGCAAGCGCCCGATCAGCGACAACAAGATAAGCGTAGCCGGGCAATTCGGGGTGATGTTCGCCGAGATCAAAAGACGCATAAGCTTCGCCGTTGCTGCCATTGATCAACTCTAAGACAACGCCGTTGAGTGCATAGGGGATGGGGCCAGGGTTAAAAATTTCAATGAACTCGCGCGACTCAGGGCCTGACATATCGACGTTGATCTCATTGATGATGGGCGTACTTGGTCGGTCGGTAACTTCTACTATAGTGCGCGTGGTGAGGCTGTTTAGAGTCGCGGAAAACCGTCCCTCACCAACCTGCGTCCCAGTGATTTGAAAAGTCATCGAGTGTGAATTCTCATCCACCGTTAACTCGCGATAATGGCCTAGCAGGCCAACGGGCTCAGAGCGCAGCCGCACAGTCGCTCCACGGATGAGCGGCGCATCGAAGACAATGCGCATCGAGATCGTATCTTCCAGAATCGTGGCGTAAAAATCTGCCTCGAAGCGGATCGAACGAGGCTGGGTGTCCACGCCATAGGCGGTCAGGGTGGTCTGCGGCGTGTTTCTTTGGGTCGGTGTCTTTGCGGTGACGATGATCTCTTGGCCTTCGCGAAGCCCCCGCGCTTCGAGCTGAATTTCCGACGCGCCCGCGGGCACAACCAGTTGTTCCGGCACAGTCAGTAGGTCCGGGCGACTTGAACTCAGCATGATGACTTGACCACCTTCGAGGGCAGGTCGATTCAATAGGATATTAACAGCCTGATCCCTGAGCGTCTTGGCGACCATGGTTGGACCAGCTCTCACGAAGCCTCTCGAGGAGTTGAAACCGACAACGAGGGGTGGCCCTGCATCGAGGTCGGACGCATCTCTGGGTTCAATCTTGTAGTGTCCATTGGCGAGTCGATGCACCCCGCAGATCCGTTGAAAGCTCGTGCCCACGTCAGGGAAGGGGGTTGCGAGGTACAAGATGTCGTTAATTCTCATAGATTGGCCGGTTGTGACATCACTGACCACGAACTCATTGGTGTTGCCATCACCCGCATCACCGGGTCCCGACTCGGGCTCGAGTTCCGTTACGATGACCTCGCTGATACAGACGAGCATGCCTTCGTACCAGTCGGGGTTTCTCAAGAGTTGGGATAATTCGAGATCCCGCGGTTCAGGGATTGGAACAGCGTCCAGACGCTCGATATTGCTGATCTGGGTGAGCTGAGCCTGACCGTAATAGTCAGCGCTCTTTCCCGTTACGCTCAGCGTGTCACCCACCGATACAGTTCTAATCTGACTGCGACTATTACCCATGTAGACGTAGACGCCAGCGTGTGGTGCATCCTCTTCAGTGACGTTGGCTGGTAACTGCAAAAAGAACGAGCCGTCTTGCGTGACGGGGGCAGACTCTGGAAATACAGCGGTGACAACGCCGCTCAAAGTAAAATATTGCTCCTCATTCAAGCGCCTGCGCTTCAAGTCACTGATCGGCGCTTCGCAGCCACCACCGGGGCCATCGGCGAACATTGGGCAGTAATCACAGAAGTCGCCCCGGCCGTCCGAGTCAGCGTCCATTTGGTCCGCATTGCTTCGGTTTGGGCAGTTGTCCAAATCAGCAGGGATGCCATCGGCGTCGATATCAATACCCGTCGGCCTGATGCATGGGCACTCTTGTTCGGACCAGGGGCACGTGTCACAGGCATCACCACGACCGTCGGCATCCAGGTCATCTTGAGTCGGATTAAACGTATCTGGACAGTTGTCTTGGTCATTCGGGACGTCATCACCATCTAGGTCGGCCCGCGTATTTCGCCCAGACACTGAAGCATTGCCGATGTTACAGCTGAAGGTCGAATTGCACTCGAACAATGGATACGGCTCATACACATACTCCAGCCACTCGGGTAAATCCTCTGGGCGACGCCGTTCGACGACACGTGTGACGTAATCTTGTATTTCATAAAAGCCAAATAGAGGCCAATCATCGGGGTCTGTAACGTTTGCCTCGCCGTCCGCATCGCGCACACAGATGGTCTTGGAACCATCACATAGAGCGATCTCTTCGCATAATTCATTGCGCGCGATCGCATAATCGAACACATCGCTATCACCGTAATAGATTTGACCGCCGACCAAGACGGCGCGAACGTCCATCGCCTCTGCATTTAAGACAGCCGCGTGCGGCTCGTCTCGGTCACCACGCCAGACCGCTACATCAGCGAACATGCCCTCGCTCAAACGACCAACCAAGTCACCAACACCGATCGATGCGGCGGCTTTATCGGTGACCATCCTAAAAATATCAGATGGCTTAATCTGAGCATCCAAATAGTTTTCGGAGAGCTGTGCTGCACATTTCATTTCAGCAAGTTGGTTCATCGTCCCAGACGGGGTCCAGTCTGGACCGAGGGCGACATTGAGTCCCATGTTGAGAGCGGTGGCAACATCGGTTGTTGCCCCATAAAGCTCTATGTTGGATTGAGGTGACCAGATCAAATCGGCGCCGAGCGCTCGCATCGTACTAAACTCGATGCCGGTGCAACTGACGCAGTGGATGATAGATGTCTGCTCGCCAAGCTGCCCCTGTTCAAAAAAACGCTGAAATTCGCTGAGACTTGAGGCGTCTATACCTTCGGACACATGGGCAATATATTTGCGCGACGGGATATTATCGCCGTTTTCATAATCGGGGGCTGCCGAACAGCCCTGAGTTAAGGGGAACACACATTCCGTAACCGCGGAATCTCCATACCCTAATCCGTGCGCGTTGGGCCCTCGGTCAACATTTCGTACGTGGTCGTGACTAGAACGCACGTTTTCAGCCTTATGCACCGAGGTGGTCGCCGCCATGAGGAGTCGGAGTTCGTTGTATCGAGCTGCCACAGGGTCGCCTGAAGATGGCCGAGCACCGTACAGCTCTCGCCCAATCAGCGAGCGCCATTCATTGCGATTTTGAAAAAGCCGCGCTCCATGACGCCAACGGGGTAGGGTATTAAAACTCATGTGGTTGTGCGGGTCGATCAGCCCCGGCGTGATGATGTCAGCGCAGACGATACCTGCATTTTCGGCGAGCGCATGTCCTGAGCAGTCTGGCCCAGCACAGGCGATTCGTCCCGTCGAGCTATCCACGAGGACATGTCCATTACACAACACATCAGAACCGGTCAGAACTGTCCCAACGAGGAGTGTTGCCTGATTTGAGCCGACCCGAGGTGTACACGCATCAAATGCAACAGCGCGACAGTCAGCAACGGTCTCCTGGTCGTCGCACAGCCCAGCATCCAATTGACTGTCTGAGGTCGCATCGGGTGAGGCATCCATCCTGCTGTCGACCGCACTGTCCACGAGGGTTGCGTCGAGTAGCCCTGCATCGTTGTGGCCGCTGTCGCCAATGGCTGTGTCAACCGTCATGTCGCCAGTAAGAAAGAGAGGCGGCCCATCATTCGTGTCTTTTGATGCGTCGCAAGCAGCTAAGAACACACCCAAGAGAAGAGATATAATTGTGTAGTTCAGGTTGATTCGCATGGGTGATGGTTACCTCTTGAATTCGAAACAGTCGGCCAAGCCCAACTAGAGAATGTCGAGGGGATCTTCGAATGCCCCTCGCTCAATAAATTGAATGACTGATCGAGCAGTCTCAGACCGAAAAAGCAATTCATTATGGCCAAAAGGCAAGATGCGCGCTGGCACATTGTCTACCCGGCCCTCATGTGGCGCAACGACCCGGTCCCGTGAGCCGACGATAACCCCCCAGTTTGAAACATCAGGAGGCGTCTCAAGCCCGTACGCAGTTCGCTTTACAGCAGGGCTCATGAAACGGGCTAGATGACTTTGCCTTGCGCGCCGTGCGTTGGCACTTCCGCGGTGTGGCGTTGCGATAAAGACACAGCGACTCGCTCGGCATGTCATGCGTTGTAGAGCGAGTCGTGCAACCAACCCGCCCATCGAGTGGGCGATGACCGAAAAAGGTCCGTCAGAGTGTTCTTGCATCAACGCTCGCAAACCTTCTGCATGATCCTCGAGTGCCCCGCGATGGCTTGGATAACCGAACATCACCGGCTCGTGACCTGCCCGCTTCAGACGGCGGGCGAGTGGAACCATAATCGCCTTAGGGGCCATATATCCATGGATACAGAAAACTCTCATACCTATACGGTACGACGGGTCTAGCGTGTATGTCAGTAGCAATTTAAATAGACAAAAAAAAACGCCGACCCAAATTGGATCGGCGAGTGGAGCAGAGGGGGCTCGAACCCCTGACCTCTTGACTGCCAGTCAAGTGCTCTCCCAGCTGAGCTACTGCCCCGGAGTAGCCGCGACAGTAGGCGAAGATTTGTGCCCTGTCAATTCATTTGTCGAAGTGAGTGCCGGACTAAAATACTGCGTAGTCTGCGAACTCTAACGTGTGAGTGCCCAGGCTAGAGCGGCCACGAGTCCGAGCACCGCGCAGCTTAGGGCGACAATCAAAGGCGATGAGCCTTTGTGTTGATGAGCTGACGACTCGACCGCCCAGTCTTGGTCGGTATCGTTTACGCCAGGCGGCAACTCTAGATCAGCCATCATACCCGACGTCAGATGGTTCACTGGAAGAGATTCAACTCTTGGGATCGACGGTAATTGTGGCTGTGGTGGAATGGAGCCGGTCAGAGCGGCGATGCCGGCCTCCGGTAATTCGATGGTTTCCCTGCCAGATGGTGCGGCTAACTCCGAGCCTTGTTCTGGGTCGAGCGCGTCGAATCCACCGCTCCCAACAAGGCTATGGGACGAGGTCCATTGCGTGGCATCATCCTGGTCCACTGTCGCTAGCGTCTCCTCGAGATGACGACGGCTCGCCTCAATCTCGGTGAAGAAGAGACTGCGCATATAGCCTGCGAGAGCTCGCGGTCCGGTCATGAAGTTGGCTGTTTCTGCCACCTCGGACAGCGCAGTGGCTAACGCTTCACCTGTTTGGTATCGATGATTTGGATCAACCGATAAGCCCTTTAGGAGAATGGCTTCGAGTGCCTTTGGATAGTCCGGAATGACCGATGTCGGTGAGGGGACACGACCCTCTCGAATTCGCGCCATGGTTTCCTTAGGGCTTTTCGCCTTAAAAAGGCGTCGGCCGACGGTGAATTCATAGAGAATGACCATAAGCGAAAAGAGGTCACTCCGATGGTCAGCTTCCTGCTGATTTATCACTTCGGGTGTCATGTACGCATACTTACCGCGCCGGCCCCGAGGCGAGGAGTTGCCTGTTTGAGTCGCGACCCCGTAGTCGAGTAGTTTCACTGAGCCATCATAGCCAATTTGCAGGTTGTGTGGACTGACGTCGTGATGCACGACACCCAGCTGGTCATGATAGAATGATGAGCCGCGATAGCCGTGGTCTAATGCCTTCGCGATGGCACTACAAATCGTAACCGCCGCGCCATATTCGACAGCGCCTTCCAAACGCGCCGCATGCGTGAGTAGCTCGGCGCCGGATACGCCATGGATGTATTCCATAACGATGAAGAAAGCATCATCGAACTTACCAAGGTCGTAGGTACTTACGATGTGTGGATGGTCCAGAGTGCCAACGATTCGAGCTTCTTCGACAAAAAGTTGCTCATACAGGGGTTGACCACGGTGCTCAGCGAGCAAACGTTTGATGACGACGAAGCGTCTAAAGCCCCCGAAGCTCCGCCTTTGAGCGAGGAAAATTTCGGCCATACCGCCTTCTGCAATCTTTTTCAGAAAGACGTATCTTCCGAATTGTGCTTGTAATTCGGTCAAACCCAGACCACTCTCTTAGACGTTTCCCGGCCTCAGTGTATCGCGCCCCGCTCAAGAGTCCATGACTTGGCTCACTTTTTTTGTTGTGATGTGTCCACGATAGACGAGAACCAGCCACCGGGACCCAGTGAGACGGCATTTCGTATCCATCATTTTCTGGGTATGTTGTGTAGGTCAATTTCGGATCCCAAGGTCGCCTTGCCACGCGAGAGGTCAAATTGCTCGATAGAAAACGAATTGTAGACTCTATACCTGAGGCGCCTCAGGCCGTTCGCGTGAGAGATCTGCTCAGGTCTTTAAACCTGCCACGGGGCAGTCGAGCAGCACTCAAAGAGTTGATGGAGGACCTCGTCGCGGAGGGCTTGTTGAGGCGAGCTGGCAACCGTCGATACGCAAAGGTGGGGGACGACACAGTCTGTTTTGGTACTTTGACGATGACGCGTAACGGTTATGGGTTTGTTGCCCTGGAAAATGACCAGCCGGACGTCTTCGTATCGGGGAAACATATCTATCCCGCGATGCACCGCGATCGAGTCGCCATAACAACGTTCACGAATACGCGCGGACGAACGGAGGGCGAAGTCAAGAACGTCATTGAGCGCGGCACTCATTCCTTTGTTGGATACGTTCATCAGGCGCGGCATGCGCAGTGGATTACGCCGCGAGACGAACGACTCCCGGAGCGGATACAGCTTCTCGGCGATGCAACACACGGCCAGCTGGTCGCAGCTGAAATCGTTGAATGGCCAGAGCGCGGTCGTCATCGAACGACCGCACGGGTGGTTCGTGTCTTCGCCGAGGAGGGGCGTGCGTCGAAAGAGTCCGAAATCATTGTCTACGACCTTGGGTTGCCGATGCAGTTTGACGAGCAATGCCTCGAGGAGGCGGAAGGCCTTTCGGAGCCGAACCTGGGCGAGGTTGGAGTCGAGAGAACGGACCTAACTGACCGCTCTTTTTTTACGGTCGATCCCCAGAGCGCACGTGACTTTGACGATGCGGTTTACGCTGAGCCCGATGGTCGCGGAGGCTGGCTCTTGAGCGTAGCCGTCGCCGATGTTGCCCACTTTGTCGCTGAGGGGGCGCCAATCGATCAGGCCGCGCATGAGCGCGGGTTCAGCGTCTATTTGCCTGATCGCGTGTTACCGATGCTACCGGAGCGATTATCTGCCGACTTGTGCAGTTTAAGGCCTGAGGTAGACCGCTTTGCAATGGTCGTTGATGCGCACGTGACATCGGAAGGGGAGTTGAGCCTAGTGGGCATCCAGAACGCGGTCATACGTAGTCGGAAGCGCCTGAGTTACGGACGATGTGCAGCGTTACT
The DNA here is from genome assembly GCA_049889275.1 of Bradymonadia bacterium. GTDB lineage: Bacteria > Myxococcota_A > Bradymonadia > UBA7976 > UBA1532 > UBA1532. The sequence continues at coordinate 71,775 of JBMHDS010000058.1, read as the reverse complement.
CGGACTCGAATGTGCCTCCCCGACGGACGTGGAGCCCGCCCTCTCTGGAGATGTAAAGGCGGCCATGCACGCAGTACTCGATGCAACACGTGTCTTGCGACGACGGCGAAAAAAATCAGGTTATCTTGAGTTAGACGTAGCGGAGCCCGTCGTTCGACTGGACAGCTCAGGCGATGTTGAAGCCATCGATATACCCAAACGGCACGAAGCACATTTGATGGTCGAAGAGGCCATGCTCGCAGCGAACGTTTGCGTGGCGCAGTTTTTTGTCTCCCGGGGGCTGGGTAGCTTATTCCGTACCCATGCAAATCCACCAGAAAAGGGGCTGGATCGCTTTCAGAAGCAAGTGAACGCACTTGGCCTGCGGATTCCGCGGATCGAATCTGCGGGCGGCCTGACGGCGGCGCTCAAGAAAGTAAACCACCATGAGTCTGCATGGCTCGCTAACATGCTGGTACTCCGGGCAATGGCCAAAGCCGAGTACTCAGCGACTGTTGAGCCTCATTTCGGCCTCGGTTTTGACGCTTACCTGCACTTTACAAGCCCAATCCGCCGTTACGCAGATCTAACCGTGCACCGTTTAGTCAAAGCGCTGCTCCGCTCAGAGCCGAGCGAACAGGATGAACTTGATGACTTGGCTCGGCATTGTAGTCGTCGAGAGAGACTTGTGCTTGATGCTGAGCGAGAGGTGATCGGTCTGTATAAGGCGACCTACATGCAGTCGTATTTAAATGAGGAGTTGGACGCGATCGTCTCAGGTGTGAGTAAGAATGGTTTGTTCATCTACTTTCCGAGCACTCATTGTGATGGCTTCATTCCCATAAATGAGCTTCGTGAAGATTGGTTTGATGCAAACGATGAGCAAACAAAGCTCGTTGGTCGTAACACTGGTAACTGCTACACCCTGGGCGATACGATTCTCACTGAAGTGATCGAGGTGAGTGTCTCAAAACGGCGCGTCACAGCACGTAGTCTAGGGCCGCGTTAGCGTAACGTCGGACTCTAGGTGCCACATTCAAGCGGTTCGGGAGATGAAAACTCCAGTGCGCCGTCGCTGACCGCGCGACTACTCTCTGCCAACTCGACAATCTGTTTATAGATATCTTCGAAAGCGCTGTCGGAATCGACATAGTTAATTTCTGACGTGTCGAGTGAAAGCAATGGGACATCGAGCTCGTAGTGAGAGAAGTAATGCCGATAGGCTTCAGATAAATTAATCAAATAATCTCGGTCAAAGTCTTCCTCGAATGGGCGGGCGCGCTTTGCAATGCGCTGCAAGAGCACATCCGTTCTCGCGTTGAGATAGACGAGTACATCTGGCTTGAGAATGTGGCTCTCCAATGATTGATAGACCCGTTCATAAAGCGCGAGCTCTTCATCCTTCAATGTCAGTCTCGCAAAGATACGGTCTTTCAGCAGATGATAATCAGACAGAATGCCCGGTTCGAATAAATCTGCCTGAAGTATCTCTTGCTGCTGACGAAAACGGCTCATCAAGAAAAACAACTGGGTCTGGAAGGCATAGCGTTCACGATCTTCGTAGAAAAGATGAAGAAAGGGGTTGTCTTCAACAACCTCAAGCACAAGACGTGATTGCATCCTATCGCGTAGGCGTCTCACCAGCGTCGTCTTGCCGACACCGATCGGCCCTTCAATCGCTACATACAGTGGTCGTGTCACCGAACTCTCCGACTCGTTACTGGACTATTCTAGAAGAAGTCGCTGCCTTATGACAGCCCCTCGATCGCTGTTTGTACAGCCTTTCGCACAACTGGATGGGGATCGTCTAGTGTCGCATGCAGATCAGCTAAAAAATTCTGCGATTGTAGGCGTCGAAGTCCTTCAGCAGCAGCAACTCGCACAGTCCAATGCGGGTCCGATAATGCGACCGCGAGGTGTTGGCCTAAATCCTTATTCGCTGTTGACGCAACGCCAAGTGCTGCAGCTTTGCGCACATTGACCGATTCGTCTTTCAGTCCATCAAGTAGGAGGTTCTGGGGACCGAAATAGCCAGCCAGAAACACAACTGCCCGCCTTGATTCAGCAGACTTGGAGCGCGCATTACGTTCGAGTACGGCCCGAACTTGAGTCGGCTCTTGTTTCTTGAGCGCATCTGCTGCGGCAAAACGAATCTCAGCGGCGGCGTCGATAATGCAGTTAAAGAGTGCTTGGACAGTATTTGGCAGCGGTTTGCGTGCGAGCGCACCAATCGCGATCCGTTGAACACTCTTCGAGTCGTCGCTCAACAGGCGGATCAGGCGCGCATTTGCCTGCGGCTCCTTTGCGGCGCCAAGACCCATCGCAGCAAGTTGGCGAACTCTTTCATCATCGTGTGTGGCGGCATCGAGCAGAACATCAATTGAGTTTTCGGAGCCGATACTGTTCAAGGCCCGAATAATTGCGACACAACATTCAGTGTCAGACCGATTGGCCGGCCATGCGTCGATTAAGTGTAGACCCACTCGCGAATCGCCCGCTTCGCCAAGATCGCCCAGACCGAAAGCGGCTGCGGCGCGCACATCCGCATCACCATCTGTTTTAAGAAGGTTTGCGAGTTTATCGAGGGCCGCGCCAATGCCGAGTCGACCCAGCGTGTATGCACAGCCGATACGAATCTCTGGGTCTGGATCAGATACCGAGTTTAGCAACATGTGAATCGCATCAATATCAGCGGGCCAAGCAATTTGCGTGAGCGCCATACGGGGGTCTGAATCCGCGTCGCCCTTTGCTTCTGGCGGCATAAAGCGAGAGCGTTTATCACCGATCGAAACGAGCGCAGAGAAAGCTTCACCTCGAATCGACTCAGCATCATCCTTCAGCATGGACACCAGTGGTGCGACTGCGCGGGCGTCTCCGATCATCCCGAGTGCTTCGCAAATCGCGAGACGTTCCTGTTCAGGTGAGGATTTGAGTCGCTGGACCAAGGGGCCAACGGCCTTAGCTTGTTGCAAAGCACCGAGCTGTTCTATGACCGAGACCGCGCTCTCTTCGGTTGAAGCATGCGACAATTCATCAAGCAGGGTGGTGACGTCCAAACTTTAGTTTCCCTCTTCTAATCGATAAATGCGATCAATCGGGGCCGTAAGCCATCACGTGAATTTATACGTTGTTTGCGCAATCATTGCACTGGCTAAGTGTTTTTCGAACGCTCTACACAGAAAGTCTTCGTCCCCGAGACGAGACGTTAGATTTCTGAAGGAACGTTGAACACAACCAACAGTGGCCAAATGAACTCGGTCCAGCGTGGTATTGCTAAAGTCGGGGTGGAAGCGCCGGAAACCGAGTTGCAGCTGAGGTACTTAAAATCCTCTGCGCTCGAGTCGGCGCTGTACAGGCGGGTGGTTAGTCTTCGTACTGTGCCAGGGCGAGCTTTAGGGCCCCGCTGGAGGCTTTGTACTTGTTCTTCTTCGCCTTAACGCGCTCGTCATCACGTTTCAGAGCAGCCTTGATGGCACGCACTGCGGTGCTGTCGCCACGTTCCGCGAGCTTCCGCAGTGAGAATAGCGCAACGTTCCGGAAGGTCAGATCAGCGTCACCAACATAATCGGCTAGAACCTTCAATGATTTCTTCTTGGACTTGCCTTGCCCGAGCCGGTAAGCGGCGAGCATTCGCCAGCCTTGTTGGCGTGCGGCAACCTTGTTGTTCCAACAATCAACATCATCCTTACAGTCTTTACCACTCTTCACCATAAAGACGGCGTTGCTCGTGTAATCCTTGCTAAGATACCCGACGACCGCGCGATCCTCGGTCTTCACTGTTGCGGTCTCAAACGCCTTCAAAAGCTTGTTTGCCCTGCTGGTACTACCAAGTTGTTTACTCCAACAAGTGGCAGGCTCTTTATCTTCAGTACACAGTTTGCCCGCTTTGGCGATGAGTTCCGCGTCTTTGAATTTTGTTGCTAATGTCGCAACGGTTACCCTGTGAACCGCTTTTTCCTTAGCCGCGGCGTACGCTTCACGGAAACCATCGATACGTTTAGCGTCAGCCAATTCGCCCTGCCAGCACGCAATGTCTGATTTGCACTTGTTGCCAGCTGCAATGACAAGCTTGCCTTCTTCGTGATTCTTCTTCACGAAACGCTCGATTGCCTTCGTTCGCTTTTCACCCGCTAGCGGCTTGCCATCCTTATCTTTTCGCTCTGCCATCTTCTTTTGCGCTGCTTCGTAGATCTTTACGAGCGGCTCAACGTCTTCCTTCGTCGACATCTTGTCGGCCCAGCACTTTTTGTCCTCTTTACAAGCGGTCGCAGTTTCAGCGATTTGCTTTGCTCGCTTTTGGCCACGTGAGAGTTCCTGAATGATGAGTGCATCTGGAGCCGTCACCTTGAGCGCGGCGAATGCGTCCGCGATGGGCTTCACGTTTTTCGGAGCACCCAACTCTTTCGCAAAGCAAGCGACAACACTGCCACAAGCATTGACCTGCTTTCGGCACTCGTCCTCACCAGCGGTGCACTTGTCTGCCTTCTCTCGGCAGCTCTTGTATTCGCTCTTGCAGCCATCCACTTCATTCGCAATCAATTCTGCGTTCTCATATCGGTCGCGCTTCAATGAAGCGATGATCGCATCGCTACCTACGTTCTTTTGAATCGCACTGGACAGCTGGGTGTATTGAGCGACTTGTGCTGCCGACGGTAGCATTTCCTTCCAGCACTTTTCATCGCCCTTGCAGAGTTCCGCCGTAGCGCTGATAAACTTCTTGTCGCCGTACTCTTTAGCGAGCTCGCTCGCGACGGCTCGTTCCATACCATTCACCTTCTTGAGCAGGTCTTTGTAGACCTTCACATGACTCTCCACCGAGCTACGTGATGGGATATGCTCTTTCCAGCAGGATTTGTTGCCGGCGCATGACTTGGTTGTGTCAACGATGGCCCGCGCGATCCGATACGCCTTGTGATAGTCCTCAGCCGTTGGTCGTGTGGGCAATTCCTTGGCCCAGCATGAGGCCTTGTACTTACATTTCATTGCACGTTCGATGGAGCCTGTGACTTCTTCGTACAGCTTGACCAAGCCGGTAAAGTGAATCAGGTTTTCCGCCATGCCAGCACGCTTACGTGGGTCTGCTTCTTTTGCCATTGCAGCTTTTGTCTCGTCTCGCCACTTCTTTAGCTGGTCTACAGTCTCGCCAATGCGCTTCTTGACGGCGTTGGATGCCTTACTGTTAGTGGGGTCGAAGATGCGTGCCGTGGCCAGTGCGACCTGATAGTGAAAACCGTGGGTCGCCACCTCGTTGATCTCAACCTTCTCGTCGAGAATCTTGAGTAGTTCATCGACCGCCTTTGGTGAGCCGAGAAACGCGAGCTGATGAACCGAAGCATTCATAACCTCGATGCTACGCTTGGATTTTGCCATTTCGACCAAAGCTGGTATCGCCTGCTCATCGCCGATGATAGCCAACGCCGTTGCGAGTGAGATGACTTTCTGTATTCGGGTTTTCTGGAAGTGTGGCTCACGGGTTGGGTGTCCAGCAACAGATTTTGGCATCTCTTCCCATGCGCTAAACGCCTTGACAAGTGCGGGGACGGCCTTTGCGTCTGGCATATCTCCGAGCATTTCTGCGGCTTTGAATTCAATGGTGCCGCCGAAATCGTAGCGTTTCGCTTTTGCGCGGTCTTCAACAGCCTTGTTCTTACGTTCGAGCGTCGTGATCATCTTGTCGACGGTAGCAGCTTTGCCGATTCGGTTGAGTGCGATACGGCAAGCCGTGACCGCGTTCCGCCCAAGGTGGTCATTAAGCCAGAGGCATTTAATGAGACTGTCAACGGCTTCGGAGGCTTTCAGTTTCCCGAGGGCTTCTGCGGCGAGCTCGGTGAGTGCAATCGGTTGGATATCGGGATCGCCACTGATGACGCCAACGAGGGCTGGAATCGCTGCTTTGACAGGTTTGTTCGCCATGATGCGGAGCGCTGCATAGCGATTTTCGGTGGGCGCGCTCGCGTCACTGATCACGCCGATCAGCTTGGCGCTCATCGCATCCGTGATCTCACCGTCAAGCAGGGCAGCAGCCGCTGGTTGAGCCGATTCAGGTTCCTTCACGTCGGAAATCGCTGCGACGAGAACATCGTTGCCCTTTTCACCACGTTCTTTACCGTAGCGAATCAGGCCGTTGACGATCACGTCTCGGGAGTCGCTCTTCGGATAAGCACCGACAAGTGCCGCCAGCGCCGCCTGCTTAGTCTGGCCTTTCAGCTGCCCGAAAGTCGCCTCGTACTCGGTCCAACGACTGTCCCAAAGTGCCTTCCTTTCAGCGGACACAGGATTATCAGAACCTGACCGCTTCTTGATCTCGGTCGCTTCGAGCTCTTTCGCCCGTTCGACTTTGCTGGGCAAGGAGTCGACCAATTCCGGAATGGCCGCCATAATTTTCACGGCTGCGCGGTGTGCATCCGTGTTGATTACGCCGTTCCAATACGTGACGTCGTCAATTGCTTTTCGTGCAACCGCGAGTGGGTGATTTTGCTTGAGTGCAGGCTCGCACCCTGAAAGAAGGCCAAAACTGAGGCTGACAACCGCGAGGCTGGTCCAAACCGTGCGCATGATGGAGTTCCCTTTGCCGGACATGTTATCTAAGTGCTGAAAATTTATGGATTATCCGCACAATAGGCCGAGACGATACACCGAAGCTATCGGTGGATCAAGGGCACCCGATTGCACTTTATGCTTTTGTGGCTCGTTCGATTGCTTGTTTTGAACGCTTGAAATGCTGTGTAGTGTTATGTAGTATATGTAAGCATATTAACGACACATGCCGACATTTGGAGTGTAGACATGGAAAAACGCAAGTCTTCGCGGCTACCAATTACCTTAGACGTTGAGCACATTCTTGGTGATTCGGAAAGCTGCATTTGCCTCGGCCAAGATATCAGTCTTGGTGGTATTCAGTTGGCTGGGTCTGCGGGCTTCGGTTGGGGCAAGCCGAGACATGCTTGGCTGTCGATCTCATTGCCAGATGGCGTCGATAGACCGATCCGTGCACTCGGTGAGCTCCGGTACGAGCGGAGTGATGTCGAGGGCGTTTCGACCAGGGGATATCGCTTCAAATATATGAGCCCTCGAGAACGTTGCCGCTTCAATGCGTATGTTGCGCAACAACAGGCATAAAATCGCACAGAGCGCATCCGTTTTGGTTCGCATCCTCTAGTCACCTCAGGACAACAACAGCGACAGGCGTTGTCGCCGTCGCCTAGATGCGATATCTAGAAACAATGAGGTCTGCAACTCTCCCACCACTTCCTTCTTGGGCCAGCCAATACAGGTGGGCACTTATCGGGAATTCTGCCCGGCAGAGACTATTCAAACTGCCGGTTCATGCGGAGCCCGAGTTGCTTGTCGAGGCGACCCACAGCGATGTCGAGTCTCGTGTCCATTCGCTACAACGTCTCACCGACGATACCTTTAGAGCTGAGGGCTGGTCTGTGCGGTTTACGGATGACCCGATCGAGAACGCGCTTCTGAAGCAGCCACTCGCCCTCGAAGGTATTGGTTTAGTTTATGGCACGGACCTAGTCGATGAACGTGGTGGGCGTGACATGGTCCGTGACGGCATACTGCGAGCCTCGGCAACGACAATTGAGAAAAACCATCTCGCGGGCTTACAGATAATCGCGCTAGCGAGTGAGACGCGCTGTACGGTTGATTCGGATACGCTCGAGGCGATCAGGCATGCGACACACAGGGTGTATGGCGCAGATCGGGCTTCCGTTCGGCACTGGTTAACTCGGTTGCTTCTCGGCCGTAATGTTTATGCAGCGCTTGGGCAACTGCAGCAGAGCCGGCTGCTCGCGTTTCTTCTACCCGAAGTCGACGCATTCGTGGGCTTCCATCGGAGCAGCCCGGCTCATCACAAAGATGTTTGGGATCATACCCGGCAAGTTGTGCGTCAGGCATTGCCACGGCCAGTGTTGCGATGGGCAGCACTCCTCCACGATATTGGCAAAGTGCAGACGCGAACCATGACAAACTCGGGAAAGATCCAGTTTCTGAGGCATGATGAGGTTGGAGCATATCTATTTGATGGCATCGCCCGAAGGCTCGACTTTGAAAGCACGTTCTCTGCCAAAGTAAGGCAATTAATTCTCTATCATTTGAGGCCCGCGATGTACCATCCGAGTTGGTCTGATGGTGCTGTGAAGCGATTCGCTGCTCAGCTGGACTCTGCGCTACCTGAATTACTCGAGTTGGCCCGCGCCGACATTACGACGCGCCGTTTGAATACAAGGCGAAAGACTTTGCACCGCCTGTTCGAATTGAGGCAAAGAATTGCCAATCTTCGCGATGATCGTGATGTTGGGACTCAATTAAAGCTACCACGAGGTCTGGGGGCTGACATCATCCGGGAGTTAGGGGTTACACCGGGCCCGAAAGTTGGTGATTTGAGGAAGGTTTGCGAAGCGGCGCTGAAGGCAGGAGACTTGCCTGCGGGTACCAGCGCGGCACAGTTTATCGAATACTTAAAGAAGGGCCAGCTCGATTCTGCTTGAATAGAACCAAGCGACCGCCGTCGTGGGCCATATAGCCATGTAAAAGGGAATCGTTATGTACAGGTCTTGTCTTCGCATCAAACTGATTTGCTACTCCGTCCTGTGCTTGCCCTTGCTCGCGACGGCCAAACCTCAATCTGCCACAAGTCAACCCATCGCCTCTAAAACTCCGCTCAGTAAGTCTAAAGACGCGCAAGAGAAATCTGCCAAACCGGTAAAGTCAGTCAGGAAAATCTCTACTGGATCAGCTAAGGTTAAACGGCTTAAACGGCTTAAGCGGCGAAACATTTGGAGCGGGAGCAAAAAACGCAAGCGCCGTGTTAAAGGAACCAAAAGCAAACGGCAATTGTGGCCAACCAAACGGCCCAAAAAGCTCGTTGGAATCCTACCCAAAATTGGACCTGCTCCGTATGAACCGGGGGAGCGTCTCGTCTTCAAAGTCAGTATGTTTGGAAGCGATGCCGGCAATGTCTTGTTAGCGGTTGGTGAGCCGGTCACGCAAAACGGAGTCGAATACTCGACCTTCGCCGGTTTTATGCGTGGAAGTGAATTCTTGAATAAATTTTATCCAGTGGAGAACCGCCTTGTAGTCGTTGCCAACTCGCAGACACTTCTACCTGCGAAAACTGATTTCTATGTGCGAGAAAACGGGAAAGCGATCGATTACCATACGGAGTTCGACCACAAAAAGCGCCTCCTGGATTCAACCAAGCTCAAAAAAGGTCGGAAGTTGTATCGTAATTTCACGACCGCCCAAGACATTCATGAGCCACTCGGGTCCGTATATGCTGTCCGCCGTATGAACTTGAAGCCTGGCGATCGTTTTCAACGATACATATGGGATGGGCGCAAAGAACGCCTGATAGATTGTAAGGTTGTTGGCTTTGAAAAGGTGACCACTCAGGCGGGGGTTTTCGAGACCTTGAAAATTGAGATTGAAACAAAGATTACCGGCGGATTCGTTAAGGCCAAAGCCTTCACGAATCCTATCAGACGTGGAACGATCTGGATTGCGACCGACCGGTGGCGCACGCCCGTAAAGATGATCGCGCCGACCAAGCTCGGTAACGCCGAGGCCGAACTCATACGCCGGTATGTTTTCAAAGAGGGCCAAGAGGAAGAGATGGGGGGCGAACTCAAGCCCGTTACACCCAAACCGAATTGAAATGCGCTGGCTTTAAGAAAGTTTTTGGTCACGTTCAGCGGCTCGTTGGTCGACGAGACTCAACGCACCAAACACGCACATGCCTCAATTTTTTTTGGATAGGACTCAGTGCTTTCACGGTTGCCGCCGCAGTCTTCACTATGCTATCCGCCTCCTTGGACATAGCGCACGCTTCGTAATGCTTGTGTGTTACGTATCCACTAATGAGACGTCTTCGGCGTATCCACCGCTCTGCTAGGAGAAAGAAATATGGCATTCCTCCCGCATGCATTAACACTCGTACTGTCGTTCCTTATCGTTTGGGCATCACCGGCGATTGCCAAGAAAGCAGATTCAGATTCCAAGCCGGACATGAAAGAAACACTCGCCCTCGCTTTAGAGGAACTCGGCGAAAGTGCCGATTCTGAGGTACGAATGAATGTTTTTCTCGCTCGATTGGAACTGTCGGGCAAGAACACCGAGCGTGCCATCATGAAGGCGCTTGCGGAGAAGGACGCAGATATACGGGATGCCGCTGTTTTGGCAGGCCTCAAGAGCAAGAGCAAGAAAGCGAAGAAGGCCGCTGGAAAGGTCCTCAAGGCCCTGCTCGAGTCGGCCGGTGAGGATGACCGAGCCCGCGCAGCTGTTTTGCTCGAAAAAGGAGTAAGCGGCAAAGAACGCGCGTCATGGATGTTGAAAGCCTCGAAAGAGGGTCGTGAGGGCGCAAGGCGGTCTGCCCGGAAGGCGCTCTTGGCGCAGGGGGGAACCGGCGCCTGGAGGGTGATTCTTGCGGGTCTCGGCGAATCGGCCGACCAGCCGGCTCACAAGGAGGCTGTTGAAGCACTCCGGGATTTCAAACACCCCGCGGCTCTCAAGTGGGCTCAAGGGAAAATGTACGATAAAACGCCTGTCGGGATCCTTGCTCGCGATTATCTCGCCCAAGCCGACTTGGGTCGACAGTCTAAGCGGTTTGAGAAAAAGCTCAAAAGTCTACATCGTCGGTATCGTGGAACATTCGAAAAAGAGTTGCCGTTGGCCTATATCCTCGGCGCTCGGGGATATGGCGACCTCGTGAAGGAGTCGCTGATCGGGACCTTCAATCCCCGTTACACGCCGCGTCCAGATGAGCGCTTGATGGCCTGGAAGGGACTTCGCAGCGTGCGAGACGCAAATTTGCTCACGAGGACCTTGTCGCAGAAGTTCAAACTTAAGTTCCGAAGCTTATTGATTAGTGTGGAGGATGAGCGGGAAGTTGCAGCCGCCTTCAAGTGGCTCGAAGAATGGGCCAAGGGAAATAATGAACCTGAAGTCTACAAAGTTCTCATCGAGTGCTCCCAAAGTGAGGTAACCAGGGTGCGGGTCGCCGCAATGGCAACCCTCGGCGAGTTGGGTCATCGAAAGAGCCTTAGCAAGTTTACTGCGGCGATGAGGGAGGGGCGCGTAGAAATTAGACGCGCAGCAGCTCTTGGTATTGGCCTGTTGGCAAAGAGAGGCGATGAGAAATTGCTGGGTAAATTGCTACAGAAAGAGCCTCGTGCTGAGGTCAAGCTTGAGCTTGTCCGAGGCCTTGCACGCATCGGTACCCCAGAGACGGTCAACTACCTCCAGCTGCTAATACAGAGCCCGAAACAAGAGCTTAAGAGGACAGCGGCCCTCGCTATCGCCAATGTCGGCGGTAAGCGGGCAATCACACTACTGAGGCTGCTCAAGAACGCTCGAGATCTAGACTTGCGGTTCAAGGTTTGGCAGGCCCTTTTGAAGGCTTCGCCTCGGGAGTTTGCTGCGGAATTTTCACGCAGTGCTGTTAGCTGGTTAGAACCACCTCAGTTGGCTATCCTGAGCGCTGATAAGAAACTACCACTCGACATTTTGACACACATCGCGACTCGAGGAGCTAAGGCGTTAAGAACGGCTGCAGTCGATGCGCTCAAGACGCGTGGGGATGAAGCGGCAACGCGACTGCTTACAGTGTATGAGACAAGCGACGATGAAGAGACGGCCAGTGCCAGCATTGCAGCCCTGTCCGATATTCGTGGTTCCAAGTCGGTCGCAACTTATAGGGCATCTCTTAAACATAAATTCGGTGCTGTTCGAGCTCAGGGTTATGTTGCGATCAGGCGTTTTGGTCCAAAGAGCCTTCTTGAGACTGCGATGGCTGGCCTGAATGAGAAGAATCCCCTTGCGCGTGTTCAGGCCGCCCGAGCAGCCATTGCACTTTCCAAGAAACGTTAACCAAGACGTTTTGTACAGCGCCTGAGCATAGCCCTCGTGATTCATCTAACCGCCATCGACAAACGTTTTGGTACTCAAGAGGTTTTTAGAGACCTATCTTGGCATATCAAGCCTGCTCAGCGCGTTGGCTTAATTGGGCCGAACGGGGCAGGTAAGAGCACCCTCATGCGCATCATCGTCGGTGAAGATACAGCCGATGCGGGTGAGGTCATCATCTCAAAGAATCGGAAGCTCGGTTATCTTCGTCAAGACATCGCTTCGATTGCTGGACGTAGCGTTCGTAACGAGGTTCGGCGGGGCTTTGAGTCGTTATTGAGTTTAGAGACGCAATTGCGAGAGCTAGAAGCTGAGATGACCGTCGCGACGGGTAGCAACCTCGAAAATTTGATGGAGGTGTACGGACAGCGTCAAGCAGAGTTCGAACGTGATGGCGGTTTTCAAATGGATAGCCGTCTAGAAGAGATTTTGTTTGGGCTAGGCTTTCGAGCGGAAGATTTAGAACGGGATTGTGGCGAACTCAGCGGTGGGTGGCAGATGCGTGTGGAACTCGCGCGCCTATTGTTGAAAGAACCCGATGTACTGCTCTTGGATGAGCCAACCAATCATCTTGACCTGGCGTCTCTGGTTTGGCTCGAAGGCTTTCTTCAAAGTTATAGCGGTAGCCTTGTTTTCATCAGTCATGACCGCTGGTTTTTGAACCGATTGGCATCACACATCGCCGAGCTATCAAGCGAAGGGTTGAGGGTATACTCCGGGAACTTTGAAGCGTACTTGCATCAAGCTCAAGAGGAGAGGGAACTCCTCGTTCGCCGTCAGAAAAACCTTAAGAAAAAGGCGGCGGATATGGAGCGCTTCATTGCGCGTTTTCGCGCGAAGGCCACAAAGGCCAAGCAGGTCCAGAGCCGTGTCAAAGCGCTCGAGCGTATGGACAAGGTTGAGATCGGCGCCGATGAGAAGACGATCCAATTTACCCTGCCTGAAGCACCGAAGAGCGGTCGGGTGGTTATCGCGCTCGAAGGCTGCTCGAAGATGTATGGGACAAGCGTTGTCTATGATGGGCTCAGTGTCGAGTTGCTCCGAGGTCAGCGAGTCGCATTGGTTGGACCTAACGGAGCGGGTAAGTCGACGTTGTTGAAAATGTTAGCTGGCGTGACCAGTCCATCTGCAGGTCGCCGGGACATCGGCTTTGGCGCCAAGCTTTACTATTTTGCGCAGCATCAACTGGAAACATTAAACCCCGTGAACTCTGTTTTCCAAGAGGTGAGGGAAGAAAACGAGTCGATGTCGGTCACTCAGCTCCGGTCACTACTCGGTGCATTTCTCTTCACGGGTGATGATGTCGATAAAGGGGTTGGCGTCCTGAGCGGTGGAGAAAAGGCACGGGTTGCATTGGTCAAGATGCTACTCACGCCTGCGAATGTGTTGTTACTCGATGAGCCTACGAACCACCTTGATATGGCCAGTCGGGCTGTCTTAGAGCAGGCGCTTGCCGCATTCACGGGCACAATTGTGGTCATTAGCCATGACAGGCACTTCTTGGACGCTGTCTGTAATGAGGTTTGGGAAATCGATGATGGTCGAATTACGCCTTTCCTCGGCAGTTACAGCGACTATAAAGAGCGGGTCCAAAACGACGACCGCCCGAGTCCTCTGCCACTTCACCAACCCAATCAGCACAAGGTAGCCAAGAAAGATGCACATGGAGAACTGGCAACAACGCAAACCAAGTCTCAGGTCATTGCTCCACAGGTTTCCGTTTCATGGTCGACCAAAGCCGGTGTCACGCGGCGAAAGAGCAAAGACGAAAAGCGTCGCGACGCTCAGCGACGTGCGGATCGATCGGGTGAGGGCAAGCGCCTGCGGCAGGCCTATGCAACGGCAGAGAAGCTGGTTACAGAGCTCGAAGAACAGCTCGAAAGTCTGCGTAATGAACAGGCCCAACCTGAGCACTATGGTGACGCAAGTCGCGTGACCGCTGTGGCACGCCAAGCGGCGTCTATAGAGGAAGAGCTATCGACCGCCTATCGCAGTTGGGAGAAAGCAGGTGCAGCTCTCGAGCAGTTTGAGCAAGAAAGTTAGCGATACTGCCTTTGGGCGAAAAGGACGCTGCAACCAGTCGAGCTATGGCTTGGCATTTTGGTATCTCAAAGGTGTCTCGATGGGATAAACAGCTGAGAATCTGCCCGGGATGCCACGCTCATCTATCCGAGCCACACGCCAAAATTTGGCAGCCTTAGGGATTGTCTCATCAATGTTCAGCTCGTTGGCAGTGATCACTTTCCGTGCGACGACCCAAGTAAAATCAGCACTGTCGGCGAACTCTACTCGGTAGCCGGTGTCAGGCGCGGCGCCTTTCCAACGTAGAGTTGAGCGTCCCTTCTTTTGTGAGCCACCTAGGCCTAAAACCATAGGTTCAGGTTTTTGAGGCCAAACCGTTCGAGCGGACTCTAATGCAAGGTATGACTGCCCATCACCCAGGGTCAACGTATCGCCTTTGGTCCGCTTAAGTTGAACCCGACCCTTGTCGATTGTGAGCCAGAGGCGAACACCATCGGTGCCCGCGCGGAATGTTGTGGAACCGGCGGCTAGGTGATGATGACGTCCGAAAGACAGACTAAATTGAGACTTTCGCGACCTTGACGGATCGTTGCGTACGATGACTTCACCTTCGAGTAGTCGCGCATCTAATCGTTTGACGGGACCGGAAAACGAGCCCTCAATGAATTCAATCGCTGATGGGCCGACGAGAAAAATGGTCGAACCATCCGGTGCCCGAAGAAGTACTCTACTTCCTGCCTGCAATCTCACAATTCCGTTGGCCGGTATCTGGCTGCGCTCCTCTAATTGATGTTTCCGGCCGTCTACAATGTGCTCAACATGACCCTCGTGCTTGACGATCGCAAGTTCGTCCCAGCGGGTGGCCGCGAGTCGCTGTCTTGGTTTGCCCTCATAGTAGCGAATGGTAATTGGCTTCGTGTGAGTAGACTTTCCCTTGCGGTGAGCGCTGGTGAGAGCATTGCCGATACCATATGCGACGACTCGTTCTGTCGCGATCCCACGCTTTATGAGTAACTCGCGGACAGCGCTCGCCCGCGCCCGGCTAAGAATCTGATCTTCTTCAGGGTTGCCAAATTGGTTTGCTTGTCCTTCGATTACAGCGAGGTATATCGCTTGGTTCTCTCTGAGCATGTCTGCGAGTGCGATCAGCTTGAGCTGGCTGTCTTCGTCTAGATTCGTCGTGAGACCAATGAAGTCGAAGTTTGCGTCGAATGTCTGCTCTGGGCCTGTCACAAACTGCCTAATTTGGGCGATGACACGCATTGGAAGTGTCTCGATCATACCCCAGCGGCTTCTCTCACCGTAAGGCGCACCAGTACCGCTTAGTTGGGCTTTGACCGACTTTAACGCGCGCTTGATATCACGCTTGGACATGCTCGGGCGGGCAGGCGTTTGTGTTTTTGTGTCGACTCTTACTGGCTCGTCTAACCGGCTCTTCTTACCCGATTTACGCCTCCTTTTCTTTGAGTCAGCCCGACGAGTTGACTTGCGATGCGCTTTTCGTTTCCGCCGTTTTTTTACCTTTTGTCTTTTCAAGCGCCGCTTTTTATCGGCGCGTGCTTTGGCTTTTCTACGTTTTTTTGTTTTCGACTTTTTGGCGGTCTTTTGGCGTCTCTTTTTCTTGGCTCGGGTCTTATCTTTTGGAGGGCTGGCGTTATCTGGGGTAAGTCCATTTGACCCTCGGGGGTCGAGCCGCAGCCGCGCACCCACGGGCGAGCTCTGATCGTTAGACGTTGCCTTAACCTTTGATTGGGATTTGGCGGATGATGTTTTTTCTGTGTGAGATGACTCTTTGCCCTCGGTTTTTTTTGACTCTTTCGCTTCGCCGGGAGCCGCAGGTTGTAATGCTGCGCCGCGAGTAGAATCGCTTGGTGTAATCTGAATCGAGAATCCGCTTGGTGGCGTAGGCGTCTGTGCCAGGGCTGATAGCGCCAAAACATGGCCCAATGACACGAGGATAAAAGCTCTTTTCATCAGCGTGCCTCCTTGTTTGTCGCCGACGGCTTATCTTCTGAGACGAGAAATTCAACCCGCCGATTGCGTGCACGTCCAGCAGCCGTCTCATCGCTGGCGACCGGCCGGCTAGCGCCATAGCCCCGCGCCACCACAAGGTCAGGGCTAAGCCCCATAGTCACAAGAATGCGTTTGACTTCCTTCGCACGTGCCTGGCTTAAGGCTTTCTTCTTCGCCTTTGCTCCAAGTCCATCTGTATGAACGCCGATCTCTATGTGTTTATGCTGCAGCGCTTGAAATTTTGCCGTCAGCAGTTGGAGGCTCTTTAAACTCTGAGATGTGAGTGAACTCCTGCGCGGTTTGAACCTGAGTTTGAGCTCCGTAAATAGGCGCGTCTTCTTACTGACAATAACCGGCTTAATGTGAATGATTTGTCGTGCTTCCTTCGAGTTGGCGACCTCGGCTGGAGGCTCGAGACTACCGAGCGTCGGCAGCACATCACCCTCCTGCAACCATCTAAGTTCGATCTGTGAATCATCAAATCGATTGAGTGCGAGCGTGTTTGAACGTCGTGTCTGTCCGTAACCGATTGGGTAGAGCCGCACGCGATCAACGCCGCGTTCTACAAGGGCTTCCTTGACTCGCGCCGCCTGTAGAGTCGATATCCATTGGTCGATGGCACGCGATGCCTTCGTGTTTCGATGGACTGCAACCTCCAATCTCAAAAGACGTGGATTGAGCTTTATAAAGCGGGCTAGTGCGTCCAGCGTTTTCTCACTCGCAGCGCTGAGCTTTTGCGTTTTGGTCTCAAAGACAATGGGTGCCATTGGGATAATGTACGGACCCATCATAACAGGCGCTGCACTGTGGTCGTATTCATGTTTTGTCTTTAGACGGCTCAGCCATGAGATCGGTGAGTTTGGACAGCCATCACCAGCGCCACTCGCGTTTGGGCATTTGTCTGTGGTGTCGTCGATGCCATCACCATCGTTGTCGGCATCGGCGACGCCATCGAGATCTTGATAGCCGTCCCAGTCTTCAGCCCAGATCGGCGCGACATCTTTGTGATCCGGTATGCCATCGAGATCATTGTCGAGGTCGGGGCAGCCATCTTCATCCTCGAAGAAGTCTTTGTCTTCAGGATGAATGGGGCAGCGATCTTCAGCACCGAGCAGGCCGTCTCCGTCGAAGTCGATGGTTCTCGCGGACGTGACGGCAGTCTGTGTCGGTAGCATCGTTCCCATTCGTGTCTCACCGCCACTCTGGCGCTGTGCGATTTGTCCGTCCTGTCGCAAACGGGCTCGTGGAGCAGATGTGCGTCCTGTAAATCCGTAACCTGCAAAGACCCTCCATGCAGGTGTGCCAATCCCTGACAGTAAGCCAATTCCGGTGCCGAGTAGCAGACCGTGACCGCGCGGGCTGTTCAATTTGACCCCAATGTTTAAGTCGCCAGCGTTGAGTTGTTTTTGACTGAAGGGTCTGCTCGCGTCTGTACCAAATTTCGCTTCGGTGCCGACTTGGAGCCGTCGACCCAGCATCCGATGATTTGCAGCGAGCGCAAACCGAAGCTCGTCGTCCATCTTAAGGCCTGCGAACATCGTCGTGGGCCTTGCAAAGTAGCCCACACTGAGACCCGCATTGGTCGCTCGAGTTATGTGATAGGTGGCCACAAGCTTGGCTTGTCCACCAGCACCGTCCTCCGACAGGTATGTGTCTTGCTGTTGTGTCGGTATCCACGTGGCCGCAACCGCGGATAGGTTAATGGTTTCCTCCAGCAGGTCTGCGATCCGAAGGCGCAATGCAAGTTGCGGGTCACCGAGAGCCACTGTCGCGATCGACTGATCATCCTGTACGAGCCGACCGGTTTGCGCGAATGCCATTGGCAGAACCAAGCCCGCATCTAACCAATCTGTGATGCCATAGCTGACCAAGGCGTCTACAAGCAGGCGTTGACCCAAGATGTCTTCCGGTTGGCCATCGCGTATAAAAATGACGCTCTTTTTTTCATAATCGCCCAAGAGGCTAAATCGGTACGTGCCGGTTCCTAAGCTCCGGGCTTGCTCCACGGTCAGATTGGTGCCGCTGAATGGAGAGCCCTCAAATCGGCGAATATTGGGTTCGGCGCCCGCGACTGCCGTCAGCGCGCCGAGCAAAACCAGTATTGTCCAAAGTCGCGTCATCTACGTCTCCGTAGACCAAGAACGAGAGCGCATAGGATGAGGGAATAAAGTGGACTCGTCCCGGCCACTTGACAGTGGAAGGCGCCTCCCTGCGGTAGACTGGGCCACTCTTTATCCAAGTCGCCTGAAGCATCGAGTAATGCCACATCGGCTGCCTCTGCATCTGCGCCACTTGCGTCCGAGGGTGCCATATCTGCAGATTGCGTTGACGTATCCGCCCCGCCAGTATCCGATATCATTGCATCGATGCTCGAATCGTTGGTCGCTCGTGCGTCAATCAAAGCGGCATCTGACACCGTTGAGCCGTCGACGCTGCGCATGTCGAATGCGACATCACCGCCTCCCATGTCGATGCTCAGATCGATGCGCATGCCGATGTCTGGGTCAGGCATCGCATCAATGGTCATGTCGACGGGACCCATATCTTCAATACTTGCATCTACCGCTGCATCGACTCGATCTTGCACGACGACAACAAGCGTGACGGAATCTGACGGTTCCGCTGGTCCCAGTTGACCGTCGCCGTCGTTATCTTCCCAGAGTGTCAAAGAGCCCGAGTATCTGCCTTCTGGAAGATGCGCTGGGCAATCAACGCTGATACGGCCAAAAACGCGTTCGCCATCGTTGACGACACGCGGCAGTCCGAGTACTTGAATGCCGGACGTTGGAATGCTTGCCCCGTCAGGGCCACTCAGTGCTTGCACACGATAGCGAAGATGATCGATGCGACCTGTGGTCGGAATCGGTTCAATATTGCCATTCCGGTCGACCCCATTATCGTCGTCAGGGTCCAACCCGCGAAAGCCATTCTCTACGGTTAGGGTTCCGGGCCCGACAGCGCCACCCACATAATTTATCGTACCGATGTCGATTTCATCTTCGACCACATCAAAGTCTTCGACTTTGAGTTTCACCGCGTCGATAGAGAAGGCGATGTCGTAGAGGCCATCGTCAGCGGTTGTGTCATCGACGGCTCCGACCTGATAACCGGGATCATCGCTGCCTGGGAAATCGGCTGTAATCGGATCTGGGTCTGGACCACGCCTATGATACAAGACCGGGCTGAGATAGGCTGATGCATTCTCTTCCGGGTAACGGATGAGTATACGCATATCATCGGTATCTGAACCGGTTCCGAACCAAAATCGAACCGAATCTTGGCGGATAGTGGCGTAGTCGAACTCGCTGTCTTCGACTGGGAACAGCGTCATTGGGTCTGGCCCATCAAGTCCCCGCAGGCGACCATAATCGACGCCAGGAATCGCCCAATTTACATCACTATTTTTCAGCTCAGTTCGCTCGGTGAGAATCGTAATGATCTCCGCGCCCCGAACGAAAATCTCTCCGTTGGTCACATCGTAGTCGGGTGTTCCATCTTCAACCCTTAAGTAGATGCTTTGGATTCTCTTTACCGGATCGTAGCGTTCCCTCACGAGAATGAGGTTGCTGTCGGCATCTTCGGACGCTGTAGGGAAAACGCCGTCTATCAAAGGCGTTTGTGCCCAAGCCGTCGAAACGGAGAGCATGATCATTCCCATGATCAATTGCTTCATAGCACGACCTCTAAGAGGTACGAATGTCGCCCTCTTACACTATTCCAGGATATCGATGGTCTCTCCGACCATGTCGTCGGCAGCTTTGAGTACTGCCAGATTGGCGCTGTAGGTGACGGCTGCGATGCGTCGTTCGACGCTCTGTTCCACAGGGCTTGTGCCACTTCTTGAGCGCGTCGAGATTTGAACCTTTGCACCTGATTTAGTCTCAACACCTTCAACGCTCAATTCGTGGAAATCTTTTGTCGCCAAGTTTGCGGTGTTGTGGGCAACCCCATCGAGCTTCGCGCTGGCCACCTGCAAACCGCTTCGCGCTCGCCTGATGGCATCCAACGACATCTCGACCCCCATTTCGCCTCAAACTGCCTTTTGCCCGGTTGACCGAAGTCAGCGCCCGCGCGTTTTGAGTCTAGCAACATCCAGTGAGGTGTACAACCGATGTGAGCAGCCATCGTATGGGTATCTAGCGAGTGGTTCGCGACCGCTTTGGCCTATTATGAGCGGTGATGGTGCCGCGGTTCTTTCGCGAAAAGTACGAGGCGAGAATGTCACGGCCAATATCGACAGCGCGCTGCCACCATTTTTCGCTATTGCCGACCATAACGGCAATCGCAATTTCCGGTTTGTCGGCGGGCGCATAGGCGATGAACCAAGTGTAGCCGATGTAACCACCATCACGGCGTCTAGCCAGTGTTCCAGTTTTCCCACCGACCTTAATACCGTTGAGTTTGCTTGGCCATTTCTTGAAGGCACGTCGTGCCGTTCCGGTATCGATCGTCTTGGTCAGCATTTTTCGAAGTGTCCTCGCTGTCTTTTCGGTCATTGCACGCCCGAGTGGCTGTCGAGCTGGCGATTCGATCACTTCACCACGAGGACCATGAAGTTGGCTGACCAGTCTCGGTGTAGGGAGTTGGCCATCGGTGGCGATCGCAGCGGTGACGACCGCCGCGTGGAGCGCAGTCATTTCGGTGTGCCCAAACCAAGCAGACATGCGCGCGCGCTCGAGTCTGTTGCGCGGGACTTGGGCTGCGCTGGCATCGGTCAAGATCGGAAAGGGGACGACTTTGTTGAACCAAAAACGGTCGAGGGCTTTAACGAAGTGGTC
Organism: Bradymonadia bacterium; assembly: GCA_049889275.1. Lineage (GTDB taxonomy): Bacteria > Myxococcota_A > Bradymonadia > UBA7976 > UBA1532 > UBA1532. The sequence continues at coordinate 51,073 of JBMHDS010000058.1, read as the reverse complement.
TCGTGAGAGCTTCTGGTTTGTTACCCTTGCGAACCAGCCATTATTGCTTCGCGCAAGCGCGCTGCCGAGGTCTTCACGCTCTGCATTGGCGTTTGGTTTCTCCAGATGCCGAGCGATGACCCGCCGTTTGGCGTAGGTGTACTTAAAGGTTTGATTGGCGCTGAGACCTGAATCGAGGAGTGTTGCGGCACTCACCAGCTTAAAGATGCTCGCCGAGGGGGCGATTTTTCGAAGTGCGACGTTGGCCGGGCCTTCTTTGTTGACAAACTGGCTTGCTGGATTAGCCGGGTCAAATTCGTCCGCGAGCGCGATCACATCTCCATTGCGCACATTCAAAATTGCCACGGCACCCACAGCGACTCGCCCTCGCTTGAGCACTGCTTTTGCTTTACGGTTGAGCCAGGGGTCTAGGGTTGTTTGTCCTGACCAACCATGATCAAGGTCTGCGAGGACGCGTCCGTCCGCTTCGTAGAGGGCAGCAGCCTTCATGGCCCCAGGGGTAATTACATCTGTCGCCGGGGTGAGTTGTCGCGTCTCCATGGTCTTAGCGGGAATCCGAGCCTGCGTCTCGACTGGGCTATCCACCGTCGGTGCGTGCGGTGCGACGACAATGCGTTTGCTGACCATTTCACCGTTCAGTTTTTGTTCATGCGGGTCATTGGCCAGCGCATGATAAGCCACCAGCACATGCAGCAAAGCGACTTGCCCGATGAATAATGCTGGTTTACCAAGCTTCATTGCGTCCCAACCTGTCCTTGAACAACCATGACAATTTGATCATGTGATCCAATGTAAGATGATGTGATCCTGATTGCAAGCACATTGTTCGACAAAATGTCGAAGATCGATAGCGATCTCAGGATCTTACGGCTTCGGCATGCCTGTCCATGGCTAACAGATCGATTTCATTGGTGAATTCTCAACCGAGGTTGAGTGCGCTCGACCGAACCTAAGAATGTCGTTAAAGCAGGGTGGGTGATCTCGATATGGGAGGGCGCCTGAGTTAATTGCGCTCGACCGGACCTAACAACGTAGTTACAGCCGGGAGGGTGATCTCAATAGGGGAGGGCGCCTGAGGTGCTTGCTCAGTCCGAGCTGATTGGTCCAAAGACGCGTAGGATAGAGTTCGATTCTTCGTCACTGCGTAACTCGATGAGTTCGAACGGGGCGGTACCATCCAGTTCAGCGATCACGAGCTGGTGTACCGCACCATTGTAGGTCTCCGTTTTGTAAACCTCGATTTGGTCTTCATCTTTGAACACCACGCGGGTGGGTCGTTGACCATCATCATTGAACGGGCCCTGTCGTAGGAGGACTGTGTCATTGCCTTCACAACCATCGATATCTGCTGCCTGGGCCGGGATTTGATTTGTCCAGATCGCGTCGAACCGGACGTTGCGTAGAGCACCTACCTCGTAAACCGTTTGGCCAGTGGTGGGATCGCGATAGTCGATATCGGTGTTGAAACCGTCCGGGCGCGAACCGCCACGAAGGGCAATTTCTGGAACACCGTCGCCATTCAGATCGGGTCCAAACTGCCATGAGAGTTCACGATAGGGCCCATATTCGCCCAGCCGGCGTAAAGATTCGCCAAGCTCAAGAACACGCAACGTCTGGAAACCTCCCTTTTCGTACTGTGCAAAGAGGAGGCTTGTATCGTCTGTTTGCAGGAAATGTAATGCGCCAAAGGTGGCACCACTCACGGTGTTGGATAGGGCCTCGCGCAGCGGTGTCAGTTCAACCGCATCTAGATAATCGATCGTGAGTGTTTGGCCCGATGTCTCGGCTGTTACGATGTGATCAGCCCTGTAGCCAACGCCAGTCGCCTGGCGGTCGCTCGCGAGCGCGATTTCGGCGCCCAGATTGAGGTCGATAGTGGCCAGGCCTGCATCGCCGAAGCGAATCGCATCTGGCTGTTCGTCTCCATTTGCGTCACGGCCGAGCATCACCTTGCAGTTACCGCGATCCAAGATGGGCTCAGCTTCGTTTATCTTATGTATATAGCAACCCCCATCATTGAGGTTGGCGAGGACGACTGGAGCGGTGGTTGTCGGTGTAACCTGATAGCTTGCGACGGAACGCTCTATGCGCCAACTTTGAATTTGGGAGAAATCGTTGGAGCGGAAAAAATCCACTTGTAGCTCTGTATCGCTCTTGTGACTGACGAACAAAGCCGTCTCATCGCCATATCGTATCGGTCTGGTCAGCTCTCTACGAGCAGGGTCACCGCCCATAAAAACACCCGGTGCACCGTTGTGGCTAGACCTGTATGAGCCCACGAGCTCCGGCGGGAAACCAGCGTATATCTGTGTCTCGGTATTCATGCCATCGTCTGTGGTGACAACGAACTCTGGGGTTTGATCACCGTTGTGCTCATAACGTGCATACAGAGCCGTCGCATGCTCAATCGGCTCCGACTCATAGCGCGTCGTTAATGCTGTGCCCTGACGGAGACAGGGCGAGACCGCAGCATCGGGGATAATGCCTTGGTCCGGACGGCTTGTGCCTGAGTCTCGACCACCGACGATGAATGCATCACGGGTCGCATCGATGTCGATGCCGCGATCACTCACGTCACCCATCCCGCCTGATTCGGCGTCCTCTGCGCAACCGAAGACAGCACTCAACATGATGAGGCAAAGAAGACATAGGTGAAGACGTAGGGGGGGTCGTCGGTTTGATTCCAGTTCGTGGCGCATTTGTGGCTCCCAGTGTGTTCCCGTAAACACTTTGGCAGAGTTTAGGAGGTCTTAAAGCTATCATCCTCAGGGCCTCACTATCAAAGTGAGCTGAGCAAATCAATGTCATCCATTGGTCATGCAGATCACGCGTACTGGTGCTTCTCCTGGCAATTAGGTCGTTTTTTTCGGGGAGTGATTGACAGAAGTGGAGTGTCATAGTTATGTGTCGACCAGGCATTAACGTTGTAAGGGTTTGACGTCACTTTGGAAGAGCGCAGAAGGATTAATCAGCAGATCCGTGTCCCCCAGGTCATGGTTATCGATGAAGAAGGCAATAGCCTCGGTGTAATGAGCCCAGAAGATGGGCGACGTCGAGCGGAAGAACACGGCCTTGACCTTGTAGAGGTTTCACCCAACGCACGGCCCCCGGTCTGTAAGATCATGGACTATGGCCGGTGGCGTTATGAGCAACGCAAGAAGACCAAGAAACAGCAACAGACACAGACGAAGATCATCAAGCTGCGGCCAAAGACCGATACGCACGACTTGGAGACCAAACTTCGACATGCCCGTCGGTTCCTCGAATCAGGGGACAGAGTTCGCTTCGTCGTGCGGATGCGCGGCCGCGAACGGGCGGTGACAGAGCGCTGGATTGCCCAGTTGGTGGAATTGACTTCAAAACTGGAAGACATTGGCGTGATGACCGGTCGTCCTCAGACGGAAGGCGGGGGCGTGACAGCAACCGTAGAGCCTAGAAAAGCGAAAGACTAGTCGATGTCTCCGTGGGCGGCAGCTCGCGCCGACAGGACCCAAAGGCGTCTCGTTCGACCGGTGTCAGGCATCTGACCGGCTCGGAAAGCTCGCGACGGCGATCAACCCGTCTCCAAATTCCCTATTCTTAAATACTAACTGGCCGCCTAGCTCACTGAGGAGCCGAGCGGTTAAGGTCAGCCCGACGCCCATGCCGGTCTCTTTAGACGTTGAACCGAGTTCAATGGTGGGTACTGTCGTCGAGCGCCCGTTGTCCGATACTGTCAACTCGACGGTCCCTAGATTCATGGACCATGCAACTTCAACGCGGCCGCTATCGCCCAGTTGATGAGTTGCTTCTAGTGCATTCAGAAGGAGACAGCTCAGAATTTGACGAAGCCAAATGGAGTCTGTGCAGACGTGGATCGCTTGGCCTTTCATGAGCGGAATGTTCGGGCCGAGTTGCCGAAACACAGGCATGAGGTCGTTGAGCGTTTCGCGGACAAACCGACTGAGCTCGAATGTCGTCATCTCAGGCGCCTCGTGGCTTACCCACTTCCGGAAATGGTGAATCAACCGTCCCATTTGAGCGAGACGGGCTCGCTCCGCTTCGACGCGAGATATGATTGTTTCACGATCCAGTTCAGGGTTGTTCTTTAAGTCGTGAATCAAGACATCCAGCGCGAGCTGCGATGCTGATAGCGGTGTGGCCAGCTGGTGGATGGCACCGAGTCCGACGATACCCATGTGGTTAAGTTCGTCGCGACTGATGCGACCGATCTCGTCGACCGCCATACTACCTACCTTTTTGATAACGGATACGGCTGTTGGAGCCTCTAAAAGAACGAGGTTACGCGCTCGCGACCCGCTTGCTCTTTGAGGGTCTTCATGAAGTGTGTCTTATATTTTTCGATTTCAGAGGCGAACAACTGCATGCGACGAACACGCTGTTGGTAAAGGGAAAATACATTCGCCTGACCGTCTATGAAGAGGTGGTTCTTACTGATCGTCAACAGACCATCACCCGGTACCTCATCTGTCTTACCGCCGCGATCGATAATCTTGAAATAGCGAACTTCACGAGTCTGTGCGCGCTTTCCCTGACCCGGCACTTTAATCTTTTTGACGATGGGCTTCTTGCTGAGAATGCCGACGAGTTCTACTTGGGGACCACGACCCTCTTGCGGCGGCAGGGCTCTCAATGCAAGTGCCTTCCCATGCATTGGGCCGAGTCCATTAACGATGGCATCCAAAGCCTTCCTGTCGCGAAAGAGGGTCAGTTTGCGATGCTGTGACGCTTGGTCGATCAGTTGATTTGCATCCGACACGAACTTGGCCACCAACGGTGCCACTTCCTTGGTCAGCGGAAACGGTGAGTAAAGGAACGCCGTTCCGTCCAGACGAACGAGGTTATCGGGGATCTTTTCGGTTGCCTTGAAGTCGATCGAACCTGCCTTTAGGCCTGCGACCACTGTTTGTAATTGCTCGATGGTCGCCATCGCCTTTGCCACGCTGTCGTTGATACGTACGCTGGTATCGATACTCGCATTGACGAAGCGACGCTCTTGGCTCGCGCTTGTAAGCATGGCGCCGATGGCAAGTGAGACGACCCCAACGGCGCCTGCGACAGCCCAGAGCAACTTACCCGAGACACCGCGCGACTGTTTTTCATACGCTTGTAATTCGGCCTGTTCTTCGGCTGACATCACCGCAGGTGCACTCGCTTGTCGGTAGTCGCCCACCTGAAATGGATTCGCAAATGCGTCAAGGCCTGATTCAGCAGCCTCCGCCGGCGCCTCAACTGGGCTCGATTCGACGGGCTGACTTGGCGTTTCTCTCTTTGAAAAGACGTCAAATTGCCCAAAGCCGGACGGTGCTGCTGGCGCGCTCGGTTTAGCCGGCGCAGCAGGTTGAGGTGACGCAGGTTGGGGAGCGCTCTGTTCGGTTTGCTGTATTTCGTTTGATTCGGCGGGCTCCGAGGGCTGTGGCGCGTCGGCCTTGGCGGGCTGTTCACCCTCACCACCCTTGTTGAGCATGCCCAACCGTTCACGCAAACTACGGATGTCGCGTAGACCAGGCTTGTTGTCTCCGGTACTCAAGATTGTCCTCCGTTCTGGAACCGCTGAGAGGTTAGCTCTCCAATGACCGAGTGGTCAAGCGTTTCGCGACCAATGATCGGGATAGAAGTTAACTGATCCGTTGCTTGCTTATAAGGGCCTTATGCAGATACCTTGCAGACGTATTCAGAAATCTATCAGACGATGTCGGCTGAGAGCGGAAATTAAGCGCCTTTGAGCGAGGGCATAATTTGCCTGAAGGCCGTGACCTGTCAGAGGGCTCGCGCCTCTCTCTGGGCGGATGATGGTCGCAATGAAGAACGAGAGAAGAAGGCATGAACAAACGAGACCCTAATCTGTGGCGACGCGCACTCATACTGAGCCTGGTTTTCAGTCTCACTGCGTGTGGTGGTGACAGCGCGAATGAACCAATCCCTGTTGCGATCGTCGCCTCTCATGTGACTGGCAACGCGCCGAGTTCAATTCAGTTTACTGCGCAGGTCGCGCCGGTGGACGGGGCGGAGCCAAGCTATGAATGGACTTTTGGCGACGGCACGACGAGCACCGAAGGCGCCGTGGCGCACACGTTCGACACGGCTGGAACCTTTGAAGTCACGCTCACCGTCAGGGCCGCGAGCCGAAGTGGTGCCGATACGATTCAAATCGAACTCAATGAGCCGGCCAATCTGGTGGTGGCCGATGTTGTCGTTTCACCCGTGCGGGCCACAGCAGGTGATGAAATCCAAGTGAGCTGGTCGGTGGCAAACCTCGCCGAACCCGTCATCGGGGAGTGGGGTCATGCCGTAATCTTGTCAGCGGACCGTAACTTTGATGCTGATGACCGAGTCGTCGGGCGGCGGACGCAAGCTGAACCCATCGGAGACCGCGCGTTGGCGCAGCAGGTCCCTGTGACCTTACCGGAGGATATTGAGAGCGGCGATTGGTACGTCGCTGTTGTTGCGGATTATGATGGTGTAGTGGGTGACGCCGACCGCACAAACAATGTCGCTTGGTCGACGAGTCAGTTACAGGTCCGAAATCCAACCGACACAGGGCCTGACCTCGTGATTTGTGGGTTTTCAATTCCTGCATTCGATGCGTTACCGGCCGATGTCGAGCCGACGGCTCAACTCGATGACCAGCTAGAGATCGAGGTGTGTCTTGGGAACGTGGGTAATCGCCCAGTCGGAACAGCGAGCTTCAGCGTATTCTTGAGCCAAGACGATACACTCGATCCGACCGACCGAAACGTCGGTGTTAGCCAATCGGTTGCGTTGGGACCAGGCGACCGAACGCAAGTTCGCGTCCTCGTCGATATTGCCGACCCGATTACGGCAGGTGATTGGTATTTCATTGCACAAGCCGACCCGAGTGAGTCCGTCGACGAGCAAAACGAGAGCAATAACGTACGCACTTGGTCCGACGCGGTCACCGTGGTTGAACCAGGCAACGTGGACGGTGTTGACCTCGTTTTGAAGAATTTCAGCACAATGGCTGAGCGCGTCTATTGGGGTCAGACCATGGCCGGCACGGTGGTGATCGAAAATCGGGGCACCTCTCCAGTCGAACGTTTCTTCGTGGTTCGTTTTGTCGCCGAACCCATCGCAGGGGGGATGCCCATCGTTATACATTCGATCAATGTAGACGGTCTTGGCGCAGGCGCGACAGCTGAGCTCGAGGTGGGCATTCCGGTCAATCGTAGGCTCGACCTCGGGGATTATCGCGTCTCAGTCATCGCTGACCCCACCAATAGCTCCAACGATGTTAACCTGGCGAATAATCAGCGCGCGTTAAGCGGGGCCTTGACCCTTGGCGGGGAGCCAAGCGTCGATCCAGCAGTGACCGACGTTGTTCTGGCGACGGCTGTTGTGGCTGCGGGCGATGAGGCTCGCGTATCCGCGAGTATTAGAAATCTTGGTCAGGATGCGAGCGGGCAGATCGAATATAGCGTTGTCTTGAGTGAGGATGAGGTACTCGACTTTGGCGATGTCACGGTCTTGACTGATAGCCTCGCAAACCTCGACGGTGGTGGGCGAGAGAATCTCGAATTGAGTTTTGCGGTGCCCCTCGAACTTGACCAACAAGTGCCGCGTTGGTTTGTTGGCGTTGTCGTCGATCCAAATCGCCGAATCAGCGCCGAACTGAGCGAAGAGAACAACGTCGCGTTTGCCCTGGAATCGCTCGAGGTCACCGGCGCGACGGGTGGCTGTCGAGAGGATGTAAATGAGCCCAACGACAATCGCGAACAGGCGACGGACCTGGGCGTGGGGATTGTGGAAGGGCTCGGTCTGTGTGGTAATCAAGATTGGTATCGTATCGATATCGCTGAGCACGACGTACTCGATGTAGGTGCGTCATGGACGGTCGCCGATGGACGACTCAATCTCGATATTATTGACGAGCAGGGCAGCCTGTTGAAGTCGGCGGCAGGAATCGATGGCGAACAAAGTGCTTTCTTGATGCCAACCGACGGTCCCAGAACTGTCTATCTTCGTGTTGTCAGCGAGGGCACGCGCTTTCAGTACGACCTCAACGTTGAGTTTTACAACGGGCAAGGCCTACCTGATTTGAGAACCGATGGGGCGGCAGTGATTCCGAGTCTTGCGCAACCAGGACAACTCGTTGCAGCTCAGTTTGAGGTGAGCAACGTCGGCACGACTGGGATTGATGCCACCGAGGCTGCCGTATTTATGAACGATGAACCATCGAGCTTGGGTGGCACATTTCTGGGGCGCATCACCGTCGATGCCATACCTGCTCGTACCACTGTGGAGGCAGAAGGTACCGTCAGCATTCCGATGGGGACAGCGGATGGTGATTATTACTTAATCATCGTGGCGGACGGCACTGAGCTTGTTGACGAACTCGATGAAGACAATAACGCGGTGCCCGTGCGTCTGCGCGTGAGCGAGGACCTCGAGTGTACACCTGATGAACGTGAGCCGAATGGGTCACCACATGAGTTAAACGGCGCACAGCCGGTCGCGAATGTTCTCGAAGGTGGTGAATACGCCAACCTAACAGTGTGTGCGGGTGATGACGACTGGTATGCCATCGCGCTTGGTGCCGACCAGCGTCTAGAGGCGAGCGTGCTCTACCAGCAGAACGAGGGCGACGTTGAACTCGCCCTCTATGGCGCGGATGGTATGACCTTGTTGGCTGAGAGTACCAGCATTCTTGGCTCAGACAGCGTTGCGATCGCCCGCAATGAGATGCCCGCGACCTATTATCTCCGCGTTTACCTGAATCAGAGTCAAGGCGCCGTTTCGAATGACTATGACCTCCTGGTCGTGACGGCGCCCGCCGAGTTATGCGAGGAGGACCCATTCGAACCAGATGACCCCGAGACGATTCCGCTCTTGCCCGACGGTTTGCATGACCTGCAGCTCTGCGCCGGAGATGAAGACGCTTTCCGCTTCGCTATCCCCGCAGGCAATACGGTGAGCTGGACCCTCACGGCGGGTGATGCACCGATCACGATGACTTTGTACGATCCAGACGGTGTTGAAATGGCCTCAAGCGAACGTCGAATCGCTCATCAAGCACAGCAAAATGGGAATTACGTGATTAGAGTGACCTCGGCCGACGGGGGAGAGTACCCCTATCAGCTGCGGACATCAGGCGTCAGTGGTGTTGACCTGGCTATCGACTCCGTGGAGATCAGCAGAGTGGCTGCGGGTCCCGGTGCTGATTTACGCGTGCGAAGCATGCTTTCAAATCGACGCGGTGATAATGCACGAAACTTCACTGTCCGCTACGTCTTGTCGCTCGATGAGCTGCCATCGGCGGACGACATCACGCTCCGAGATCGATTGATTCCGCTGCTCCAAGGGGCGGCGGACCTGGCGATTGATACCCGTGTTACGTTGCCCAATGACTTTGCGCCATTGTTCGGGGCGGGTGATGTTGTCTTGCCGCGTGAGGCCTTCATCATTGGCATCGTGGATCCGGAGCGTACCGTGCCGGATGTAAGACTTGTCAACAATGAGGCCGCCGCCGCATTTGAGATTCAACCGGCGTGCGTAGACGATGACCGTCGCGCGAATGAAGGTCCGGGCACAGCCACCCCTCTTGTGGAAGACGGCGGTGCTCTTCAAGTTGACGCGGTCATTTGCGCATTTACCGAAGATTGGTACGAATTGAGCCCTATGAGCTCGGGTACGCTGAATGTACAGCTCAACTTTGTGCACGACAACGGTGATCTCGACCTCATTGTATACAACGCTGAGACGGGCGAGGAGCTGGGCGCAAGTCGTACGGAGCAAAACGTTGAACTCGTGAGTGTGCCGATTGATGTAGACGACCGACTCCACATTCGAGTAGACGGTTTTGATGAAGCTGAGGCCAGTTATCGTCTGACTTGGAGTGTTGAGTGAGTACCGTTCGTATTGCACATTTTTCAGATACACATGTTCTGTCTCTCGAGGGCGTCGGTCCGAAGCGTTTCCTCAATAAGCGCTGGACTGGAGCCGTAAACCTTGCGCTGAATCGTTCGAGGCACTACCGGGTGGAGATATTTGAGCGTTTACTTGAGGCGGTCGTCGCGTCTGAGCCGGACCATTCAGTGTGCACGGGCGACCTCGTGAACTTGGCGCTCGAGCCTGAGTTTGTGAGAGTGGCTGGACTCTTGCGAGATGCCTTCGAGCCATCTCAGCTGACCTTAGTGCCGGGTAATCACGACTATTATGTGAAAGAGGCCGTGTCGGATCGATTGTTCGAGACGTCATTTGGTGAGTTTCAAACACAAGCCATCGAGCAAGAGGGTCCATATCCCATCGTTCGTCTGCTCGATGACGTGGCGATCATCGGTCTCAATAGTGCGATCCCAACGCCGGCGTTCCTCGCGACAGGTCGAATCGGAGACGCGCAGCTCGGCGCCTTCGATGAACTCATGCGGAATGAAAGGCTAGGAGACCGCTTTAAGATGGTCCTCATACACCATCCACTTTTGCCTGAGCCCAATCGCCGTCTCGACTCCGCGAGAAGATTACTCGACGCTGGAGAATTCATCGATGCGATCAACGGGTTAAACGGTTCAAAGCCGGATTTGATCGTTCATGGTCATAATCATGAGTTCAAGCGCATGAGTGTGCCTGGCTCGAAAGTGCCGATTGTTCAGGTGGCGAGCGCGAGTCGGTCAGGGAATAAACATCGCGCTGAATTTAATGTCTATGTCATTACCGACGGTGTTTTGGCTGCGATTGAACGGTATATCCATCAGCCAGATAGTGGGCAGTTTTTACGCTGTGATGAGGCAGGTCAGCCCATTGGCTGAGAGTCGAGTTTCGAAACGGCAGCTTTTGAAATGGCTTGCTGTGATCCTGTTTGCGCTGTCGATGGGCTTGGCTACGAAAATGTGGTCAGAGCTATCGAACGAAGCACACTTAAGCTACCTGGTACCGCCCGGTGAGTTGGTGGTAGATATATTCGATGAGACCGGCAAACGTGTTCGTCGAACGTCGTTCTCGGCGAATTTACGTACGCATTCGGTGCGCTTGCCGAGAGGACGTTATCGGGTTGAATTAAAGCCCGATGGGCGTCCATCCGTCTCGCGCTGGATCAATGTGGATGGTGATGGCGTCGCGTTTACGCTGAGTTATTTGGACGACTAGAACACCGCTTTGCTAGACGACTTATTCCGCACCATCGGAGGCAAGCTGCTCAGTTTCACACGGGTTGGGTTTGAGGTTTCGCAGGTAGTACTCAGCCTCCCGTGAAATTGTATTTTTTTGGCTGCCTCCAGAGATAACGACAGCGCCACCTCGAGTCGGGTTTGCCGAATGTCCAAAGCGTCCCCTCGCGAGTCGACCATGACCCCCTATCGTCAGGAACTGGCCATTTGCAGCGCTCGGCTGCAGCAATGCCGATAGCGAGTACCACGCGTTTGACTCGAAAAAGCTGCCCGGTCCCGGTTGGCCCAAATAGCATCGATAACCAACGCAAGTGTTGCCGATCCCGCAGGCATTCGAGTTCATGGCTGAGGCGTCTAGTGAGCACGCTTGGAAGGTTTCGTCTTCTCCAACGACCCAACCCCCGGCGATGATGACCTCATCGCCAACACGGGTGCTGCTATGAAAGGCACGGGCGGGGGAGGGGCTCGGTCTGCCGTCAAAGCAAATCGGTGTGAAGTCACGACCCCGCTCGCCGATGGCAAGCACGAACAGGTTGCCCGGCGCTTGCGCCTGTGCGTTGAAGGCGGGCGTCAAATTTAAGCTTTGGCCATTGTCATTACTATGGCCGACGATGCCGCCGCTGATGATCACTTGTGCTACGCCCCCTTGGCCATCCGCGGAGCGATCGTTGATTCGAGTCGCCGCATGATACGCCGTCTCGCAGGCTGTGTTGGAACAGGCGTACGGTTTATCACACAGCGGTAAATTCGTCTGTTGAGTGGGCGTAAACGACTCGCTCGATATTTGATTGCCCACGGTCAGTAGGTGCCCCGGGTTTCCGGCACCAACGCCAAACCCCCAGACTAAATATCGGTTTGGGCCGATAGGCGTCACTGTTGGCCCAATCATTTCGGTGTCGAGTAGGTGGGTTCGGACGCGTCCGTCCACAATGATTTCCACCCGTCTGCTCGGCCTGTATTGGCCATCCTGGCAATCGAGGCCACCGGCGATGACTGTCGTGCTGCCTTGAGTGGCTGACCCGGCCAAAAAACGGTTCGCAAGCTGAGCGGTGCTGTCGACAGGATGCCATTGTCCGGTGCCAAAGTCGATGAAGATGGGTGTATCGTTCGGCTTGCACGTCGGAGTAAAAGTTTCGTTGGGTGATAACTGACCGGGCTCGAAGGGGCCCCATTGGTAATTGTTTCTCCGATTGACGGCTTCGGCGCCGCCGATCACAAGCGCACCGGCGCGCCCACCGAGCGTCGTGACCGCCGCAACAGCGCCGATCCGGACGCGATCGATGGGTCTAGACGCTTGATTAGCAGACCGGTCAATGCCCTTGTAGTAAACGAATTCATCGAGTCCCAGCACATCCCATCCAGCGGTGGCGTCTCCTGTGTACAACTCACCATCGAAATTTTGCGCGCCGCCGATAACTAAGAGCCGCTCCGTGTCCGGTATGACAACGGACGCAGGTAGAAATGAGGGCCTGTCAGAGACAAACTGTCGGTCCGTATCACTCGCCTTGAACTGAAAACAGTTCGATTGACCCGGCGCACCAAAACGCAGTTGCACGCGTGTCTTTACGTCTTCTTCGATGGTCACTGCCGACTCCGCAGACCACCTCGGTTGATCACCGTCACATGCCACAGCCCGCAGACGCTGAGAGTCGATGGGGACGCCCGTGACCAGATTGTCGCTGTTTGACTGCGCAGGCGAATCGAGGACGCTATGGGTCTCGAAGCCGTCACCGCGGTCTAGCTGCACGACGATACGGTCGAAACTCGCGCTGATATCTGCAGTGCTCAGTGGCTGACACCCCCGGTCGGACTGAGCGGCAAATTGTACTTCGATTGTTGGCGTAAGCAGAGCCGGCTGTGGGTCACACCCGAAAAACGCGACGAGCGCGAATGTGGCCAAATATTCACAGGCCGTGCTCAGGCGTCCTAAACTGCGCAATTCACGTGCTCCTTCACCCGCTTTGGATGTATGTACGTTGACAGGGCTTCGGCCAATTGATAGCACCGCAACAGCCCTTGAATAAAGCCCTGGAGAAGAAAATGCGAGAAGTAGTTATTGTTGGCGCGGCGCGTACGCCGATTGGCAGCTTTGCCGGTGCCCTGTCATCTGTCTCTGCACCCAAACTGGGTGCCACTGCAATCAAAGGGGCGATCGAGCGGGCCGGAGTGGCCGTCGATCAGGTCGATGAAGTGATCATGGGCTGCGTTTTGACCGCAGGTGTTGGCCAAGCGCCGGCACGCCAAGCTGCGATCTACGCTGGTCTTCCGCAAGGGGTGCCTTGTTTGACCATAAATAAGGTGTGTGGCAGTGGCCTCAAGGCTGTGATGCTCGCGGCGCAAGCCATCAAGGCGGGCGAGGCTGAGGTGGTTGTTGCCGGCGGCATGGAGAACATGTCGCAGGTGCCTCATCTTCTGGCGGGTTCCCGCAATGGCTATCGTTTGGGCCATCAACAAATGCTGGATGGCATGATCAAAGACGGTCTTTGGGATGTCTACAACGACTTTCATATGGGCAACGCCGCTGAAATGTGTGTGCGCGAGCATAATTTAAGCCGTGAAGACCAAGACGCCTTCGCGCGGTCGAGTTACGAAAAAGCACTCGCGGCCATTGAGTCCGGTGCATTCGAAGCTGAGATTGTCCCCGTGGAAGTGCCGCAGCGACGCGGGGATGCGATCGTGGTGAGCAAAGACGAAGAGCCTGGTCGTGGCCGTCTCGATAAGCTGCCTGGACTCAGGGCTGCCTTTGAGCGGGAGGGGACGGTCACCGCAGGTAACGCGAGTAGTATTAATGATGGTGCCGCAGCTTTGGTGATCGCGAGCGCCGATTATGCGGCTGAGCATGGGCTGCCCGTGCTTGCGCGCATCAGCGGTAGCACACAGCATGCTCAGGCACCGGAGTGGTTTTCGACGGCGCCCGCCTATGCGATCAACAAGCTCCTTGAGCGACTCGAGATGGGGGCAGGCGATGTGGACTTGTATGAGGTGAACGAGGCTTTCTCTGCAGTTTCTCTGGCCTGTAATCAGCTGTCGGCTCTGCCGGCCGAGCGGGTCAATGTCAATGGCGGTGCAGTATCTCTCGGCCATCCCATCGGTGCCAGCGGCGCGCGAATTTTGGTAACCCTTCTTTTCGCGATGCAATCTCGTGATGCGAAGAGTGGTATTGCGAGCTTGTGTATCGGTGGCGGTGAAGCGGTTGCCGTTGCGGTGGAAAGATAAGGAGTGATGAGTATGGGGATACAAACTGTAGGCGTTGTGGGTGCGGGTCAAATGGGGGCCGGTATTGCGCAAGTCGCTGCTGCGAGCGGTTGTGATGTTATGTTGGCGGATGCCAACCTCGAGCGCGCGGCAGCCGGATTAGCTGGGATCCAAAAGCGTTTGGCGCGGGGCGTGTCCAAAGGTCGCCTGGAACAGGCCGAAGCTGATGCGATCGCGTCGCGAATCACGCCGGTTGCAGACCTTGAAGGCTTGTCGCCCTGTGACCTCGTCGTTGAAGCGGTGACTGAAAACGAAGATCTTAAGAATCAGATTTTCGCCACACTCGACTCTGTCCTCGCGCCGCATGCCATTTTGGCGTCAAATACATCTTCGATTCCGATCACACGGATGGCTGCGAAGACAAGTCGACCCGAGCGGTTTATCGGCATGCACTTTATGAATCCAGTGCCCGTCATGAAGCTCGTCGAGGTGATTCGAGGGCTCGCCACAAGCGATGACACCTATGCGGCGGTCTGTGCCCTTGCTGAGAAGATGGGCAAGGTAACCGTTGAAGCACGGGACATGCCAGGATTCATCGTTAATCGGATCTTGATGCCGATGATCAATGAAGCGGTGGTCACGCTCTACCATGGGATCGGCTCCGTGGAGGATATTGACCAAGCGATGAAACTTGGCACCAATCAGCCTATGGGTCCCTTGACGCTCGCTGACTTTATCGGTCTCGATACATGCCTGGCCATCATGGAGGTTTTGCATGAGGGCACAGGAGATACCAAATACCGACCGTGTCCGTTGCTTCGGCAATATGTAGACGCAGGGTGGCTGGGACGAAAGAGCGGTCGTGGTTTCTACGATTACGCTGCAGGTTGATAAAGACATGAGTGAAGTAATCAATGTCTCCGTAGACGATGGACTCGCGTTGATCACCATCGAACGACCGCGCGCGCTCAATGCGCTTAACTCCGACGTGCTTCAGGGTCTCGACCGCATCCTGGATGACTTGAGCGGCAATGAGGCTTTGCGCTGTATTGTTGTCACCGGAGCAGGGGAGAAGGCATTCGTTGCAGGCGCCGATATCGCACAGATGGCTGAGCTGACCCCGCGCCAAGCAGCTTCTTTCGCGGCGCTAGGCCATCAGGTCTTCGAGAAACTCTCTCACATGGATGTACCGGTCATCGCTGCAGTCAATGGTTTCTGCCTTGGCGGTGGCTGCGAATTAGCGCTTGCATGTGATTTAGTCTATGCGAGCGAAAATGCTCAGTTTGGACAACCGGAGGTCAAGCTCGGATTGATCCCCGGGTTCGGTGGTACGCAGCGACTCGCACGTCGGGTGGGCGCGATGCGTGCGCTTGAGCTCACCACGACAGCACGCATGGTCAAAGCCGATGAAGCACGGGCGATGGGGTTATGTCTCGATGTGTTTGCGGCGGACGGATTTCTCGAAGCCGTCATAAAGGTCGCGCGGACCATTGCGAAACGAGGTCCGGTGGCTGTTCGCCTCGCCAAGAAGGTTCAGCGGTATGGTCTAGAGGCACCGCTGGCCGTTGGTAATGCCTACGAAGCGGATGCCTTTGGTAACCTTTTTGATTCCGCAGACGCCAAAGAGGGCATGCGTGCGTTCCTCGAGAAGCGCAACGCTCAATTTGAGAATCGTTAGGAGCGATATGGAATCATCATTCGGCGACCTTCAGTTAGCTGTTCGCGACACGGCGAGTACGCTTGCAGATCAGTATTTAGCACCTGATGCAGCGCGCCTCGACCGCGACGAGTGTTTTCCCACCGACACCCTCAAAACGTTAGGGGCGTCGGGGCTATTGGGCGTTAACATCGCAAAGGAATTCGGCGGGCTCGAAGCGGGCGTTGTGTCCTACGTCCTCGCCGTACGCGAGCTCGGTCGGCGCTGTGCTGCGACAACTGTGGGCATGATGGTCACGAACATGGTCGCTGAGGCCATTCAGGCGTACGGCAACGATGCACAAAAGGCTGAATTTATTCCGCTGCTAAAGCAGGGGGCGTGGCCGGCTTTCGGCTTTAGCTTGAGTGAACCTGGGTCCGGTAGTGATGCCGCGAGTCTCAAGACGGTGGCAGTACGCGACGGCGACGATTATGTGATCAACGGAGTCAAAGCCTGGGTGACGAGCGGGGGACACGCCGGCGTCTATTTGGTTATGGCGGCGACTGACCCTGCGGCGCGCGCTCGGGGGATCTCAGCTTTTCTTGTGACGCCGGAGATGGATGGCTTTCAGGCCACCAAACCAGAGGAGAAGATGGGTCTGCGTGGTTCGGCGACGACGCAGCTGGTATTCGATAATTGTCGCGTTCCAGCCTCGAGGCGCCTCGGTCCTGAGGGGATTGGTTTCAAGATCGCGATGTCATCACTTGATGGTGGTCGAGTCGGTGTGAGTGCGCAGGCGTGCGGTGTTGCAGAGTCGGCGCTTGACGTGGGCACAGCGTGGCTGGATGCCAACCCTGACCATCCCCAATGGGCACTTCACGAAGATACCATCGCGCGGTCTCGGGCAGAGCTAGATGCAGCGTGGCTTGTTTGCTTGAAGGCGGCCCGACTCAAAGACGCAAACAAGCCTTTGACGCGCGAAGCGGCGGCTTCAAAACTGCTATGTACAGAGACGGCCAACAAGATTTGTGCAAGAATGCTGAAGATTTTTGGACCCGATGGCGGCGATGAGCGATATTTACTAGAACGCTTGGCCCGCGATGTTAGGGTGACGCGAATTTATGAGGGAACCAGCGAGATTCAGCGCATCGTGGTCGCGCGTGAAGTTCTGAAGGGTGCTGGTACGGGAGGACGATAGGGATGGGGTCTCGAATACGAGTTTTGGTCGCCAAACCGGGTTTAGACGGGCATGACCGAGGCGCGAAAGTGATCGCGCGAGCGCTCAGAGATGCTGGCATGGAGGTTGTTTATACGGGGCTCCACCAGACGCCCCAGATGATCGCCGATGCTGCGGTTCAAGAAGACGTCGACCTTGTTGGCCTTTCAATATTGTCTGGCGCCCACAACACGCTCTTTCCTGCGGTTCTGGCTGAACTCGAGGCCCGAGATGCCAGCGACATTCTCGTCTTTGGCGGAGGTGTTATTCCTGACGACGATGCGTCTGCGCTCAAAGCGCAGGGCGTCGCTGAGATCTTCACGCCAGGTTCCAGTCTGCAGGATATTGTGGCGTGGATTCAGTCTAAATCTTTTTGATTGCAGCTTCGAGGGGGGGGCGGCGTGCTCAAAAAGCTTCCAAAGAGAGTACGGGTCTACGAAGTCGGACCGCGCGATGGTCTACAAAACGAAGAGGCGTTTGTACCATCCGAAGACAAGATTGAGCTCATTGAAGCGCTCATTGCGGCGGGCTTACCAGCCATTGAAATCACCAGTTTTGTCCATCCTCGCTGGATCCCGGCGCTTGCTGATGCCGATCGAGTGGCTGCGGCGTTTGAGCCTGTGCCGGATATCACGATGTCGGCGCTTGTGCCGAATGAACGCGGTCTAGAGCGGGCCTTTAAGACCCGCCTCAAAGAGATTGCCGTTTTTATGTCGGCGAGCGAAACACACAACAAACGAAACGTGAACAAAACCCGCGCTGAGACCATCGAGGCGTTCAAGCCGGTGTTTAAGCGGTGCCACGACGCAGGGATCCGCGTTCGGGCTTATGTGAGTACGGTGTGGGGTTGCCCCTACGAAGGTGAAGTGGCGCCAGCCGCAGCACTTGAGACCACCAAGGCCTTGCTTGAACTCGGCGCCTATGAGGTGAGCCTCGGCGACACCATCGGTGTAGGGAATCCACTGCAAACAGCCACGATCTTGGAGCTTTTTGAGTCGAGTGTGGGACTCGAGCGCGTCGCAATGCATATGCACGATACGCGCGGTCTTGCGTTGGCCAACTGTCTCGTCGGTTTAGAGTATGGTGTCACGACCTTTGACTCGAGTGTTGCGGGGTTGGGTGGCTGTCCGTACGCGCCCGGCGCGTCCGGTAACTTGGCTACAGAAGATCTCGTGGGCATGCTCCATGGCATGGGCATCGAGACGGGGATCTCCTTCGATGCATTGATCGAAGCGGGTCAGCTCGCCACGCGCCTTCTCGGTCGTAAATTACCCGGTCGAACACTTTTAGCGTGTACAGCGACGACCGAGGCCGATTGAAGCGACTCAATGCATCTCAGCCACCCGATCTACACATGATTGGACTACCCAGCGCTGTCTCATTGTGCTAGTTCCTCCGTGACCTTAATGTTCCAGATCTCGCGCTCATCTGGGACTGTTCTTTGAGTATATACGGAGGTACGTGTTGTCCAAGGTAATCGTCGAGAAACAGGATTCTATGTGGACCGTCCACATCAACGCACCGGAGCGTCGAAACGCTTTAGGCAGGGAAGTTGTCCAAGGTTTATTAGACGTCGCGGAAGCTGTGGCCGAGGAAAAGGCTGTACGCTGCGTTGTGCTCACTGGCGCCGGTGAAAAGGCCTTTTGCGCTGGTGCAGACTTAAAAGAACGTAAGGGCATGCCCGAATCCGAGGTCCGACAGTTCGTCAGCTTGCTAAACCGCATGATGAATACCATTGCCAACAGTCCAAAGGTTTGGATTGGCGCGATTCATGGTGCCTGCTTGGGTGGAGGGCTTGAGCTTGCGCTGTGTACGGACCTGCGCGTTGCCAACACAAATGTGGTGCTCGGGCTGCCTGAAGTACGGCTGGGTATACTGCCAGGAGCAGGCGGAACGCAGCGCTTACCTCGTTTAATCGGTGTGGCGCGCGCGAAAGAACTCATCTTGACAGGCACCCGTTTTGGGGCGGACAAAGCGCTTCAACTCGGCGTTGTCAATCGTGTCGCCGATGACCACATCGCCGCTGCGAATGAACTCGCAGCCGAGGTCTGCAAGGGGGCACCAATCTCTCTGACACAGGCGAAACGAGCCATCGAGGGTGGCTGGGATTTGCATATGGAAGCAGGTCTACGATGGGAGCGTGCCTGCTACGATGTGACCATTCCGACACAAGACCGATTAGAAGGGCTCAAGGCGTTTGCCGAAAAACGTGCACCCATTTACAGAGGCGAATGAGATGAACAACAAGACAGCGCAATTCGAAGAATTAGCCGGCACCATCCACCGTGGTGGTAAGGTCAAATACCACGAGGCCAATACTGCCAAAGGAAAGATGTTCGTTCGCGACCGGATCGCTCATCTGGTGGACGAAGGCTCGTTCGTCGAGGATGGTGAATATGCAAACGCTTTGGCTGGGGACCTGCCGGCTGATGGCGTCGTGACGGGCCTAGCGAGGGTAGACGGTCGCCCGGTGGCAATCATGGCAAATGATTCCACGGTGAAGGCTGGTTCTTGGGGCAAGCGGACCGTGGAAAAGATTATTCGGATCCAGGAAGTTGCACAGAAGCGACGTTGCCCCTTGCTCTATCTGGTTGATTCCGCAGGCGCACGTATCACCGACCAAATCGAGATGTTTCCGGGTCGACGTGGCGCGGGCAAGATCTTTTACAACCAAGTCCACATGTCTGGTGAGATCCCCCAAATTTGTCTCCTGTTTGGACCTTCGGCGGCTGGTGGCGCTTATATACCGGCTTTCTGCGATGTGGTTGTGATGGTCAATAAGAATGCCAGCATGTACCTCGGCAGCCCACGTATGGCTGAGATGGTCATCGGGGAGACGGTCACCCTTGAGGAGATGGGCGGCGCACGCATGCACACCGGCGAATCAGGATGCGGTGATGTCTTGGTGAAAACCGAGGTCGAAGCGCTCGATTGGTGTAAGAAGTATCTATCTTACATGCCCAGCAATTGTTCGGAATTCGCACCGTCCGAAAAGGTGCTCGAACCGACGGAATCACGCTCCATAGATGAGATTATTCCACCTGAGCAAAACAAACTTTTCGATGTGCGCGAGTTGATTCGTGCGCTCGTCGACAATGGAGACATGCTCGAGATCAAAGCGCGATTCGCCAAGGAGCTCGTCACAGCACTCTGCCGCATCGGCGGTGAAGTTGTCGGGATTGTTGCGAATAACTCCAAGTACAAGGGGGGCGTCCTATTTGTGGACTCCGCCGACAAGGCCAGTCGATTTGTTAATCTATGCAATGCCTTCAACATTCCACTGCTCTATCTGGCTGATGTGCCTGGTTTTATGATCGGTAGCAAGGTTGAGCGCGAAGGCATTATTCGTCACGGTGCCAAGATGATCAGCGCTGTGAGCTCTGCGGATGTGCCGCGGATAAGCGTTGTGGTTCGTAAGGCTTATGGCGCCGGCCTGTATGCGATGTGTGGACCAGGATTTGAGCCTGACTGCTCGATCGCTTTGCCGCAGGCGATGATCGCAGTGATGGGGCCCGAAGCTGCCGTCAACGCCGTCTTTGCCCGTAAGATCGCTGAGCAATCAGAAGACACACGAGATGCTTACGTCGCTGCGAAGAGGGCGGAATATGCGGACGATGTCGACATCGTTAAGCTCGCCAGCGAGCTTGTCGTTGATGCCGTTGTGCCGGGCGGACGGCTCCGAAATGAACTCATACAGCGCTATGGGTTCTATCGTGAAACATATGAGCGTCCGCAGCGCCGGAAACACGGCGTGACGCCGGTATAATGTCATGAGTCTCGACCCTTCAAACGGCCTGATGAACCAGGTCAAAGAACAGTTCGAGGAGCTTGACCGGACCACACGATCGTCATTGGACAGACTGCGCGCGGTGATCCATCGCAATAAAAAAGAGCTCGAAGGCCCAATCTTTCAGAACAAGACTCGCTTGGAGAAGATGGGAAAGACGAGTAAGTGGCTTTGGGTCTTGCTCGTCGGCCAGACCATTGCACTGACCTGGTTGCTATTTGTCCATTTGGAGACAAAACGTCAGGTGGACTTACTGGTCTCTGCAGCCACTGACCTTGAGGTACAAACCATCAAGAGCTTGCAGAAGATGGAAAGCGAGGTCATCCACCTGCAAAAAGAACAAGACAATCGCAGACGTTAGTCAGGCGAACGGTCAAACAGGCCAAGCAATGCTCAATGCGTCATTCATGAACTGTATGGCGATGGCGACGAGACCGAGAGCAAGGAGCCTGAGCGTAGATGTGTATAAGCGTCCCTGAAAAGCACGCTTGTAGCGATCAACCAACCATACGAGTATGCATTTAGAGCCCACGAGCGTGCAGCCAAAGGCGCCGGCAAAGAGTGCCACGTGCACAGTGCCGGCCGTGAGCGCGTCGCGTGCAACGGGACCACCCACTGTGAGCCAGAACACGTAAGGATGTGGATTAAAGAGATTGGTTAAAATCGCCTTCTTCAGACTGCCCGGTCCGCGCTCTGTTTCTGTATTGATGAGATTTAACTCTGAGGCATTGGTGCCGGCCCGCCATGTGTCCATAGCGATCCATATCAGCACAAAGGCGCCCACTGCGCTCAGTAATCCGGTCAGTGTGCGTATGCCATCGAGATGTACACTGAGTGTCAGCCCGATAGCGAGTAAGGGCCCATCGGTGATGAGGGGGGCAGCACAGGTCTTGAACCCCTCGCGTCGATTGAACCGCAGTGTCTGGCCAATCACGAGTGCGGTCAATGGACCCGGTACCATACCGCCAACGAGGCCAAAAGTAGCGCCCACGACCACGAAGTGAATCAGGTCCATATCTCGTGATAGCCTTTTGAGTGACGGGGTAGAGGGCTAGTGCTGCTCGGCGGCGGTCCAAAAGATCGTCTGAAAGCGTGCATCTAGGCGGTGACTGGGTACTGGCCCGAGCTCGGACTCAGCCCAATTCAGCAGTGTGCTGACGGCACTGCGATCGGTGCCACCCTGCTCAAGCCACCACACGGTCGCAGCATCTCGTGCGCTACCAGAAATCTCACCAGCATCGAGCAGCAGAGCGTGCGCGTTGAGTAACTGGTTTTCTGGCAGCGGGCCGTTTGTGTCAACCCCGAGCAAGCCAGAGGCGAATTGCGTCAAAAGGTATTGGCCAATCCCGACATGATTTGGGCGAGACTCTCCGGACACCTTCGCCATATCGGCGAGGATCTCCGAGTAGTTCCGCATCTCTTTGATGTCGGCGAGCGAACTGGGAGGCGCGCCATTCGGCATCGACGGATGTCTGGCCGTGAGCCACTCAGCCCATTCTCTCAATTCTGCGATGTCGACGCCATCAACGCGACCTGCCGGTCCACTGAGTCTCCGAACGACACTTGTTCGCCGTAATCGACTCACGGCTTCGAGCGTGACCCCGTAGCCTATTCTAAAAAGAACGCTCACAGGGGTTGCCACCAGCGTCGCGGCGTCTTGTCCTGTTGTCGATGACACCCCGTTGAGGCTCTCAAGCGCAAGGGACAGGCCAGCCTGAATTCTCTCGACGACGTCGGCTTGATGCTCTTCATCCCAGAGCTCAACTCGGTCGGCCGATAACGCCATATTCATGGCCACTGCCAGTGACGACTGAACCGCCTCGAGATGTTCGCTTGGCACAGCAGCGAGGGCCGCCTGCAGTCGACTTTGCGTGCCCTTGAAAACTTCTAGCCAATGCTGAGTGATCGGCCCCTCGGACGCCACGACCTGTTCGGCCTTCGCCACCTCTGCCTTACTGGCAGGGACGTAGATCCGCAGTGCGTCGTAGTAATCGATGTAGCCACGATCCGCCATACGGCCGCTGCGCCATCGATAGGCATCCTCCTCAAGGTTTGTCTTCAAAGCAGCCGGCAAATGAATGAGCAAGTTGGTGATCAAAAGCGGATCAGTGCGCATCATCCAGTCGAGGAATATCTTTATCGGTAGATCTCGAGTTGCAGATGCCGGAAAGCAAATGCACAGACGTCCATCGGGCGTGAGCACGTGCTCGTCATCAGGTGGCTCAAAATCCTCTGGTTCCTCGACGACGATGACGTGAATCGACGCCTGCACAAGAAGATTGAGCAAGGAGTCATCCTGGGCCAGTAGATGCCGGCCGAGGACGTCTGGTCCTGCTGCCATGAGCGTCCCGAGCCAAGGGTCAACACGCTCAATTTCAAATTGGTCTCGATTCCAACAATCTGAGTCCAGTAAGCCCTGGACTTGTTGGCCGCTGGCGAGGGCTAAGACCGCATCAGCATCGGCGAGTCCAATCTTACGTATGCAGATCATCAAGTCGTCAACAGACAGTTGAGGTATCAGCACCGGCGCGTCATGAACGTTGATCATCTGCTTAAGCAACTCCGCTCCACTCCTCGCTTGGAGCAGCGATTGTCGCCATGGTGCGATCGGTGTGGGTTCAGCGGGTCGATTGGGACCGCCCCCTTTGTGCACACTCGTTGGACCGGTTTTGTCTTGCTTGTTCACTTTGTTCAAGCCTCTCGACTGATTCGGGCGACCAGCTGTGCTTGACGTCGAAGCCAGGCGGTTCGAAACTCGAGGTCATCCGCATCAAGCCCTTCTTCGTTCATCATGTCGACCGCCTTGGCGATGGCTGCCTTCCGACCCCTAAATCTCAGTTTTTCCCAATTCGGCAAGAGATACATTTGACCGTTCCACTCAACGAGTCGACCGACGACAGCCTCCATCGGCTCTAGGGTCGTTGCGAGCTCAGCATCCGATACGAAGACCGTGCGGTTGAGGAGATGGTCTTGGAAGCGAACACCTTTGCCGCGTTTACTCTCTTTGACTTCGAGCATGGATAGGCACGTTGTACTCAAGGCGCGTTTAAATCCAGCAGCATCTTCCGCGCTCACATTCGGCATGACGTAGGTGCTCTTTGTCACCAGGGCGCCCGTCTCTGTCACCGATAGATCGAAATAAGCGTGTTGTTGGAAGAGTTGATCATTGGACGCTTTCTCAGCGTCGATTGACCAGTTCCCCAAGGCACCCTGAACTGCAGGGACATCGTAGATATCGTCCGGCAACTGACCAATGAGTCTTTCACTAAAGTGCGAAACCCATTCCGCTGTGCTACCGATTTGTCTGGTCTCACGCACGTCGTCGGCATCGAGCTTCATACAGCACTTTTTGTATTTCTTGCCACTGCCACAACGGCAAATATCGTTCCGTCCTAACTTCAAAATATGTTCCCCTAAAAATCTTTCGCGACGACGATACCGAAACGTTTGACATCGTCGCGATAGGCAATGTCGACACCTGTCGTTAACGCTGGGCCCAGATCTAGTTGAATGACGGCGCCGGCCGTCCATCCCAGGCGATTCCCATTGGCCCCTCCAGATACGCTGTACATGGTCTCCGTCAGCCCGGCGGCCAATCCGACGGTGACATCTCGCCCGGTGGCGTATTCGAAAGCGCGTGATGCGAGCCCTCTCACGTCAAGACTTGTCATAAGCAGGGGCCCCGCCATTGTCAGCGCCATATCAGTGCTCACCGCGACATCGACCCAACCGAGCGTCTGCGCCGTGGTCAACAGCTGATATCGACCACCCAAATTGAATTCGTATCCCACTTCATCATTAATGACCACGCCAGCCATTGAGAGCTGTCCGTCCAGCCGTGGCAGGAGGCCGACCCGCCCACGGGCCCCAACCGCCCATACTGAGTCTCCTGCGGCCATCTGACCGCTCAATTCGACATGCTGTGGTTTCAGTGTTTGAGCTGTCTCAAAGTCGACAAGCGTAGATGCGCTTGCGGTCGACACAAAAAATAGACAGGAAAGAAGGTACAACCGCTTCAATGCAAAGCCTCCATATCAGGATGAGCCTGCGCTCGACGTACGCTGTAACAACTCGGGCGTGCAACGACAAGCGATTTTGATTCAAGCAGACGCCGGCAGCGTTGCGAGCTTCGCGGTTCTTCAGGCAGACGCCCTGTAAAAGGTGATCTTGGTCATACCTTTCTCGTCGCACATTCGGCAATTACTAAAGAATTCACTCATTGACATCCCCAGCCGAGACCGGTTGACGTACCAGTAATTGAGCGCTCTTCGCTTTGCTAGACGGGGAGATAGACCCCGGAATTCGTGTTGACTCATCGCACATACTCCTATGCTCAGCGGAATTCACCGCGTCACGGTTTTTATGTGTGGGCGAGGTCTTGCATCCTCGACCCGGTCTTCGTCGACCGAGTCAGGACTCAGGCGACGGACTTAACGTTCTGGCGACTTGGTACTCGGAGGCTCTACGCTTCCTAAGCCGTCAATGTCCATAAGTTCATGCCGTTCGGGGCGCAGCCCCTTATCAGTTAAAGGCGAGCGGATATTAGAGACTAAGCTCTGTCGTGTCAACGCAAAAACGCAGCTGTCGTATAAGTAGGTCTATGTCGGTCTTTTCGTATTCGGCTGTTTCACCGAGAGGCTTGGGCCAGCCCCTCGGAGACGATGAGCACACATAGATAGCGAGGTGTGCCTTGGCCTGGCAGCGGCCCACCAAGCACTGCGATCCCAAGGTGTTTGACCGAAGGGTGTCGCACGATCGTTTCTGCATTAATATTCAAATCTGCGAGCTTTGATGCGCTCAGTCCGGCTAGACCGAAAAGACCGTTGGCGAGGCGCTGTTTCTTGATGGTTGCAGACACGGCATCGAGTGCGCCTTGCCATTCAAGATGTCCAGCCATGACTTGCTTAATGGCGACTTGGGCGGCCTCGGACAGAGACTCTGCGTATTCCAATGGTGGTAATTTTGACTTTTCCCGAATCGCGTTGATTCGCTTGAGTATGCGCGCGCGAGCCAAGTCGGTGTTGATCAACTCGAAGGGCTCGAGAAGCGCGATGACAAAATCCGCACCTGGGCCCTCGCTAAACGGGCGCCGGCCGACAGCAAAGTGGGAAAAGCGTTTATTGTTGAGGAGTGCTTGTCCGGTCGGGCTGTCGTTGAGCATGTCCACTGCGTCCGCGGCTGTCCGCCCGTGCGTGAAACCGAAGTCCATGACGGGATACTTCATCCCACGCTCATCGAGCATGCCTGTGGGAAGTCCCACGCCCTTTTGACCGGCGAGCTGCTGCAGCCAATGTTGAAGCGCACTCTGTAAGTGGACGTGAGGTTTTAACGGCTGTAGGCCGAGCGCCTGCCTGCGTTCGTTAAAGGCCTCGATCATGGAGGCCTCGTCCACTGGGGCTGACGGCCCGGAGATGGGATGCTTGTTTGATTCATATTGAGCGGGCCTCGCACCCAGGTGAAAGAGTGCGATGGTCTCTCGAATTGGACCGCGAAGGCGGGTGATCTCAAGGCGGTGGGGTTGCAGTGGGCGCGTGAACCGCAGCTCAAATACGCCCTTTTGGTCAATGACGGCATCCAGCTTTTGCGCCATGCCCCTGGGTTGCTCGAGAACCCAGAATTCAAGCTCACCGTCGCCGATCATCGCTTCCCCGGAGAGGCGAGTTAGACCTGTTCGGGGGAGGGGGTTGAGCCTGAGAATTTGAGGTGGGACGAGGACCGATACCGTGACCTTCCCATCAGGGTGAGCGACTGTGCCCACAGCCAGGGGGCCCTGCGTGACGTTTTCTGGAAGCATTGCAAGCGCACGCTCAACATCTAGATAGTCGCTGCCGGTGACAGAGAATTGTTGAACGGCCTTGCTCCAGTAACCACAATGCTGAGCTAAGAGTTGAACGACTCTCGGAGCGGGGTCTACCCCGTCCGCTGCAAAGCGTGCAGCATATTCTCGCGCAAAACATTCAAGTGCCGGAACGCTTGGCAGCGTGCGCCTCAGAAACACATTCACGCGACGGTCGAGCTCAGTTTTCTGCAGCCCCGTAGATGACGCGAAGGCATCGAGGCCCGGTGTGTAGAAAGCACCCGCTTGAGGCAGTGGTGGTTGTTCTTGAGGCGGGGGCGCGCTGGTGTTGGGCGTTCGCCGTGGTACCGTCCCGCAGCCGCAGATGCACAACAGAAGCAGAGAAAAAGCCATGCAGGAGAGTCCCCGCATCGACTTTGAGTAACCAATTTCAAGCACCACCGCTCCTCCTGTCTGAGAACTTGCTTTTCAAACTCCTCAAATTCGAGTTAAACCAGGAAAACCAAGGAATGGAAACGCTTTAATAAGGGTAATTTATGCAGAAAGGTCTGTCGATTAAGCGCGCAGCAGTGCTGGGAGCTGGAGTCATGGGGCGGGGGATTGCCGCCCATTTAGCAGGTGTTGGAGTGGATGTACTTCTGCTCGACATTGTCCCGCCCGGGGAACAAGACACGTCGCCCGCCAAGCGGAACGCGTTTGCGCAAGGGGGACTTAATCTGGCGCTCAAGAACAAGCCAGCATTGTTCTACGACAAGCGAGATGCCCAGTGGGTCACGGTGGGCAATCTTGAAGATGATCTCGGAAAGCTCGCCGAAGTCGACTGGATCATCGAGGTGGTCAAAGAGGACCTATCGATCAAGCAGGCGCTGTATACCGAGATTGAGAAACATCGCAGGCCGGGTACGCTGATATCGTCCAATACGAGCGGGCTACCACTCGCCGACTTGATCGCTGGCCGCAGTGATGACTTTAAGCAGAACTTTATTATTACTCACTTCTTTAACCCAGTCCGCTACATGAAGCTGCTCGAGGTCGTCAGTGGCCCCGAGACGGGTGATGATGTTGTGCCTGCGTTCGCCGTCTTCGCGCGGGAGACCCTCGGCAAGGGCTTGGTCTATGCGAAAGACTCACCCGCCTTCGTGGCAAACAGAGTCGGCACCTTCAGCATGATGTACACCGTGCACAAAATGCTCGAGAAAGAGATGAGCCCTGAAGCCGTGGACACCATTTTTGGTGCACCGATGGGTCGGGCTAAGTCGGCCGTCTTCAGAACCGCCGATGTGGTTGGACTCGATACGCTCGTCTCCGTCACCACGCACCTCCATGAATCACTGACCGATGACGCGCAGCGTGACTTCTTCAAAGTGCCAGGCTTTCTTGCTGAGCTTATCGAGCGGAAATGGTTGGGCAGCAAGACGAGACAGGGCTGTTACAAGAAGGAAGGCAAAGCGATTTTGACCTTCGATCCATACACTTTGAGCTATCGTCCGAAGGATAAGCCACGCTTCGAGAGCATCGGCAAGGCGCGTAAGTTGGATGACCCAGGCGCGCGCATCAAGGCAGTTGTAAACGGTGATGATGAGGCGGCACTCTTTGCGTGGGATTGTCTGGCGACCACGTTATTGTACGCAGCGGAGCATCTTGATGCCATTGCATTTGACCTTGTCCAGGTCGACAACGCCATGAAGTGGGGCTTCGCGCAAGAGATTGGCCCATTTGAGACTTGGGACGCGCTCGGTGTGCCCGAGACCGTTGAGCGGATGCAGTCGGAAGGTCGAGCGGTGCCTCAGTGGGTGCTCGATATGCTCGCCAAGGGTCGAACGGCGTTCTATGAGGAGAGCGACGGCAACCAGAGATTCTGGCACCATGAGCGCCAGAGCGGTGTTGATGTGCCACGCTCACCGCGCCGGATCGATCTGCCGAAGACGATCACCGCGCCGTCCTTGGTGATGAAGAATCACGGCGCCCGTATGTGGGACATTGGTGATGGTGTCGCTTGTGTCGAGTTTAAGACGAAGATGAACGCGGTCGATGCTGACATCACAACCATGCTCACAGAAGCCGTTGAGAGAGCTGAGGCCGATTTTGATGCGCTTGTGATCGGAAACCATGACCCCAGGGCGTTCTCTGCGGGTGCGAACATCATGATGATCATGATGGGGGCTCAACAGAAGGCCTGGGAACAGCTGCGCGCAAGTATCGCGTCTTTTCAGTCGGCTGTCATGGGTCTTCGCAACAGCCGCGTACCGGTGGTTGCAGCTCCTTTCGGGCTGACCTTGGGCGGTGGATGCGAAATCTCGTTGGGCGCAGACGCCATCCAGGCACATCCAGAGTTGTACATGGGTCTCGTCGAGGTGGGCGTTGGTTTGATCCCAGGCGGTGGTGGGTGCTTCGGGTTGTTGCACAATCTCCAGCACAGCGGCCCGGATATTGACCCGACGGTGTATCTCAGGGAGGCGTTCATGACCATTGGTATGGCTAAGGTTGCAACGAGCGCCGAAGAGGCTCGTCAGCTGGGTTTTCTCAAGGTCGGTGACCGCCTGACCATGGATCGAGACGAGTTGATCGCCGCGGCGAAGGCGCGTGCGCTGGGTATGGCCAGAAGCGACTATCGTCCGCCGAGGGCGCGGCAGCTGAAGGTCGCCGGACAGAGTGGTTACGCGACTCTGTATGGTGCGCTGTGGGGTATGCAGGATGCGGGTCAGATCAGCGAATATGATCTGCGTGTTGGCCAGGGACTCGCTCGGGTACTGTCTGGTGGTGAGGTCGCTGCAGGGACCGTTGTCACCGAGTCGCGCTTCTTAGAGCTCGAGCAAGAAGAGTTTCTATCCCTTTGTGGCGAGCAGAAGACCATGGACCGAATTCAGTACATGCTGATGAACAACAAACCCCTGAGGAATTAGATATGAATGAAGTAGCGATTATTGAAGGGGCTAGAACGCCATTTGGCCGAGCTATCAAAGGCTCTTTTCGGCAAACGCGACCAGAAGACCTCGGTGCCATCGCTGTTCGTGAGGCACTCAAACGTGCGGAGGTCGAACCGGGCCAAATAGAAGACTTTGCCCTTGGGTGTGCGATGCCGGAGGGCTCACAGGGGCTGAATGTTGCGCGAAATGTGGGCTTTCTTGCTGGCTTACCACATACGGTTCCAGCTTTTACCGTCAATCGTTTCTGTGCATCAGGCCTACAGACGATTGCAGGCGTCGCAGCGCGGATTGCGATTGGAGAGATGCAAACAGCCCTCGCCGGTGGTGTTGAAAGCATGACAGCGGTACCGATGGGCGGTTTTCACCCGCAGCTGCATCCTCGTCTCGCGTTGGACTACCCTGAAGCGTACATCGGTATGGGCAATACCGCCGAAAATGTCGCGCAACGTTTTGAGATCGACCGGGCTAGCCAGGATGCTTTCGCAGCTCAGAGTCAGGCAAAGGCGCTTGCGGCCCGGGACTCTGGGCGACTCGCAGACGAAATCGTACCGGTAGAGACCACGCTCGATGGCAAGACCTTCACAGTGGCCCATGACGAGCTTATCCGCGCGGGCACAACCGTTGAAGGGCTGGCTAAGCTCAGACCGGCATTCAGTGCAACGGGCTCAGTGACAGCCGGTAACTCATCGCCACTGACCGACGGTGCGGCAGCCGTTGTGCTCTGCGACAAGGCACAACTCGGGGGTCGTACGCCGCTCGGCTATTTTCGCCGGTTTGTAACCGTTGGTGTTGAGCCGGAAATTATGGGGATTGGGCCAGTTCCAGCTGTAGAGAAATTACTCGCTGCGAGTCAGTTGAGTGTCGATGAGATTGACCTGTTTGAGATCAACGAAGCATTCGCGAGTCAGTCGGTGCACTGCCAGCGGCAACTTGGCGTCTCGGACGACAAGCTCAATGTGAACGGCGGCGCTATCGCAATCGGCCATCCGCTGGGTGTCACGGGCACACGGTTGGTATTAACTGCCCTCAAGGAGCTGGCGCGCCGCAATGGCCGCTACGCTGTGGTCAGCATGTGTATCGGTGGGGGCATGGGCGCAGCTGCTCTATTGGAGCGCGCGTAGATCAGTTGGTCGGTTGCGCTTCGTCCGGGTTCGTGGGCAGCCGTAACTGAGCCAAACCGTTCGGTTCAGATACGCCGGTTGCCAACCGGCGTGGCTCGCCCGCCACAACCTGCCAAATCTCCACCACGCTATTGTCGATGGCAGTCTGTGATTCGTCGAGGAGGCGTAACCGCACACTGCCGGCGGCGGGAATCGCCAAATCAGTGTCGGGAATATCCGTATCGAGCGGGGTGACGTTAATCTCCCGCAACAGACGCGCCAAACCAAGTTGAGCTGGTGCTTCAACCATTAATTCATGTCGACCCGGATCGAGCTGAAGAACGTAGCCCCCAGCCTGACTGGATTGAGTTCTTTGTTGGCGTGTTGGCGACACCTCATTGGGTCTCTCTAATCTCGGGTCTGCATAGGCGACTTTAAGCAGCCTTGCGGTGATGGTCGCACCCGCGATTGGGTTGCCTGCTGGATCGAGGACCCGACCCGTAACCAGTGCTCGGCGGCGTGGTTTGAGAATCACCTGTGCGTTGGCATCGATAACAGTTTCTAGGCGCGTGATTCGATAGGGGGAACTCATTGGGGGAATGATATCTACGGTATATCGGCCTGGGTAGATCAGGGCTTCGAACCCACCTTGACTATCTGTTTGACGGACATCGAATCGGTGCCGTCCATTGCCGACTTGCCCAACGAATCGGACCTCTGCTCCAGCGATGGGCTCATCTACGACCACTTGTCCGTCGATGAGTTCGATCCGGCGATCGATGTTGAGTGATACGCTGACCGGCTGAAGAGGCTCGCTGGTACTACCGTCCGGCAGGTCTACTTGAAAGTCTGCTGCTGGAAATGGGCCAGAGGCTGGTGTGGGACGGATCTTCAGCGTTGAACTTTGACCGGCAACGTTCGGCCAGAATCGTAAGGAAAAACGCCCCAAGGCATCTGTTGTGTCTTCAGTGCTTATACGTACATTGTCAGCGTTGACCGCAAACACGCGCATGCCGGAGGCTGGTTCGGTTGACATCTCGTCCTGATAGATAACACCCGTGATGGCGAGCATATCGTTCGTATCCGGCAATTCGAGATTGACGCGTCCACCCTCTGGTGGAACTTGAAACGGATTAACAGACCAGGGCGGAAAGAGTGACTTATCGGTTGGCAATGCGTTGAGTGTATAGATGACCGTTTGCAGGGTGCCATTTTCACCGGGCCACACACCGGGCAGGCGGAGAGCGAAACGCGCGCCGTTGACATCGTCAGTGGTCTCTGCGTGGTAGCTGAGTCTAGGTCGAAGGCTCGATTGCGCCGTCGCAACAACGTTCACAGATATGCGATTGCCATTTGGTAGGATAGCGGAACCCGTGATCTCTACAGGCGTCGGTAATTTTACATTACCAAGGTCCAAGCTTGGCTTTGACTCAAACTCAAACCCATCTATCTCAGAGTCTCCACCGATGGCGTCCGCTGGCGGACGAATCCGCAGCAGGTACCGACCGCTTGGCACTGAGCCATTCTGACAAGCGCCGTCAATGCACGTCAGCGTCGAGGCGCACTGCATAGTAGAACGACAGCCGGTGGCAAACTCAAAGTCATCAGTATTCTCAGTGCCTCCATTACAGCTCGGAAGAAGGATGAGGAGACAGAAGAGATTGAGCTTATATCTCATTGGCATGCGCCTCGATCAAAGCGCACGAACCAAACGAGGGAGAAGTATTGGGCATCGTCGGGTAATGTTTTGTTAGGCCTCGGGTCATTTGGACCGGATGTCACGAAGGGCCGGTCAGCCACCAGTAACTCAATACGATGGATGTTATCTTCGGAGAGCAGCCGGCTGGTGCCAGCTGCGCAGGGCCGAAAGGTTGTGCTGATACCGTCGATGAGTTGTTCAGGTGTTGCACCATTTGCTTCGCTGAACTCGACAGGGAAATCTGAGGTGATCGGTCGGTAGTCCAAGAACCAGCGCCAAAAAATACGGTCGTTTGGGTTTGGGTCGCTCACAGGCCCCGAGTTTAGCTCAATGCTCGTCTCTTCCGCCGGGAAAAAGTCAATCACTTGGTCCACGGCAGGGTCTGTGAGGTCAGCGAGGTAGTAGGGAGGTAGGTTGACCTGTTCCCCGATAGATTCGATGGGCATCGGCACAAGGCAGCTCGGCAACAGCACCAGGGATGTCCACAGAGCTAGAAGTCTCGAGCGATGCAGCCAACTCATGGCAGTGTTCTCTCAGAAGAGATGGGTCGAGTGAATTGCAACAGCCATGGCTCGATTTCATTGTACCCATTGGGCATTGTCCGCCAGAAGGCGGGCGTGGAAGAGTCGTGCGTCCGTAAATTCATTTGCCAGAAAAACGCTCTTTCAATCGTCTGTGGACGCATTGAGGCACGAACCGCGCGACATCGCCTCCATTCAACGCGACCTCGCGCACGAGACTCGAGGACACGAAGAAATGTTCTTCACTGGTCATCAAGAAGAAGAAGTCGACTTCATCGGTCAGGCGCCGATTCATGCTGGCCATCTGAAATTCGTATTCAAAGTCACTCACTGCCCGAAGCCCTCGGATCACTGACCGAATCCCCCGCGTTCGTGCATAGTCGACCAACAAGCCGGAAAAGCCCGAGACACTCACTCGAGGCTCGTCGACGAAGGTCTCCTCGATCATTTCAATCCGCTCGGCATCGGAGAATGTCGGTGTCTTGTTCATATTGACGGCAACACCGACTTCGACGTGATCGAAGATCTCGAGGGCTCTCGAGATGATATCGACATGACCCGCTGTGATCGGGTCAAACGAGCCTGGATACAGAGCTGTTCGCATTCAATCGCCTCACTTCCGCTTCAACAACGTGACATGCGTCGCTCCGTACTTTCGCTCAAAACAGCGCGTAAGTCCAACAGGCAAAACCAAGTTCAAATCCGTGGGATGCTCGACACAGACCAGCGCGTCACTGTTCATCAGTTCAACGGCACAGACTTGCTTCAGCACGCTCTCGTAGTATGACTCATGATACGGTGGGTCAACAAAGATGAGGTCGAATTTTTGGCGAGTACTGGCCAGAAAACCTTGAGCGTCAACACGCTGAATATGTGTACGCCCCGACATTTTTTCTACATTACGTTTGAGTACCTCGGCATGCGCTCTCTTTGCTTCGACGAACTGGACAAACCCAGCACCGCGCGAGAGTGCTTCTAGACCAAGCGCACCCGTACCTGCGAATAAATCGAGCACATCAGTGTTGTCCAGAGCTTCTGGATAACGATGCCCGATGATATTGAACAGCGCCTCCCGAACGCGGTCGGTCGTTGGCCGTATGCCTTGGTTCGCCAAAACATCGAGTTTGAGGCCTCGTGCCTTACCGCCAACAATTCTTACCATCTCGCTCGCTCCGATGATTGCACGCGCCGATGTTCGCCAGTCAAAGCATCTGCATCGGCTTCCAGGGTAAGCCTGAATGACATCGTGGTACCGATGCCGACCAATGAACTCACAGTGACTTCAGTGCCGTGATGCTCGAGTAAACGCTGGCAAATCGGTAAGCCCAAACCCGTTCCTTTGGTCTTCGTCGTGAAGAATGGGATAA
The DNA here is from genome assembly GCA_049889275.1 of Bradymonadia bacterium. Classification (GTDB taxonomy): domain Bacteria; phylum Myxococcota_A; class Bradymonadia; order UBA7976; family UBA1532; genus UBA1532. The sequence continues at coordinate 16,708 of JBMHDS010000058.1, read as the reverse complement.
ACAAACTCTCGATCACCGTACTCGGCATGCCAGGTCCGGTATCTTTCACGCTGATCTCCACTTTTCTCTGTGCCTGCCCTGGCCGCCCAAGCATGTCTTCGGTGACGGTTTGAGCGGCGAGTGTCAGGCATCCTCCTGTCTCCGACATCGCTTGACATGCGTTTTTCGCCAGGTTTAAGCACACTTGATGCAATTGGTCGGCGTCTCCGACAACCATCGGCAGCTCATCGGGTGCTTCAACGATCACATCAATGGTCGGTTGACGTTCCTCGGCGCGAATCAACGTCGCGACGCGCTGCAGCAGCTCATTTGGGTAGAGCGGCATTAAGTCGCCACGAAACGGGCGCGCAAAGTTAAGGAACTGCGACAGCACGGAATCGAGTCGATTGGCCTCGTCAACGATGACTTTGCGCAGACTCTCTTGGTCACTGTCAGCTTCCGAAGGACTAAACAATTGGGCTGCTGACTTAATCGCGCCTAATGGATTACGGATCTCATGGGCCATCCCCGTCGCCATTTCACCCAGAGCTGACAAGCGATCCCGCTCCTTCAATTGTCGAACGAGCTCCGAATTTTCGATGGCTGTTGTAATCTGAGTCGAGAGGCCGGCGAACAATGCGATTTCGTAGGTGGAAAACGCTTCTGCATTGCGATCGTCCTTCAAATTCAGGAAGCCAAGCAATCGATTTCCTGCACGAAAGGCGAAGCTCAACTGAGCCGATAGCTCATTCATATTCGCTTGAATGTCTCTGAGTCGTTTCTGAGTCGGAGAGTCATCGGACTCTGGACCCAGGTCGAGTAGCTCTGTATCCACTTGCTCAAATATGAGCACCTGCTCTTCACGCAATGCGTCCAAGAACGCCCGGTCTCGAACCACGTCGACCACGTCGCGCTCCAACTCTCCCAGGTGAGCGTTCTTCGTCGCCAGTTGATAGACTTGGCCACCACTCTCCAAGATAAAAACCGATGCATGGGTGACATGGCGTGAGGCGCGCAGTGAATCGATTACAAGGTTGATCACGTCGTCTAAGCTGATGGCTGTAGCCAGTCTCCTCGTGAGGCTCTTCAGGCTGATCTCAAGATCGTGTCGAGCTCGGAAGAACAGCCGGCCGGACCAACGGTCGACGGCTCGCTTGAGCGGCTCGAAAATAAAGAACAGAAGGATGCTTGCAGCGACCGTGTTGAAGAAAAATAGGCCCAATTGGGTCGAGTCATCAACCCAGATGAGCAAGCCAACGTAGACCAGCGAAATCAGCGTCGAGAGAATCACCAGCGCGATACCACGGGTGAGGATCTCTTGAAGGTCGAGTAGCCGCGAACGAAGAACCACTTGCATCCAGAAATACATGTAAACGGTCAACCAGATGTGGCCGACCGCGGGGGAGGGAACACCGAACGCCGGCATGAGATCGGTTGCGCTGAGCAAGACAGAGACGATACCACCGATCACAAGATAGCTCAGTCGGGTCCGTTCGACATCGTTCTTCGCCTCGCGGTAACGCCCATACAACTGCCAAATACACCAAGCGTAGGTACCCAAACTCATTGTCGCTACGAGCGAAGGTACAAGGGGTTCGTGTACGAGGTCGGTCGGTAGCGTGACGACCAGAACAATGGAGGCCGTAGAGATCAGTGTCCGCTCTTTACCCATGCTCATGGACAGAAAGCGTTCAAAGAAACTCAAGCACGTTTGTGCGATGGCGATGCCTGAGAGCAGGAGCACGCGTAGCCAAAAACCGCTGTCCGAGAACGAGTATGAAAACCAGGACAAATTGTAGACAGCAAACACGGCCACGAGGGTGCCGAAGGCGATCCGATGCTCGACTCGCCTACGTTCAAACAGCACATTTACGCTCAGCCCCAGCAGCACCAGTGCTGCGATGAGCGCACTTTGGGTCTGTACACCCACTCCACAAGCCCCTTTGATGGTCGTTGTCGCAGAGCATGCGACGAGCAGAAATAAGACGCAATGACTATGATCGTGTAAGGTGGTGATATGAGGGTATTTGAGTTGGCATTGACATATGAGCGATGACGCGGACGAAAAAGACGTAGAGGTCAATCTCGACATCGATTTGCCGGAGAGCAGCAACGCTGAGATTTCGGCGATCGTCGAAAAGGTCTCCATGAGCCGATTGCGCGGTCAGCGGATCGCGATCACCATCGGTGGTGGGAGTGGCGGTATCGGTCGAAGCACATTTGCCGCCAACCTCGGATTGTATCTCGCGAGGACGGGCCGGTCCGTCACATTGGTCGATCTTGACCCCGCCGGTCCTGCACTACATGGCTACCTTGGCCTCTCGTTGGAGGTGCCGACCCCAATTGAACAGTGTCGTGAGATCGCGGTGCGCTGGGAACGTATCGAGGGCACCTCATTACATTTGTGTGGCCCAAGCGCCCATTTTATCGGATACGATTCGCGTGATATCCGTCTTAAGATCCTCCAAGAGGCATCCACTGGGCCGTCAGACTATCTGGTCATCGATCTTGGCCGGGCCTATGATGGCATCTCCCTCGATGTTTTCCTTGATTCCGATGTCGCGATTACGATGAGCATTCCTCAGCCGATGGCGATGGAACAAGCCTATGGATTCTTACGGGCTGCTCTCTATCGACAACTTGTGCACGGCAACTCATCGGCATCTGAACGTTTGCGGAAAACCCTGGCCAGTCCGAAAGGTGAGGCGATGCCGACGTTTCGAGCGCTGACGGAGTTGGTCAAACGAACCCATCCGAGCGATTGGGAGGCGCTGAGTGAGGCGATCGGAGATTTTGTACCGGGTATTATTTTGAACCGCTGTGACACCCGCTCGGATCGCGAAATGTTGAGGGGCATGATCGAAGGTATGAATCGTCGGTGGGCCGTCGAGGCAGTGCCCCTCGGTACCATCGACGAAGATGACGTCGCCCGACAATCATCCAAGTGGCGGCGCCCACTCGTCTCAACGTATCCGGGGGCCGCGATCTCTGCTGGCATCGAGCAAGTCGGCATGGCGATTATGACCATGTACCGCCTCGAGCGGAGTCAGCCATGACGAAACGTCGTAACTGTTACGAGACCCTTGGTCTTGAGCGTGGCTCGGGCGTCGATAGCATTCGGCGCGCCTATCGGCGACTCAGTACTTTGTTTGAGCCTGGCAATGTGACCTTGTGCGGCCTCTACAACGAAGCGGAGTTACGTGCATTGTTGGGCGAGGTACGGCACGCCTACCGAGTGTTGATGGACCCTGCGGCACGTCGCGAACATGATTCGTATTTGTTTCCCAAGGGGATGACAGTCGACATGTCGGTCGACTATCCTGTGGATGACTTTCCTGTACGAGATTTGGACGGCGACTTCGACGCTGCTACGACCGAAGGTGAAATGACGCCTGGTCGTGCAATTAAGGAGGCTAGAATCCGAATGGGGATGAGTCTCGAAGACATCGAAGAGCGCACGAAGATTGCCATATTTACGCTGCGGTGTATTGAATCAGAAGCTTATTCTGATCTGCCGCCCACTGTTTACCTGAAAGCGTTCCTTCAGCAGGTCGTCGGTCTATTGAAGCTCAGCGCCCAGCCTGTTGTAGAAGAGTATTTGACGCGCTACGCCGCCTTTTGCCAGCGGCGTGACGATGGCTACGCATAATCGAGAGTCGTACGTTGTATTTGGGTCCAGTAAACGCTTGGGGGAGGGGGTCCGCCGAGCCGCTCGCAGCAGTGGACTAGGCCTTCTTGCGATTGACGGGCGTTGGTTCGTTGAGCGCCCGCCCTTTTGCGACCGCGTCATGATAGGGCGTGAAGCAGGGTCTGTTGACATGTTGTCCTGCCCCTCGGACAGTCTTTAGCTCACCGTCTTGCCAGACGATTTTGCCGCCACTCACCGTCACAACTGGAATACCGACGACCTCCATGCCCTCATAGATGTTAAAATCGATGTTCTGATGATGCGTCTCCGCGGAGATCAGTCTGGTACCGTCTGGATCCCAAACCACGATGTCCGCGTCGGCACCAACCGCGATGGCGCCCTTGCGAGGATGAATATTGAAGATTTTGGCGCAATTTGTCGATGTGACCTGGACAAACTCATTCATCGTCAGCTTGCCTGTACGCACACCGTGGTGCCACAGGACGGACATTCGGTCTTCGACGCCACCCGTCCCATTGGGGATTTTTCGGAAATCATCTGCGCCCATCATCTTCTGATCGGTGCAGAAACAACAATGGTCCGTGGCCGTGGTCTGTAACATGCCTGACTGCAGTCCTCGCCAAAGCGCTTCTTGATGCTCCGGTGACCGGAATGGCGGACTCATCACGTGATGGGCCGCGAAACGCCAATCGGGGTTACGATAAACACTGTCGTTGATCACAAGGTGTTGGGCGAGTACCTCGGCGAAGACACGCTGACCTTCCAGTCGTGCTCGGGTGACCGCTTCCAAAGCGTCAATGCACGATGTGTGGACCAGATAGAGAGGCGCGCCTAAGACCTCTGCGATACGAATCGCGCGGTTCGCCGCCTCACCCTCGACCTCGGGCGGACGGGAGAGCGGGTGACCTTCGGGTCCATGAATGCCCTTGTCGTAGATATCTTGTTGTAAGCGATAAACCAGCTCGCCGTTCTCAGCATGCACTGTGCAAAGCGCACCGAGGTCTCTGGCTCTGGTGAAGCTGTTCACCAGAACCTCATCGTCGCACATAATTGCGTTCTTGTAGGCCATGAAGTGCTTGAAACTGTTAACGCCGTAGTCCCGGGCAAGCGTGCCCATGTCGTCGTGTACAGTCTGGTCCCACCACGTGATAGCAACGTGAAATGAATAGTCGATCGCCGACTTCTCGGCCCACTCACGCCAACTCTTGTAGGCCTCCATGATGCGTTGCTGCGGGTTTGGGATCACAAAGTCGATGATCATTGTCGTGCCGCCGGCGGCAGCCGCTGAGGTGCCGCTGAAGAAATCTTCCGAGGCCACGGTGCCCATAAACGGCAGCTCCATGTGCGTGTGCGGATCGATACCGCCCGGCATCACGTAGCAGCCGGACGCGTCGACAATTTCAACGCCACTCGGCTGTTCGAGGTCGTCTCCGATGGCAGCAATTTTACCGTCAACGCAGAGAACATCACCCCGATAGGTGTGCTCCGCCGTCACAATCGTTCCGCCTTTGATCAATACGCTCATGTTCAGCTCACTTCCCCCAAAGTTGCGTCGAGTATGTCATAAATGCTCAAAGCTGGCATGGGCATTTGGTATTTTTCAGCGATTTCAAAGGATTCTGCACTGAACACGCCGCCGCCTATCGACTTCCGCGCGGCAACAGCCTATTACACCCAGATGAAATACATTCCGTACCTCAGCAGCCTGGCGTGCGTGCTCTGCACCTGTCTTGGTTGTGTTCACAAACCGCAGATTAAAGGCAGCCGAGCGATGAAGCCAAGTCAGCACCCCCCCATAGCAAAACGAGTCGAGCATTTTTGGAACGAGCATGGCGTTCGGCGTTCAGACCCGTATCACTGGATGCGCGATGATGAGCGCAAGAACCCTGAGATTATTGACTATCTGAAACAAGAGAACGCATTTACCGAAGCTGTTCTTACACCCACAACCGATTTGCAGAAGAGCCTGTTTGAAGAACTCAAGGGAAGACTGAAGCCTAACGATTCTTCGGTGCCGACACGGATTCGCAGCTACTGGTATTACACGCGCTATGAGGAAGGGAAGGAACACCCCATCTTTTGCCGTCGTAAGTCGGCGATGACCAACCCAGAAGAGATCATTCTCGATGCCAACACGTTGGCAAAAGCGCACGCTTACTATGCCATCGGCGGGCTCAGTATCAGCGAAAATGAGCAACGACTCGCGTTCGCTGAAGATACCTTGAGTCGTCGTATCTATACGATTCGATTCAAGGACCTCAAAACAGGAGAGATTCTGGAGGATAAGATCGAGGGCGTTGAGGCAGATATGGCTTGGGCCGCCGATGACCAAACCATCTTCTACGTCGACAAAGACGAAAAAACACTGCGCCCTCACTTGGTCAAAAGGCACCAGCTCGGTACTTCTCCTGAGACGGATGTGGTCGTACATGACGAGGCCGATGAGTCGTTCTACGTCAGTGTGCGGCGCAGCAAGTCTCGCAAATATGTTCTGATCGAGATGGACAGTACGCTCGTGACCGAGACACGCTTCATTGACGCAAGCGCACCGCACTCGACCTTTGAACCTATTTTGCAGCGAAGACCGGAGCAGGAATATGACGTCGAGCACCACGGCGACACATTCTACATCCGAATCAACGAGAACGCACCCAACTTCAAGCTGGTGGCGGCCCCCATCACCACACGGGAAGATCGGACGCAGTGGCGTGAGGTGGTTGCAGCGTCAACGACGAATTTTTTGGCCGGCTTTGATGTTTTTCGAGACCACCTTGTCATCGAAGAACGGGTCGATGGTCAGCGGCGCATCCGAACCCGCCGTTGGTCCGACTCAACCGAATCCATACTTTCCTTCGACGAGCCTGTCCACGCTGTCTATACGAGCAGTAATCCTGAGTTCGATACCGATGTGCTGCGCATCAGTTATAGCTCTCTGACCACGCCCACAAGCGTGTACGACCACAACATGACCACCGGTGAGCGAAACTTACTCAAGCAAGACGAAGTCCTCGGTGGATTCGACTCCAAGAATTACCGCTCCGAGCGGCTCTGGGTGAAAGCGCGAGATGGCGAGCAGATACCGGTCTCAATCGTCTATCGCCGTGGTTTTGAGAAGAACGGGACTCACCCCTTTTATCTCTACGCATATGGCTCGTATGGCTACTCTATGGATCCGAGCTTCGCGGGCAGCTGGGTGTCGCTCCTCGATCGCGGTTTTGGCGTTGCGATCGCGCATATTCGTGGTGGTCAAGAGATGGGCCGGCGTTGGTATGATGACGGGAAGATGTTCAACAAGATGAACACCTTTACGGACTTCATTGACGTCGCTGACGCGCTGGTGGAACAGGGCTATACGAGCACCGACATGTTGGTGGCTGGTGGTGGGTCTGCCGGTGGCCTTCTCATGGGCGTGGTCGCAAACCTAAGGCCCGAGCTGTTTAGGGTGATCTACGCGGCGGTGCCTTTTGTGGATGTGGTCTCAACCATGCTCGATGACAGCATCCCGCTGACGACTGGTGAATACGATGAATGGGGTAACCCGAACAACAAAGACTCCTTCGACTACATGTTGAGTTATTCGCCTTACGACCAAGTCAAAGCACAATCGTATCCCCACATGATCGTGACCACCGGTCTGCACGATTCGCAGGTTCAGTATTGGGAACCCGCTAAGTGGGTTGCACGCCTTCGCGAGCTTGACCAGGGAGACAAGACCATCCTTCTCGATGTAGATCTCGACACAGGTCATGGCGGGGCATCGGGTCGTTATAAGCGCTATGAGAAGACAGCGATGGTTTATGCCTTCATGATGTACATGCTCGACTCAAATTTGAGTCGGTGGGCGCTACCTCAAGATTGAGGCGCTTGCTTGACCGAGGCGCCGTCTTCAGGTGCCCATCTGGCTGAGCGTCTTGAGAACACGAGAAAACCGGTGTGCGCAACCATGCGCTGCTCGGGCCGCGCACTGTCTTCGGTGACGTGCCAGGGGCGCTCAAGAGTCTCGAGAGACCAAGTTGTGTACATCTCTGGATGCCCTCGAAGCGCTTTGACGACTTCGTAGACTTGAAGCACCGTGGGAATGTATGCCACGAAGATTCCACCGTCTTTCAAGGCTTGTGCCGCATGTGGCACAACATGCCAGGGCTCCGGGACGTCGAGAATCACTCGGTCGATGGACTCTTCCTCGATGCCCGCGTACACATCGGCCTGATGAATCGTGTGGTTCGCAACATCGCCCAAAAACGTCCTGATATTGCGTTTGCTCAAATTGATGGCCGCGTCTTTGATCTCGTAGGTTGTCAAGTGCCCTTCGGGGCCGATCGCTTGTAACAGCGCAGTTGCAAGAGCGCCGCTACCGAGGCCGCCCTCTACGATGCGTTGGCCGGGTCTAACATCGCCATGCATCAGAATCGTTGCGATGTCTTTCGGGTAGATGATGGTGGCATAGCGTTGCATGTTCAATACATGCTGCTGAAAAGTCGCTCGGAAGGCCTTGAAGGCATTGCCTTTTGCGGACTCGACGCGGTCCCCATCTCTTCGACCCACGATGTCTGCATGAGCGATCACATTGCCGTTGGAGTTAAGCACCTTACCCTCGGTCAGAACCAGGTAGGTTTCACGTCGCCGACGATCGATGAGGACGATTGGGTCGCCATAGGCGAGGGTCTGTTGCGAATTATCGTTTTTCATGGCATCTGCGCCTACCATGGCTGGTTTCCTAGATCTAGTGCTCACTCACTACAGAGAGCCTGTACTGTGATTTGGATGCTGATGCATGGTCGATGCTTTACCCGAGTGGCGTTCGGTACAGATATGAGGATCTCATCATCGTGAAGTTAGAATTTCGAATCGTTTCTGCTGCAGATTATGACTTCTTATGGTCGCTGCACGAAGAAGCCTATCGCGAACATATTGAGGCGATTTGGGGGTGGGATGACGTCTACCAGAAGGCACACTTTGACCATGAGTTTGCCGAGCGCGATGCCGACAGAACGCTCATCGTGGTCGACGATCAGATCGTGGGCGAGCTGCACATCGAGCAACGGGTTGACGAGCTGTTCGTGCGTAATATCAAGATAAGGGGACTGTCTCAGGGGCGTGGGATCGGTGCCTTGGTCTTTGAGCGCTTGAAACGGCGTGCCCGTCAACGTGGTGACGCCATCGTCTTATGGGTGTTTCGAACCAATAAACGTGCCCATGCCTTCTACGAATCGCTCGGGTTCACGCAGTTCGCCTCGACCGAGACCCACCATCACTTGCGTTGGACATAGACCACAGCAGACCACCCTGTACGACAAGGCATTCAAACCGATTGGGCGCCTTGAGCAGGCGTAGGATTAGACGATACCGACCGGGCAGCTAACACCGGTTCCGCCGAGGCCGCAGTAGCCGTTGGGCCGCTTGTGGAGGTACTGCTGTTGGTACTCCTCAGCATAGTAGAAGGGCGCAGCTTCCAAGACTTCAGTGGTGATCGCTCCATAGCCAGCCTCATTGAGTTTTACCTGAAACAAATCGCGACTGGCCGATGCAGCTGCATGCTGTGCGGGTGTCGTCGTATAGATACCGGACCGATATTGCGTCCCCACATCGTTGCCTTGCCGCATGCCCTGCGTCGGGTTGTGGCTTTCCCAAAACACTTTCAGCAACTCATTAAATCCGACTTTCTTTGTGTCGAAGGCAACGAGAACCACCTCGTTATGACCAGTCAGGCCACTGCAGACTTCCTCATAGGTTGGATTGGGCGTCAGCCCGGCGGAGTATCCAACCGCGGTGGTGTAAACGCCCGGCTGCTGCCAGTATTTTCGCTCAGCCCCCCAAAAACAACCCATGCCAAAATAGGCCACCTGAATGTCGTCTGGCCACGGCCCGGTGAGCGGCGTGCCCAACACGGCATGCGCTGGGGGGGGGTCGATTGCCGTAGTCCGTCCAGGCAGTGCGGTGGTCGATGTGGGCAACTTCGTCTTTTGTAGAAACAGCATATCCGAGTCCAATCTGCGCGCGTTTTTTCGTGAACCTACGCCAACCGATGCGGGACATGAAGAAAATGTCACCGATCAGTGGTAAGCATTTGCACTTTTGCCGCCGGTGTTTACCCTCTTCGCTGTCAACTCAGTGAACTGGGGGACTGGAGGAGCATCACGATGAATGCAGAGCGATTGACCCATAAATCTCAGGAGGCATTGGCCGAAAGTCATCGACTGGCCGGTCAGCTCAAGTCGGCCCAAGTCTATCCGGAACATCTCTTGTCCGTTGTGCTGGCGCAGCCAAAGGGGGTTGTGAACTCGATCCTTCGTGCGGCAGGGAGGACGCCCGATCCACTGCTCAAGAGTGTTCGCGATGGCTTGGAGTCAAAGCCACGAGTGGACGGCGTAACGGCGCTTCATCAGAGCAATGAACTCACACGAGCCGTCAATGCAGCAGACGCCGTTGCCCGCGGTATGAATGATGATTATATTTCGGTGGAGCATCTATTCCTCGGTCTCTTGCAGGACAAGAACTGCCGCCGGATGCTCGAGTCCCACGGCGTCGATGAGAATGCTGTATTGCAGGCCTTGCAGGTTGTTCGCGGGCAGTCTCGGGTGACAGATAAAGATCCTGAAGGCAGCTACGATGCGCTCGCAAAATACACCCGCAACCTGACTGAGATGGCATCACAGGGAAAGCTCGACCCCGTCATTGGTCGTGACGATGAGGTGCGTCGGGTCATGCAGGTTCTGCAGCGCCGAACCAAGAATAACCCCGTGCTCATCGGTGAACCAGGTGTTGGCAAAACGGCGATTGTCGAAGGCATTGCTCAACGTATTGCGACGGGCGATGTACCGGAGGGGCTCAGGGGGCGGCATCTGTTGTCGCTCGACCTCGGGGCGCTGATCGCCGGCGCTAAATTTCGAGGCGAATTCGAGGAACGACTCAAAGCGGTTCTCAAAGAGGTCAGCGCCGCTGATGGCGACATCGTGCTGTTCATCGACGAGCTTCACACGTTGGTGGGTGCTGGTGCGGCGCAAGGTGCTATGGACGCGTCGAATATGCTCAAACCCGCGCTTGCGCGGGGGGAACTCAGGTGCATCGGCGCGACCACCTTGGATGAATATCGGCTGCATATCGAGAAGGACGGTGCGCTCGAGCGGCGTTTTCAGCCCGTTTTGGTCGAACAACCGAGTGTGCCGGACACAATCTCAATTCTACGGGGTTTAAAAGAAAAGTACGAAGTGCATCACGGCATCAAAATTCATGACTCGGCGCTCGTCGCTGCGGCCCGCTTATCACATCGCTACATCGCTGATCGTCAACTGCCCGATAAGGCCATTGACCTGATCGACGAAGCCGCCAGCCGGATTCGGCTTCAACTTGATAGCCGACCGGCGGAGATCGACGACATCGCTCGCCGAGTGACGCATTTAGAGATTGAACTCGTCTCACTCAAGCAAGATGGAGACGCCGCGAGCCAAGCTCAACTTAGAGATGTCGAGACCGAGTTAGGGGAACTTCGACGGGAATTCCAGAGGCTCAATGAAATTTGGCAGGGTGAGCGGCAGGCACAGCATGCTGTCCGCCATTTACGCGGCCTGCTCGAAGAGGTGCGCAGCGAAGCCGAGCGGATTCAGCAAGTCTTGCCGAAAGTTGTCGATTACCAAGCGCGCGAGCAGATGTATCAGCAAGCAGGTGAGCTGCGCGGTCGGCAGCAGACTTTGGAACAGCAACTCGTCGATGCGCAGGCAGCACTAGCCCGTACACAGGCCGATAGTCAATTTCTAACCGAAGAGGTGACCCGAGCGGATATCGGACAAATCCTTGAACGCTGGACAGGCATTCCGGTGGATAAATTATTGGGAAGCGAGGCCGATAAGCTGCTCGAGATGGAGGCCCATATCGGTGGTCGCGTGATCGGTCAGCGGCAAGCCATCGGCGCCGTTTGTGATGCGGTTCGACGTGCACGCTCGGGTTTATCTGACCCAGAACGGCCTATTGGCAGCTTCTTGTTTCTTGGGCCCACAGGTGTCGGTAAGACTGAGTTGGCGAGAGCGTTGGCGGCGTTTCTCTTCGATGATGAACGGGCGATGATTCGCATCGACATGTCCGAATACATGGAGCGTCACGCTGTGTCGCGTTTGCTGGGGGCACCCCCGGGTTACGTCGGCCATGAGGAGGGCGGGCAACTCACCGAGAGTGTTCGCCGGCGCCCGTACAGCGTGATTCTTTTAGATGAGGTGGAAAAGGCACATCCAGATGTATTCAATATCTTGTTGCAACTGCTCGACGATGGGCGGCTGACAGATGGGCAGGGGAGAACCGTTGATTTTCGAAATGCCGTGATCATCATGACCAGCAATCTCGGTGCTGAACTGATCCAAGAGACGGCCGAGACTGAGGCTATCGAGGACGCTGTTTTCGGTGCGGTACGCGCTCATTTTCGACCCGAGTTCATTAACCGTGTTGACGACATGCTGGTCTTTCATCGGCTCGAATTGGCACATACGAAGGAGATTCTGAAACTTCAACTCGCACGGGTCGAGGCCCGATTGGCAGAGCGAAGTGTCAGCCTTGAGTTGACCGATGGCGCAATGGCTTTTCTCGCTCAAGCCGGTTATGACCCTGCCTATGGTGCGCGACCGCTGAAGCGCGCTGTGCAACGACATCTCGTGAACCCAGCCGCTAAGCTCTTGCTCAGTGAAGGGGGTGATGGGCCAAGACAAATCGCTGTGGATATACACAGCGCTGGCGAGCGGTTAGAGCTCGAGTTGCGACTGGCGCAGTGAAAACCGGACGCTGCAAACGCGTCAGTGGGTGGTTTACCTTTTTGCGCGTGGTGACCAACCAGGTTTGATGGACGGACCACGGCCTTTGAGGGCACGTGACTCGTGTTGAGTCACACTGTTCCCGGTGCTTGGTATGGGCGTTGGTTATTTGAGGTGTTCTTCGATCAGCTCTGGCCTACCCAAGAATTCAAAATGCATCGTGTCTTCAAGACGGTCCCGACCGAGCCAATAGAAACCATATTTTTCGAACTGCCCGATGAAGCAGACGGGCATGATCATCCGTTGCCATGGATGTTTCAAGTCTTTGCGTTTGCACAGTCGATGGTTTCGCCAGCGGGCGACACATTTGCAGCAGGTGTTTTCGCTTGGATCCAAATCGATGGCGATGCCGTAGACATGGTTTGACACCTCTGAGCCCTTAAACGAGTTCCGGTAACGAATACCAGAGAGGCGTTTTGGCTGGTAAGGGAACTTTTTGTGCTTGAGTTCGCATTCGCCTGCGTACTCACCGGTTTTTGGCGTGCATTTTCCATCTTGGCAGGTGCGTCTGATGTCCCGTTCAACGCACTTTAGAGCCGGGATAATCCGCTTGTTGAGCCTAACTGGTCGGTCCAAGAATGTGGTCTTACGCGCGTTCTGTCGTGGGGAACGCTTGTTCCATTTCTTGTTTCCTTTGCCTTTAAAGTAGCCGTATTGGCGGGTGCGGTATTCGAGCCAGGCCCGCATTTTCTTATAGTTTCGGATGTAATTAGAGCGAATGAATTGCTCCTGAGGCTTCTGCTGAATCGAGCGGCAGAACGCATCGCTGACCGTCGCGCCAGCTTGGTGGCTTTGTTTTTTTGCACCCGTTTGGGTCACCTCAATTCGCCGTTTTTTATCGGCGTTTTTATCTTCAGGCGACTTGTCAGGAAGGGGGGCAGCGTCAGCTCGAGCACCTTTGAGTGTGTCAACAGCGTCGCCCGCCAGTGGCGGATTACTCAAGCGCGCTTCGCGTAAAACACTTTTAGAATCGCCGGCGCTCGCTTTACTTTGTTTCAGTGCCCCTTTCGCATCGGATTGAGATGACTCCATTCGTATGCGGTCACCGGCTGGCGGCGTCCCATCATCGGCCCAACCGACGGGTATGCTGACAGCGAGCACAAAGCCAATAACGACAAACCGATTTATCATGAAAACCTACTTTGTGATTGTGTGCCCTCTACTAACAGAGGCACCGGTTCGGATATTCAGTGGGGTGGGCACCGCGGATCGCGGCGTTACTGTACCTTGGGCTCTGGGAGCGTGTCGACAACGCGCAAGTCCTTGTCATCGAGCTTGCGGGCCTTTTTGACCAAGCTGCGAAGTGATGAGACGCGCTTTGATTTGAGCCATGCCTGAAAGTTCGGACCCGTTTGATACATATAGTAGTAATGCACCCCACCGTAGGGGAAGGTGTGCAGCACCTTAGAGGTGTCGTCAAAGGGGAGTCCGTTGATGTTGTCTCGGTAGCGGCCCTGTCGATATGGAAAGTAGTATTCAGCGTTTGACAAGTAGAGGGTACGTACGGGTAGGTTCACTTTTCGCGCAAATTCGCCGATGCCCTTCATGGTTTTCTTCGCCGTAAGGTCCCCTCGAACGGAGCGGACGCGTCCGGTGGCGTAGAGATTGCGTAAGTAATCGTACTGGCCTTGGTCTGTCAAAAAGATTGGAATGCCGCTTTTCTTATACTGTTTGACAAGCTTCTTTAAATGGCGACTCACGCGCTCGAAAGAGTATTTAAATACCATGAGCGCGCGGCGAGCCGCTTTTTTGTCTTCGAGCTTTTCCTTAAGGAGCTTACGCGAATTCTTAACCCAAAGCTTAACGAACGCCTCTGGTGTTTCCGCAGCACTGAAGAACACGCCGTAGACCTGGTGGAGGTCGACGATCCATTGATCGAAATCCATCAGGACCAGCGCCTCTGGCTTGGACCAGCCTGCAAAGATATAATTTTGCTCAGCACCCACACCGATATGAACACCGCCGATATTATCGATAGGCGATTTGAACAAGTAATGTCGCGTCTCATTTGAGATGGTGTAGTGCATGTCCCGCGTAATCGCCTCGGGCCTCGGATCAGTCGGAATCTCGGCCAGCGCCGCGGTCAACTCAGCATTGGCGGAAAGGCTCTTCGTCGTTCCATCGGTTTGCGCGTCCGGCGTTTGTGCTGCAGCGATAGGTGCAGCCAGCAGTATCAATACGATGAGTGACTTCATTTTAGGTCCTCCCATGAGTGCAAACTCGCGCAATTCTGGGCATCTAGTCATTCTGTGTCAAGTTTTGTGAACCGTGAAGACTTACATGCACCGGCCGAGTGAGCGTCGGAGTTGAGCTATCAGATGTGTCTCAGCACGACAGGCCTGTTGGAATCAGGCCAATGGACCAGCGGTTTTCCACTTGGCTGAGCGTCAAGGACTGGCGAACTGACCCTCGAGTCGAAAGGTGCCGCCTTGCATTTCTACGCCGACTTCCTTGGTGAGCTCGGCTTGCCAATCACCGCCGGCTGTCGTGAGAGGTCTTTCGGTTGGTGAGGCGCTGATCTCAAAAGCGGCCCTTGGCACGTCATTTGGGTCGAGTGGGTTTGTACCGGCTTCAAGCTCGTTACGATTGGATGCACCGTCTCCATCGCAATCAACCGTACCGTCGTCACGTCCGTCGTAGGTCGCTCGCTGCTCTGGGTTGAGCTGCCGGCCAAAGGCTGCATAGGCACATTCAAGCTCGTAGAAGCCGAGAACACCATCTCCATCGGCGTCGACCTGGTCATGATTAAATTGCTCGATAGCCAGATTCAAATCATACAGACCAAGGGCAGCGCCAAAGGTCATAAAGGCGCCATCCCGGTCACGGTCAAAATCTTCGAAGGTGCGATTCGGAAACTCTGCCGCCAGGATGTTGGGGTCATCCACGTCGATGCGATTGACCACGGCTGACAAAATATCGAACAGAAGGTCGATGTCAGTAAACATTTGGTTTGGTGCACGAACCTGTCCTATCGCCGGCGCCGACAACAAAAGGACAAAAAGGGCCTGTATGAGTGTACGTTGCATGCGATTCCCTCCGCTTTGACGTCCGCATCCCAGCGAACCGATGACACTCTCCCAAAAAAGCCTACCCGTGAAGATGCAAATAAGCCAGTTCACATTGGACAATTCGCATTCGAAGCCAATGGTCAGGCGTTGCGTGTTTCGAGTATTTGCGGTGAACTCAGTAAGCCAACTGAGAGCAAAACGGCTGTGTGAGTGCTCTCTTGGGAAAACGCCTATAGTTAACCGCTAAGGGCGTCGAGCCCCCTAAGTATGTGATTGCATGCAAGAATGGAGGCGTCTCTTGTGGAGCCACCCAGTCGAGCATATGCACTCCCCGTGGCTTACACGTGCTCAGTGCCCAGAAGTGCCACGATGAATCGAGGTGCGACTTAACGTCGCTCTAATCATTAGGGTGGACTTGCGGACCAAAGGCTGGCCCATCTGACTCATCCCAAACGATCTCATGGACGTAGACTGCCGCAGCGAAGGGGAGGGGGCCACCATAGTAGTGTGGGAACGCCTGGCCCCCCCTGCTGGGTACGACTTCCCAGACGAGTCTGGCGCCAAGAATATTGGCATCAAACTCCAGGGCAAAGAGCGGCGTCCCAGGTTCAAAGTACAGACCGGCGGTGACCAAGGCTTCATGTTTTGGCGACATGTGGACGTATCCATCAGCTTCGTCGATAGGGGCGAGCGGAACTGAGCCACTTGAGCGCGCTGCCTGTAAGTCTTCGAGAGTCACTAATCGATAAGCGCGCTGTTTTTCCATCATCGTCTCCCGTGTGTGGTGCGGCAGTTAGAGACAGCCAGTTTTCTGTCTTGGTTACAGGGCCAGGATGCCGAGCGATACTCACGCCTGCTTTTCGCAGACTCAATGACGCATGACAACATGATAAATGTGTCCGTGTTTGGCAGATGTGAACATCGCTATCTTTGATGATTGTCAAAAGGCTAAAAAAAGATCTTGGTAACTCTATTGTGAGTCTATAGGGCGTTTTTGCCGATTAGTAGGGGGATGTCGCACCCATAGCTGCTTTTAGCCAATCAAATGCAGGAAAAAACTCTCCCGTAAAAGGTCTTTTTTTCTTTCTAAACGAAAAAAAGCCGTCTAATGCTTTGGACGTCTGGTGCGCTACATATGGGTGTAGCGTTGCTGAACTTAGGGGAACGCCCGCGATTTAAGTCTTCGTGGGGTAATCAAAAAAGGAGAGAAAGCAATGAAGAAGCTTCTTACCATTTTGGCAGCAGTTTGCATGACAACAGGCGTGGCACTCGCCGAC
>JBMHDS010000057.1:0-15921 GCA_049889275.1 Bradymonadia bacterium | reverse complement strand
GAATCGCGCAAGGCGAGCGTTACGAATATCAGATATCAACAACCGATGAAGACGCAAACACGCAGCTGACAATTCTTGCAATTGAGAAACCAGATTGGCTTATCTTGACGGACTTCGGCGACGGCCGAGCGGAGCTCGTTGGCGTTCCAGATAACGCTGATGTGGGTATCTACGACCTTCACCTCCAGGTACGCGATGGTGACCCAGCACAGGGCGGTCTCGTCGCCAATCAATACTTTGAAGTACGAGTCACTGACGTCAATGACGGGCCTGAGATCACCAGTGTTCCGCCGGGTATCGACGATCAAGCAGTCGTTACCGTCCCAGAAGATAGCGATTACATCTACACGGTCACGGCAATCGATCCAGACGCTGCGGATACATTAACGTTCAGCATCGAAAATGGTCCAGATTGGTTAACCATAGCCGAAGTCGAAGGCGCACCGCGCAGCGCTGTTTTTACGACGGTCGCAAACCGACCCAATAACGATGATGTCGGCACCTACGATATCGTGATTGCAGTCCGCGATGGTAATGGCGCCGACGCAGGGCTCGATCTGCAGAGCTTCACAATTGAGGTGACCAATACCAATGACCGACCCGAGTTTATCAGCAATCAACCGAATGTTGATGTTCAGCAAGACGCATTGTTCACCTACGCCATTGAGGCGAACGATGTTGATGTGGGCGATACGGCTCGCCTCGTTCTCGCATTGGACGCCCCGGCCATTCTCGGGCTCAATCTTGTCGACGCAGGCAACGGACAGGGCACGCTATCCGGCAATCCACCGAATGCCGCGGTGGGACGTCATACCATTCGGGTGTTTGTAAACGACGCCACAGGCGCCGATAACGCGCAAGCTGTTCAAACTTTTGAGCTGACCGTGCTCAATGTCAATGACCCACCGGTCATCACCAGCGTTCCGACCGGACTTGAGGCAGACGGGCGCTACTATGCGAATGAGGGTGAAGAGTATCGCTACGTGGTGGTCGCGGATGACATCGACCGACAAATTGATCCGGCAGAAAG
Source organism: Bradymonadia bacterium (assembly GCA_049889275.1). GTDB lineage: Bacteria > Myxococcota_A > Bradymonadia > UBA7976 > UBA1532 > UBA1532. The sequence goes on along the minus strand of JBMHDS010000057.1, from coordinate 14,891 downwards.
GCTCAACTTTGCCGTAGACAGTCCGGCGTGGCTACAGCGTGGACCAGCGACCGATACAACACTGACTTTGAGCGGTACGCCAAACAATGATGACGTCGGCGCTCACATCATCACAGTCACAGTCACCGACGGAGAAAACGTCCAGCCCGTGACGCAGACCTTTACCCTAAACGTTCGCAACGTAAACGATGCCCCCGTCAGTCAAGCGGTCAACGGTTTCGGTGAGGAAGGTGGTTTAATTTCAACCACCCTTCGAGCCACCGATGTGGATAATGGGCAGACCTGCGCTGCTGGTGCGAATGGCGATGAGCAGCTATGTGCTGAACATCTCAACGCCTTCTCATTCACGGTGACTGAGCAGCCCACGAATCGACGCGCGGACTCGCTCGTCGAAATCGGTGAGACGCGCTACGAAAATGGGGCATTCGTGGCCACCGCGACGTACCTGCACGATGGCAGTGAAAACTTTGAGGACCAGTTCAGCTATCGCGCCAATGACGGAGAGCTCGACTCCAACGTCAGCGTTGCCGATATTGTCGTCGGTGCCATCAATGAACCGCCCATTGTGTACGATTTACCAGAACCTGGTGGCGCAGCGATCGAAGGCATCGAAGGTGGACTGATCACAGCCACACTGACCGCAACGGATGTTGATACACTCGCCGTCGGTAACGGTGATACCGCATTTCGGTTTGAAATCGTGGCACCGCCTGCTGGATTGGTCGCTGACGATGTGACCATCTTGCCGGTTCAATATGACCTCGCAACCCGAACTTTCACGGCACTTGCAACCTATAGCCATTCTGGTGCCGAGGCGCCCTTCGATACGTTCACCTACCGAGCAACCGACGGGTCCGGTTGCCCCGCAGCCTGTGTCTACTCCGAGGAAGCCGTGGTGACGATTCAAATCGATGGTTTAGACGATAAGCCCTTTATCAACAACAATGCCGCGGGCGCCAATGCCGACGCCTACGAGGACAGCGCGGACCGGGCAGGAAATCCACGTCCATTGACGATTCCGCTGACAGTGCGCGACGATGACAGCCCGCAGCTCACCTGGGCCGTTGTGGGCGCCCCTCGCCACGGCGACGTATCCATTACAGCGGGACAAGGAAACCCGACCGAACAGGCTGGCCTGACACTAAACGTCACCTACAGCCCAAGCCTCAATTACCCCGGTGCCGAGCCGCAAGGCGCCGATTTCTTCGAGATTCAGGTTTGGGACGAAGATGAGGCCCCGCTCCGGTCCGATGTATTTAGAATCGATATCAATGTGATTCAGGTCAATGACAACCCAAGCTATATCGCTGGCTTGAATAATACGACGATCACCGTAGGAGATACTTGGCGTAGCACCATTTACATGAAGGAATACCGCTCGCGAAGACCCCCGACATTCTACGATGTGGAAGATGGCCTGAACCTGACTTTCCGTGCCCATATCGAGAACGGTGACGATAATCCATTTACAGGTATACCCATCCCGATCGTCGGGAGTGATCGAGCGCAAGATTGGTTAAGCTTTAATCCTGCGTCTCGCACCTTTGAGGCTCGACCGCGACCGGAGCATGTGGGGGTCCATCGAATTCGCGTGGTCGCATTTGATTCGGTGGCGCGCCGCATTATTGAAGATCCGAATGCTGCCGACGGTTTTCCCGACGACGGTAAAGGGTACGCTGACTTTACGCTGCGCGTACTTGAGTTCAACGCAGCGCCTTTGGTCGCCAATCCTGCCGACGATGTCGTCGCGGTACAAGACGAACCATTCGAGTTAACCCTCGCTGTCCCTGTATTCAGCGACCCTGACGGTCCGGGCGCACTCGATATTGAGGTCGCATGCCCAAGTTGGCTCGCCCCCTGCCCGCAAGGACCGGCGCCTTACGTGTTCAGCGGCACACCTGCAAATGAAGATGTGGGTGTTCATACGGTGACGATGACCGCCACCGACACCCGCGGCAATGTGACCCAGGAGACCTTCGAGATCACTGTGCTCAACGTCAATGATCAACCGACCGTGGCGCGTGGACTGAAAGACCGCTGCGTCATGGCAGGTCGAACGTTCAGTCTCCCTGTCACCAAACTCGGTTACCGGGGGGCATTCGCAGACGTTGACCTAAGTGTGGATGAAAACGAGACGCTGACGCTCTCCGACACCACCCCTGCTGGCAGTCGCCTACCATGGTTCAACTTTGATCCGGTGGCAGAGGCCTTCGGAGATGAAGTCCCCGCGGGTGTCCCTGCGGGCCAACACGTCATTAGGCTCACAGCCACCGACCGCGCCGGCGCAAACGTCAGCGATCAGTTCATTCTACGCGTACTCGATTTTAGAGAGGCGGCTGCAACGGGCGAACCAAGGGGCTCGGCTCCAGGCGAGCCGTATGAAACCATCGAAATCGACGCCACCGAAGACAGACCATTCCAGTTCAACATACCTATGAGCGTGTTTATTGCACCGGATGAGAACCCCGATGATTTGGTCTTCGAAGCGCGAACGGTTGACGACCAGAGTTTGCCCGGTTGGATTCAGTTCCGCGAGGCAACCAGCATCAATCCAAATGACGGCACGGCCACTCGTGTGATCGAGTTCGAAGGCACACCGCTAAACGACCATGTTGGACTCAACGAGTTTGAACTTGTTGCGCGCGATTGTGCCGGTACCGAAGTCGTGGCCACATTCAACGTCTCAGTCGCAAATGTAAATGATGGACCCATCGCTCGAGGTGGCCCGGACGATGGGGCCGGTGGCGGTGGTGACGGTGGCAATCAAGGCGCCTTTGTTGGCCGAATCGACGACCAATTTGTAGAAGCACGCGAGCCCTACACATTCACCCTACCTCAAAACACATTCGTGGACCCGGATGCTGGCGACAGCCTCACGCTCACCGTATCGACCTACGTGTTCGAACCACAGTCTGGCTTCGGTGGTCCCCTGCCCGCCTGGCTGTCCTTTGACCCGGCGACTTGGACATTTAGCAGTAATGGACCGGGCGACGAGGAAGTGGGTCGCTCCTACATTATCCAAGTGGTTGCAGAAGACCAAAGCGGTCTGACCGCCAGCGCTGAGTTCACCGTTGTGGTCATCGAGGAGAATTCACCGCCAGAATTTGTCCAAAATATCGAGCTCATCGAAGTCACCCAAGGCGAAAACCTCAACTTCACCATTCCACCAGACGCCTACCGAGATCGGGACCTAGAAGATCCCGCCGATGTAGACGCAAGCGGCAATCTGGTCGAGCGGCTGACGTTCAGAGCGACCATCACAAGAAATCAAGAGACCCGCCCGGTGGAGTTTCACGAGCCATGGCTGACCTTTGATCCAGACACGCTGACCTTCTCTGGAACGCCGGGCGATGAAGACGTTACGGGTGCGAACCAGGACCTCGCGATCTCGCTGCAGATGACGGACATCAGGGGGACAGGTGAGACGACGCGTTTGTTTATTCGGGTGCTCAATCGAAACGACCCTCCAGAGGTGCTCAACCCCATCGAAGATGTCTTCCTCGTGGCCAAAAGTCGAGACGTTGGCTGTGCGGGTGCCGAGGATGAGTTCACTTTTCAAGTGCCGGAGAACACCTTCATCGACGTTGATGACACACCGGTTCTTGACCCACCGGTGGAGCCGCTGAGCTATCTTCCTGCTCGGCTCACGAATACAGACCCGCTACCGCTTTGGCTTGAGTTCGATCCAGCCACGGGCATTTTCAGTGGTTGCCCTCTTGAGGACGACCTCGGTGTCGTGCCCATCCAACTCCGGGTCACAGATGGTGAGTTTGAAGCCTGGACGGTGTTCACGATCTTCGTCCTTCGGTCACTGGATGCGCCGATTCTTGAAGCACCAGTGGATGACATTCGACAGCTAGAAAATGAGCCCTTCGTGTTTGTCTATCCCGAAGACGCTTTTCAGCCATTTCGAGACGATGACGTCCTGACCTACAGCGCGAGATTGACAAACGACGGCGCGCCCCTCGGGGACACCGGATGGCTTTCATTCGATCCTGAGACCCGAACTTTCTCAGGTACGCCCGGGGATACGGACGTGCGTTTCTGGAACATCACCGTCACCGCCACTGACTCGAACACGGAGGGTGGCGGTTCAACCGATGACCTGTTCGTTATCGAAGTGGTCAACGTCAACGATCCACCCCAGGCTGTAGGTGTGATCGATGCGCCTAACGCGACCGAGGACTCCCCCTATGCTTACGAGCTGCCCGCGGGGCTTTTCATCGATCCAGATCCACAGGATCAACTCCTGTTATCGGCCACCCGAAGCGATGGTCGGCCACTGCCATCGTGGTTGAGGTTTGACGCTGCCAATCGGATTTTCCTTGGCACGCCAGAAAACCAGGACGTCGGGGTCATCGAATTACAACTCGTGGCCACCGACCTATCGGGCCTAAGTGCATCACTCAATTTTGCACTGACCGTCGTGAACACGAATGATGCGCCGGTGCTCTTTCTCATCGGGGACCAGGCGACGACACCTGGAACGCCGCTGGATGTGCAGACGCCCTTCGAAGATGTAGACCTTGGTGACCAGCATGTCATCACGGCTCAGTCATCCAATCCAGATGCAGTGACGACCGAGGTTGTTGTCGCAGAAGATGGACACACACACGTTGTACTCAGCCCAGTTGATGGATTCGAAGGTACCGTCGACATTACGGTCACGGTGACCGACGACGCCGAAGCGCCGGCAACAGATGCCGAAACATTCACGCTTACGGTAACCGATTCCAATCGCGCGCCGGTGTTATCGTTTATTCCAGAGCAGGTCACCCAACAAGAGCAGGCGCTCGATATCATCGTCAGCTATTGGGATCCCGACCGCGATGACACCCACGAACTGGTCATGACGTCCACTGATGAGGACGCCTTAGCGATAGAACAAGACGAGCTGGGCGCAACCAATGTCCGTCGGTTGGTGCCCGTAGCAGGCTTTGTCGGCTCGGTACGCGTCAACGTCGTCGTGACCGACGATGGTGAACCACGACTCTCAGATAGCCAAAGCTTTGTCGTGACTGTCGAGAACACAAATGACGCACCGATTATCGAGCCTATCGCCGACATCACTACACGCGAGGAGCAGACCGCTAACGTCGCAGTCATATTCACTGATCCAGATCCGGAAGACAGCCACACTATAAACTTTGTCTATGACGACACGCAGGTCTCTGTGGTCGGCGAAGGCAATACATCGGGTAGTGTCTTCGCGCTTATGCCCGCCGTGGATTTTGTTGGCCAGACGGACATCACTGTGGTGGTTCAAGAGACACAGCTCAACGGTCTCTCGGCTCAGACGACCTTCAGACTGTCGGTGTCAAATACAGGCGATGCGCCCATTATCGAGGCCATCGGCGACCGCGCGACGGGTATCGGGCAAGCGATCGACATACCGATTCGCTTTACCGACGCCGACCCCACCGATGAGCATGTGTTGAGCGTGACGAGCAGCGATGCCCGTGTTCTGATCACAGGTGACGGCCAAGTATCTGGTAGCATCTACACGCTGACACCCGTAGACGATTTCGAAGGTCGGGTGCGAATCACCGTCGGTGTGACCGACAATAGCGACGACGCGCTGAGCGACACTGAATCATTCTGGCTCAATGTCTCCAACGACTTTGTTGCGCCGGTTCTATCCCCCCTCGCCGATGTCGAGATCGATGAAGATGAGAGCGCCGCGTTAACCATTGTCTTCTCGGACCAGAACGAGGGCGACGACCACGAAATATCGGTATCGGTAGACGGCATCGCCACCTCAGTTTCAGGTACTGGAGACGAATCGCCGGCGACACGCAGGCTAGAGCCAGAGGCAAACGCCAACGGCAACGCGCTCGTCACCGTTCGGGTTACCGACAATCGGGGCTTGTTCGACGAGGCGCAATTCGAGTTCCGGGTCAATCCCGTAAACGATGCACCGAGTATAGAGGCCCTTGAGCGAGCGACGCGAGAGGACACAGTTCTGACAGCCAATATCCCGTCGAACGATATCGACGGCGATGCACTCGTATTCAGAACCGTGGTTCAGCCAGACCATGGCCAAGTGACCTGGAGCGACGAAAACCCGGGCGAATTTACTTACACGCCCAACGCGAACTTTGTGGGCAGCGACTCATTCTCAGTCGTCGCCAACGATGGTGTCGATGATTCAAATACGGCCATTATTCGAGTCGAAGTACAAAACGAAAACGATGCCCCCATCGCTGTCGACGTACAGTTACAGACCGATGAGGATGTCCAAATTAACAGCAGATTTGAGGCGTCCGATGATGATAATGAGATCGTCGCGTTCCAAATTACGAGTCTGCCAGGAAATGGCCGTCTTGCACTTGTCGATGCTGTCCTGGGCGACTTTGAATACACACCGAATCAAGACTTCTCCGGTTTCGACACCTTTCAATTTGTTGCCATAGACGCCCTTGGCTTGCGCAGTGCGCCCGCCACGGTCTCGATCACAGTTAATCCGACAAATGACCCACCCGTCTTTGTCGAACCGACGCCGACGGAGGCGTTCAGAATTCCACGGCGTGGCCCAGCGCTGCGCTTCACGCTGACCGCGGTCGATGTTGACAATGATCCGATCACATACAATATCCTCGGTCTACCACCCGGAGCGAATATCGAACGCGACACTGGCCTCTTCGTGTGGCCGTCAGAGTCACAACGTGTTGGGGTCTATGATCTCGTGTTCATTGCAAATGATGGTCAAGTTTCGGCACGTCAAAATCTTGAGATCCAAGTTTTCTACGCGTTCGTCGATAACGACGGAGATGGTGTGGATGACGAAGATGAAGAAGACGCCGGTACAGATCCAAACGAGGCTGACTCTGACGGCGACACCATCGACGACCTGACGGAGATTGGCGACGACGTAGGAAACCCGGTCGACACGGATGAAGATGGCATCATCGATGCCCTCGATAGCGACTCCGACGACGATGGCATCGACGACCAAGTCGAGGCGGGTGATGCTGAGCTTGAAACCCCGCCGGTGGATAGCGATGGTGACGGCGTCGGGGATTGGCGTGACAGCGATAGCGATGACGACACCATCCCCGACGAAGTGGACAACTGCAGGCTTGTACAAAATCCGAATCAGTCCGACGGAGACCAAGACGGTGTCGGTGATGCCTGTGACGGCGCTGGTGGCATGGGCGGCGAAGGCGGCATGGGCGGCGAAGGCGGCATGGGCGGCGAAGGCGGCATGGGCGGCGAAGGCGGCATGGGCGGCGCTGGTGGCATGGGCGGCGAAGGCGGCATGGGCGGCGAAGGCGGCATGGGCGGCGAAGGCGGCATAGCCGACATGGGTGATATGATGTCCGAGGACGCCACAGTGAGCACAGATGCCGGGAGCGATGACGCAGGCCTTCCTGACGATCTTGGCTTAGCCGCTGACACAGGCATGAACGCTCCGGATGGCGGAGAACCCGTGCCGGTCGCCGTGGGTGCCTGCGATTGCCGGATCCATGACGAAAGCAAACCGTCACCGTGGCTGTTCCTCATCGCGCTCGGCTTTTTGGCGCGCCCAAAACGCCGCCGGGATAGGCGTCAATGATATTGCCCCTCGTGCACGCTGGGGGCGCTAAGCGCGGAGCACCGCGAACCGGCTAACCATGATCGATTAGACTCGCGGTCACCCCCTCAAGAGTTATAGACTGAACACATATACACGCATCGGAGTTGCTCTCGTGAAGCTCTACAGTCTCATCTTATCCGTCATCGCAATGCTGTTTCTGGGCGCTTGTGATGATGGGTCAACCACCACCGACCTCTCCGACGCCAACTTACCAACCGACGGCAGACAAGATGGTGGACCGTCTCCAGATGGAACGAACGCAACAGATGGCAGCGCTGAAGTCGACTCAAGCGCTGCGTCTGATGCCGACAGCCCTGACGATGGAATCGATGCTCGCCTACCCACGGATGGAGGTATCCCCGATAGCAGTGCCGCGGATTCGAATGTGGACGCTGGCTCTGCCGACGGCGCCGTTGAGCAACCACAGTCTCGTTTACGACTGATCGCAACGCCGCCGATAACGGCTCTCGATGTCCAAGGCGGCCGCGTGTCGCTGCGATGTGAATATGTATCGGCCGACGGCAATGTCTTAGACGCACCCGAGGACCTGTCATATGGATTTGAGTCACCGCAGGCGACTCTCGTCGATGGCCGATGGCAATTCTCAGAGTACGGTGCTTACACCGCAAACTGCGCATCCGCATCCCTGTCTCTGTCGAGTGAGACGGACATTATCACACGTTTCGATGGCGTGGATTACCGTTACGCTGACAACCTCGATGCGCTCTACGAAGCTGCCCCCCTCTACCGACGGCTGGCCTTAGCGTTCACCACCGGCGATGCCGAGACTGTGGAGGTCACCTTGATGACGTTGCGTCGTATTGGCGAACGTTTCGCTGATATTGAAAACGTCGAGTGGATTGCCCCGCATCCCCTGCAAGAATGGCCCGAAAATGCTGAACTCGAAGCCGACGGCCTCAATGCGAGCCCCGATGACGATGCTTGGCTCGCCGCGCTCGAAAATTTCGACAACCTCATCGAGGCCCACCAAGGCTTCTGGCGTGACCTCGACCCAGATACACTAGACAACGAACAAGCCAACGCCGTGCGTGACGATATCGATGCCATGCGTAGGGCAGCCAGCCAAATCTCACAATTGCCTGTATCCGCCTACACGGGGTGGCTTGAGAGGGCACGCATTGGTGACATCAACAGAAAGCTACTGATGACCGGGATGCTCATGCATGACCGACTCATCGAATACTACTCGGGCCCAATTCCAGAGCCGGTCGAGAATGGCTTTGTCGGCGCTGGGGTCTTGACCACCATCGTCGTCCAAAGCGCGTTGGTCGCCGCCGAGGAGGCCTTCGAGGAGGTCAGCTATACCAGAATGCTCAGAGATGTTGCACTCAGCGCGGTCGCGAGCTACGTGCAATTGGCCGCGAGAATGATCCTCAACCTCAACTTTGAAGCACCAGAAAATGGCATACGGGTCGACTCAATCCACGGGCCAGCTGGTGGTTTCATGGGACAGGGAAACCCATTTTATGCCATCGGAAACTTCCCTCCGCCTCTGGAGGCGAACTCGCTCATTATTATTCCACCGCGCTATAGCCTCTTTATAGAAAACATCGTCGATGCCCTCGAATCGCTCGAGAGTATCTGGGACTCGCCCAAGATCGTTATGAAGGCGCAGGAGGTGCAGCGCGTGACAAACGCCATCGTACGTACATTGGTGGCGGCCGATGATCTCGGCGGCATTGACGAATTTGCAAAATTCATCAACGTGTCCCCCACCCAGATCTCTGGTGAGTTGGCCTATTTCCCAGACTTGCCCCAAGGGCTCAATTGCAGTCGATTTCAGCTACCGGTTGTGGGTACGGTATTGCCCATGCACTTACTCACAGGGCGAGGTGAAGCCATCAACGTGAACTTCTATGGTGAGGCTGCCAACCGCTGCAATTGACGCGACCCCTTCAGGTCTCACCACCGATTAAAGTGGGTCACCGCTCGCCAGACCTGTGCGCACGGACAGCGCAAAAGCCGCACCTACAACCCGCGCCCTTGGCAAGACTACCCCCTCGATACAGTTTGTCTTTTACGCGAATTTTAATGATACTTGTTGTGGGCTAACCAAAGTCCGTTTTAAGCCACAGAAAGCCGTCTCGATGCGTATGCAAAGACATCACTTTACCAATGTCATGGCCGTTTTCTTCTGCATACTCACCTTGGGTTGTCATGGGGAAAGCGCCAACACAGTTGGCGATGGATTTAGCGCCGGTCAGGACATGACAGCCTTTGACGTAAACACCGCGGACCGCTCGTCCATGGACGCTGAGCAGTGGTCTGATAGTGGGCTGGTCTCTGACGGGGGTATAACCGAATCAGATGCTGAGACAGCAGGACCGGATGGAGCGTTACCAATGCCCGATGCAGGCGGGTCTCCACCCATGGCGCCCAATCCGAATACCCTGTCTCAAGCCAGCCTGTTTAGCTGTAATGGAGCCCCCGGTTCATCGCCTGCGCGAATCAGGCGTCTCAATCGACTCGAATGGTTGCGAAGCATTGGTCAATCCATTGACTCGCCAGCGGCGCGAAATCCATTGGACCCTGATGATTCGCTCCACTATCCGACCTATTCAAAAGGCGTCAGCCTCGACGCCGCCACCGTCGATCAGTTTCTCGATGTGAATTATTTGCCGGGTGGTTCATGGACTGCCCGCTATGGCAATCCGCGCCTCGATTTAGTGATCGCAAGCAGCCAAACGCTTAACTGCTTTCAAAACCCATGCTCGGAAATGACGTGTGACGCAGGCTCAACCTGCATCAACGGGCGCTGTCGCGAGGGTGGCTGCGATGAGCTCGGTTGTCCAAACTCGCATAGCTGTATCGATGGCACATGCACCTTCGACCGTGACCGACTTCCCTCGGCTGAATGCATCGAACAGTTTGTTGAATTTTTACTGGAGCGGGGGGTGTATTTCCGCCCCGCAACCGAGTCTGAAATCACTCAGATGGTTACTTTTGCCGAAGCGCAATTGGCCAATGAAGGTCCTGACGGTCAAAGCCGGAATCAAACGATCACCAAAATGGTCCAAGCCGCCTGGATGAGCACGGGCGCACTCTTTCGCACGGAGGTGGGTGGCGAGCCAGACGACACGGGTCGGCGACACCTCACCGACGTTGAGTATGGTCTCGCGCTAAGCTATGCCTTAAGTGACAGAGTCTCCGGCGCGCCAACCTACGTATGGCCCTTCAGCCACCCGGAAGGGTGGCTACCCGAGATTCGAGCAGCGGTCGAAGCCGGTCAAATCTCAGATCCGGACGTCGTCGACAACCTCGTCAGGCTCTATGCCGGCGGTCATGATCCGGGCGACCTACCCGCCGATGCAGATCCCGACGAGATCCCCGCAGAGATTGAGGCCCTCGACACGCCGGAGACACGGGGTGCGTACGCCCGCGCAATGGCTGAGTATGGAGGTCGCTTGGACCTACGCCAGGATTTCGGAGCACCGCGTCGTAGTCGCCGTGGCGAGTTCTACCTATCAGACAAACTGAGAGACTTCTTTAGATCCTGGCTTGGCTATGCAGAGGCAGAGGTTGTGTTCAAAGACAGACCCGAAGCGACATCACGCTTCGACGACGGCTCCACGAGTGTCTATCGACCGCTGTTATCTGCCTGGAACAATGCACTCGGTGGTTTCTATGGCCACGAGCCAACCCTGATACAGCTATTGGATGACATCATCGCGCGCGTCGTCATAGAAGATCGAGATGTGCTCCGCCAGTTGTTGACCACCCGCTCTTTCTACCTACCATCATCGACCTCGAACCCTCACGGTGGTGCCCCTGTATCGGGTAACCTCTACGATATCGACACCGAGTCTATGCCCATTGAAGATAATCGAGCAGCACGTTGGACCCAACTGCCCGAAGACCAACGCGCAGGCGTATTGACTCATCCCGCATGGCTCGCAGCCCACGGCGGTAACTTTGAAAATGACCCGAGCGCTGTTCATCGTGGCAAGTGGATCCGCGAACATCTGCTCTGTGGCGTCGTGCCCGATGTTCCAATTACGGTTGATGCTCAGCTCGACCCAGAGACCGTTCACTTGTCTGCGCGAGCGCGTATTGTCGAGAAGACTGAGGCGCCGGAATGTATCGGGTGTCACCAGCTGATGAACCCTCTCGGTTATCCTTTTGAAATCTATAATCATGCAGGTTTCTTAAGAGAGTCGGACCACGGCGCAGCCCCTGACGGGCGGGCTACTCTGGCCTTAATGCCGGAGCCCGAATTGGACGTGGAGGTGTCAGATGCGACCGAGCTGATGACGCTCTTGAGCGACTCGCAACACGTAAAACGCTGTTTTATACGACAGACATTTCGATACTTCATGGGTCGAGATGAACGCGTGCAAGATGCCTGCACCCTCGCCGAGATGGAGAGCACATATGACCGTTCGGGTGGCTCAATGCTCGAGATGCTGAGCTACTTGTTGCGCTCCGATACATTCAGATACAGAACCGTCGAGTTGGAGGGACAGCCATGACTCAGCTCAACTGGACACGCCGTCGCTGGCTGGCGTCAATGTCGGCAGTCATGACCACTCCGCTGTTCACGCCCTTTTTGAGGGACGTCGCGGCTCAAGGTCAGGGACAGATGCCGCGGCGATTCGTCTTCGTTATCGCCGGCAATGGGATCGAATCACACCTGCTCGCAACACCGGATATGATCAACGGTGTGACTCAGGCCGGCGCAAACCTTGAAGGTTTGCGCTTCAACTTCAACCGTGAGTATCAACATGCGCAGCCACTGACTATCGCCAATCGCAACCTCGCGGACGCCGCCGCCCTCGATGCGCTCGCGCCCGCTCAAGGACTGTCCGACCTTCGCGGTGAAGCCGTCGCCTTATTCGGTTTATCGAGTAAGGTGGCCGGCGGTGGACACGGCTCTGGCTACGGTGCTCTGAGCAGCGCGGCGAGTCGTGGAGGCGTCCCGACAGCGATCAGCATTGATAGTTGGTTGAGCCGACAGCCCGGTGTCGACCGGCAGACACCGTTCGAGACGATTCGACTGGGTGTCGTGCCCAAGGTTGACCAACGGCTTCAGTATGGTCTGTGCGCTTTTGGCGCAAGGCGTCCTGCGCCCATCGTTGTGGACCCGAATGTTGCCTTCAACTCGCTCTTTGGCTCCATCGCCGAAGGACCCGCTCAACGGGCGTTCAATAGCCGAAGTGACTTGCTCAGCTTTGCGGCGCAAGATGTCCGCCGAGCGCTCAACGAGTTCGTTGGCTCAAATCAGGAGCGTACAAAGCTCGAGACCTATCTGGCCTCCTTGGAGACACTCACCCAGAGACAGACTCGTTTGCTCGCGTCAGAAGCAGAGCTGCGCGCTGTTGTACCGACACAGGCTGGATTCTCTGACTTACTCAGCTCACGTCATCCGCTCGAGCGCCTCGAGGCACAGTTTGAGCTCGCAACCGCCTCCTTACTCGGGGGACTCACATCGGTGGCACTCATTTCTTGCGGTACGGGCGACTTTGGCCTGACGTACTCGAGCCTTGAGTCTATTTTCGAGGAAGATCCCAACTACCGTGGGCTCGTTGATCGACATACTGTTTGTCATGAGGCGGGCGGTAACCCGACCTACCAGCGCATTTTAGACACCGTCACTCGCAGACAAGTGGAATACATCGCAAGAATGGCGCGTCGACTACAAAGTGTGCCCGAGGGCGACGGGACCATGCTCGACAATACGGTCTTTGTTTTCACCTCGGATAATGGTGACCAGCATCACAGCCCTGCCAGTGAATGGCCGACCCTTCTCTTGGGCGGTCGCAGCCTTGGTCTCCGAACCGGGGGTCGAACGGTCGTCTATCCAGCTGAGGGCCAAGCAAATCATCGGCAAATGTCGAATTTATTCAATACGCTTGGTCACTTAGCTGGCGGTGACTTGAATGATTTTGGCCGGGAGGGCGGCACACGCGTCGCACTCGGCCCACTGCCGGAGCTTTTGAGCTAGGCTAAAGCCCCTAAACGGGGGCAGGCTGGGCGTGAATCTCCGACCCGTGTGACCAAGCCGCGGGTCTTACTCATGGACTCGAATCAAGACGATGCCTCCCGTGCCACCACCACCAGAGCCCGCGCCGCCTTTGTCGCCTTGACACTCACCACTGCTGCCGCCGCCACCGCCACCGGCGCCGAAACCACGGCCACCTTGACCGCCACCGCCACCGGTACGTGTCCCCTGCCAGCAGTTACCATCTCCACCAGCAGAGCCACTGCTAGCGATCGGTGAATTGACGTTTGGTACACCGCCAACGATGGCATCGATGAGCAGGCCGCCGCCGCCGCCGCCTCCGCCATAGCCACCGTTACCACCTTGATTTTGATTATCGAAGCCACGAGTACCCGCGGACCCTGCGCCGCCTGCCCTGATGCTGTATTCTACGAAAGCGCTAAAATAATTCCCGGGAACGCTCGCCGACTGACCGTTACCTTGGCTTCCGCCACCGGCGCCGCTCGTGGCTCCATCGACTCCGTTTCCTCGACCAGGCGCGCCAGTGCCACCTCCGGTCACCTCGATGTAGCGAGGATGACCCGGCACTGAGAACCGCGTGTCCCCTCCATTTCCACCACCCACAGACACGCCATGCTCAATCCCAGCGAGCGCCGCGATCGGAATGTCGTTCACCACACGGAAGGCACCACCTTTTCCGCCAGAGCCTGCTGGATCGACGCTCACGTTGGCTTCGTTAATGCCATTGTCGCCGCGGTTTCCACCTGCAACGGCAAGGATCGAAACTTTTGCACATTCGTTGTCGGCAAAGGGCGTCCCATCAGGCCCGAGGGTATTCGGATTGAATGTGCCATTGCCCGTATAGACTTGTATCGCGAGCAAGCGACCAGGTGTGCAAACTCGTGTGCACTCTGTATCAGGTCCAGTTGCAGAGTCTCCAGCCGGGCGCGTGAAGTTGGCTTCACATGGGACACAGGTGTTATTCGAGACACGTTCTCCTTCCTGACAAAAAACCTCGTCGCAGGTGGTATTGCCACCCGTCGCGTTGTCGCCCGCGTCGTTTGATGTACCCGCAGGACACGCCACACAAGCGTTATTCGACACTCGCTCATCCGCAGGACACAGGATGTCATCGCAGGTGGTATCCACGCCCGTGGCATTGTCGCCCGCGTCGTTCGCTGTGCCCGCAGGACAGGCCACGCAGGCGTTGCCGTCTACACGCTCGTCCGCAGCACACAAGATGTCGTCGCAGGTGGTATCCCCGCCCGTGGCGTTGTCGCCCGCGTCGTTCGCTGTGCCCGCAGGACAGGCCACGCAGGCGTTGTCGTCTACACGCTCGTCCGCAGCACACAAGAT
>JBMHDS010000056.1:0-23137 GCA_049889275.1 Bradymonadia bacterium | reverse complement strand
AGAGAAGTTCTGGTCTCGGCGATACTACGCAAGCATCGTCCTCGATGAGGCTGCTGCAGAAGAGCGCATGAAGTACATCTTGGCCAACTCAGTGAAAGAAGGACTGGTCAAACACCCTCGTTACTGGCCCGGTGTGCATTGTTATCGACATCTCGTCGAGGGCACAGCCTTGCACGGTGTCTGGATAGACCGAACGAAGCTCTACAACCAGCCTCATCTCAATGAGCGCGATGCAATACAACATCACACACTCAACCTACATCGTTTACCTGGCTATGAGTCAGACTCAGAGTCTGAATACCGACAATTCATTCGTGACCTAACAGACGAAGCCATAGACGAGAGTATGCCAGAGACCCAAGTTGTCGGCGCTAAGCGGATTCTTGCTGCAGACCCTCATAGTCTACCTCAAAAGTCAGATAGAGGCTCCGGACCACTATGTCACTCCACGTGTCATGAAAGACGCGCTGAATTTGTACGCGCATTCAAATCATTCGTGGACGGCTACAAGCAAGCTTTTCGGACCGCCCTCCACCTCGCATTGCTTGAGCAGGTACCGGAGGGCGGGCTGCCGCCTATTGGGTGGCATCGGCTGAGGGACAGCAGTTAGCACGGTTCTACCCTTCAGAAACAATCCAACGTCAACCCTCACGTACCCACCCGCGGACGAGAGGATAGGACCGTCTAAATTACTCGAAATCACGTACACAGCTCTTGTGATGATGTGATTTCTCGCCCAGTCCGAACGTCCGACGCAGTAAGTCACCTGTTTTTGAGTGGTTTCTACCGCCCTGATGATGAAACTCGTGATGGAGATAAGCTTCGGTTGACTATTCGTATGGCACCTTATTGGACTATTCGTATGGCACCTTATTGGGCACCTTATTGGCACCTTATTGGCACCTTATTGGCAGCACACTCATCCTCTCCGTCTTCTCCGTCTTCTCCGTCTTCGCCCTCGCAGTCCAAGAGGATTTCCCAACAGAGTTATTCCACGACACCGAATTCTTCATCGCAGAGGTCTAGATCCTCGTCATCACGGTCATCGCCATCGGACAGGTCGGCCAAGCAGGTTTCGAAATCCTCGATGCATTGTTGGTCTGACTTTTCGTCAGTTGGCGGCTCTCGGTCACCTCCATCGTCGTCTTCATCTATGGGTTCCGGTGAGACTAAAACCTCATCTTCGCCTGCGTCGGGTTCAGGAGAGACGAGGATTTCGACCTCTTCTTCCGTATCGTGTTCGGGCGAAACGAGGATGCGACCTGGCCCTTCTCCCTCCGCTTGTTGGACGCCGCGCGCTTTCGTGTCAATCGGCGGGGTATGCTTCGGTCCTCGCTGAGCGAGTTCCGCAGCAGTGATTGGGTCTACAGCGTTCGATGTTGAATCCTGTTCACAACCAGCGAGGTTAAAGCTGAGGGCCAAGAGGCCCGCAATGAGATTTTTTGAGCGAATGGTCATGGAATTTCTCCTGTTGTTTTTGTGCGGACTCGCCGCGTGTCTTTGTGTTTCTCAATGCTCTTGACCCCCGAGATCCAAACTTGGGCAAAAAAAGATTAAAGAAACGACGTAAAAATATAAGTATATGTTTTTATTGTTATTTATGTTTTTAGGGCCGATGGCAGACGGTCTTCTTTTGTCGAAAGCGCGGTAAAAGGGGGCTCAAAGGAGCCAGACCGTAAGCGTTGAGTAAGAGGATGCCGGACAATCGGCATCGAATCTGCGCCTAAGTGCGCCCACGATGCCGCTGGTGGCTTGCTATGTCTTCTACGCGCCCGAAAATCACTTCAGTGAAGCTGAGGATGAGGCCATATTTGTGCCGCTGTGTGGGAGCTGCTCCGTCCCTGCTTTTGGGCCACGTTGAATTCGGGTCGACTTACCTAGAAGAGGCCTTGGAGATGTTCTTCAGGTGGGAGTTTCAAGGCAAATCTTGCGGACAAGGGATGTTCTGCAATGCCTAGATGTTCACGGAGCGCCTGCTGCAGATGCTCGGGTCTAATCCGGGTGCCGTTCTGGGAGAGGGCGAGGGTACTTGGGTCGATCAGAGTGGGGCTCTGGTCGAAACCTGACTCGGGGTTGACGCTCGTCATTCCGACCACGCGACCGCCTCGAAT
The DNA here is from genome assembly GCA_049889275.1 of Bradymonadia bacterium. GTDB lineage: Bacteria > Myxococcota_A > Bradymonadia > UBA7976 > UBA1532 > UBA1532. The sequence goes on along the minus strand of JBMHDS010000056.1, from coordinate 21,026 downwards.
GCCTGCGCCCATGGCCATCATTGAGGTGACCGACCAATGGTCTTTGCCACCTGTCTCATTATACCAGGGGGTGCGCCCCATCTCCGATTGCATGATGATCACCAACCGGTCGGCCAAGCCAAGCTCTTGTGCCCGGCGGACGAAGTAATCGACGCCTTCGAGGTATTTGGGAATCAAGCGCATCTGATCGACATCGTTTGTGTCGTGACTGTCGAAATTTCCCAACTTGAAGTTGGCGGACACAGCCAAGCCAGAGCGAAAGCCAGTCAGCGCGATCTCAAGCTGTTGATAGTAGTGGTCGGCCGGACGTGCCTCAGGCAGAAATTCGGACAGACGGTCGAGCTGCTCAGAACTTTGCTGGGCCCCGTGGACGAAGTTGCGGGCCCGCCCCACCTTGGGCAGGGAGGCAGGATCCATGCTGACGTCCGCAAGCGTCTCACGGATGCGATCGGTGACGCGCTGATGCATGAACCGACGGGTTCGTCCTCGGTCCGAGTAGCCAATGGTGCCCAGCCGGTCCAGGCTCGAGAGGTACGGAATCCGCGTTTGGGCAATGATATTTCCGGTGGCCGAGTAGTCACCAAAGGTCAGAAACGCCAAGGGGACTTCCGGTCGTCGCACGGCCGCGAACAGCGCGGGCAGCGTGGGATACACGAGGCTATTGAGTTCACCGGTGGCGATATAGCGAGAGCACGGGGCATGATTGTTGACCGAGACGTCGATGCCATTGACCACCAATAAACGGTCGCCGTGTCGTTCGAAAAACGTCTCGTTGCTCATCGCGCCCTCGGCGATGTGAGCCGCTGTCGGCGCCACCAGATGGGCACCGAATTGTCGAATTTGGTCGTCTGAATACAGTCGATTGAGCGCCGGCGTTCCTTTCGGATCCATCAGGTAGGTTGGATCCCAACCCCCTGTTGCGTTGAATACGGCGAGCAGTGGGCCATCATATTCGGCCTCCTGGCCACGGGCGGTGGGTACCCCCAGGGCCAGTCCGAGCGTCGTGCCACCCATGACCTTAAGGAAATGCCTACGATCTTTCCGATGGTTCGTCATTGCAGCAGGAACTCCGGTCTAAGAACGAGATAATGGATGACCGCCTGCCAGCCGCGCATCAGATAATCAGGGTCCTGCGGTGCGGGCTGTTCGGCGCGGCAATCGTATACGAGTCGTCGGTCTTCTTCGCCCGACGCAACCCGAGCGGCACCTTCGGCGACCACCGTGGCGAACAGTCGATACGTTCGGTCGATTTCCGGGTCATCGGGGTCGAGGAACTGTCCCAGAATCTGACTGTGTAACCAGACGAGGTTGGCTCGAACTGGTGCTTCGTCTGAAGTCATGTGATCGACCTCAGGGAAGAGCGATACCCCAGGTGCCTGAGCACCCCAGAACTCCTTTAGGGCCACTTTGCATGAGAGCAGGTGGGCGTGAATCCGCATCAGTGCGCCGATGCTGCCGTTGGCAGTGACCGCGCGCTCCGTCACCTGCTTGAAGTCAATGCCCCCGTAGAGGAGGTAGGTCGATCGACGCTGGTCGGGTTGAGCGCGGTCGATGGGTAGCCGATAACCGAAGATCGACTCCACCCGTCTCAACAACTGTTCGGGGGTCAAGAGCGCGCCGAGTCCGAGCGCCTCGAGTTCGGCAAGACGGACCGGGTCATCGACCGGCTCTGCTAAGCCCTTCACTCGGTAGAAGCGAGACATGATGAAGCTGCGGAACAGTGCCTTGAGATTGTAGCCGGCTTCCACAAAGGCCTGCGCTGCCGAGCGCACGATCTCCCTTTGTGCCATGTAGGCTGTGCGCATGGCCCGCTCGTTCGCATCGCCCTCCTGTGGCGCTTCGAGGAGTGGTTCCTGGGTCAGGATGTAGAAGACATGTTCCGCCATCGCTGTGGCGAAACGCGGGTCGGTCGCAGCGCGCTGACCAAGCCAGCGCAGTCGTGCATGATTCATCTCTTCGGGCAGTGGGTCGCCCGCGAATCCCGGCGCCAGCATGTCCGCGTACCAAGGCGATGACCGAAAGTGGATATCGCCACGATTATCATACGCCTGGAACAGGCCAGCCACCGGATCGATAATCTGGTGACAGGTCACGCAGTCGGGCGCGTCTAAGGTCGGATTCTCGAAGCGCGCGGTGACCGCGGCCGAATCAGCCACGATCGGTGCTGAGCCCATCACATCAAAGCCGAGAAATAGATCGAAAAAAACACGCGCTCGAGCCCGGTTCCGGTTTGTGTCGGTATTGGGATACCGATGAACGAATTGTGGCATGGTCAGGATGCCTGCGTGCGGGTAGAGCCCATCCGGGGTTTCGATGACCTGGCCATTTCGGTGCACAGGTGCAGGCAGCTGGGTGGCGATAAACTCGAAGGGATCTTCCGGGTCGGAGAACTGGTCCTGAATGGCTTCGAATACCCCGTAGCCCCGAGCGGTGTAGGGTGACACGACCGTGTAGTCAGCCGTCAGGATCTCAGTGAAAGGGCGGTCATTACGCACAATATACTTGATCAGCTCGGTTGGGCTGCGTCGGTGCCCCTCGTCGTAGAGCTCTGAGATACGCCAGGACTCCGGTGGTTCATAGCGTTGAGGCACCCAATTGCGTGTTTCTGAGTAGAAAGCATACGCGAGGAGAGCGCCCTGAACAGCGTCGTAGCCGCGGGTCAGAAAGAGATCATCGAAACCTTCCTGAACTCGGTTGAGGAAGGCGGGTTCGGTAAAGAGAGTCTCCAAAGTCTCTTGGAAGGTGGGCATGCCGCCAGCGCGCACGGCGTTTACCTGTTCTGCACTGGGTGGACGAGAGAGGAGGCTCATACTGACGCGTCGGAGGAGCTCGACTGGGGTTTGAAAGGTCAGACCACGATAGAAGTCGGCCTCCATTAATTCGGGTTCATCGCCGTCGCAGGGCTCACCGTTCACGCGTGAGACGAAGGCCTGCAGACGTTGGTGAAGGGGACCATTCGGTACCAGAACCTCCCGGCCGCCATGCTCGATGAGCATGGTCGGTTTCAGCTCGAGAATCGAGCGGCCATTCATCGTTGGATCTGCGAGTTCGGCGAGTGCAGCTGTCCGCTCGAAGTTGGTCTGAAGATAGGTTTCCGGCGCCTCGACTGGATTGATCAGCACCAGACGCGTGCTGCGGGCCACGCCGAGTGGCGAATGACACGCCTGGCAGCGCGTGCTCAAGATATTGGGCCAGATATCGCGTTCAAATAAGCGCTCGGGCGTTCTGCATTGAACACCCTGGTCCGTACGCATAGCCCCTGCGTCTTGAGCGACTGCTTGGTCACGTAGGCCGGCTCCGTCCGAGCCTGTGGGACCGGCGGCATCAAAGCTTGCATCGAGGGGGCTCGGAAGACGCTGATCCGTTTGGCTCGGGTCTGCGTCCGATGCGCTAGACGACCCGTCGAATGTCTCAGCATCTACGGCGCGACCGAGTGACGCGTGAGGCGCGTCTCCACCACCGTGACAACCACTCAGAGTGATGGCGTACAGCCACGTGCATGTCAGAAAGAGCCGCCCCATGACGAAAGGCTACCGGATCCTGCCAGCGCGTTTCAATGCGCAATCGGTGCGCTCTTGTGCTTTTCGCCGATTCTTGCGCGCCACTCACCGACCTGCTGACAGCTCAGGGTTTTTGATTGGATGATTGCGAATCATTTTCTTCTTCTCCGTGGCCGGTCATGCCATTCTCAGGGTGCCAGGCGAGTATGCTTCGCAACGAGTGAGACCGCGATCCGAGTGACTCTTCTCTCAACGTCTCTTAAGCGTTCCCATATCACGTCCATCGAGTCATCAGCCGGACGCGTGGCCGACCTTCGTTGTTATGACCTCGCAGAGCGTCACTGTATGAGCTGCAGACTTATTTTTCGAACCGAGCCCTGTGCCCACTCGAGTCTCCATCAGTGGATTAAAATGGGCTGGCTGGCTTCGCATAAGTGATTTGATCCGAAAGGGGTTATCGTTTCCCGAAGGGCTTTGAGCCCACTGTTGTCTTCACCCTTCGACATGACATCAAACGTAGTGTTTGCGCTCGATACTCTAATCGCTCTTTCGGCATCTTATCGTGCCTTGGTAGACTATCAGGGGGTGCACGATCATTTTTGTAAAGATGAGCCAGCTTGGTTACGCTGACCCATCACGGCGATCAGACTGGAGGATATGAATGCCGACGCCTTGTGGAAAATGTTACCGCTTGAGTTTATCCGGGCTCTTGAGTGGCCCCATGACATGCTGGTTTTTGTTCATGGCGTTTGTACCCGGTCTTATGGCATGCACGCCGTCGGAATCAAGCCAGACTGACCCGGTGACATCGTCTTTGGACTCTAACATCGACGGCGGGCTGCCGACCGACGCACGCGTTGTAGACCGAGGACAAGACGGCGGACCGACCCATTTTGACGCTGGGCTGCCCAGGCCGGACATGATGGCACTTCGGGATGCGTTGGTGATTCAAGACGGGGGGAGTGTGGTCGATACTGGGGTCATGCCCGATGTTGAGATCGAACCTGCTGATCGTGGGTTCTCTCCCGACGCCAATCTTTTGGATGTTGACCGCGATGGCGATGGCGTGTCGGTTCGGCAGGGTGATTGCGATGATAACGATCCCCAAATAGCGCCGGGACTCATGGACATTATCAACGACGGCATCGACCAAGACTGTGATGGCTTCGATCTGCATAGCTGCACTGACGACGTCGTCTACCAAGCTGTGATCGTTGAAGATTGGAGAGTTTGCTTAGACCGTTCCATAGACGAGATACCTCAGCTTGGCATGGATGTGCGTGCTCAGCTTTCGGGCGACTTACAGCGCATTGTCAATACCTTACCTCCTGCAGCGGTCGCGAGGCTGAGGGAGGTCAGACTTTGGGTTGAGAGAGATCATCCCGATTGGGGAGGGGCCGTGTACCATCCATCTCCCCAGTGGTTAATCAATAATGGCTATCCCACCTATTGGGCCCGTGGTGTTCAAATTGCCAACGTGCGCCATTATTTGGAGTGGACCAACATACAACCGGCCATTGTCTTGCACGAGTTGGCGCATGCCTGGCATCACCAAGTCTTAGGATACGGTGATGTGGCGGTGCTTGAGGCTTTCAGTTCGGCTATGGAGAGCGGCATATACGACCGTGTTGAGCATGCGGATGGCACTTTTCGAAGAGCGTATGCGACGACCAATGTGCAAGAGTATTATGCTGAATTGACCGAGGCCTATTTTTGGAATAACGATTTTTTCCCCTTCCACCGAGAGCAGCTCGCTGAATTCGATGTCAGGGGGTTCGAACTCATGGAATCGAGCTGGCACCATTTAGACCCTTAAGGGTCTGGCGGAGCGTCGATGGGTGCGCCCCGTCGAATGAATTTAATGGTGTCTGTCCTGGATGCATGTCCTCTTCTCGTGACAGTCTGTAATGCACGGGATTTTGTCCACATCGGAGATGCGGAGAATGACGGGGCATCGCCTGCGAAATGACAATCCTCCGGGCAGGTCGTACACTCCGCAAAAAGACACCTTATGTGGGTTACAAGGAGGCCCTGTTATGACGCCAGAAGAATGGCTGAACGCACACAGATCCAAAAGCTTCGGCGTGGTGCTTCCCGGCGGTTGGGTTGGAAAACCCGGCGATATGCTGTTCCGCGTTCAGAGCTACAGCCTGACGTCTAAAATGTTCAGCCTCCAGGGCACGGATGGGTTGATTGTGGAAGTGAGCAATCCCCGCGTATCTGTCGGTGCCTTCGATGGGGCGCAGAGTTTGTCTATCCAGATAGGCTCCGTGAGGAAATCGTCGTTCAGCGTATCGGGAAGAAGCGCTCTCAAGCCTCTCGGGAAAGGTACGGTCAAGCTGGTCTCCCTCTCTTGGTAGGAGAGTTTCGATATTCCAGCGGCGCAGAAAAAAACGAGGTCTCGTTCCTGGTCAGATTCCAGACGAATATTTCCCGCAACCACTGCGCCCCGTGCTAATCGTCTTGTCATAAACGATTAAAGGACGATGACACATGCAAGTTATGGCAGATCGCGCAGTGCAGATTCATTATCACTTGACCACTGCCGACGGTACGACCATCGACCGGTCACATGGCAACGATCCCCTCACGTATTTGCATGGCCACGGTAACTTAGTCCCGGGCGTTGAAAAGGCGCTCGAAGGTAAGTCTGCTGGCGACCAGGTCACCGTGGTCGTTCCTCCAGAGGAAGGCTATGGGCTGAGCGATCCAGACCTAGATGTAGCCATCCCCCTTTCTGTATTTCCGGTCGAATCGCAGGGACAATTGGTGCAAGGCGCACGGTTTAGTGGTCCGCATCCAGCCAATCGATCGGAGAGTGTTATGTTTGTCGTGATGAAAGTCGAATCAGACAAGGTCCTTTGCACAGCGAATCACCCGCTCGCAGACGTCACCTTGCATTTTGATATCGAGGTGGTGAGTGTCAGGCAAGGCACGCGGGGCGAGATTAGGGACGGTCATATTCACGCGCCTGATTGCTCTATCGGCTGCTGCTAAGACTTTAATCGCTTTACGAGACGGTAGGCGGGATTCTTGCTGGAGCGTACGGGGCGGTCGCCTTTAAACCGACATTTTAATTAAGCATTTCATCGCATGCCTTAAGACCGTCGCAGCGCGCTCAAGTTTTCATTCCAATTTCTGCGGATAAGTTGCTTTGAGCACCCAGGGCATGTCTGTTTTGGACCTGTCAACTCGCGCTTAAGGTGACCCAGCAGACGTGTCAGAAGACGTACCGCACGAGTCGTGAGCTGCCTTTGGAGGTGTGTACAGCACACTGAAAGGTATGGCGTTCCCGAGGCTTAAGCGAAAGAGTCAATCGGCGCGTGATTTTTCTTAAGAGCGGCCCAAAGTATACCAATAGGTCAGATTTGACGTGAGTTTATGCTGCATCGCAGGTTACGCTCCCCTAGGGAGTCTAAGGGAGGATTGTTTATGGATAAGTTTACGTCACAAAAATGTTTTCGAACGTGGCTCGCATTCGTTTCGAGTATCTTTTGGATGGGGCCGGCTCAGGCCCAAGAGCAGGCGTATAATACATCGATATTCCTGCTCTGTAGCATGTCAGACCATGTAACGGATGGCTATTCGAATAGACAACAAGCGTTCAGCGAGTGGGTATCTACGTCGATAACAAACCCAAAGGCACTTAACTTGCTTAGAACTTTGAAGAAAGCTGATAAACAAACAAGGGCAAAAGTCATGCTCGATGCACATAAGGCTGTTTATCTGCCAAAGTGTAAATCATGGGATGATGGGTCGATTTCAACATTATTGGGAAGGCCGCGTCCGCTTAAGCGCCCTAAGTCAAAAGTGGGTTCGACCAGCGGTGCCAGCGGCCAACATAAATCGCGCAAAGTCAGGGCTTTTAATGTTGTGATTCGTCGTGCTGTCATACAGATGCAAAAGCCTGATACTGGCAAGGCATGGGATTGCTGTGGCGTGGATGAGGCGTTGTCTAAGCGCATGAGAGCCCAAGCAGAATTACTCACGAAGGCTCATTTAGATGAACGTCAGAAACGAGCGGCCTGGGAGGCAGAACATGACGAAAACACTGAAGAAGAGTACGAAGTGAGTCCGGAACTGACTCAAGCGATGGCTGTTGCCGGAGCGGCCGCTATGAGTGAAGGTCTGTCAGGTATTACGGCTGGCGTGGCGGCACCAGATGTGACGGGTGAAATCGTTGTGACCCGCTCGGGCATGCCTATCGATGGTCAGCGGATGCTCCTGGACAAGATTCCCAATAGTTATTTTCCGCAATGGAATGCTCGCATGGCTAACATCCCGAACGACGAAGCTGTGAATTTGGAGATTAGGCTCCATGATGCAGATGCGATGAATGATGACCCAATCGGACAAGTCATCATTAAGGCCGATGAGCTACGACTCGCAGCGACACTGCAGGGTAAGCCCTATTCAATCCCTAATCAGAACAAAGTCATTACGATAGACATCTCCGTTTTTCCGCTAGCTGATTGAGTCATGTGGCCGTTTCAGCTGCCTTCACAAGTGAGTACAGTGCACTTACAAGTGCGATCCCGAGAATTTGAGCGAAGAGTCAATCGGCGAGTGATCTAACGGACTGTCCAAAGATATTTGGGTGGCAGTCAGAGGGCCCCTGGTATCCTGAGGGCCCCTGATCTGAGTTGAGCAACGCAGAATGAACGCGATTACGGAATTGACCGCGTTTATTTGTAGGAACGAACCGGGTCGTGAATCTCAGCGTCAGGTTGGATGATCATGGCGTTCAGCTCGTCACTCAGCCTTTGAAGCATCGCATTCACTTGCTCGAGACCCCCAACGTCAGTCATGGCATCCACTACGCTCTGTCCATTAAGCCAATCGAGAACGATAATAACGCCATTGCCGCGCCGTCGCCGATTGCGCCTGCTGTTAGGGTCGCCGATGACACCATCATTGTTCCAGTCGGTGTTCGTTCGGCGCTCTTGAGCATACAGAGCATCTTGGTCTGTCTCGGCGCTAGATAGCCAGTTGAGGAAACGTACCATTGGGTCATTCGCATGTAGATTTAAGGCTTCATTCACAAGTGTGCCGTAGATTGAACAAAAGCCAACGGTCACATCCAGACTCTCCATATTGGCAATCAATGATGCCGTTTCTGCAAGGTCACCCCGGATATCTACGAGAGCAGCCAAACTGTCGAGTATATCCATCAGTCCTTGTTCTTCCAACTCGGTGAATCTTTCATTCTCAAGGGCGCGCTCGATCACCTCCTCCAGCACCATGAGCCGCTCTCGCATAATGTAGGTTGCGACGACAAAATCGTCTTTTGAACCCGAGATGACGGTGTTATCTCCCTTGAAGATTTGAAAGTTCAAGGTGCCCGAGTCGAGCTGTTCGCTGTCTTTACTTTCGGACGACCAAGTCCATTTAGCTGGTTCGCAGATGCCATCGTGGGCAACGGTACCGTCGACAGTTTCCAGATAGCATTCATTGGCGTATGTGACTCCATCTGTGCCGCAGACAGACTCTTTTTCCAGTTGATCGCACGAAACGCCTTCATCGATATGCGAATCAAAAGGCGCCTTCAAGAGAGGCTCGTGAGCTGTGTCATGCATGCTTTCTGCTCCATCATTCGATGTGTGGGCGAAAGCAGGCACTGCTGAAACAACTGTGAGGGCCAAAGCGATTAAGGTTGTGGGTAAGTTCTTCATGTTCATTCTCCTGATTTGAGTTTTCTTCATCACCCTCATTGGCGATGCACTCATACTGACGAGAAAAGTGAAGAACCTTGTCTAAGCTGTTCTAAACTGTGATTTAGTTTTCTAAGCTCGCCTCAAAATTGGCCGTCACCCCCCCTTTTTTTGCTGCTTTTTGTGTCTGTTGAGTGGTGGGCCATGGATGATTTGTGGTTGAAAGCGTCGTCCAGACGGCTTGAGTCATCTGCGTTCGCACCCGGAAACTCAAACGCCTTGAGCGTCAGACTCGCGCCATCGGCCGGAGTGCCGTAGGATATACACGTCGTTTTCCTGTTGGAACTTTGTGTGAAGATAACGCCGCAACAGTCTGGTTCTGTGATTGGCCGCGATGCGGCTATCGCGTCTCTTCACACGCTCTTGGACTCCAATCGTCAGGTGACCATCATTGGACCGCCGGGCGTTGGCAAGACACACCTTGTCGAACACCTCGCACGCCAGGCGGGCGCAACGCTGCTCGGCTATGCATCATTACTCGATGCGGACGATGAGGGGCGTCTCATCGAGGTGCTCGCGCACGCCATGGGTATCGCGGCGCAGGCGGCGGGTCGCGGTGCCTCAAAAGATCATGTGCTCAGATGCCTTGAGCGGATGCAGAGTGGCCTGCTTGTCATCGACCACGCGGAGCGGGTTAAAGCACCTTTATGCGAGTTGATTCAAGCTGTGTCCGGACGCGCACCCGACATCACTTGGTTGGTGGCGTCACAAACGCGTATGGAGCTGCCATACGAGCACGTCTTCGAGTTGCCGCCGCTCACATTGCCTACTGGAGATACGCCCTCTGAGATACAAGCGTCTGACGCCGTCAGATTATTGGTGGACAAAGCCACCGCGACGCGCGCTTTCGAGGCGCCCATTGCAGCCGAGACCTGGCGTATATTTGCACAGATCGCGAACCAGCTGGACGGACTGCCGCTGGCGCTTGATTTAGCGGCGCAACGGATGCGTGTTTTGTCTCCTTTTGAGGTACTCGAGCATTTGTCCAGTCGGTTCGACCTGCTCAAGAGGCAAGCAGCCGATGGCCACCTCAGTCGTCACCAAACCTTGGAGACAGCCCTCGCTTGGGCATGGGAACAATTGCCGGACTGGGCTCAGGCGGCACTGGGTCAGTGCTGCGTTTTTAAGGGTGGATTTGAGTATGCGGCCGCTGCAGCTGTCCTTGACCTGTCTGAGTTCGAGTCGGCGCCAGACACCCTCGATGTTTTAGAGACCTTGCTCGACCATTCGCTGATTCGTCGGTTTGAACAAGATCATCGAAGTCGCTTTACCTTATTGAACAGCATCAGCGTATTTGCAGCGAAGCGTTGGCCACCGAGCACAGCGCTGCTCAGGCGTCATGCCCGTTACTATGGTGACCGAGGCCAAGGTGCCGCGGAGTCGACATGGCGCCGTGCATCTAAAGAGCGACAATGGTTGCTCCGCAATCGCGAGAACTTAGAGGCGGTGGTCGATGAGCAAGCGTCTCACAAGGCATATGCGCATAGCCTTTCGGCTGTCTACGCGCTCGATGAAATCCTCTACGGCACGCCCCTGTCTCAGCACTTAAGTCGTATTGAGCGTACGTTGATGGCGGTCAAATCCGAAAAACCGACTCCACTCTCTCTCAAGATTGGTCTTTACCGTGGTCGATGTCTGCGTTTTTTGGGCCGGCATCAAGACAGCCTCGAGGTCCTCGAAAGTGTCGCTGAGAGCGCGCGTACGCTCGGTCTAGAAGAGATCGAGATTTGGGCCATCGCAGATTTGGCGCGCACCATGCGCGCGCTCGGCGAGTCTGAGCGTGCGCGCTCTCTCATCGCTGATGCCGCCGCGCGCGCCGAGAAAAACGGTCGTGGTGAACTCCTCGCCACCATAAAGTCCACTGTTGGTTTGGCAGACTTTGGGCGAGGACGACTTGAGGAGGCACGGGGCGCTCTCCAAGCATCTAAAGAGTTGGCGCTTGCCTACGGTCTCGACCAAGTGGAGCGTATCGCCGAGGTCAATTTAGGGCGCTGTCATGTGGAGTTGGGAGAGCATGACGCCGCGAGAGCTTGCTTTGCGCGCTCCATAGAGCTCAGCGCGCTCATCGGTCACGAATGGAGCATAGGGTATGCACGCTTTAAGTTGGCCGAGTTAGATGGGCTGAGTGGGCGTCTAGAGAATATGTTGAGCGGATTTGAGTGCGCCCTCGATACGTTGCGTCAAGCCGGTGATCAACTCCACGAGGCGGAGACCTTGGTGGCGCGAGGCAATTGCCTGACATTGGCCGGAGACCTAGATCAAGCACGGGCGGATTACGTCGCTGCCCGCAAAGTCTTGGGGAGCCTGAGGGCACCACGTGTGCGGGTCATGGCGCACTTCAATGAGGCTTGGACCCATGCACTCAATGGTGAGCACCAAACAGCCATAGCTGCTGCTGAGAGTGGACTGGCCGACGCTCATGCCATCGGTGATCCAAGTGTTAGCGCGATTGCAGAACTCTATTGTGGGGTTTTTCATGCCCTAGCAGGCGATCTGAAGTTGGCTGCTGACGCTGTGGAGAGAGGCGAGACGTGGTCTCTTAAGGGTATGCCGAGAAGCCGTGTGGCCCATGGACTCGCGGTGGCTTTTCTGGATTTGAAGGCAGGTGATGGCGCCGCCGCTTTGAGTGCGCTCGTCGACCTACGAAAAGGTGGTCATCATCTCGCATCGAGCGACCGCTGGTATGAGACACGTGTCTTGGCCACGCTGCTTGAATCCGAGTTACCGACCGAAGCCAAACGGTCCGGGTTGGATGGTGATACAGACCTCAAAATATTGGGCCGCACCTTCGCTGTTAAGGGTGCAGACTGGGTCGATCTCTCGCGTAAGGACCTCTTGTTTCGCTTACTAGAGACCTTGGTGGAGGCCCATGCAGAGCGGCGTGGAGAGCCTATACAATTGGATGCTCTCATCGAGCGTTTATGGCCCGATGAGAAGATCTCATGGGACGCCGCGACAGCGAGGGTGTACACCGCAGTATCAACACTGAGACGGGCTGGACTTCGCGGGATTATCCAGCGTCGGTCTGGCGGCTACCTATTAGACGAAGAGATCACGATCGCGCGCCGCTAGACAGGCCGCGGGCTAAATGATTGTGAGACCGATCCTGGTTGGGACCACTCGCCCATTTGGCTTGATCAATGCCCATGGGTCGCCTAGTGCGCCCATTGTTGTAAACAGGCGCTCTAAAAGCCCTTGAACTCGAGCTTATCCACCGAGTCTTGATAACCTGCTCCACCTTTCTTCTTTTGCTGAGGCGCGGCGCTCTTCTTCGGTCGTGGGTCTGGAGCGGGCTTTTTGTTGATAGGCCTTTTCTTTGGCTTTGATACGGCCGTATTCGCCTTCGGCCTTGCTGCCGGTTTCTTGGTTTTTCTTGCCTTCTGAGCGCTGGTCGCACGTCGAGGCATTTTACCTTTCTTAGGCCCCGACAGGTCTTTAGGTTTAGCGTTTTGGGGTTGGGTTTTGGCTGGTGTCAAAACCCCCTTCGCTGCTGTCGGTCCCGCACTGGTCTTGCTCTGCTCTTGAGTCGGTGGCTTCGTGGGCTGCGTACCCTTTTTCACCTCACGTCTCTCAGCGTCCGCTTCCTGAGTGGATGTGATTTTACGATTCGGTTGACTAACCGGCGGCGTTAAGGTCTTTGATGCTTTGGGCGTGGTCGTATTTTTCGTCCCTAACTTGATTGGCTTTGATGCTTTGGGAGCCGATTCTCCATCGGGTTTTGAGGCAGACGAGCCGAGAGCGAAGTAACCCCCCACGCAGAGCGCGACCACGAGCAAAATGAGGACGATGGGGCGGGATGTCGAGGAACCCAAGTCGTCCGCTAGACCAATGTGGTCGGTCCCGGATACACCCGCGCTTTGCTCAATAACAGCGCTCTGGCTTGCCCTACCGGCATCGGGGAGCATCGTCTCGTCCGTTGCCATTTGCCTGGCCCGTGTCCGATTGGCGCCTTGATGGACATCCGAGGCCCCTGCCACTCTGTTTTCTTGCACTGAGTCACGGGCACCGCCCATTAAGACCCGTTCTAATCTTTCCACCTCGCGTTTGGCGGTCACCGCGTTTGCTGGCCGGTCGCTGGGCGATTTTTCGAGCAGCGAGAGCACAAATGCTTCTACGTCTGGGTGGAGAGCCGGCAGCGTCTCAAGATCCTGCGGCCGGGGCACTGGCGCTTGCATATGCTTGAGCATAACGGACACCGCGGTTGAGCCCACAAAAGGCAGCAGCCCACACAGACATTCGTAGGCGACCACACCGAGACTGTAGAGATCGCTGCTCGCGGTGATGGTCGTACCCTGGACCTGCTCCGGTGACATATAGGCGGGCGTACCGATCACTCGGCCTGTGGCTGTGATATTGATCCCAGACATGACCTTCGCGATCCCAAAGTCGACAACTTTGACGATCTCTGAACCGCCGACGGACTCGATCATGATATTGGCGGGCTTAATGTCTCGGTGCACAATCCCCTGCTCATGTGCCTCCGCGAGCGCTGAGAGGGATTGCTTTAATATCGACATGACCCTGATCTCAGACATCGCACCTTTAGCCAGCTCATCTTCGAGAGAACATCCTTTCAAGAGTTCGAGCACGATGAAGAGTTGACCTTCGGGTGTGTGGCCAAAATCGAGTAATTTGAGCGTGTTTGGGTGCCGTAACTCAGAGATAATCCTCGCCTCTGATTGGAACCGTGTCACAACCTCAGCATTTTGCGATGCAACCGCGTTGAGAACTTTTACGGCGACATCACGCCCGACATTGATCTGGGTCGCTTTGTAGACGCGCCCCATCGCACCGGTCCCGATCAAGCTATCGATATGATAGCGCTCATCGAGCACCAAATTGATCAGTGGGTCGTTTGAGGCAGCGCCCTGATTGATCAGTGTCGTGCCGTCCTTAGGACAGAAGGTCACCGTATTTGGATAGCGTATATCGCATTTTGGACACCAGCCCACGGGGCCTCCTCTTCAGGGTGCATGCTCGAGTATCGGCGGTTGCAGATGGGCTTAATCAGGAACTCATCCCACCCCATCGCATCGGCGTGTTCGTTCTCAGAGCGCGCCCAAACAGTATCCTCGCTTGATACCCTGAACTGACCTATAGTCTTGGTATTACATAAATCGGATGCGTTCAATGAACTCTATACGTTGGGGCTTAATCTTGGCGGTGGTCTGTCTGCAGGCCCTCGCTCTACCTGTGTTGGCCGAGGTCCCGCTACAGAACGCCGGCACGATTGATAAAGAGCAGCTCGTGTCTAAAATTCAGCAGCATTTAAAGGCAGGTGAGTTCGAGCAGGCGGTTGAGAAGCTTGAGGTCTTGTACCGGTTGGACAAACAAACGGTGGCGCTCTTCAATATTGCTATAGCGCGCGAGAAGCAGCGCGCCTCTTGTCTGGTTCGCGCGTCCGCCTACGAGAGACTGCTCAAGGCATGTCATGGGTGTGATGAAGAGCTCAACGCTCGCAAACGTCTCGCTGAGATACGCGGTGATTGCTTTGGCACGCTCGTCATCACCACAGAGCCCGAAGGTCTTGAGGTGACGGTCAATGGTCGGTCTGTGGGTCGTACGCCCATAGAATCGGAGTTTGCGGAGGGGCGCTACGTCATCGGCGCTCGCCGCGGTGAGGACACAACAGAGACCGCAGTCGATGTGGTACGAAAATCCATTGTTCGCGCGCAGTTGACCTTCGCGCCAGTTGCCTCGCAGCCACCCGCGACGGCTGCTACATCCAAATCCGCGAACAAACAAAACATCTGGCCCTGGGTGGTCGCAGGGTCTGGGCTCCTATTGGCAGGTACGGGCACCTATCTGCTCATGGATGCGCACGGCACCCATGACGATGCCGCGAGTCAGCCGGGTCGTGTAACCTACGGGGCATACCAAGACGCGGAGTCTCAGCAGACCTTGGGGGGCGCCTTGACGATAACGGGCGTTGCAGCGGTACTCGGTGGGCTGACATGGTGGCTCTTGTCGTCTGAGCCATCAGCACAGGCACCCGGGGCGAGTGAGACCCCAAGCGTGCGCGTTCGTTTTGGGCCTGCCATGCTGGTCATCGGAGGCACAATTAAATGAGTGATGTACATAAGAGATTTTGTGTCGGTCTGACACTGAGCGCCTGCCTGCTCGGCTGCTTTGAGCCCCTGCCTGTGGGTACGACCGCGTGGAAGTGTGAAACAGACCGAGATTGCCCGGGCGCCAATCAGCGGTGCGCTGACAACCAATGCGTGGCGGCTGACGGTAACACCGACGCTGATTTTGGTCGCGTTGAAGACATGAGTAATGCTGATGTCCGCTCCGTTGGAAATATGACGGTCCCGGATAGCGGGTGTGATGCATCGAATTGCCAGAGTGGGCGATGTGATGGTGTGGGTTGCCTGCCTTGCGCCGCGAATGGTGATCTAAACGATGGCGGCCGTACGCCTGTTTGTGGTGGTTCGTGCCCACCGTGTACTGAGGGGTTACCGTGTCTAAGCGCCGAAGATTGCATCAGCGGTGTGTGTACGAACAATGAATGCGCGGCACCTGTCTGTCGCGATGAGGTCATCAACGGCGCAGAGACGGACGTAGATTGTGGCGGTGACGATTGTGAGCCGTGCGCTGTAGGCCAAGTGTGCGCGCAAGACTCAGATTGTGACACAGCATATTGCTCAGGTGGGGTGTGCACACGCCCGCTATGCGAGAATAATGATCTAGATGAAGGGGAGACCGACGTTGACTGCGGTGGTCTCACGTGTGGCCGCTGCGATGGTGGCGAAGCCTGCATCGAAGGTCCCGATTGCACCAGCCTCGTCTGTGTGGAGACCAACATGGACAGGACCTGCGCGCCGACCTGTCGAAATGGAGAGAGAGACGGTGACGAAACCGACCTTGATTGTGGCGGTTCATGCCCACCCTGCGGCGCTGGGCTGGCGTGTATCGGAGCGGCTGATTGCATCAGCGGTGTGTGTACGAACAATGAATGCGCGGCACCGACCTGTAACGATGAGGTCATGAACGGTACAGAGACCGGTGTAGATTGCGGCGGTACATGCCGGCTCAGATGTAACATCGGCGAAGGTTGTGTGACCAATGAGGATTGCCCACAAAGGGGACATTGTAGCATCGGCGGCTTCTGCGTCAGCGATACCTGTGGCAATGGCGAATTCCAAGCAGACAATGGCGAGGAATGTGACGGGGATGCTGGGCTCGAACAATGCCGCGTCGAGGCGGGGTGCTTTTGCAACGCCGAATGTAAACTGGTGGCTCCATGTCCAGCTGAGAGCCTACAGCGGTGTCGTAGTCAATTTAACCCTGTGCAAGTCCTCGAAGGTGAGTCGGGCGCTCAGCTCGGTTGGAGCCTCGCGACCCACAGCTTTGAGGATCGGGATGCAGAGGGTCAGGGCTTTGTTAAACTGAACATTGGTGCCAGAAACTATCAGAGCGGCATAGCGAGACGGCATGGTGTTGCCATTATCCTGAGAACACCTGGACAGGATAATGAGCCCTTTAGTTTGTTTCCGATCGGCGCTTTGCCCTTCCTAGATGTGGGCATCAACTTGGGCCAAGATCAATTCGGATGGTCGGTCTGTTCCTCGGCAAAGTATGACGCCGCTGGAGGCTTGCGACACAACGAAGATATCGGCGCGGTCTACTTAGACGCCTTAGACGACGGAGGGATACCGGTCAACGAGAGGCCCTTTAAGCTCGAGTACAGGGGCGCATGCGGTAACGACGTGAGAGAGACCGGCGAGGGTTGTGATGACGGGAATCTGTCCGACGGAGACGGATGCGCGTCGTCTTGCGTAAGCGAAGCCGCTTCTTGCAGCGATGGTGTTCAAAACAATGGTGAGACGGGTGTCGATTGCGGTGGCGGATGTGAGCCATGTGACAATCTTCAAGCGTGCGGTACACATCTTGATTGTCAGAGCGGGCTTTGCGTTGAAGACCAGTGTCAGCCTTGTGGACCAGAGACTCAGCAGTGCCAAGGGTCCACACGTTGCCTCGACGGTCGCTGCCTACCATACCATGTAGAGAATTTTGGTAGCGCCGTGGCATGTAACAACCGGGGCGACATGGCCATCGGCGCCTACGGCAGACCCGTGGCCGAAGACTCAAATCAGTCTGCGGGGCGCCTGTATCTCACTCGGGCTTCAGCACAAGACGGACTCGAGAGCCTCAATACAAACATGGTGGAACTTGCGAAAGAAGATACCCGCTGGTTTGGGTATCGCGCAGCGATGAACGACGAGTACTTGCTTGTTGGTGCAGAAGCCTCACCGGTTGAACGTGAGAATCAACGGCTGCCCTTAAGCGGGCGGGCTTTCATCTATGACCTCGATTCAACAGATGCTTCTGGTAGACCGGCTGTCGCAGAGCTCACTGCGGGTGATCAAGCGAACATCCACGATCGTTTTGGCTCTGCCCTCGCGATCGGCCCGAATATTGGTGGTCGTGGTACCCAGGTGTTTGTTGGCGCCTACAATGATGCGAGTACAGGGTCAATTCCGTTTCCTAATGGTGTAGACGATTCGCTGCGGCTTTCAGAGAGACACTTTGGCAATGGCGCAGTTCACGTATTTAGGAGGCCCGCCGCTGACTTTCAGCACGCGCAGAAGCTTATGGCTGATCGACCCATTCCGGGTGAGAACTTTGGCTTTAGCATTGCGTCGACGAAAGGACAGCGACCTGGCGATCATCTGCTGGTTATCGGTGCGCCTGCATTTGGGGTGAACGCGTTAGAGCGCGATTACGGAAGAGATCATGTCATGCCGATGAGAGGCGCGGTCTATGTGTTCCAGTATTCGAATCTTGACAACCGATGGGAACAGATCGCCCGCTTGGAGGCGCCCGCTGAATTGGCCCAGGCAGGCAGCTTATTTGGTTTGAGTGTTGCGGTCACCGACGAGCTGATTATCGTTGGCGCCCCTTATGCGCTCGATAACCCGCAGCTGGCTCAAAACCCCGATAACCGACGCGATGGCCGTGTCTTCGTCTATTCGAGGGCAGAAATCGAACGCACCGATTTCGATTGTTATGTAAGCGACCCCTCAAGATGTGTGCCGCTCTACGAAGTAAAATAAAACCCACTCAGAGCTGATTGTATCACTGACGGCAAACTCGTGCACCGAGCCGAGCGAACAGCGGCATTGCCGCTATGTGCATATTTGTGGCCGTTATTCTGGCGTCATTTAAAATGTGATATCTGACCGGGATATGCAGACGATGGTGTTTGCCCCTGTAGGCCTGGTTTAGCAGGCGTTCTCTTCGGCATACCGACCTTGCTGTAACATGTCCTTTTAGAACGGATTACGCATTCCTGAGCTGGGCTTTAACGATTCTGTTTGATGTCCTCTTGTGCTGTACACCCGATCGGCGAAGTGGGTTCCATGTGCTCATGCGTCTTACTGCAAGGGCAGCATCGGTCGCCTTTGAATTGCATTGACGGGCAGCCGGTTTCGATGTGACGTGTGCCTACCACTGTAATCATTGAACTTAATCATCGATACATAGGAGGTCCATCATGTCGCCGGGTTCAAAAGTCGCCTTGGTACTGGTCTTGACGTTTAGCCCCTTTGCAAAAGCGAAGGTCGCAAACGACTACCGGGTGCCTCAGGCGCTCTCAGAGGCCGAGCGGGCGCGGGTTTATCCAATCGGTAATTTCAAACGGGCGAGAAAATTCAATACCGCCGGCTACAAGCGATTTAAGGTCAAAGACCGTCGGGGTGCGCTTGCAAACTATCGAAGGGCGGTCAAAGCCTCACCCGCTTACGAACAGGCCCGCTTCAACCTGGCTTGCGAGCTCTCCGTCTCAGGTCAGCCCGGTTTGGCAATCGAGCAGCTGGAGCATCTATTCCGCATCGGCACACCCAAGGCGCGAAAATTATTGTCCCGTGCGAGATATGACTCAGACTTCACCGCTTTGCATTCCGATCCGAGATACCAAGCCATCATCACTGAGTTCGATATCGATCAGAGCGTGGGCATCATCGCGCAACTCTGTGCGGATCCAGGGAAGGTGACTACCATCGTCGATGATCGCCGTGGGTTTTACTATCAGCGGGAAACAGAGTCTGCAAAAGACAACGCAAAGACGGACCGATTCATTCGGCGTATGAAGTCAAAGAAGGCGAGGAAGACACTCGAGACATTCCTGAAAGATGGTGGTCAGTGGTGTGAGGGGGGCAAGTTTCGTCAAGAGTCATTCAATGGAGACCGCAATCAGCAGTTAATCTTCGCGCAGCAAACAAAATCAGATGTCTGCGCCTACCGTAGTGAAGGTGCAGAGTGGACAACACGCGAGTACATCTGCTTTGTTCGCGAGGCGCGTGGTTGGTTTGTGTATGCGGTCTCCCATATTCCCGATGGGCCACTCGCTCCCGAGTGGGATGAGCGCTTAATGCGTGACTTTGCGCGCGCTAAGAAACTGGGCATGAAGGTGTATCAGCCTCGCTGAAATACCGGTATCAGGGACGCCAGTATCTCTGCAGTGCGGTTGATTCGCCACCTACACACGCTCACGGTCGAAAAAACTGGCAGCCTAAAAAAGTCCGTTGGGGGGTACGGATCGTTGCAAGACCTGCCCCCCGCTCGGTATTTGATGATCTCGAATATCCGGCAGTCTCAATAACGTCCAGTCGATCATCTCCGCTGCAGTGAGGACTCGATACCATCTGGTCGCACCCAGAGCACGCGTTTGGCATTTCATACCCGCCCACCGGTCGCACTCTTTGTACTCGAGTATGGCGAGGCCGCTGCAAAATCTGCTCATCTCTGTTACGCTCTCGCCCAGTATGCTTGACGCCCACAACCTATCGCTTCACTCGAGTTTAAAATGACCACGTTGATCATCGTCATTCTTGTGGTGCTCGCCGCGTCAGCCATTTGCTCGGGCACTGAAGCTGCTTTATTTTCGACGCCTATGATCAAAGTACGGCAGCTCGCTGACAACAAGGTCAAGGGGGCACAGTCTCTGTTACAAATTCGCGAGAACATGACTCGGCCCATCGCCATGATCGTGGTGATGAATAATATCGCTAATATCGTTGGCAGTATGTTGATCGGCGGTATGGCGACCGAGGTGTTTGGCTCGCAGTGGCTCGGTGTATTCTCCGGTGTATTGACCTTCCTCGTGATTATCTTCTCCGAGATCATTCCAAAGACTGTGGGTGAAAAGCACAGCCAAACCATCTCGCTGCGCGTGGCCAAGCCCGTGCTCCTGCTCACTCGGCTCATACTCCCCCTGATTTGGCTCATCGAGAAGCTCACAAACCCTTTTACGACTGGATCTCAACCCGAGTTCACAACCAATGAACGAGAGATTCGATACCTGGCCCGCATCGGTGATGAAGAAGGGGTGATCGAACACGACGAATATCAGATGATCCAAGGCGTATTTAAGCTCAATGACGTCACCGCCAAGGACCTGATGACGCCGAGACTTAAGCTGACTTGTCTAACCGGTGACCAAAGCTTAGACGAAGCTCAACAGGGGATTTTAGAGTCTCAACACAGCCGTATCGTCGTTACTGGAGAGAGCCGGGATGATGTGAAAGGCGTGGCGTTACGCTCGGAGCTATTAGCAGCGCTTGTGCAAGGTCGGGGCGGTGAGTATGTCAGAGACCACATATACGAGCCGCTTCGAGTCAGCGAAGACATCAAGGCCGATGATTTGCTTCCGAAATTTCAAAGTGAGCGCCAGCACCTCGCCATTGTGCACGGTGAGTTCGGCGGCGTGAGTGGCGTGGTGAGCCTCGAGGATGTCATCGAAGAATTGACCGGTGAGATCATCGATGAGACCGACGTGGACGAAGACATGCGGTTGGCCAGACCAACGCTATAG
>JBMHDS010000055.1:0-14831 GCA_049889275.1 Bradymonadia bacterium | reverse complement strand
CCCCTCATGGTGACGTCCGCTGCCTCACTTTTACAAAATGCGAAGCCGGACAATACGGCGCGCATCAATGACTAAAGGCCGCGGGCGTCACGCCTTCCCCCCGTCCCCCTCATGGTGACGTCCGCTGCCTCTCCACGCTGTCCTGGCTTTCCATTCAACGCCTCGGCTTTCAAACATCGACGGCATCCAAAGCGTTCGTTCCAGACATGATTGAACGTAAGTTCTGGGTTATGAATCAGAGCGTATGCGCTCATTCTCTAATAGTTTTTTTCGAAGGAGACGGTCGACATCAGCACTGTCTAGACCAATAGGACAAAGGACCAATGAGAGCACTGATTTAAGGGGATATGAAATGGGTTCTCTTCGCCCATCCACGCCGAGATGATGTTCATCTCCGTCGCCGCTCAACGACGTATTTGCGGGCTTCTGGGAGGACGCAAGATGGGATCAATCAGGAGAAAAAACCCGACGACAAGGGCTGAATCCACCCCTTCGCAGTTGCGACGATGTAGGCGGTCCAGAATACGTAAAGGCTGCCCAAAAATAGACCTCTGCCTTTGCCGACACTGACCGTGGCCTTGCCATCCTCATCCCGGCCGTTCTTGCCGGTCAGGAAAGTCAGCAGAATCAGAACGGTCGCACCGACAAGAATGATTCGTAAATCCTGCACGGCAGCGCCGCTGCCCTCTCCTGATTTGAGTGCAATATCAGCACCGGTGTACAAACAGTACGCAAGCAGGGGCAGGCCGAGGGCAACACAGATATCGAAGATGTTGCTGCCAACCGCATTAGACACCGCGTCATCATAATCCCCCTTCATCGCATCCTTATAAGAGATCACGGTGTCGGGCACAGAGGTCGCTGCCGCACCCAAAATAACGGCGGTAAAGTAGGCTGGTACGTTCAACGCTGCAGCTGAATGAATCACAGCTTCCGCGAGAAAGTAACAAGCGCCACCGATTGTCGCTGTGGCGAAGAGCACCACAACCCAGGCTGAGTTCTTCGTGAAGTCTTTTCCGCCAAAAAGGAGATTGTTGTAGTCAAAAGTCAGAAGGTTCGCGACCAGACCCTTCTCGTTTTCATCTTCATCGTCTTCGTCATCGTCGTCATCGTCGTCTTCACCCGCATCATGGCCACCCATTCCTCGGAGAAGCACACCAAAATAGACCAAGTAAATCCCAATGAGGCCTGCGCCCATCCACCAGGCCAGCGTTGTGTTGCCAAGAAAAACGATGAGAGCCACTTCAGCCAGGATAAAGAAGAAGCCGTCGCGCAGTAATGTGCTCCGACCCAAGCTCACCTGGGGAATGACTTTTCCGTCTACACCTTTGGTGGTGACCGCTAGAATACAGACGGCAGGAATGACCGCTGCGTTAAAGACCGCGCTGCCTGCACACGTTGCGATCCCGGCGGAAAAGCCATCGGTGTCATGATAGAGAAACAATAGAAACAGCGTTGTGAATAGCTCCGGTAACGAACTCGCGATGGCTTCTATCGTTGCCCCCCGAATACCGGGTTTCATCTTGTAGACTTTCTTACCCAGGTGGTCAGATGCGTCTTCGAATGAATCGCACGCATATTTGATGACGTACATGGCAGCCATAACCATGCCGAGTGATTGGAAAAGTTTGGTCACATCCACGTTCTAGGTCTCCCACGATGAGTGCTGAGGGGTAAATCACACCTGTTTTAGCAACGGATTGCTACTACTTTGTGAGTTGGCGGCGGGCTCGTTGGAGATGCCATGATACGCGTCATGGCATCTCGCATATCAACGAATTAATCGTCTAAATTATACTGGAAGAAGTTGTCCCATTTCTCATCCATCGCACGGAGCGCTTCATCGAGTGGCACAGCCCAATACTGAGCATTATCGCCCTCGCCCCGCTTTGCAACAATGGGTAAGAATTTCCGCGTCGCGTCCTGCTCGGCGGTTGGTGACGGCATGTTGTTGGCACCTGCAGGCGCTGCGACAAGCTTGAGTGCCCCATCGACGTCGAAGTCGACTTCGATACTGAAATTTTCATCGAGAAAATTTTCGACAGCACCATCCAAATCTTCATTACTCATGGCCTTAGGGACGTGACCTGTCGCGTCCATCTGCGCGCCGTTTTTGGCCAACAGCAGATAACAGAGGAAGGCTTCCTTGAACTCTTGCTCTTCAACGGAGTCCACAAGAAACTGCATCACGCCCATATTGCTATCGAGGTTACGTTCGTACAGGTCCTGAGCGATCTTGGCGATGTACTTGACGCGCGTACGAAGAAAGCCAGTCACAGTCTTGAGCAACACAGCTGCCATGATGCCAAGGAAAGCGACAAATCCACCACCACCAGCATCGTTACCACTCAACTTGACTAGACCGGTAATGGCAGTAATCAAAACCACAAGACTGAGAACGGTCTTGTCGAACGGTCGCATCTTGAGCTTCTTCTCTGGAAAGACAACCTCGAGGTCGGCCATCGGAATATTCTTGAAGATCTTGATGGAGATAGGCTTTACGGCAGGCTCCTCCGGTGGCTTAAACATCTTATTGACGGCACCACCCAAGATTGGGCTTTGACGCAACGCACGAAAGGGGTCCTTCGGCTTGAGTCGGAAGAGACAAATAACGCGCTCGAAAGCAGGTTCTTGAAGCGTAGTTTTTCCTGTGAGGCTGCCCCAGTCTGTGAGCTGATTCTCCAGATTCATCCGCCGTAGCCAACGCGGCAAAAAGTCGACCTGAATGTCTTTACGCTCTGGTCGCGTGTACTCTTCGTCAACGGCGCCGAGCTTCTCTTGGAGTTTCTTGGAGAATGATGCCGCCAGACGAATCACCAGTTTGATGCCCCGTTCAACGAGCAAATTGACCTTACTCAGAAAAAAAGCGCCTTCTACACGTTCAGGCGTTTTACCCCGAGTAAAGATCAACATTTGGTCTTTTGTGTCTTCTGGTTGGTCAAGCCATTGATTGAGGGTGCCTGCATCACCCGGAATGCAGTCACTCAGATGGGCTTGACCTTCCGCTGTGTCCGACCAAGCGGTGAAGTCCCGGATCAAGGATGGGTCGTGACCGGTCCAATTTGCATCAACGGGCATGTCGAAGACAAACGTGGACGCATCTGCTAAGTCGTATTCATGTTGGTTAAGCGGATTGAAGTTACCGCGCTCCATCAGCTTCATAAAGTTGCTCATGAAGCGTCGTTCCCGTCGCTGAATTTCGGCCGCACTCAGCTCAGGCATATCATCGTCGTCTTTATCGACACGATCGGGCGAGAAGAACTCGTAGTCTTCCTTCAACTGATTGAGTGTTTCGTGAAAATGAAAGTGGTAGATGCCGTCAAGCAACTCAACGAAGTGCTTGAACTTCTCCGCGTCGTCAGGCGTCTTCGAGTAGCCATCTCGAAAAGCTGAGACAACCTTGGCCTTGCTGATCGGAATATACATCTCATGGGGAATCTCAACCCATTCACGGTCTTCACCCTGACCTTGCGGAGGCAACTCGCCTCGCCAATAAGTCTCTCCCCACTTCTCAGGTTCGATCCAAACGTTTGCTTCGTCACTCACGTGCTCACACTCCTACACATCGCGTTTACTCTCAAAAAAGAGTCACACCTATCTATAATTTCACGGCGAGATTCGCTTCTGCTTTGAGCCAGTTTACTATGTCTTGGCGAGTCCAGAGCGGTGTCCCCCACACCTTTCCGCCGCCAGTCTAATTCGATCAAAAGGGTTTTGCCAAGTATTAAACAATCGGCTGACCGAAGAGCGGCGCATGACTGAGCTATCACTTCAACGGCCGGCACGATTTAGGCATTCTTAGAGCGCCAAGCTGCCAGGTCACAGCGTCTTGGAGAGACGACTCAGCTCGACACGAACGGTGATCACCACTGGTGATTTCGACGAACGCTCTAAACGCTTCATATTGTTGAGCGCCCCAATTGTTTTCTTGAACGAGGAGGCCTGCGACTGTAGGCTCAGCTCAGATTGGAGGGAGGCATTATGGTATCTAAGAAGCTTAAGTTTACGACAAAACAGGTGGCATGGCGTGCAGCGTTTGCGCTGATTGTTACGTTAATCACATACAATCCGGTTAAATCATTCGGTGGGTCACTGCATAAAGTGGAATGGAGCCCAATGCCTTGGGGAACCATTCTTTTCGCGCTGTTTTTGGTGGCGAGCTGGGCATTTATATTCCACAACGCCAAGCAGCTGCTTGGTAAATGGGGTCTGATGGCCGTCGGTGCTATTTTTGCCGTTTTCGTGACGATGCTCGTATCCAAGGGGTGGCTGAAGACCGCCGGTGGCGCAGCATGGATAGCGACCTTGGGATTGTGGCTACTCGCGTCGATATCACTGACAGGTGGTTATATTTTTCGCTACCTGACCGGCCGACTCCACGTCGAAGACGGGGATATGGAAGCCTAAAGATCATCTCGAAGCGAGAGGACAAGGGCCGATGAAGCATCATCGGCCCTTTTTTTGTGAACCCTTGGTGCAGCAGATTTAATGGCGGGATGATGCCAAGACGCGCATGTCTCGACGTTAAACCCGCAGGTAGCTCGCAATGCACCGAGTCCGATTTAAGACCCTCTTGTCACGGCGTCATCTCTGCTGGCCCACAGCCAAAAG
Source organism: Bradymonadia bacterium (assembly GCA_049889275.1). Lineage (GTDB taxonomy): Bacteria > Myxococcota_A > Bradymonadia > UBA7976 > UBA1532 > UBA1532. The sequence continues at coordinate 10,220 of JBMHDS010000055.1, read as the reverse complement.
CAACAAATCCGACCGCATAGAAAAAACACGCCCACTTCAGAGAAGATATTTGATTCTCGACTGAGGCCATGTCGTACTCACCATCGTGACAGGTGGCAGCGATCGGTAGCCACTCGGAAATGTTCAAGCTGGAGTAACTATAGATGAGATGGCGAGTCGTCGTGCTATTTGCGGCAATTTTCTGGGCAGGCTGTATCGAGTCGAGGTCGTCGGCAAAGGATCCCAGTGAGGATACGGACACCGGAACCATAGACATGGCCACAACACAGGCAGATGGTGGCGGTGCTGCTGACCTCGGGCTTGACGGGGACGCTGAGACCACGGGCGTGTGCGAGACCACCGATGATTGCGAAGCTGGCGCTCAATGTGTCGAAGGGCAGTGTACGGAGCCAGAATGCCGCGGTGACGATCAGTGCGCAAACGTGGTTCAGGGCTGTGTCGAGGGCGTTTGTAGAGACCGATGCTTGGGACCGGGCACATGCATACGTGGCGGTGAATGTCAGGATGGTTTTTGCCTACCACCGGAGTGTGAATCAGATGACCAATGCGACGGAGAACAATATTGCAGGAGTGGGAACTGCGTCGAGCTGACAGCCTGCGCGAGCAGCGAAGAGTGCACGGAAGACGAAAGATGTACCGACGGCCTATGTGAAGCGTTACCAGCCTGTGTGGGTGACCGTGAATGCCCCGAAGACTCAGTCTGCCAAAACGGGCTGTGCCGCCCCCGTGCAAGTTGTGGTGGCGAAGACGACTGTGCAGCCAATGAGGATTGCATTGGTGGACGATGCGTACCGGCGATCTGTCGGGGTAGCGTGGATTGTGAGGACGGACTCGCTTGTCGAGACGGTATCTGCGTTGAAGAAGAGGCCCAAGAGGTCGAAACGCTCATTATTACGGGTTACCCACGGATTCTGAGGGTTGATGCCGACCCGGTCCAAGTGAGTGCTGTCGCGCTGGATGTCCGTGGTGACGTCATCCCGATTACGAGCACACGGTTCGTCTGGATTGTCGACAATGAGGAAGTTGCCGCCATCGACGCTTCGGGCAGACTCCAGGGTCTCGCTGTCGGTACCATTAATTTGACTGTTCGATACGACCTTGCAAACGGCGGCACCGTTGAGAGTGCCGCTGTTGCCGTTCGCGTGATTGAGAGCGATGCTGCCGACGCGATGCCTGGCGTGGTCCGGGTGAACATCGTTGATGCTGAAGACGGACGTGCGATCGGTGGTGCAACGGTCCGATACGGCATGCAAGAAGTCGTGGCCGACGAGACGGGCATTGTGACCTTTGAACAAGACGATGCTGCGCCTTCGATCACGGTGTTTTCTCGCGATCACGACTATCTCACGTTGGTCGGTGCCTTTGACGGCTCTTATGTGGCGCCATTGCGTCGCAAGAGCTCCAATGAGCGGGTTGCTGGCATCTCCGGAACCGTAGACTTCGACGCCATCATGACAGAAGGCGGAGTGGATTTGAGTCTCAGTGGCCCTTCGGTGGGTCAGGGTATGTCTGATCTGTCTTTTGGCAGTTTACTGGGCGCGCCGTTCAACGTGCCCATCAATGCAGGGCCAGCCGCCTTTGATATCCCAATTCCAAGCGGCGTCACCCTTGCTGCCGATCTACCCATTATTGGACGTATCGAAGCGAAGAGTGAGTTCTATGGGACCACCGAACCCGGTATTCGTTTGGCCTGGTCACTCGCAGGACGTATGGATGTGGGACGACTGATTCAGCTTGCACAAGGTGGTGACGGCAACACCATCGGCCGTGTCCTAGGCGCCCTTCTGCCGTATTTTGAAACCTTTCAGCACGGATTCAGAGTTGGGGAACGGCTCGTAGCGTTACCTCGAGTCGCGGATGAGAACGACCTCGATGGAGACGGTGACCGAATGGAGTTAAGGCCCGATTACGAACGTTTTCCTGTGCTCAATATCAGGCCGAACCAACTGCAGGACTTGAGGCTTGCTCTCGATGTCGGTGGCATTTTTGTGCCGGAAGAACTCTTGATCGTGTTCTCAGGTGTGAGTCTGCCGGGCATTGGCTTTGTTCCACTCGGTGTCACCGCCGCTAATGAGGATGGTGAATATCCGGGTCGAATGGCCGCGCCTTATGGCGGGTTAGAACAGGGAGTCCCTACGTTTCTCGCAATGTCGGCTCGCTTTGGCGATGCGCAAGCACTGCCGGAGTCGCTGACGATTCATATTCAACGTGCGTTCGGTGGCCGAGTACCGAATGACGTGGTGTTTGAAGCTGCGCCAGTCTCGAGGCCGACTGAGGCTGCTTGGAATGCGGTGATGCGGAGCTTCGACGGTGAGGGCGCAGTGGGAGCGGATGCGCACCGTGTTGTTCTAGCGGGCCCAGACGGCCGTTGGGACATTTATTTTGAGCCGGGTGGAGAGACAAACATTACGCTGCCGTTTCCACCCGAAGGCTACGCCGATCTCGCAGCTGGACCTGAGCAACGGTTTGAAGCACTTCAGTTCCGCTCTGACGCAGATATTGATTATGAGGGCCTCATTCGACTCAACGGTGCGGGCCTAGACACAATTGACCAAGTGCTTAGGACGATTGCCCGTCGCGCACTTTAAGCAACGCAAGACGTCGTTCATCGCCATCTCTCCTTCACAAGCACCCGTTGTGCAGTGATGTCCGCCCTCGCAGCCCATCCACGGTTCACAGCCACCACCCACCAATATGCCACTGACCTTAGCGCCCACGTGCTGTTTCCAAATACATGGTCGCTCTCGCAGAGACGCAGATACGTAATGCACTGAGGCGGAGACAGAAACGTGTTATCAAACAGTCAGGCCTTAAACGGCAACCAACTCACGATGAGGAGCCACTGTTCACATGGTGACCTGCGATGCCATCAATGCAATGATCGACGAGTTATGGCCCGATGCCAACGTCGAATGTGTTGCACTCTGCTCAGACCATGCTCGGGTTCAAATGCCTGTGGCGGAACATCATCTCAGACCGGGTGCTTTTATCTCGGGTCCCGCGCAGTTTTCATGCGCCGATGCTGCCCTGTGGTTTTTAAGCAGCGGCGCGCTCGGTCGCGTAGAGCCGATGGCGGTCACCCAGGAGCTGTCGATTCGCTTTCTGCGGCCGGCTGTTGGGACGAGGTTATTTGCAGAGGCTAAGCTAGAGCGTCAGGGAAGACACTCGCTGGTCGCGAGCGTCCGCGTTTGGACCACAGACGAGGACTCACCTACGGCGGTGGCTCAGGGTACCTATCAACTGCCCAACACCGACTCGCACCCAATGGCGTCGGAGAATAAAGCTAGGCAGAAAACAGACACAAGGGGATCGACCTCGTGAAACAGAAACATTTTATCGACAGCCATAAAGGCGCGACACCGATCGCCGTTCTGATGATGATGTATTTATACGATAGCTGGCAAAACACGACCGCCTGGGCGTATCTGGCAACCCACGGAACATACGGTATTTTATGGGTACTCAAGAGTCGCAGCTTCGGGGACAAACAGTGGGAGCAGCCATGTGGGTTGGCCTACGGGTTCGTGATTTGGGCCAGTTTGTCTCTATATTGGATCGCACCCTGGCTGATCACGTCTATGGACATCGTTGCACCCGGTTGGCTTATCGGTCTGTGCATGACGACCTTTGGCGTTGGCGTCTTCTATCATTTCGTCTCGGACATGCAAAAACACGTCGCACTGAGTCTGCGTAAAGGCCTGATTACAGATGGTCTGTGGGCGAAAAGTCGAAACCCAAACTATTTTGGTGAACTTCTCATTTACGCAGGCTTCAGCGGTCTGGCCATGCATTGGGCACCGTTCGTCGCGCTGGCCGCCTTCGTCGGTGCCGTTTGGGTACCGAATATGGTCAAGAAAGACCGGTCGCTTTCACGGTATCCCGAGTTCGAGGCCTACAAGGCTCGAAGCGGTTGGATGTTTCCAAAAGTCGGTTAAGCTCAAGAACAGCCTTAGGTAAGGTCAACCGCGGGTTTACGCCACACCGACGCCAACCATGGCTGCTCTTCACAAGGCAACCCTTTGGGTCTGAAGTAATGCTCCACGTAGGAAAAACCGGCATCTTCCAGATAGGTTCGCCATTGCGCGAGGTTATGATATGCACCAAACCGGTCGCCATTAAACGCTTCCAGGTTTGGTCCACGAGGATTGGAGCTGAACAACACCCCACGTGGCCTGAGGGTCACTAAGAGCTGATGGAGGATCCGCGGCAGTTCTTGTCGTGGGATATGAAACAGCGTGGCGTTCGCAAAGACACCATCAAAGCGTTCTCGCGGTAGGTCGAGATCAAGAAAGTCTTGATGCCAGACCTCACAGCCGGAATGGATGTGCGCCATCTTGCAGAACGCCTCCGAGCCATCGAGACCAACGGGCTGATGACCCATTTTGCGAAAGGTGATGAGGTCCCGGCCAGGCCCACAACCGAGATCGAGTATATCGTACGGGCCGTCGCCGTCGACTGCTGAGAGCAGCGCATCCACGTTCTGAGACACATCATGACCGCGTGTACCTTCCCAGAAGTCCTGCGCATTCGCGTTGTAATGACCAACGGTAGAGGCGCTCAGCTGAGCCAATTCACTGGCAGACAGAGATACGGCCTCTCTCGAGTCGCTCATTTGTCCGACTTAACGTTCTCGATGGTTTTCAAGAAATCGCCCTGCGCATCGTAGAGAGCGATGGGTCGACCGTAGGTCTGAAGGCCGTCTAGAATCTTTGCCCGATCACCAACGACGATGATCTGAAAATCATCACTGACAGCGTATTGCACTGAAGACGCGATGGCTTGTTGAGGGGTGACTTCAGCGATCTTTTTGATCCGATTGGTATACCAATCGACATCGTGGCCGGCTGAAACGACACCTGCGAGTTCCCCTGCTACATTCGACATGCGCTCGAAACGCCCAGGGTATCCTTTGACCATGCCACTCTTCGCCGTTGCAATCTCCGATGGCGCGAGCGGCTTGTCCCCTCGAAGGAAGCCAATCTCCTTGAGTATCTCATCAATACTGGCCTTCGTGGTCTCTCGCTTGACCTTCGCATAGATAAGGTAATTGCCCGCGTGCTTCATGCGAACAAACTGGCCGCGCGCGCCATAGGTGTAGCCCTTGTCTTCTCGTAGGTTCATATTGACCCGCGCAGTGAATGCACCCGCAAAGGCTCGATTAAAAACTTTGCTCTGGAAATAATCGGGGGCGGTTGTGGTGCCACCACTGCGCGCAGCGATCACCATGGATTGAGCGGAGCCTGGAAAATCAACCAAATGGATACCCGGTTGTTTTGGCTTGGCACCGAGTGTTGGCTTGAACGCCGGCGCTGTGCCCGACCAAGCGCCGAGGCTCTTCTTGAGCGCAGCCTCGAGAACATCGCGGGGGGCCGCACCGACGATCACGAGTGTCGCTCCATCTGGTTTCACGAATTTGGAAAAGGCAGCCTTTACGTCCTTGAGCGACACCTGTCCCAAGGTTCGCCTGACCCCATTCGGCGGGAACGCACCATATCCGTCACCCAGCATCACTCTGCGGGTCACCACAAAACCGATCGTTTGAGGATTCGACTGCGCATTGAGTGCGCTCGCATCGCGCTGCGCTTTGACTCGCTTGAAATCAGTCTCAGGAAAATCCGCCTGAGTGACAAACTGAGCGAGCAAATCGAGTGACGGCTCCAGATTCTCCACCAACATCGACATCGACAGGGTTGTCGAATCAGTACCCACGCGAGCACTATAGGTGGTTGCGAGTTGCGCGAGCTTATCGGAGATTTGCAGCGCACCGAGACCCCCCGCGCCTTCGTCGAGCATATCTGCCATCAAAGACATGGTGCCCGCGCGCCCCGCAGGATCGGTGGCAGCGCCCGTCGGCAGCACAAGGTTCATCGCCACCAGCGGCGCTTGGGACTGCCGAACGTACCAAACCTTCAGACCATTCTCGAGTGTCCAAGTGGTAATGCCTGGCTGCTGCCAGTCTGCGCGCTTAGCAGGCCCTGGCAGCTGACTTCGGTCAACTTGAATACCACCGCAGCCGCAGTTGATCAGGGTGGCGAGTGTCAGAGTAAGGCGAATCATTTTTGAGCTCCTTCAGCCGGCGTTTTGCTCGCGTCCGATTTTGCTTTGGGAGCGGCCTCAACGGGGATGACATCGATGCGGACGTGGTTCTTTTTCAGATAATGAGATGATGCTTTGAACACCGAATCGGCGTTGATCGCGGTGTAGCGACCTAAATCCGTCGCGAGATAGTTAGCATCGCCCTTCAAATGGAAATAATTACTGAGGAGTTGAGCACGGGACAGGACGCTCTCAACCCGCCCGTAGAATGACTTCTTCCATCCGTTCACCGACTTCCTCATTTCATTCTCGGTGGGCTTCGTGGCGAGGGCCTTTTCGATGGACGCGACGAGAGCGGTGTGAAGCTCTTCAACGGTCTTGCCTGGCGCAGCGATGGCTTGGATGACAAAGAAGCTACCCAAGGCCATAGAGACCTGGTAGGCGCTGATGCTCGACGCGACCTTCTGCTCGAACACCAATGGCTTGTACAGACGACTGCTCTTACCCTTGGTCAGCACCGATGCCAGAATATCCATCTCAGCATCACCGGATTCGAAGAGCGCTGGCGTGTGCCAAGCTAAGACAACGGCGGGTAGATTTACCTCATCTTTATCGACCACATGTTTATTTGCCTTCAGCTCGGGTTTCTCAAATTCGGGCCATGGGGTTCTCTGGCCGCGAGGCATCCCACCGAAATAGGCGCTGACAAGTTCCTTCGCGTGGCCACGGTCAAAATCACCGACGATGGTCAGGATCGCATTGGTCGGCGAATAGTGCTGCTTAAAGAAGGCTTTGACGTCCTCGAGACTTGCCGCTGTCAGGTCTTCATGCGACCCGATGGTCGTATGTCCATAGGGGTGTTCTGGCAGGAAGAGTTCGTGAGCAAGATGTAACCACACCCGACCATATGGTCTGTCTTCATACGACTGCCGGCGCTCATTCTTGACCACATCGCGTTGGTTATTGAGCTTATCCATACTGAGCGCTGGCAGGAGATTCTGCATGCGGTCCGATTCAAGCCAAAGAGCGAGCTCTAAATACTCACTCGGCACACGCTCGTAGTAATTGGTTCGGTCGGTGTTTGTCGTTCCGTTTACAGCTGCCCCGATGGGCTGGAGGGGCTTGAAGAAGTCGTCGTTGTAATTCTCAGACCCCTGGAACATGAGATGCTCGAACAGGTGCGCAAAACCACTACGACCCTTTTGCTCATGGCCAGAGCCGACCATGTACCGCACCTCGACCGCCACGACGGGCAGTCGATGGTCTTGTGCGAGAAGCACTGTGAGACCGTTATCTAGAGTCCATGTCTCAACATCAACGGTCGGCGCATTCGCCGACGGCGCTTGCGCCCACGCGGCGAGTGTCGACCCGAACAAAATGCTACAGGCTATGAGAAGATTTTTCATTCGTCGTCCTTTTGTCGGCGTATATACCCTGGGCGCTGATAGCCCACTCATCAGCGTCCGTCAACGTCAACACCTGACCGCATCTCAGAGGATGACAGCAGCCTTGTACTGCGACACCGGCGCGTAGGCATTTACTTGGGGCCATTGAGATGCATGCTCGGACGGAACCGTTGCCGAGAAATGATCGATTTTAGCGCCTCACGCCTGAAGAAACTGTGGGCGACTTTTCACGCAAAAACATCTCACCTTCGAGGTGAGCGCTCTGAACGGCGTGCACGGGTCGTTATGAGAGCTTGGGTTGAGCATGTCGGCTGATGGATTGAGCCTACTTTTTGTGAGCACAACGAGTGTGCTCGCTCGGGAGCCGCGCTAGGCGAGTGCGTAATACGAGAACCCGCCTTCGCCAATACCGGAGACCCTGAGCGTGATATCGTGACGTTTCGCCAAAACAAATGACTGTGTTTGAGTGAGGATGCGCCAGTAGTCATGCCGTAGCTGCCCATCGCCCCTGAATGCGCGCTTATAGACATCAACGAACTCACCGGACAGAGAATTTCTGAGCACACCACGGAGGAGATTTCCGATTTCATCTGCTGTTTGCTGAACCTGAGGTGTAATACGCATATGATTAATATTCTCTACGGGGTCACCAACGGCAGGTCCCGCCATGGCATAAGCGAGGTAGTTCAATAACTGCCAGTCAATGGCGATGACGGCGAGAGGTACACCACGCTGATTCGCCACCGAAAACACGGCCCCTGCTGAGCCCGTCACATCACAACCGAGACCATCTTCAACGATGAGTTGGGTGTCCACCGCATGATTGAGGGCCGACACGAGCTCGTCTATCAAATCTGGCACGATGGGTTTAACCGGTTCGAGTTCCGGACGTGGTAACTCAGCCGCCCCAGCGATGAACGGTGAGAGCGCGACCCGCAAGTCTTCTGGGACAAATGGTTTCGTGACCACAAAGGCAGCACCAGCAGCTTTGGCCTGAGCGACTTCATCGGCGCTGCCGTTACCAGTGACCATACCGATGGGCACATCAATACCATTGCGTATGAAGGCAGAGACGAGACTAAGCCCGTCGATGGTGGGCATGTTCCAGTCGGTGATCACCAATTGAGGACGTTCTTTACCGAAGACTTCGATGGCCTGCCGGCCATCCCGAGCCTCCACGACCTCAAGTTTCCACGGGAACGATTTAAGCACTCGCTTGATAATGCGCCGCATCGCGTCGCTGTCGTCAACAATGAGAATTTTCATACGACCCCCTGCTCCAGAATCGTTTGGTAGCCCGTACGCCCTCAATGACAACGCCGTCGTCGCTGAGGAAAACGCTGCCAGCCAGGTTACAACAAGATGCGGTGAACAACCAAAAGAAGAACGTACTTTCGCCAATTAGGTGATGTTCTGGGCGCATGAAACGGGCAGCAGTCAGTGAACCGCACAACGAGAATTACCCATGTCGCTGCAGTCTACTTGCACAGCCCGCTAGTCAGTCCTTCGACTCCAGGGGTCTGACCATTCAGCTCGGTCGAGAACGGTCATATCGGTGAGGCTCAAGAGGAAGGCCTCGAGGTCTTTAATTTCGCGCTCCGAAAGGCCAAGGGGCTCAATTCGATGGTCTTTATATCGGTTCATGCGCCCGTCTCCCACATTCGGTCCTGAAGATGTGATCCGGCCACCGGCGTTGTAATTTTTGAGGACGTCGCCGAGCGTGGCGCCGGTTCCATCGTGGTAGTAAGGGGCTGTGAGAGCGAGGTGTCGTAGGGTTGGGGTGCGGTAGCGCCCGATATCGTCAAAACGCCCCGTGCGCTCGAACAGACCTTCACGTCCCGCTGGATAGCGACTCTCTCCCAGCTCATAAAGGCCGGTGTTAAACCAGCCATGCTGCCCATCGGCCCTTCGGTCAAAATCATCACCGCCGTGACAACCGGTGCACGGCATATCAGCCGAGAAGAACAAATCTGCCCCACGTTTGGCCGCAGCCGAGATGGCATTGGTCTCTCCCTGAAGAAAACGATCATACGGTGCATCGTAGGTCACGATCTCCATGATGAAGGTCTCCAAGGCCAACTGCATGAGCTCAAAACCAAGCCGCTTTTCTGAGCGATTGAGGCCATCGATTAACGCGATGTACACCGCCTCACGGCTCAAGGTCTCAAGTATCTGGTGGATGCGCCCGTTCATGCCCATCTCCACCGGGTCGGTGCCGAGCAGTGGTATCAGCATGTGTTCCGAGACAGACTCAAGGTTTTGGTCCAGCCAGCCCAACCTGTGGCGACTCGAGGTGTTGAGTAGCGTCAGCGTGTTGCGCGGGTGGATCTCACCCGTGGTGCCCACCGCGCGGACGAAGCCATCGGTAAAGCCTTTCGCTTGCTCATGACAAATGCCGCAGGCGCGGTCTTCGTTGAGCGAGAGGCGTCGTTCGTAGAAAAGATGCCGACCGAGTTTGAACAGGGCGTCGGTTTCGGTGCTGTCCACCAACTGCTGATCCGAGTCACAGGCCGTGCTCAAACAGGCAAAAATCAACAGGTATGTAATCACTCTCGTGATGTTGCGCTCCAATGCCTTGGTCAAACCGAGCTGTCTCGCCTATTCGTCCTTGATGAGGGAGAGTTGGATGACGCTGTTCGCTTCACCTTCGAGACGCAGCGTAAATGATCCCCAGGAGTGGTAGTGTAGACGTTGGTCGGTGATGTCTGAATCCGTGCAGGCGCCGTTCCAACTGAGCGGTACAACCACTTCGGTGACCTGCATTGGGTCGAGGACTGT
>JBMHDS010000054.1:0-4270 GCA_049889275.1 Bradymonadia bacterium | reverse complement strand
GGTGCTGCCACTGCCTTTTTGAGTGGCTCGGGGCCAAGTGTTTGCTTCTTGGTGCCGACCACCGTTGATTCGAGTGCTTTGATTCAAGACGCGGTAGATGCTTTTGCGGGTCATGGGCTTGTCGCAGAAGCCAGAGAGTCTCGCTTTGGGGCGTTGGGTGCTCGGGTGCTGGAGTTCGGATGAAGAGCGAGTTGCTATGTGTGGAATGTGGCGCCAACCACGGCGTTGAGAAGCCTCGTTATCGGTGCCATTGTGGTGGGACACTGGAAGTTCAGCATGAACTGAAGCAATTTTGTGCCCTCCAGCCGCTTGTGGCTGATGAACGGCTCGCAGCCAAGGACCCCATCAACCGTTCCGGTGTTTGGCGCTTTCGAGAGTGGGTCCTTCCTGTGGCGGAGTCAACGATCTGTACGAGAGGTGAAGGAAACACTGGGCTTTATGATCATGAGCGTCTTGCCGAGTACACGGGGTGTAAGGCACTTCGACTAAAGCATGAGGGTGAGAATCCGACCGGTTCATTCAAGGACCGCGGTATGACTGCAGGGATTACGATGGCGCGACATTATGGCATGTCTCGTGTTGCAGTGGCTTCTACGGGCAACACAAGCGCATCTCTTGCTGCTTATGCCGCAATGTATGGAATGCAGGCGATCGTGTTCATCCCGGCCGGGAAGATTGCGCTCGGAAAACTGGGTCAAGCGCTTGCATATGGGGCGCAGACGATACAGATCGATGGCGACTTCGATGATGCGATGCGCCTAGTTGAGGCGGTTGCCACGGAGGCTGGACTTTATTTGTTGAACTCCGTCAATCCGTTTCGGATTGAGGGGCAAAAAGCGATTATCTTCGAGTTGTTACAAGATCTAGACTGGTCAGTGCCAGATTGGATCGTTGTGCCTGGGGGGAACCTTGGGAACAACACTGCGCTCGCGAAAGGGTTAATCGAGTTGCAGCGTGCGGGCTTTATTGACCGCTTGCCGAGGCTCGCCGTGATCCAGGCCGAGGGCGCCAGCCCGCTGTACAATGCCTGGTCCACTGGCTCCGCTCTTTCACCGGTCAAGGCGGAAACCATTGCGACGGCGATTCGGATCGGTAATCCCGTTTCATTCACAAAAAGTATGCGCGGGTTGAACGCTCTTGATGGGGTCGTGAGGCGTGTGAGTGATGACGCGATTCTCGAGGCTAAAGCTCATGTGGATGCGACCGGGATCGGCGCAGAGCCTGCTTCGTGCGCAACGGTCGCCGGCGTACGCCAGTTGGTTGAGGAAGGTGTCATAGCGCCCGGCGCGCGTGTGTGTGGGATACTCACGGGGCATGTGTTGAAGGACCCTAATGTTGTGATCGATTTTCATAACGGCACCATAGGCGGACCAAGGAGCGCGTCACTGCGCAATCAGCCAATCCAATGCAGTGCCGACCCAGACACCATCAGGCGGATGATTGAAGCATGAGAAAGGCACAGCCAACGCAGGCCGGTTGGCGAAGGAGGTGAACATGAAAATCGCAATCGCGAGTTGTGGCAATCTGCCAGATTGGGAGGTGGACGACCAGGCCCTGTATGACGCCTTAGCGCGTAGTGGCGTGGCATTCGATATCGTTCCGTGGGACCAGTATGGGGTGGATTGGGGGCACTACGATGCTTGCCTGATCAGAACGACCTGGGACTACATGGAACGACGCGCTGAGTTTGTTGAGTGGGCACAGCGTGTCGCCTCCATGACCATGCTTTTAAATGATGCGGGCGTGGTGGCTTGGAATACGGACAAGACCTATCTGCGTCTTCTAGAATCACGGGGCACGCCCATCGCTGATACGGTCTGGCTACGGGCTGGGACATCTGTAGATGTGGGCGAAATCTTGCGCGAGAAAGCATGGGAACGTGGTTTTCTCAAGCCTGTCGTTGGTGCGTCGGCGCGCGAGACCTTGAGGTTTGGAATTGATGAACTCGAAGATGCCCAGGTGTTGTTGAGTCGCTTGTTACCCAATGAGTCATTCATGCTGCAGCCTTACTTCGAAGACGTAGAGACCGAGGGGGAGATCTCGGCTATCTATTTTGATGGTCAGTTGTCGCACGCCGTACAGAAAATTCCCGTGGCGGGGGACTATCGCGTTCAGGACGATTATGGTGCCTCCGATTTTCCGGTACAGTTGTCCGATACGCTAGAGTCCTTGGCCGAGGGGGCCTTGGAGCATGGTCGACAGGCGTTAGGGATGGAGGCGCCCTTTCTCTATGCGAGGGTCGACTTCATCCCTGTTGGCGATGGGCGGCATGTGGTCAATGAGCTTGAGCTGGTAGAGCCTTCACTCTTTCTTCGGCATTCAGCAAATGCCGCTGGGCTCTTGGTGGAAGCGCTATTACGTCGGCTTAAATATCCCGAGAGGAAAAGCTGAGAGTATAGGGGACACACGAGTACTGTTGAGTACCCTCCGGTGCGACCACTCGCGCGATGAGGCGAATAGAGTCATTGACGCCGCAGAGCGCACGCCTGACAAAGCTAAAGCGAATCGAGTCTTCGCCCGGCTCGAGACCTCGACACGTCTCCTCCACGATGAGGCGGCCTTGACATGCCTCGCTCAGGAGCCGCGGTTCCCATGCTACGGATACGCAGAGTTGATATTCCGTCTCTTCCGGAATATTGCTGAGCGTCACAGTGGCTTGGTAGTCTTGGTCAATCTCGAGATAGTTTGGAATGCAAAAGTCGCCGCTCTCTTCGATAATCGCCGTATACCAATCAGCGTCCCCATCCGGATAGAGTGTGGCTGATACATTCAGGTCCTCTCTCGTCTCCTGCGGGAGTGGGCCAAGCACCTCAGCGCGCGGGCATGTCTCGTTACTCTCGTAGAAGTCGGGCATGAGGCCCTCGTCGGTTGTGCCATCGCAGTCGTTATCGTCGTTATCACAGACCTCGCCGACCGGCCGGACTTCTCCCTCACAGGCGAGCACACCATTGGCACATACTTGTGTCCCTCGACGACAGGCGCCGACTTCTGAACCACCACAGGGGGCGGCTGGAACATCATCGACCACGCCATTGCAGTTGTCGTCGAGACCATTACACAGCTCTTCAATCTCCCCGGGAAGAGTAGTCTCTTGTCCGCCTGGGTCAAGACACGGGCCCCAGCGACCGTTCTCCCGGCACTCGCTCCGCCCCCTTACGCATATGCCCACATTCGTTGAGCAGGTCTGCGTTGCGCCCGGTTGGCACTCGCAGTCCTCGTCGACGGCGTCGTCACAATCGTTATCAATGTTATCGGCACAGATTTCTTGAGCTTGGGCAACCGCATCGCATTCGCTCCAGAGACCGTCACGGCAGATTTGATTACCTGATGCGCACTCGACAGTGCAGCTCCGGAAGAGGTTTTCATCGATGTCCCCATCACAATCATTGTCACGGTTGTCGCATGACTCGGTGGTCATCTCGGGCGCGGAGCAGTTGCCCCAAGAGCCGAGGGAGCATGTCTCCATGCCGTCGCCGCAATTATTGCTACAAAGGCGCGTGATGTTTTCATCGACGCGTCCATCACAGTCATTGTCGCGATTGTCGCAAGCCTCCGGTTCCGGCTCGGGCGCAGTGCAGCCGAACCAGCGACCAGCGGTGCACGTCTCGGCGCCTGCTCCACAGAGCGAATTGCAAGCGCGTTGAAGCCCGCCCTCATCGATACGGCCATCCTGGTCGTTATCCTGGTTATCGCAGATCTCTGGGAATACGGGCGGTTCATTAGGGGTCGGCATGTTGGTGGATTCGTCACCGCCACAAGCCACAGCGAGGCTGAGGCTTATGATTATTAGTCCGTTATAGCTGTTCATGATGCGCCCGGTCAGTCTTCAATGATAGGATAATACGTTTTTTTGGAGACCGAGGCCAGCGGAAGGATCTTACTGATGCCGCATCAAATGTCCGGCCCAGTGAAGAATGATGAGTGCCGCCATCACCGCGTATAGAGCCCCGATGGACAAAATCTGAACCCTGCGGCGGACCTGAGTTTCCTCTTCAAGGACTCGTACCCGCTCTTTGAGTGCGTCGAGCTCATCTTGGATTTGGCGGTCGTCGTTCTCTGTCAAAGCGTTGTCCTTGGCCTTGTGCGGCGTTGTCCAGATGTTAACCCCGTCATCACTAAAGTGGAAGGGGCTTGTTCTCAGCCAGATCAGCCAGCGCCACCAGCGCCGCCAGCGCCGCCTTCGGCACCAGCACCACCAGCGCCACCAGCGCCGCCTTCGGCACCAGCACCACCTGCACCGCCTTCGGCACCAGCACCACCAGCGCCGCCT
>JBMHDS010000053.1:0-32699 GCA_049889275.1 Bradymonadia bacterium | reverse complement strand
AGCATAGGTGGAAATCATCGCATCATGCAAATCGGTTGTCAGGGGGACCGGTGCCGGTAGATTCGACAGTAGAACGCGCTTTAATTCAGGGTTCAGCAGATATTCATTGCCGGCTTCGAGGAGCTCTATCTGTCCAATGAGATCACGGGCGAGAGCCGCTCTCAACTGTGAACTCAGCTGTTTCGCGACATCACTGACAGGACGGACCATAATAACCGCGGGCTCTCCGGTTCGTGTCCCACGGGATGCACCCACTCGAACCACGTCGTAGCCGAGCGATTGGCGAAAGGTCACCAGCTCGGGGGTGGCGCCAAACAGCGTGCCAAACATGTCTGGCTGGTAGTGTTGATGGATGGCTTCCACGAGTCGAGAGGCAAAGCCGCGGCGTCTTAACGCGGGGTGCACGGCGATGCGGACACTGCGAATGAATGTGAGAGCGCCCGCCGCAGGCTGGAGTGAATGGGAGATAAGGGTCTCCGGTAATGCGTGGCCTCTCAGGCGTCGGCGCCCCCAATAGACATCGTCGCAAAGTGCGTCGGGAAGCCGACCCTCCACTGCAATCATGGTGGCAGCAATGAGTTGGTCGCTTGCGAACAGCCCGTGGAGTTCAATATTCGGCGCGTCGAGTAGATGGTGCAGATCGTTTGGTGTCGTCCGGTAATGTGCGTGCAGCAGGAGGCCAAAAAAATGTCTGAGAAGGTTTTTGTTCGAGACGAGGATATCTCGGTCAACGACCCGATGAACGACAGATTCAAGTGCCGCTTGGGATGGCTCAGGTGGTAGGTCTGCATCGAGTACGAGTGCCTCATCGAGCCATTTTTCTAATGGGTCTGCCAAAGCCCAACGAATCGGCTCCCGCAGACCGAGCTCGACCACCGCGACACGCCTGGCCTTGAGCCATTGTACAAAACGGAGGGAGAAACCACGGCCAGTACCTTCATAACCCGTCGTTGTTGTCGAAAAGATGAACTGAGTCATCGGGTGCCTGGCGACCAGAGCTTGCAGAATGGGCACTGGTACTTGGGCGGCCTCGTCGATGACGATACGTTCTAGATTGGGCATCTCAGTGTACAAAAGCGCGTCATAATCAAGGTAGTTGACTGGCGGTTGACCGCCTACCTCCCCGAAGCGTAGCACCTCATGTACAGCATCGCGGTGACTGGCAGTCAGCACAGTTGCGTCACGCTCGGTTTTTGGCAGGCGAGACAAAAAGAGCCCCAGGGCGCTTGATTTGCCTCGGCCCCTGGGCGCGGTCAAGATGATATGGCAAAGGTCACTCGATGCGCTGTGTACACAGAGTTCTTCGACCACCGTGATTTGGTCCTGGGTCCCGTTGGTGGGGCGCGTGGCCTTTATCACGTCGCCGGGTGGCTGTGAGGAAAATCGAGTTAAGCTCTCGAGCAAAAGATTGTAAGTGCGACCGCCGACTTCATCTGCCGCATATGTATTCGGAAGGAGCTGGTTTCGGGCCTTGGAGGGTGGCTCTGGATGGGGATTCAGTCGTAGGATAATTGCCCCGCCACCACGTACAAATCCATGGCATTGCGCGATTAAATTGAGGTCTAGGCGCTCATGAACGTCTATGCATACGGCGGAGAAGGATACACCCAATAACCGCTTGACCCGAGCCGGCGCGATGCTGTCGAATGGCGGCTCGACGCTTTGTGTGGATACCCAGAGATATTCTGCCACTGGGAGTTGAGCAAGCAGCTCGCGTGCTTGCGCCTCTGTGTCTGCAGGTGACCCGTGGATGGTTATACACCGACGCGGTCTGAGCTTGAGTTTTTCAGACTGTTCGTTCTTTGGCCCATCGCCTCCGAAATCAGTGCTCAATGGCTCCACCTGCCCCTTTGGGATAGCGGATATTCTCGACGAGCGCTTGCATCTCGGGGGTGGCGTCTCCTGTGAACTTATGAACAATGAGTGCGATACCAGCATTGATCAGCATGCCGATTGAACCGATGCCTTCGGGTGAGATACCCATGAACCAGTGGCTAGCGTTGTTGAGGTCGGGCCTGACGAACTTAAAGAAGATGATATAGGCGGCAGTGAAGGCGATACCGCTGGCCATACCGCTCACCGCGCCCTTTGCGTTCATGCGCTTGTAGAAGATGCCCAGGATGATCACTGGGAAAAATGAAGCGGCAGCCAATCCAAAAGCAAATGCGACGACCTGCGCGACAAATCCGGGTGGATGTACGCCGAGATAGCCGGCGGCGACCACTGCAATAGCAGCCGAAACTCGAGCTGCGAGCAGCTCTTTTTTCTCGGAGAGGTCTGGCCTTAGGGCCTTCTTCAGAAGGTCATGGGACACCGAGGTGGAGATGACAAGGAGCAGGCCTGCCGCGGTTGATAGAGCTGCAGCTAGACCACCTGCAGCCACCAACGCGATCACCCAATTGGGCAGACCAGCGATCTCTGGGTTGGCCAGGACGATGATGTCTCGATTGACGGTCATCTCGTTACGGTTGTCACCGGCATAAAACATGCGGCCGTCGCCGTTCTTGTCTTCCCATTTGATGAGATTGGTCTTCTCCCAATTCTTTATCCATGCTGGTGCATTTTCGTAGGGGGTGCCCAGCTGCTCTGGACCGTTGATGGTCTCGATCATATTCACGCGTGCAAAAGCCGCGATAGCGGGCGCGGTGGTATACAGCAATGCGATGAAGAAGAGTGCATAACCTGCCGACAGACGCGCGTCTCGAACCCGTGGCACCGTAAAGAAACGAATGATCACGTGCGGTAAACCGGCCGTACCGACCATCAAAGCTAAGGTAATACAAAAGATGTCGATGGTGGGCTTGGTGCCCTCCGTGTAGGCAGCGAAGCCAAGCTCTTGCGAAAGCCCATCTAGTTTCTGGAGCAAGAACGTCCCTGGCTCGGTGGCAAGCTCCGAGCCAAAGCCGAGCTGTGGAATGACGCTATCCGTCATCATGATAGAGATGAAAAACGCCGGTACAAGGTAGGCGCAAATCAACACGCAATACTGGGCGACTTGGGTGTAAGTGATGCCTTTCATCCCGCCGAGAACGGCGTAGAAGAAGACGATGCACATACCGATAATGACACCCGACGTGACATCAACTTCCAAGAACCGCGCGAAGACAACGCCGACCCCGCGCATCTGACCGGCGACATAGGTAAAGCTCACAAAGAGCGCACAGAAGACCGCGACGAGTCGTGCTGTTTGTGAATCGTAGCGTTCGCCGATGAAGTCGGGGACTGTGAACTTACCAAATTTTCGCAAGTAGGGCGCGATGCAAAGCGCCAGCAGGACATACCCGCCCGTCCAGCCCATGAGATAGACCGAGCCATCATAGCCCAAAAATGAGATGAGTCCCGCCATCGAGATAAAGGATGCTGCCGACATCCAATCCGCCGCGGTGGCCATGCCGTTCGCGAGGGGGCTCACCCCCTGACCTGCGACGTAGAAGTCGCGTGTTGAACCAGCCCGACTCCAAATCGCGATGGCGACATACAGCGCGAAGGTGACGCCAACCAGCACAAAGGTCCAATTCTGGATGGTCATGGTGCCTCGTCCTCTCCAAGGCCAAATTTTCGTTCCAATCGATTGACGAGAGCGACGTAGACAAAGACCAGTACGAGAAAAGTGTAGATAGAGCCCTGCTGTGCGAACCAGAAACCCAGCTTGAAGCCCGATAAGCTCACGGTGTTCAGCTGATCGACGAAGAGGATACCGGCACCTAGGGAGACCGCAGCCCACACGAATAGGAGCAAAGACATAAGCTTTAAATTCGCGCGCCAATAGGCTCGCTTAATGTCGGGGCTGATGTTGGTGTTCTTCATGGTCGCGTCTACGTTTGCCTATGGCGCCGGCACGTCTGGCACACACTGTGTCCCTTGACGTTCTTGATTCGGCGCACAGATCATCGGCTCTCGGCCAGCTGCACAATCTGCATCTCGTCGACATGGGTCATCTGCATAGGTGCATGCGAAGCCTGAGCGGTAGCATCGGGTCATAAAGGACCGGCATTCGCCACCAGCCCGCAGGTTGCAGTCGGCATCAACGCGGCACGTCGCCCGTACGCAGGTGTTGACAATGAAGCCGAATGCGCCGGCAGGTATGCATGCTTGTTCGGCACCGCAGTCATCGTCCGTCATACAATCGTCTTGTCGACAGCGATTTGTGTTCGGCGGTGGGGCGCCGCCGCAGTATGCGTCCTGCTGGTCAAACGCAAATCGCTGGCAAACACCGTCGCCGCAGTCGTCGTCATTACAGCACTCGGATGGCTCAGGCCCTTGACCACATGGGTGGGATGCGACTCTGTTTGGTGGTCCCACACATTGACACGGCGCACCATCGGCGTTGGGTATGGCGAGGCACTCCGCCCCGGCTTGGCACTCTGGCGTACCGGCGATACCGCAGGTTGACCTCGGATGGTCGCACGCGTTTTGCATACCGCCCGCGCCGCCCTCACCACCGGCTGCACCAGCACCGCCTTCTCCGCCTTGTCCACCGACCGCACCAGCACCGCCCGCGCCGCCTTGTCCACCGGCTCCGGCCATACCACCAGAACCGCCCTGGCCACCGGTTGCATCCGCGCCGCCCTCACCACCGGCTGCATCGGTGACAACGGTGCTGTCCTGGTCAGCAGCATCTCTGTTCTGGTCATCGCTTGTGGAACATCCCACTGAAATGGCCAAGACAACGTTCAAAAAAACTGTGTGCAACGCGGTCCGCGTCGATCGCATGGGTACTCCTCCCCGTGATGTGTCTTTAGTATCAGTGATGTACACTGCTTTCTCAAGCGGTGAGTCTAGAACTCATTGAATATGTTTTGGGCTGACGCATGCCAGTCAGCTGAAACCACGAAGACTCTCTGGCGTTCTCGCCAGCCTGTCGGTGTATCTTCGAGCATTGACCACATTTCGGGTCTGTCACACCCGGATAAAGTGACCGACTGGAGGAAAGCTTTTGCGCTCAGTGTTTGGCTCTCAGGCACCCGGGATGGGGCGAGCCAATCGGGTTTGACACGGCGGTGCCATCTCGCGAGTGGTTTTTGGCGCAGAAAAATATCTAGTTCAGTGCATGGGATCCACAGGCCCTGGGGATCAATGAGCTCTGGCATAGGAGCCATACACGGGTGCCGCAGTGGGGCAAACAGTATGCCCCTGATCAAGCCTCTGTGGCGGTCTACGGACGGAATGCCGTCGGACTGAAGACGTGCCTGTCCGGCCAGCGTTTTTGACAGCGGCAGTTGGTGGTCGCGCATGCGCTCCACTTTTATGTCAAGTCGATCTCGTTGATTGGGACCAATCCAGCTTGACCACCGTGCAGCCTCAGATGCACCCAGATAAAACTTAACTGCAATCTCCCAATGCTCGACACACCCGTGTTGGTCGCGAACAATGAAGTCCATGGAGCCGATGGTTCGTTTATCATCATGGACTTGTAAATTGTGAGCGAGCAACTCGTAGCGTGGTCCGTGTTCGATGAAAAAGCGAAACAGGGTCTCGAAATAGTGTCCGACGCTGCGTGTTGGGCAGCGTCGAATCGTGTCCTGCAAAATGGCCGGTGTCCGGTCCAACTCCGCCAACCAATCCCTAACGTCGCGCGCGTGAAACCAGTCATTTTCGGGCGCTTCAAAGTCTGTTGAGGGTGGTACGCACAGCGCGGGTGAGAAAAGCGTCCATGCAAGGTCGCGCACGGCGTCGTTGGCGTAATCATATTTTGATAGGCTGTCCATAGGGATTTCTAACCTCGAACGGATTCGAATAAAAGGCAACTCGGTGCATGCGAGCCGTCACCGCATTTGAAAACGCACCAGCCGGGTCCAGCGGATGCCGCGCATTCGGGTTGTGAAACTGTCGCTTTGGCCTTGCTCAGACCGTGACTAAGCCCCATGCTGGGTGGGGGGGGGGCTATGAATAGACACCTAGCAATCTTTTTTCTGTGTTTCATCGGGCTCACTTCGGCCACTCACGCAGACTTACGGAACAAACCGTATCAAGCCCCCTTACCGCCGATAGAGTTTGACGCGTTTGTTCTGTCGGTGGCTTTAACCACAACCTATCAATGGGTGACTGGGGAATTGGTTGAGGGCTCGGGTCCAGTTGAAGCGCCTGAGGACCCTGTAACAGACCTGCAAGATGATCTGGCGCTGGAGCCCGATATTGCGTTGGGCGTGTCCGTCGAGGCGTCACACAAGAGCCGCTGGTGGCCCGACCTCAGGTTTGATTACACCCCGATCGAGTTTACTGGGAAGCATCAGCTCGGCAAGAACTTGCGCGTTGGCAATATGTCATTTGTGAAAGGCCAGGTTGTCCGCTCCCAGCTCGAGGCGATCTCATTGGACCTGACCCTTTTGTATCGTCCAGTTAAGTTCGGCTCGACGGAGAGGCCCAGTTTTGTGATGGCTCTTGGGCTCACGGCCCGTAACGTACAAGCGGCGCTCAATGTGCGCAGCGCGGGGGTCTGGCGAGTCGGCGCTCAACGCTATGATGTGCCCGTCCTACCCATGGCTTTCTTAAGCATTGATGGCTTTGTGTCTAATCGGGTGGGCCTTCATGTCGAGGCTCGAGGTGTCGGCGATGGTGAGAGTCACTGGCTGGATGTTCAGGGCGCCGTGCGCGTGTACACCGCAAAGCGCGCGGCGTGGCTTGCATTGGGTCACCGGTTTCAACATCTCAAAGTTGTTCAGGCCGGAGAGGGCGGGCTAGACGCTCAGGTCCGCAGTGGCGACCTCGCCGTCGGCATCCGCTTTTAGTTGTAGAGGAGAAGATGAATGAATGAACACAATAATTCGGTCGTGCGGGTCGAGTTTGACGAGCATGTCGCGGTCTTGACTTTGGATCGGCCGGAAAAGATGAACGCAATGGGGCAAGCCATTTGGGATGCACTGCCGGCAGCGATCGAACAAATCGATGACAACGACGACATTCGTGCTGTTGCTCTCGTTGCCAACGGCCCCGCTTTCTCCGTTGGACTTGACTTCATCGACATGATGCCCCAGCTCGGGCTCAACAGCCCGGGCCCTGATGGCCACAGACAGCGAACTCTTCATCGACTGATTCGCAAAATGCAGGCGGCTGTCACGGCCGTTGAGCGGTGTCGGGTACCCGTGGTTGCTGCCGTCCATGGCTACTGTCTCGGCGCTGGTGTCGACTTGATCACGGCCTGTGACATTCGGGTTGCCAGTCAAGATGCGATATTTGGTGTGCGTGAGCCACGGGTTGCCATCGTCGCCGACCTCGGGACCCTTCAGCGCTTACCCCGATTGATCGGCGTAGGGCAGGCACGCGAGTTGATTTACTCCGGCCGGGATTTTGATTCCGATGAGGCACTACAGTTGGGCTTGGTGAATCGTGTCTCAGCGGACGCTGAGCAGGCTCGTGCCTCAGCGATTTCGCTCGCCCGCGAGATCGCGCAGAACGCCCCGCTTGCGGTGCAGGGTTCAAAGCGAGTGATGCTCGAGGCACATCGCGGTGATATCGACCGTGAGCTGGAATACGTTGCGACTTGGAACGCTGCGCATTTGCTCAGTCAGGATCTGGGCCGCGCCGTAGAGGCGTTTATCACAAAAAGTAAACCGCGATTCGAAGGGCGTTAAGGCCTTGTTAGAACGTGACATCGACCGACCCCGTTCGTGTCCGTTTCGCTCTATATTTTGATTTTTTTTAATCCGGACGATGGCTGTGTTTTTGCTGAGGGTGTATCAGCTATTGCGGTCCGCGGCCAAGACGAGTAGGTTGTCGCAAATTTATTCAGATACGCGCGATGCCAGCCGGTGCATCGGAAGGAAAGTAGAGGACCAAATGAGCCGAATGATGCGAGACCAGAATGTGATCGACGGGACCGATGGCCGTCTCGGCATTCTCATACCGGGGTTGGGCGCCGTTGCCACCACGTTCATCGCAGGCGTCGAGGCGATTCGCCGCGGCATTGCGCAGCCTGTCGGATCTCTCACGCAGATGGGTCACATCCGCCTCGGGAAGAGAACAGAAGAGAATAATCCACTGATCAAAGACTTTGTGCCACTCCAAGAGCTCGGAGATGTCGTGTTCGGCGGTTGGGATGTCATCGCTGATGATGCCGAAGTCGCTGCCCGCAAGGCTGGTGTCCTAGATGGCCCATTGATCGACGAGCTCGCGCCTTTCTTGAGCCAGATCAAGCCTATGAAAGCGGCGTTCGACCAGGATTATGTCAAGCTACTCAAGGGCGACAACGTTATCCCTGGTACGCGAAGAGATTGGGCCAATCAGCTGCGTGCAGATATCGTACGCTTTCGCGAAGAAAATAACCTTGAGCGAGTGGTATTGGTTTGGTGTGGTTCCACAGAAGCTTTTTGCGAGTCATCTGAGGCAACAGCATCGCTCGCGGCATTCGAGAAGGCACTGGATGCGGACGACAAACGCATTCCCCCAAGCATGGTCTATGCGTATGCAGCCCTGATGGAGGGGTGCCCGTACGCGAATGGTGCGCCCAATCTCACTGTGGATGTACCGGCAATTCTGGAGTTGGCGCGGGAAAAGCGTGTGCCAATCTGCGGCAAAGACTTCAAAACGGGCCAGACCTTGATGAAGACGATCCTGGCACCTGGCTTCAAGAGTAGAATGCTGGGCTTGTCTGGCTGGTTCTCCACAAACATCTTGGGCAACCGTGATGGCGAAGTCTTGGACGACCCAGAGTCCTTCAAGACAAAGGAAGAATCAAAATTATCCGTGTTGGATTCGATTCTACAACCAGAGCTGTATCCAGAGCTTTACTCGGAGCTCTATCACAAAGTCCGCATCAACTATTACCCACCGCGCGGTGACGCAAAAGAGGGCTGGGATAATATTGATATCACTGGCTGGCTTGGCTACCCCATGCAGATCAAAGTTAATTTTCTCTGCCGGGATAGTATCCTCGCCGCACCGTTGGTGCTCGACCTAGCGCTGTTTTTGGATCTCGCGAAACGTGCAGGTATGTACGGAACGCAAGAATGGTTGTCGTTCTACTTCAAGAGCCCAATGACCGCCGACGGCTTGTACCCCGAGCACGACCTCTTCATTCAGATGGCAAAGCTGAAGAACACGCTGAGGTACTTGCGCGGTGAAGACCTCATTACTCACCTCGGCCTCGATTATTACGAAGACTAGCGCACAGCCAGTCTCAGTCCGCTGCTGGACAGCCTGAGCGCTGTAACGCGCGCTTGTCTGGTGTATCCGACGATTGATGCCATAGCCCGACGGAGCGAAAACAGCCATGTATGCAGTCCTGTCACCCGCCAAAAAGTTGATCGTGCCCTCGAGAGACATCGCCCTGACCACGCCGGTGTTCTCTGAGGAGACCACGGGGTTAGCGACCATATTGAAGGGCAAGACGCCGGCTGATCTTGGGCAGTTGATGTCGCTGAGTGAGAACTTGTCGCAGCTCAATTTTGAACGATTTCAAGTCTTCGAGGGGCCAGGCGAAGGCAACGACGGTCACGCAGCAGCGTTGACGTTCGCTGGTGATACATACCAAGGGTTTGATGCAGGCTCCTTAAGCGACGAAGACCTCACCTTTGCTCAGGCACACGTTGGGATTCTATCGGGGCTTTACGGTCTACTTCGGCCCCTCGATTCAATCGAGCCTTATCGACTCGAGATGGGCACAAAATTGGAGACGCCGAAAGGCGTGGGCTTGTATCGGTACTGGGGACACACAATCACCCAGGAGATTGAACGCCGAGTGGCAGGGCACAAAGACCAGACCGTTATCAATCTAGCGTCGAAAGAATATTTTTCGGCTGTCGCAGCAAAGAGCCTTTCTGTCCCCGTAGTCACCCCGGTCTTTAAAGAAATCCGTGATGGCAAAGCCAAGGTGATTAGCTTTCTAGCTAAGAAGGCTCGAGGACGGATGGCCAGGTTTATGGTCACTGAACGCGTTCAGGCAGCCGAGGGCTTAAAAGCCTTCCGTGCCGATGGCTACGCTTACGACGCAGCACTGTCCGATGAAGCCAATTGGGTGTTCACCCGCGCCAATTAAAACCTGCCCTTTATATCCTCGTGCCCGATTGAACCCTTCGGACGATGGTTGCGAGTCGCGCATCGTGCTGCTCAGTGAGCCGACCATTGCAGAGCGTTAAGTGGTGTTTCTAGTTCCAAAAAACACCTGAGTCTGCTAGACTTCGCCGAAATTAGTCCCAGTAAATATGTCAGAGTCGTTGGAGGTGTTCATGAGATTTGGCACAAATACATTATTTGCGTTGTTAGCGGTGTCCCTCGTATTTGGTTGTGCGAAGGAACTCGAGAGCGTCGATAACCAATCGACTCAAGAAAAAGAGAGTGGCTGGATTGGGGCGGACTCTTTTGAGGTCAACGCACTTGTGGCGGGCGCGGTGATCGCACCGAAAACCGACGACTGGGCTGATGTGGCATTCGATGCAACGCAACAGCAGCGTCTTGTGGACCTCCAAGTTAAGTTTCTGAAGGTGGCTGCAGAAGAACGTGGTTGGCGGCTTAATCAATTGACAGAGAAGATTACCATTCAGTCAATCAATGAGACGAGTCGTGGTCTTGAAATCGAATACATCGCGGTTGTAGATATGCTTGGGCGGCTACGCGGTGATGTACCGAAGCTCTCAGAATTAGCGAACGCCGAATTTGAGGCGAAGGTGCCCGCAACACCTGAGGGATTCGATTATGATACCATGACGGCGTGTGCCAAATCGGACGACGGGCACTCGATCAAAGCATATAATTTTCACTACTATTTCAACCCTGAACTCAACGGCTGCGAGCTCGATGTTGTTCGGGCCGAGCTCGTCGTCACCGAGGTTTTTGACCGGCCGACCACGTATCCCGAGTACGACCTGTTGATGCAAGACTTGCCCGAAGGCATTGGCTTCAAAGCGGCTCTCGTCCCAAACCGGGGCGACCGTGATCCGATGAGTCGGTTCGATGCGCATGCAGAAATGCTCGAACAAGATCTTGGTTTACGTGGCGTTCCATCGGATGATGGTACGTTTCAACGTTATACGTGGAAAAAAGGGGAGGTCGTCATGATCATTGACCTCTTTGACCCCACGAAAGCGGGCTGGAGTCGGGCGGGCTTTGAGGCGAGCTTCCGAGACAAGTTAAAGGATTACACACTGGTCCACTACAATGGGCATTCGTCTTACGGCAGTAAGCATCTTCTCGACGACCCAACGGCATTCTCTGATCAATATCAAATCATCGTGTTGCATTCGTGTCAGTCCTTTGCGTACTACACGCGGCAAGTTTTTCGAGCAAAGGCAACCACCGAAGATCCACAGGGCTTTGCCATGGCCGATGTCGTGTCGACGGGCAAATCGTCTTACCCATCAGGTGCACCACGTACTCTCAACGTTCTCCTCGGTAGCCTCATGGACAGTATGGTCGATATTCACAATGGTCGTGCCCGTAAGGCCGTTGACTGGATCACGATTGCAGAAGGCATCAAGAAATCCACTTGGGGGGATATCTTGTACGGGGTCGCCGGCGTTCGCAGTAACACCTGGACACCATAACTCACGTCAGGACTCACGCGGCCGCAGCGGCTTGTGAGGCGTTAACTCGAGACAGCATTCGCTCGTTAATCCAACGCTACGCTTACCTGAGTGTGGATGAGTGATCTCGAGCGTAGAGTCCTTGTGGCCGATCGTCACGTCGCCGTAGATGTGGTGTTCGATGTTCATCTGTGGGACCCCTTCATTTGACTCCATCGACGTGATGCGGGCGAGCTCCTTTTGCAGATTCGC
The DNA here is from genome assembly GCA_049889275.1 of Bradymonadia bacterium. Taxonomy (GTDB): domain Bacteria; phylum Myxococcota_A; class Bradymonadia; order UBA7976; family UBA1532; genus UBA1532. The sequence continues at coordinate 20,991 of JBMHDS010000053.1, read as the reverse complement.
AAGTTCGATCCACTGCTTTTGCAGCTCCGCTGACATATCAGATTCCTCGGCTATCGTAGCGTTGGCAAATTCATCATGTTCGTTGCGATCGTCATCAATGTCGATTGGTCTGGTTGTCTTCCTCGGAAAATCGTTGGCGAGTAATGTCATCTTTCTATCTATCCGCCCAGCGATATTGCGACGGGCTGGATGCTCGCCGATACGTATCAAGGTCGAAATGCCGAGGTCTGAGCCCAAATAGTTTGTTTGAATGCCGCCCAACGCGGAAACATAGCCGCCGATGATGCGGTCAACGTGAAGTCGGCCTAGGCAGTGGATTTTTGAGTTGGAGATGCCGCCTTCGATCACGATGTCGCCATGGGAGTGTAGCTCTGCTTCGTTAAGATATTTAGCAACGGTTGTACCTTCTACGCGTATCCGGCCTCGCTCATTGCCATGTACACCGCCGAGAAAGTGAGCGTCGCCGCTACACTGAATGAAGGCTGCCCCAACTGTCCCGTGCACCATGATGCTCTTGCACTTTATCGAGAACTCATCGAGCACATTGCCATGCACCAGGACATGACCATTAAACTCGATACTTCCAACGGACATGTCGATGTCGGCCTCAATCTCATATACATCGAGAACACAGAGCGTGTTCTCGCTCAACGTCGGTCGGCCATCCTTTGTGGCGAAGAATATCGCTTGAGTCTCATCAAACTCAACCCCATCGCCGGCGACCAGGTCGATAGGGTGACCGAATATCCCAGGCACCGCTTGGCCCCCCAAATCGACGCCTGCGCGACCGCGTCTTGGTTCTGTCAAGATGGCGAGATGATCCCCCTTTGAGACAGTGGGAATCGAGGTCATTGCCTTGTAGTCGATGATTGCTTCGTCGTCGGTCTCTGGTTTCGCGTTGTCCTCGGCACCTGTTGCATCGAAAAGATACTCAACGTGCCCATCGCAGCCGCGCTGAGGCCTGACACCCTGCGCGATGGTAAATCTCTGACGAGGCCTCAGATCTTCAGGATATTCAAGGCATAGGAAGGCTACGCGTATCGCTTCCTGGTCGATTCCATGGCGGATTTGTTCGGCCATTAGCTCTGATTCGAGCTGGGCAGGTGTCTGGATGACGTTTGGCAGGCTGCTGACTTCGAGTGAAACCTCAAGCGAGATCCTGTCGACACAGAGAATGTAGCCGAGGTGTAAATCTTGGTCGGTTGTGTTCTGAAAGACATCGGAACACCTTTCGCTATCCGCGAACTCAGCCGTTTGTGTGCTGGTCTCCGAGCTGGTTGGTGGCGGTGCGGGTCCCGCTCTCGCTTGGGCTGCGGTTGAGAGCGGTGTCGTTTGTCGACATTTTGGACAGCGCACGCGCTTCGCCCGGCTGTCGGCCGGTATCCGAAGAGTTGCTTTACAAGCAGCACAGATGACGATCATAGTCACGCCCCCCAATCAGGTCGGCTTGCCATTGGACAGTCGAACGCTACAAAAGAAAGATGCCCGGGACACTTGGCAGGTTTCTTTAAGTGCAGTCGGCACAGTGCTTTTTTGTGTGTTTCTGCGTTTCTAAGCGGTCGCTGGTGGGAGATGGTTCACTGCCTCGCGCGTGGGCCCGATGACCTTATCGTAGCGTTGAGTTGTTTACACGAGGTGGGGCGTATGGAGCGCAGCGCTAGATTTCTTGGTCGTGGTTTTAACCACCGACGGCAAGTTGCTTTACCTGTTCCTTGATGAAGGTCACACGCACATCATTTGTCACAGCAGCGTCATGTCCACTCGACAACAGTCGTTTGGAGACGCGCTCACCGGCGAATGCGAATAAACACATGCCCGAAATCGCCAGTGTCAACTGCAGGGGGTCTTGCCTCTTGAAAGTGCCCGCATCCATGCCCGCTTCAAAGAATTGTGCAGCAACAGCAAGCGTGAAGTTGATGGCTTGCGCACCATGCGCTTGCACGAACGGGCCGCCATCGACCATTTCACGGAGCAAAATTTTAGCTGCATCCGGCTGCCGTGCGAGATAGCTTATCGCAGCCTGAGCGGCTTCGTCGAGGCGATAAACAAAGTCTCCTTGGCTCGCTACCGCTTCGACGAAAACCCCTTGAAGATCTGCGATGACGTCGTCCATGACGGCGAGGTAAAGCGCCTCTTTGGTGTCGAAATGGTGATAGAGTGAAGCTTTTCGAATACCTGCAGCTTCAGCGATTCGGCTGAGGCTCGCGCCAGCATAACCGGCAGACGCAAAAACTTGTCTTGCGAGTTCGATGAGCTTTGGCCGACCCACTGGATTACTCGGTCGCCCGGGCTTGCGTTTTTCGTTTGTTTTTACCATGGTCGGACCATACTACGTTCACTCGCTGGAATAAATACTGTGCGCGCATCTTCATGGCCATTTTTGTGTTTGATTGCGCCTAAACTCGATGCGTGCCGCCTCGCAGGGCTTCTTCTGCTCGTAGCCTCCGGCATCTCTTTAGGCGGTTGCTCCACGCAGCCACAGCTGCGCGCAGGCAATGGAAGAATCAAATCATTTTCCGCTGCGAAAAAGCATATCTACAAAATCTACGATACTCATCGCAGGACCTTTTATTGTGCCTGTGCCTATCTGCAGCGTCGGGTTGATCACAGCTCGTGCGGTTATCGAATCAGGAAGAACACGAAGAGGGCTAAGCGCACCGAGATTGAGCATATCGTGCCAGCACATGCCTTCGGCCAATCCTTCGAGGCCTGGCGCAGTGGTGATGCCGGCTGTCGAGACAAGAACGGAAAAGAGTTTCGGGGACGACGCTGTGTCAGGAAGGTCTCGTCGCTATTTCGGCTTATGGAGTCAGACCTCTATAACCTTCAGCCAGTGATCGGCGAGGTCAACGCAGATCGCTCGAACTATTCCATGGCGATGATAGACGGTGAAAGTCGAGCCTACGGCGCTTGTGACGTAGAAGTGGCTGAGCGAAAGATTGAGCCTCGCCCTGAAGTGCGAGGTGATATCGCGCGGACCTACTTTTACATGGACTGGGCATATCCGGGGCGGGGGATTATTTCGTCGCGGCGTCGAAAGCTGTTCGAAGCTTGGGACCGGGCAGACCCAGTCAGTGAATGGGAATACAAAAGAATCCAGGCGATTCGACGGGTCCAGGGAAATCGCAACCCATTCGTCGGCAAAGTGGGAACGTCGACCACGCGGCCCGACAACTAGATGATGACAGGCTCCACGTAACGGCCAAAGACAGTTTTGAGCGAACCGCAAACTTCTCCCACGGTGAGCCCTTCTTGAACCGCGTCAACGATAAGACCCATGAGGTTGGCGTCGCTCTTCGCGCCCTCGATCAGGCGTTGCTGGTGGCGTTCCAACACGCCATCAGGGCGTTTAGCTCGCCAAGCTTTCAGGCGTTCCACTTGGCTACGTTCGAGCGCGGGGTCAACTTTAAGGACCTCATTCTCGGCGTCTTCATTCTCGGTGAACCGGTTCATACCCACGATGACATCTCGCCCACTTTCTATCCCAAGTTGGGTCTGATAAGCGGCGTCTTGAATCTCTCGTTGCACATACCCAGCCTCTATCGCAGCGATCATGCCCCCCATGTCATCGATCTTTGCGATGTATTCATTTGCCTTCGCTTCAATTTCGTCAGTGAGCGACTCAACTGCATAGCTGCCGGCGAATGGGTCGACAAAATCGGCCACGCCTGACTCATGGGCGATGACTTGTTGGGTTCGTAGGGCCAATTTGGCCGCTTCCGGTGTAGGTAAACCGAGGGCCTCATCGCGTCCATTTGTGTGCAAACTTTGAGTGCCACCGAGCACAGCGGCGAGCGCTTGAAGGGTCACTCGAACGACGTTATTGTCAACCTGCTGTGCGGTCAAGGTGCTGCCACCGGTCTGCGTGTGAAATCTCAGCGTACAGGCACGGTCTGTCTTCGCCTGGAATCTGTCTCGCATGATGTGGGCCCACATTCTACGCGCAGCCCGGAATTTAGCGACCTCTTCCAGGAAGTTATTGTGGGCGTTAAAAAAGAAGCTGAGCCGACGGCCGAAGGTGTCCACGTCAAGGCCAACGGCCTTAGCCGCCTCTACGTAGGCGATACCGTCGGCGAGCGTAAAGGCAAGTTCCTGGGCCGCTGTACTGCCCGCCTCTCGGATGTGATATCCACTTATACTGATGGTGTTCCAATTCGGCGTATGATGAGAGCACCAATCAAAGATATCGGTAATTAACCGCATCGATGGGCGAGGGGGGAAGATATACGTACCACGGGCGATATATTCCTTGAGTAAATCGTTCTGGATCGTCCCACGCAGTTGAGCGCCGCCAACGCCCTGCTGCTGAGCGACACCGTAGTACATGCCCAGGAGTACAGCCGCGGACGAGTTGATCGTCATGGATGTGGAGATCTTATCGAGCGGGATTTCGGAAAAGAGTGTCTCCATGTCCTCAATAGAATCGATTGCGACGCCGACTTTACCCACTTCACCAAGGCACATGGGGTCGTCACTATCCATACCCATTTGAGTGGGTAAATCGAATGCAACGCTCAGTCCCGTTGTGCCTTGTTCGAGTAGATACCGATAGCGCTTGTTTGACTCCGTCGCGGTACCAAAACCGGCATATTGGCGCATCGTCCAAAACTTGGAACGGTACATTGTCGGTTGTACGCCGCGTGTGAACGGGAAGGCGCCAGGGAACCCTAGCTTCTCACTCAGCTGGGCATCGTTTGTGTATTGGACAGGTCCGACCTCGATACCACTGCTGGTCTCGAAGCGCGCCCGCCTGGTTCCAAAACGGGCTTCAACTGGATCCAGTTTATCGGCCTTCCAGCGTTTGTAGCCATCATCGCTCATGTATCCTCTCCTGATTCTGCCTCGAGGGTGACGAGTGCGGCATCACCGTCGACTCGATCGTCTGCGGAGACGTGGATCTCTTTGACCACACCATCGATCTCTGAACGAAGCTCATTTTCCATCTTCATGGCCTCAACGATGACGACACCTTGCCCTGCTGTGACGCGCTGGCCGACTGTCACAGAGACACTCACAACTCGGCCGGGCATCGGTGAACGAACAACATCTGCCCCGCCCGACATTTGGTTTAGGCTTTCGCGCACCCGCCGCCTTGCAGCCCTGCTATCGAGGACCGCGATGTCTTGGTTGTGACCATTGAGGTGGGTATAGGTTTGCTCACCGAGGTCGCCAAGTCTGACGAGGTGACTTTTAGACGATGCGACGAGGTGGACCTGGTTATCATCAACCATTGCACCATATACTTGCGCAGGCCCGTCGCCGACTTTGACCTCGTAGGTACCAATGCCCACCGGGCGCACGCGAACGTCGACCAGCTCACCTTGAATATCGACTTTATATTGCACATTACCCTCCAAGTTGTCTGGCGCGACCGTGGGCCAACCAAGGGTTCATTGTCGCATTTGTTGTAGACTGTGCACCGCTCTTCAAGAGGTCTTTCTCGTAGCGTGAAATCGCGGCTGCTGCGACCGCGACATCGAGTTCATCGCTGGCCACGGGGCTCGACGGCGGAAGCTCGCCATTGAGAAGGCCTGTATCGTAACGACCCTGCTCAAAGTCGGCATGCTTCATGATCCGATGGTGTAGTGGGATGTTGGTCGTCAGCCCCAAAATAACCGTCTCGTCCAGCGCTCGATGCATACGTGCGATCGCGTGACGCCGAGTCGGTGCCCAGGTGCAGATTTTGGCGATCATTGGGTCATATGACATGGGCACGCTTGAACTCGAATCAACCCCCGCGTCGACACGGACCCCTGGACCTGATGGCCATTCGATCAAAGCGATGTCACCGGGGCAGGGCATAAAGGTATCTGGATCTTCTGCGTAGATGCGACATTCGATGGCATGTCCGCGGGGAACCAAGTCGTCTTGCCGAAAGCCCAGTGGTTCACCAGCCGCGACGCGCAGTTGCTCAGCGACCAAATCTACCCCATATACCAACTCTGTAACGGGGTGCTCAACCTGGAGTCGGGTGTTCATCTCTAAGAAATAGAAGTTTTGGTCGCCGCCCACCAAGAACTCCACAGTACCTGCGCCGACGTAATCACATGATTGAGCAGCGTCGACGGCCACCTGGCCCATTTTTTTGCGTGTTGCTTCGGTGATGAATGGGCTTGGTGCTTCTTCGATAACCTTTTGATGTCGTCGTTGCGCGGAGCATTCGCGTTCGCCGACATGTACCGCATTGCCGTGACCGTCGCAGAGAATCTGTATCTCAACGTGATGAGGTTCCGATATGAACTTTTCGACATAAACAGCGTCGTTACCAAAGGCATTGGCAGCCTCGCGCTTCGCAGCTTGGAGTGAGGCGCTAAACTCGCTCGGGTCGTGCACGAGCCTCATCCCTTTGCCACCACCGCCAGCTGAGGCCTTCAACATGACAGGAAAACCGATCTCGCGAGCGTATGCTTCCGCCGCAGCGGGATCGTCGATGGGTTCTGAGAGACCTGGGACCACAGGGACACCCGCTTTCTCAACGGTTCTGCGAGCCACAAGTTTGTCGCCCATCGCCTCGATCGCCGCCGGAGGTGGCCCAATCCAAGTCAAGCCAGCGTCTATAACGCGTCGTGCAAATTCAGCGTTCTCACTCAAGAAACCATAGCCCGGATGGATCGCCTCCGCGCCCGTTCTCCGTGCGGCATCTAAGACAGCGTCGATGACGAGATAGCTCTCGCTCGACGCCTCCGGTCCCACACATACCGCCGAATCTGCCATCCGGACGTGCAAACTGTGTTGGTCTGTTTCGCTGTAGATCGCGATGGGTGAGATATTGAATTCTCGTAACGTGCGCATAATGCGCACAGCGATCTCGCCGCGATTGGCCACAAGGACGCGCTTAAACATGAGCAGTACCCCCCGCTTCGTCAGAGCAGAAACCTAGCCCGAATTTGAACCTAGAACAAGGGGCGTGCGTGGGCGCGATAAACCAGTGAGGGTTTGTTCACACGCCCGGCTTATTTCGTTCTCTGTCGCTGGGAAAAGGATTCGATGAGCTGGGCCACGCAACCTGTGAGTCGCTTAGCCATGGGCAAGTGCAAAAACTCATTCGGCCCGTGCGCGTTTGAACCTGGTCCAAGAACACCCGTGATCACGAATTGAGCGCGCGGGAATGTCTCGCCAAGCATACCCATGAACGGAATTGTGCCCCCTTCGCCCATGTACATGCACTCTCGACCGAACCAGCTTTGTGATGCATCGTCGAGCGCTTTGTGGAGCCACGGCCGCAGCATGGGCGCATGCCAGCCGGACACACCGCTGCCCGTAAAACGCACCTGTGCACCATATGGAGGCGCGTCTTCCAGGCGCCTTTTCACATCCAAGAATGCGGCCGCCGCGTCGACCGTAGGCGGTGTTCTGATGCTCAGCTGAAGCTGCGTGCCTGGTCGAAGCACGTTGCCTGCATCATCGATGGACGGAAGTCCGCCGGCGCCCGTGGTTGAGAGCGCGGGCCGCCATGTTCTGTTGATCAGCAATTCGGTGAGATCTTCGTCCACTGCGTGGGTCTGACCCGCAAATGGAAATCTGACGGAGACGATAGAACCCAGTACCGCAGCGGCGGCTCGTGCTTGGGCGATTCGCTGTCGTGGGATGTCGGCATTGAGCGATTCGATTTTGATGTCACCGGATTGGGCGTCTTCTAGGCGGTCGAGTAAGATGCGTGCGATGCGAAAGCTCGATGCGACGATGCCGCTCGCATCTCCGCTGTGTACGCCTTCGGTCAGCACGTCAATCGAAAGCGTTCCGCTAATCAGGCCGCGGAGTGAAGTGGTGCACCAGAGTTGGTCGTAATTGCCGGCTCCGGAGTCGAGACAAATCACCAGGTCAGGTTCACCAATTTCAGCCTTTAGATGTTCGATATAAGGAGGCAAATCAAACGAGCCACTCTCCTCACAGCATTCGATCAAGAGGTAGCATCGTGGATGCGCGATATTCTGCTCTCGAAGCGTTTTGATGGCGGCTAATGAGGCAAACAGCGCATAGCCGTCGTCGGCACCGCCTCGGCCGTAAAGCTTGTCCTGCCGAAGGACGGGCTTCCAAGGGCCTAGACCATCTGACCACCCCGTCATCTCCGGCTGTTTGTCGAGATGCCCGTACAGAATGATATTTCCGCTCACGGAACCGGGTATGTCGACCACCAGAACAGGTGTACGACCAGGGAGCGTAACGACCCTATATTTGGCATCGCTAGGTGCGTGATCTGTTATCCAGCGCATCGCCAATTCTACGGCCTGTTCCATATAGCCATTAGCCTTCCAATCCGGATCGAACGCAGGCGACTTGTTCGGTATCTTGATGTACTCCACCAACGTCGGCGTGATGGACTCATCCCATTGGCGTTCGATGCTGGCTCTGGCGCGCTGAATATCCATATGGGTCTCCGGGCGGATTTTGATTGAGCTTGATTTAGAAGTCTACAGGGATTACCGAAACAGTAAACCATCTCAATGATCGAGCACGCGGGTCGTAACGGTCGACTCGTTTGTTCATCGACAACCACGCAGCTAGAGAGGACATAAACCATGAAGCTTTGGTCTTGGAACGTAAACGGGATCCGTGCCTGTCACCGTAAGGGTCAATTTATACGTCTTCTTGAGGAGAATGAACCGGACGTCCTCTGCATCCAAGAGACCAAGGCATGGCCAGAGCAGCTCGACGCGGACCTGCTATCAGACCATGGGTACAATGTCACTTGGGCGACTGCGGAGAAAAAGGGCTACAGCGGCGTAGCGACCTTCTCTCGCTTCGAGCCGGATGAGGCAGTGGTGGGCATGGGGATTGAGCAATTCGACCGCGAAGGGCGGGTGGTCGTAAGCCGCTGGTCGGACATTACGCTGGTCAACGCCTACTTCCCAAACGGGCAGCGGGATCACGCACGGCTGCCCTATAAGACAGAGTTCTATCGCGCGATGTTTCAATTTGGCGCTGATGAACAGGCAAAAGGTCGGGCGGTGATCATTTGCGGTGATTGGAACACCGCTCATCACGAAATTGATCTGAAGAACTGGAAAAGTAATCGCAAAACCAGCGGCTTTACTGATTTCGAGCGGGAACTCGTCACCGAGTTTACAGATGCCGGCTATAAAGACGCCTTCAGAACGCTCTATCCGACCGTCGCAGATCGTTACACTTGGTGGTCAAATCGGGCAGGCGTACGCGAGCGAAATGTGGGTTGGCGCATCGACTATCATTTTGTCAGCGAGAGTTTTTGGCCGCGGGTCGTCGATGCAAAAATACACGACGGGACCTACGGATCAGATCACTGCCCAATTGAGCTGATTACCAGCGACAGTGTATCGTGATGACCTTGCCGTTGTGCCGCTAAAAGCGCCAAAACAAGTCGAGGTATGGGAGCGTTACTTTGCCCGGGACGAAGATATCAACCACCGGCACAAGAAAATGGCCCGTTTGCAAACCCGTGCGCAGATTAAAGCTGTCAAAGCTCCAATGGACCAAAGCCCTTACTGCCCGGTAGGTCTCATCGGATGATGCGTTCGCTTGACCATACAATCTGAATGTCAGTCGGTCTGAGATCCGAGACCGAGTATCAAACTCCCCGCTCGCGCTTTGGGCTATGGTGGAGAATCCCTCTAGGGTAAACGCCGTCGTCCGTCCCCAGCGCCATTCATAAAACAGTGACGCAACACTGGCCCGGCCAAATGCGGCGCCACCAAGCTCCACGTCCTCACTGGATTCGCCCTCGGCGCTAAACTGGGTGACCAGCGCGTTGAGGCCGTAGGTAGACCGTCCCGTCCGCCAACTGGCGTGAAATCCACCTTTGAGCAGTCGGATTGGAATGTCAGGATTGTCGTCCGAGTAATCCTTTGTGTTAGAAGCAAATACAGCGCCACTCAGCGCGAAATCCACGGGGCCCCAGCTCGGCAACTCAACCTTAAGCCCGATATTCCTAATCCCAGCCAGATATATGGCGTGGACCACGTTGAGCTGAAGGCTGTCGAAGAGCCCAACCTCAGTGGTAAACGGACCAATCCGCCACTCCCGATGTGCCAAAACATGCGCGGTGGAATCGATGGAAGGTGATGAGTCTGTATGCCGTGCAGACACAGGCATAGGTTGCAGACACAAGAGGACCGTCCAGCATATGAACCATTGCCTCAGTTCCATTGGACAGCCTGTTCGTTAGGTGCGCAATCGCCGTCAGCGGATTCAAGGGAACAAGAGCGTGCATCAACATCGCAAATCCAGCGCCCCACACAATCTGTGATCGAGATAACCAACGGGGAATCCGCTGTAATACCGACCACAAAGTCCTGTTCGCGAACGCGTCGCAGCAGTTCAACCCGATTCTCTGCGTAGCGGGTGCGAACGCTTAGTTCCTTTGTCACATCCGCGTCAATGATGGTGCCACGATAATCGAGCAGGGTATCACCGGCTTCATCGAAACTCACGAGGACATCGCCCTCAAAAACTTTTACGGTCTCATCGCCGTGTACCGCACAATCAAGAAATGAACCCCAAATGATTGGCGGTAATCCACTCGCGGTCAATTGCCCATTGAGTACGATGGAACCATGGCGCTGAGCGTCGATGTCATCGGCTGGCCCACAGACGTAGTTTGCTTCGAGCCAGGCGCCGGCGCTTGCGGTCAGGGGTTGACGTCTCACAGCAAGGCCATTGGCCGATTTCTCCACCTCGACATCATCCAGTCCTGTTGCCAGTTCATCGATGACCAGATCCACTGCCGTGATAAGGCTCACGACGTACTCCAAATCATCAACAAGCGCCAAGACGTCAACGGCGAGAGCGCCGGCTGTTTCGGGCGTTAACCGCCCGTTGGGTGCCGAGAGCGACTCGATCAGTGGCGCAACATCAGGTGCGGATGGCGCATCAAAGTCGTTTTGCTCGCACGCCATCAAGGCCAAGAGAGAGAGCATGATGATGGTGCTCGTCTTCGGTGCGAATGGTCGATTATCTGTCACGACGCCTCCTCGTCCGCAAGCTGATCAGTGATATGATAAGACAGAGCATGAATGCGTCGCTGTCTCCGGCATGGTCGGCCCTACACGCGCAGCCGAGTTTATCAAACTCGAGGAGCCGAGTGTTACCGTCTGTGCCTGCGTCGTTGTCGCTTTGGAACCCGAAGTCACCTAGAGGCTCTATGTCGCCGTCAGCTGTGGGTGAGGGCGGCATGTCTGCATCGGGTCTTATCGGTGATAGGGGTAATGGATCTTGTCCATCTGGGATACCATCGCCATCACTGTCGGCATCGAGGGGATCGGTTTCACCGGCGTCGCGTTGCCCGTTTCTGTTCTGGTCTTCTTGACCGTCCAAAAGCCCGTCCATATCACTATCGGGTTCCCGTGGGTTCGTGCCACTCCGTCTTTCGAGACCATCATCAAGACCGTCGTCGTCGGTGTCCGGATCGTTTGGGTCGGTTTCATCAGCATCCACGATCCCATTCCCGTTGGTGTCTTCCTCATCGTCATAGAGCCCGTCTCCATCGCTATCGGGAGACTCATCATCACCTCCGATACGTATGCGATCAACGGGGTCTGGGCATCGCTCACATTCGGCCCTGTTTACGGTGGAGAGCGCGGCATACGCCCAGGTGTCAAAGATAACGGGCACATCAACGACGGGGAATAGTGGCTGGAGCCAGCGGCGTGATACTGCCGGAGCGCTCGGGTCTAGCATGAGGCCCAAGGTGGACAGCGCGTCGGCTTCGTCAAGGAGATCGCGCTCGGCCCGAACAGCCGTATCGTTCCAGATAGATGGCATCGTGCGCTCGGTGCCATCGACTTCGACGACGGCAAGTGTCACCGCTTCGAGACTCGACTCCACGCTGGTTGTCGGGACGTGGATTTCACCGATACTCAATGTCACAGCGAACGCATAGTCACCCGCTGGTAGGGGGGCTTCTTGCCCGACCATCAGACCACCCCAGCGTAATCGGTTTGCGCCGGCTGCGACGTCGCTGCGTAGGGCCAACTCTGTGATGGGGTCGAAGGCGCCATCGTCGTTTGCATCGATGTACAGGCGTCCAATCCCGCCGAGGTTTGCCGTGAACGCGATGGTGAGTTCGTCTTGAAAACCGTCGCCATTGGGCGTAATGCTCGCAGTACCAACCTCATCGTTGAGGCTGAGCTGGGTCACCTCAGAGACGCTGGCGTCGGTTCTCTCGCCCGCTGGTAGATTGAGATACATCGGAAACTCAGTGTACACCAGCGGCCCCGGTCCCTGGCCCGCTGCGCATGCTTCGGTCTGAGGGTCAAAGTACATGCACCAACTACGGTCGTTCTGCGTTTCAATACCCATGCTATTTGCGGTGACCTTATAATTCGCGCTGCCCCAAGCCCCTGCGCTCAGCGTCCACACAACATGGGTGTCGCCCACAGGTCTGCGGATATAGAATTGCGCTGGTGGCGTGTCGAAGATCGTATCAATACTCAGTAGCCATTGATCCGCGTGTACGCGCCCATCCGGTACTAGCGTCCCATCGCCGCCCTTGACGGTGATGTCGAAGAATCGGGTGGATGGCAAACGCCCTTGAGGCAGTCGTTCCCCGACGAAGTCGATCTCCCAGGTGCCGACCACGGGCGTCGGGACCTCGTGCCGCAGCATCGGCTCCGGCTCCGGTATGAGCGCATTACAAAAACCAAGCCCTGGGTTTGATGTTGCGTTGGGCGAACGCACATTGAGCGGCAGCCCGCATTCGCCCTCATCGGTACCATCGCCTTCGAAGGGCAGCCCTGTCCTTCGCTCTATGCAGCGCTCGTCCCGTGGACAATCGCCTTGTCGATCGGACAGACATCGAATCGGATCCGGCTTAAAGACAAGGATTTCGAATCCGCCGCGCTCTGGATTCGTCAGGGTGTCAGTTGTACCTTGATCCATGGCACCATCTGCACTGCCATCATCGCTGGAGCAGATGAGCATGGACTCATCCGGCGCGACTATATCCACCAAAATGGTCATCTGGGCGTCTATGCTTAACCGGGCGTCTAAGTCGGCCGTGCCTTCGGCCAGTCCTGCTGAGGCGGCCAGCAATAGCCCAAAAAAGGCGACGAAAGTCGAGATGATATTTGGTCTACGCATCTTAGATGCCCGTTTTTTTGCTGCCGGTTTTAGTTCAAACCAATGGATTCTTGCGTCCCGAGCGTATCCCCAGTAAACCGTAATTGGTGTGTAGATTCTACGGGGAATTATGAATATCCGAACGATAAGCCTCTCTGCAGCTCTGTTTTGGTTTGTGCTGGTGAATATCTCCGCCGCCGAGGTGCGGCCGTCTGACATCATCAAACCCACCGATGAAATGGGTTTGGGGCCTGGATATGGGCAGAGAACCCTACAGTTTCATCTGGACATCCATACCGCCTTCGGCTCGGTTCCAGGGCCCGGTCAAGAGACCGACTGGAATATATTCATTCCGGCGCTCAAGGTGAGTCAGCCCGTGGGGCGAAACGAGGTTGAGGTGGTTTGGGCCATGGCGCGATATGCCCAAACTTTGACATCTGGCGACGACGAACGCGCCTCGAGCACTTTTCGGCTCAGCAATCCGTCTCTGACCTATTTCTTCACATGGCGGACTTTGGCTCGGCAGCTTCGTCTTGGCGTTGGTGGTACAGCCCCCGTCGCTCGACTGCGGACTGAAAAAGATGGCCAGCAGCTCACAGATCTAGCGGCGCTTGGGTTCGCCCGCTCAGCGTTCGGCGGCCGTGAGCAGTGGTTGTGGGCGCCGGACTCTATGTCCCTACTTGCTCATTTTGATTATCTTTACAGAAGTCGAAGTGGATTTATCGCTGGCACCCGTGTCGTAGCAGCACCGAGTGTTCGGGTAGGGGACTCTTTCAACTTCTCCGATGGCGCTGTCTCGGAGCCTGACGATTTCGGGGTCTTCGGCCAAGCCGATGTAGAGCTGGCATTTGATACGGAGTCAGTTCGAACTGCACTCAAAGCGAGTTATAACATCGATGCTCTGAGTGATGCGGAGCAAGACCTTAAGGATCAAATCAGCGCGGACTTGGAGTTCCGCATTCGCCTCGACACGGTAGACTTATTGGTTGGCATGATGGTGAACATCGATGAGCCCGCAGGCTTCTCATTTGATGATGGCAAGGTCTGGTCCGCTCGTATCGGTTTTGCATCGCCCACGACCCTGCGTTTGCCGGAATAATTCCCCTGGCCAGCGACCCAAACGATATTCTTTTATGGTCTGTCTGTACGGTGCCTCATCGCGAGTGCGCCAGACGGGCATGCATCGATAAGCGCTGTGCTGCGCGCATCAGATAAGGTCTCATCGAGCTCTCGGCGTACTTCAGAGGCATGACCCGGACGCGCTTTGAAAAATTGCGGCTCAGCGAGTGCGCAGGTACCGCCACCAAAGCAGACTTCGGCGTCGATGGTCAGCAGACGTCGCGTTGTGGTCATAGACCAGCATCACCATTCGCTTGACGTGCACCGCCATCATCGGACACGCCGTCGTCCACCGGCTGGGCTATGGCAGCGTCATCGATTAAAGCATCGGACTGAGGAGCTGCGTCAAAGGCGAACGCGTCCGACTGCACTGCTGAGTCAACCGCGATAGCATCAACTGCAACGCCATTGTCACTGACCTGGGCGTCTTGGGCGGCGCTGTCTGTCGCACCAAAATCGGAAGACGTTTGGGCGTCCGCCAAGGCGTTGGCATCGCTGGAGACGGCCATATCGGAGGTGACCACGCCGCTGTCAACGAATGAGCCATCAATTGCTTGTCCAGCATCTGTGATCGGCTGGCTCGCGTCAGTCATTGATGAATCCGTTACTGGGCGCGCATCTGCGCCTCCGTCCGACGATGACGCTGACTCGACGCAGCGATTATATACGCAAGCCGCGGTCTCAGCGCATTCGCTGTCCAAGAAACATTGAACAACGCATTTGCCATCTCGGCAGATTTTCGGAAATTCGCACTGAGAATCGGACACGCAACTGCCTGAACTGGTGATGTTTTCCGGGCAGCCGACCAGGCAGACAGCCGTGACACTCAATAGAAACCGAAAGTAGATGGGCATGACTTTCCTCATCGCGAGACACAGTTCCACGCTTCAACTACACGAACGGAGGCATCAGGTAAAGACAACTCGAACGTCCAACAAGAAACCATCTCAGCTTAAAGCGGGATGTTGCCGTGTTTCTTGGGGGGATTCGTATCAACTTTGTTTTCCAGCATTTTGAGACTGCGAATGAGTTTTCGTCGGGTCTGAGCGGGCTGAATGACGGCGTCGATGTAGCCCAACTCTGCCGCCTTGATTGGGTTTGCAAAGGTCTCAGCATACTCGTCGATCAATTCCTGACGCCGCACTTCGGGATCGGCAGCTTTCTTGAGTTCGCCTCGATGAATGATGTTCACCGCACCCGCTGCGCCCATCACTGCGATCTCGGCGGTGGGGTAGGCAAAGTTGATGTCTGCTCTGATGTGCTTACTGGCCATCACATCGTAGGCACCACCATAGGCTTTACGTGTAATCAGCGTAACCTTAGGTACAGTGGCCTCAGCAAAAGCGTACAGCAGTTTAGCGCCGTGTTTGATGATCCCGTTCCACTCTTGGTCTGTACCTGGCAGAAAGCCGGGTACATCAACGAGGGTGACGAGTGGAATATTGAATGCATCACAGAACCTCACGAAGCGGGCTGCCTTGACGCTGGCACCAATATCGAGGCAGCCGGCCAATACCATCGGTTGATTGGCAACGATCCCAACGCTTTTACCTCCGAGATGAGCGAAGCCGATGACCATGTTCTTCGCATAGTCAGGTTGTATCTCAAGGAAATGTCCATCGTCGACGACGGTGGTGATGATCGTCTTAATGTCGTAAGGCTTGTTCGGATTGTCCGGCACAAACTCGTCAAGTTCTGGCGCGAGTCTATCGGCCGGATCGCTTGTGGAGACGAAGGGCGGCTGCTCGGCGTTATTGGAGGGCATGAATGCCAGCAGCTCCTTAATCATATCGATGCAAGCGTGCTCGTTGGGTGCAGTCAGGTGGGCCACGCCGCTCTTAGTGGCGTGTGTGCGCGCCCCACCCAGCTCTTCTTGGGTTACAACTTCATGGGTGACCGATCGGATCACATCGGGACCGGTGATGAACATATAAGATGTGTCTTCTGCCATCAGCGTAAAGTCGGTTATCGCTGGACTATAGACTGCGCCACCCGCGCATGGGCCTAAGATCGCACTGATCTGTGGAATGCGGCCACTGGCAAGGGTATTGCGAAGAAAGATATCGGCATAGCCGGCGAGAGACTCCACACCTTCTTGGATCCGAGCCCCTCCGGAGTCGTTCAACCCGATGACAGGGGCGCCGACTCGAATGGCTTGGTCCATGATTTTACAGATTTTTTCGGCAAATGCACCGCTCAAGGAACCGCCAAAAACGGTAAAGTCTTGCGCAAACACAAACACAAGTCGACCCTCGATGGTTCCGTGCCCTGTGACCACACCGTCACCCGGAATACGCTGTTGCTCCATACCGAAATCGCGGCAGCGATGAGCCTTTAGCTGGTCGAACTCTTCAAAGCTTCCCGGATCGAGCAGGGTATCGATACGTTCTCGCGCAGTGAGTTTTCCCTTTGCGTGTTGTTTGGCAATGCGGTCCGCTCCACCGCCCTCGAGCGCTTTCGCCTCCAGACCCGCGAGCCTTGATAACATCTTGTTTCTTTTAGACACCGATCCACTCCCCACAAAAACGATTCGTCCGTTCGTCCGTCTACTTGGTTTGACGACTCAGATCACGCTGCGCTTCATCGGCGTTACGCTTAATGCCATCCTTGTCCAATGGTTCTGGAGCCCCACCGCACGCGGTGGTAAGTGCAAGCAAAAACAGGGTTGTCAGTATCATTCGTGGACGCATAACGTTTCCTCCTGTAGTGCGTTCCCAAAACAAAAACGAAGCTTGATTGGGAGTATGAGGCAATGAGCACTGGCATGTCACCCCCTACCGTGTGAATATTTTTTGGTCTCAGAATAAATCTTTGGGTCATAGCGCCGTCGCTAGGATGCTTGACCCTGGAAGGTGACCTGCTGATGAGAGTTTTTCTGCTGCTTTGTCTTTCCCTCTTTGTCGGTTGCGCTGGTGCTCCAAAGACCCTGTCTGAAGCAGACAGGGCTGGGCTCCGAGAACGCGCAGCTGCCAGCCATGCTGACCGATCTCCACAGCCGAGAAAACCCAGGCGTAAGTCGTCAAGCAAGCCAATACGCGACGACGCCGGTGTGGCGACTGATTTGACTGTTCTGCCGCCGCCTCCAGGTGACGCGTTATGGTCCGACGGACGGTCCGATAGTCAGGCTGGTGCTGTCCGCCAAGCAAGGAGACAGGTGAGTGAGCAGGTGGTCGCTCAACTGAGCAGCGAATCGCAGACGGTTGACTCGTCTTTTGATGGGCGGGAAAGATCAGACGCGCAACTCAAGGTCCGCATCAAGAGTCAGTTTCGGCACGCCGAGCTCATACGAACCCTCGGGGTGATTCGGGACGGGAAGGATTTTGTCGCGAGAGTCGCACTCAATCGGCGCGAAGCGATCGATGCTTACTCGCGGGACATGGCGGCTCGCAAAGCGGAGATGAACCGTATCGCTGTGACCTTAAAGCAGGCTCTTGGTGGAGCCGATGCGGCCGTATTGCTCGCACGGAAATGGTCATTGAGACACATGTACGAAAATGCACGTGCCGATTTGGCTGTCCTGGCGGCGCTCGGCGATAAGCGTGCTTTTAAGATTCCGGTTGATCATAGTGAGCTGATGCAGCGGGCGGCTAAAGCGAGGAGCAAGGCGGCGTTGCAGATCGTGGTCGATGGCAATGCGCCCGATGTACTTCAGCGAGCCGTGCTCGGGGCCATCTCGAATGAATTGGCCAAAAACCATTGCAAGTTAGCGGAGGGCCCCCTCGGTGCGGTCGGTGAGTTGCGCCCCACAGCCGTTGTCAAGCTGCGGGTCAGGTCTCGTGACCATCGAGAGTTTGGCACGCTGTGGCGTTACGTGGGCTTTGAGCTTCATGCCACCGATGCCCGGAGCGGTACCCCAATCGCCCATGTCAGCGCTCTGCCGGAGTTCGTCCACGGGGGCGGCCCTAACTGGCCCATGGCTGACCAAGCTGTGATTCGTCGATTGGGGACCAAATTGTCTGAAAAGTTTGGACAGGAGCTGGCGAGATTAAATTGCCGTTAGAGTGATAGTCTCTTAAACACCCGTTCGGGGATATTCCGAATGATCAGCATAATTAGCCCCCAGAAACGTGGTAGATAAACATCATCGCTGCCGCTTTGCTGGTGTTTGAGGATCGCCCGACTGATGGTCTCGGGAGCCGCGATAGGAATGCCCGTTTTCATGCCAAAAGTCATGCGGGTGTCCACAAAGCCAAGTCGGATGGTGAGCACCTGAACGCCGCACTTGCTGAGGCGATTGCGAAGTCCCTGAAGATACAGAGTGAAGGCGCCTTTTGCGCTGCCGTAGACATAATTACTCTGGCGGCCCCGATCGCCCGCGACCGATGTCACACCGATGATAGCGCCACGTTCGCGTCGCTCCATGCGAGCGGCGATAGCCTCGCAGATAGAGGCAGCGCCCGTATAGTTGATGTCGATGACCTGGCGGGCCTGTGAAAAGTCAGCTTGGCTGGTTTGCTGCTCGCCCATTTCTCCAAATGCGACGAAGACGGCCTCTATGGGGCCAAACTTGTGCTCGACGGACTCAACAAGTGTCTCATGGTTCTCGAAGTCTGTGGCGTCGAAGCGTACGCCTGCCGTCGGTACAGTATGCCTTATTGCAACATCATGAGCGAGTTGCTCGGCTTCGAGTTGATCTCGCGCAGTTAAGACAATGCAGTGACCTTCCTCGGCGTAACGATGGGCCACTTGAAAAGCGATGGGCGATGTCGCACCTAGAATTAATACCGTCATCTCATACTCCCGAAAGGCCCAATCGGCGACCGAGATCCGATTGGAAGATGTGATTCGGGTCCCAACGGTCGCGCGTCTCCTTCCACGTCTCCCACTGAGGATACATCTGTTGGAACGCAGGGCGCGTGAGCCGAGCATCTTTACCCAGATAGACCCGCCCTCCATGTTCGATAACGATGGCATCGAGTCGGTCGAGCATATCGAGAAGCGCTTGGCCTGTATTCGGGAAATCTAAAGCAAGTGTGATTCCTGGTGCTGGAAAGGACAGGCCACCATGGACCTGAGGGCCGAACTCCTTTATCACCGACAGAAATGAGGCCATTCCAGCCGTCGTGACTTCGTTCAGGACCTTGCGGATCGCCCGGTTATCCGGGTCGTGCGGTACCACAAGCTGGTATTGCAACATGCCGCGTTTTCCATAGATTCGATTCCAGTTTCGCACAAAGTCTAATGGGAAGAAGAAAGGCTCGTAATGGACGGCCCCCTTCAGAGTGCCCTTAGGATGCTTCCGAAAGTAGGCAACGTTGAAAGCTTTCATCGTCGCTTGATTCATGAGCCAATTTGGCCCGTTGATGGGCACATCCAGAACGGGGGAGAGGGCGCCTGCAATGCGACCGAGAAAAGACGGGCTGTGCTCTGTTCCGAACTCCGCGTGACGGCCTCGCATATAGATGCCCCGGCCCATGGCTGCGCCCTTCGTTACCGAATCGATCCAGCTGACGGTGTGGGTAAAACCCTGACTGTCGGCATTGACCTCGAAGAAATGGTCAAGGGACTCAACGCGGATCGACTCTTGATAAATCAGGGGCGAACCGATCGGAACCATCTTAAGATCGAGGGCGAGTATCATGCCTGTCAGCCCCAAACCGCCGGCCGTAGCCCAGAACAACTCGGGCTCCGTTTCGGCGTCGCAGCGAACGATCTCCCCGCTTGCGGTGAGGATATCTACGTTACGAACGTGGTCCGAGAAACTACCGTCTATGTGGTGATTCTTGCCATGAATATCATTCGCAAGGGCGCCGCCTGCGGTGACAAATTGCGTACCTGGTACAACGGGCGGGAAGAAGCCGCGCGGCACAAAAAGTTCGTTGAGTTCCTTAATGGAGACGCCCGCCTCGCATCTCAGCCAGCCGGTCTTTGGATCGAATGCGATAAGACGGTTCAGGCGACGAGTGAGAACGGCGCGGCCACCTTCTAACAACGCAGCATCGCCATAGCTGCGCCCGTACCCGAAGTTGATGAGTGGCGAGTTCTCGCGGGCCTGAAGCACTTTTGGGAGGTCCTTTAGACGCTCAGCGCGTGCAGCGTTCATGAGCCGACGTGGGTAGCGGCCCCAGCCATTGAGTTCTTGCTCTGCCCATACGGTCATTGATTAACTCCTAGAGCCCTGGAGAACCGGATGCCACGGCGTCGCATCTCATCAATAGTCGAACCTGGCCTCAATCGTCGCGTTCCGGTGTCGGTGTAAAATCGTAGCTTGTCGCGCCACTCTCCGACGCGCTGAGCGATAAAGATGAATCCAGAGAGGGTGATGTTTCACCCATCGCCATTTGTTCTCGCGAAGACCGTCCCACGAGGCTTCCGTTCGTTACCCGGTCTCCCAAAACCTGGTTGCCGACTTCGCCGAGAGTGCGACCACGTTCAGAGAAAGGGGAGATATCAACCGTGGTTGGTAAAGTGACATTTTCGATCTCGAATCGCATCAAAGCGATTCCGCGTTCGAGCAACTGCTGTTTCATGAAGGGCGCACACTGACGTCGTGTCGTATCGATGTCTGCAACCAGATCCGCTGGATCGCCCTGATGTTCGTCGAGTGCTGCTTGATAAGACTCATGAAAATGTGCGCCAACGAGCCTCGCAAGCCGTGCCTCGATGGCGTCGGTGGTGAGCATGCCCTTCGAATTGAACCGCCGGTGGATTAGGGCCGGGTCCACGATGCCGACGACACAACGGCCGTAGACAGAGACTTCAAATACGCCGTGCTGAGGACTATTGACTTGCACGCTCGTGGGCAGTCCCCAGCGCAGCACATGGCTCGCGTCGGTCTTTACGAAGACGACATCTGGTCGAATCGACCCACCTGTCCAAGCTGTAGCCGACGCATAGGAC
>JBMHDS010000052.1:0-35593 GCA_049889275.1 Bradymonadia bacterium | reverse complement strand
GAAATTCTAAGCGAGAACTGAGTGAAAATGAGAGCCATAACAGTCTTTGTACTCCTTGCCGTATGCGCGTCCAATGCCCTTGCTGAAGAGGACCGCTTCAAACTTCGTGTACTCGTCAACTCAGCCGCTTATTACACCGATAACGGTGATTTTCGGCCGCTCGATGAGTCCAATGACCGTGCGGTCATCGATTCGGACGACCGGCGCATCTTCGGTCACTCGGATTTGACCGCGCGTATGACCTACGCGGTGGAGCCAAACGTTAAGCTGAATACAGACCTGCGTTTCGACATCGTGTGGCGCGACGACCAGCTCGGGCGAACGGCGGGTTCTTCTGGCAACTTAGGTGTTTATCGACTGAACGTCGAATACGATGCCTATCGTTCTGAGGCTTTGTCATTTAAACTTGTGTTTGGGCGGCAAGCCTTCTCCATTGGCGGTGTGCCCAACGATTACATCCTCGCGGGTACGCTCGATGCGCTGTCGGCGGTGGCTGATTTTGGCAAGGCTGGTCGCCTGCGCATTCTCGGTGTGGACTTCTTTGGCGGTAACGCGCTGCCGGAAAACGGCTATCTGTTCTACCGAGACGGTCGTCAATCCACGTATAACCTGCGCGGTGAGACCAATACCCTGAGGACTGGTTTTGTCTACGAGTACGACCGCAGCAAAGCGAAGTCGATGCCCATCGACCTGCGGGCTTACTACTTCTACGCGGCCATCGGTGGTGGTCCAATCGAAGAATCTGGCGCCGACATTACCTTTGGTGGCGCGCTCGGCAACTATCGAGATGCAGATTATCAGCAAATCGCGGGTGGCCGATTCGGATATACGGGCGCTTTTGGCAAGACAAACCTACGCCTCTTCGGTGAGTTCAGCCGCTCCATGGGTATCGACCGCAAAAATCCAAATGAACGAGACGTGGTGACCGATGGTAACGCCTATGGTGGTGGTTTGGTGTTAACCACGCAGATGACCGATGCAGTCGAGCTCGGTTTCCTCGCTGATTTTTATCACTTCGACGGTTCAAGCTACGCCAGTGATGGCCTGGAGTTCGAACGTGGATACGTGGGTTTCAAAGGCATGCGCATTGGTGGGCAGACGGTTGGTCGGTTCTTAGGATGGCGGCCGTCGAGTCACGTTGATGCAGCCGGCGTGGTTTATGCACCACACGACCAGTCTCGGATTTCCGGCACGCAATTTATACACGCAGGCGTCAGCCTGACGGTCAGCAAGCTCAAGCTCATGGTCGACAGCTGGTTGATGAAGGATACCTCCAAGACCTTTCTCGACCTACCGCGTCTGGACAGCCTACCAAGACCGCCGTTTGGCAGAACTAAGGCGGAGTTTGCCGCTCAGGAACGCCTCGGCAAAGACCTCGGTATGTCCGTTGATGTTGGTCTCGAGTATGCAGCGACGAAGACGCTCACTTTGGTCAGCGGACTCGGGTTATTTCTGCCGGGAGATTATTACGCTATCGAGGTGGATCGTGTTGCAGGCAACCAGAGAGCATCGCTTGGCGGTGATGCAACCTTTGTTGCTGGCTGGATGGGTGTGAGGTTGGCGTTTCAATGAAGGCGCACTTTCAAATCATTACGCTCCTGGTGAGCTTGAGTGTCTCCACAAGCTGCGCGACGCAGCCTGAGCCCGATGGTCGTAACGAAAGCGTCGGCTATCGTACGGGCACCGTTGAGGACGACTACACCAGCAATGGCGAGCGTGGCAATGTCAGCATCAGCGAGATTCACTGGGCAGGAAGTGTACGGGATGGAGACTTTCGTCACGACCCTGACGATGTCTTCATCGAGTTGCAGAACAAACACCCACGGCCTGTATTCTTTAAAGGTTGGTTGCTGACCATCGAGTTTGGTTATCACGCCGATGGCCTGAGACATGCGCCGAGTCGACGTGATCGTGCTCAGCGAACCTTTGTCCTGCCGCCACGGGAGAACGGTCGTGCCGTTGAAACCAATGAGTTTGTCGTCATCGCGCGAAAGCGCGACGGCGCCTTCGCCGATGCAGACTTTTTCCTCGAGGACTTAGAGATTCCAGATGGGCCGTTCGAGATGACGCTACAAGACCTCGATGAGCGACTGATGGATCACGTTGGTGATGAGCGTAAGCTGCCTTTTGCTGGCGCCTGGGATGGTTATACGGCCCGCTCCATGGAGCGTATCCAGCTGATCTTCAACAACCGCGGCAATCGAGACTCGGCGTGGCACTCGTATAGTTTGAACGACTTCGATGATGGCAAACGTGCCGAATTCCATGTGCAATTGCGTGAACGTGTCGCCGAAGGCTTTAAACAGCGCACCTTTGCGACGCCAGGCATGCCGAATAGCCCTGACTACAGCGGCAATATCTCGACGGGGACGTTCGAATGATGGCGTTATATCGAATACAATGCACCCTGTTGAGCGTCGTCTGTTTGTTGACCTTTGTGTCTTGCGAGCCTGGGCCGAATTCACCGAGTTCATTCGAGGGGTCAGTCTGGCCGACACATACGGCCGTGGATTACTTTAACCGGCTGCATGCATTCAGCATTGGTCCAGGTGGCACCTACAGCCTCGAAGAGGTCGAACGCCGGACTGTTGAACTGATCGTGAACGCTGAAATCAGTATTGATGCAGCGTTTGAGCACTTTGAGTCTGCGCGTATCGCGGATGCTCTCGTCGCTGCGGCTGCCCGTGGCATCGAGGTGCGAATCGTAGGCGACGTCGACCGACGGGAGCAAGATGGGTTCCGCCGGGTTGAGGCCGCGGGCTTGATGCCGACCTACGGTGATGGGGCGATCCTATGGCAGGCTGTATTCGGTCGTGACTTGGTGAGACGTGAGGGCAAAGATAACCTCATGACCCATAACTTTGTCATCGCCGACCGACTTCGGTTTGTGAACATGACCGGTGGATTCAGGCTGGACGGAGAGGATCTACTGCAGGCAGGCTTTATCGCCGTCTCCGAAGACCTCGCGAAAGACTACGCAGATTGCTTTGACCAGTTGCATGGCGGCATTTTCTCGACTGCACAGACCTTCTTCGATAACTCAGTCTCGGCGGACACCAATAACCGGACGTCGTACGCCACTGAAGATGGTGTCATCGAGGCACACTTTGGTCCTCAAGAGCGGGTGGTCAAGGAAATCATCGACCGCATCTACAACGCCAAGACGTCAGTTCAGCTTGCGACAAATGAGTTTAAGAATCGGGAGATGGCGCGCGCACTTCGATACAAGAGCCAGGCGGGCTTCAAAGTAGAGTTGGTTCTCGGCGCGCCCTCGGAGATCCCCCTTCCGGGCGTTGATAACATCAGAATCAATGAAAATATCGATATGACCTTGGTGATTATCGATGGTGTCGTTGGGCCTCACCCAGGCAGCGCAATGGCGTTATCGATGCCTTTGTTCGAGGCGGTGGCATACTACTTTGAGGATGCCGCGGAACAAAAACCGCTTCCGCAACCATCGGATCGTTTTACAGACGCGAACATGTGGGTCGTCGATGAAAACGTGGTGAACCCGAACGCTGATTATTATCGCCTCGTGGACGCCTTTAATCGCATCTACGAGCAAGGAGAATGAAAGCAGTGATGTTACGTTCGACCTACTTAATCCTCACGTTTTTGATCGCGGGCTGCGGCTACGAATTGGATCCCGCGGACCGGGCCGAGTCACTCACACCCAAAGTCGAAGTCTTCTTCAATTTCCCAGGTAGCGAGCAGGCCAACGGGATCGATACCGAAGTTGACGACGTGGTGGTTCAGCTCATTGACCGCGCGAACGCAACGGTGGATTTTGCGGTCATGGGCTTTAGCCGCCGCTCGATTATCGCGGCACTTGAGCGCGCTTTTTATCGCGGTATTCGGCTACGCTTTGTGGGTAATTCGCGCCATGCTTTCGGCACAGTGAAGGGCTATCTCACACTCGACCGGCTCAATATTCCGACGCAGGTGGGTAATCAAAACCACATCATGCACGACAAGTTCTTTGTTATCGACAGTCGCTTTACGATTACGGGCACGGGCAACATCACCACCACCGGCTTTTCCCGAAACGATAATAACTGGGTGCTCATCGATTCTCCACAGGTCGCAGCTGACTTTACGGCTGAATTTGAGCAGATGTTTGAGGGCCGCTTTGGCTTCGCAAAGCAGCGGTTGGACAACGGCAATAGTTACCAGGTTGGAGACACCAAAGTTGAGGTCCTGTTCTCGCCACAGGAAGATGCGATGGGTCGTATCCTTGAAGCCGTAAACGGCGCTAAAGAATCAGTCGAGTTCTTTATCTTTGCGTTCACGAAAGACCAGTTGGGCAGCCTCTTCATCAAGAAGCACCAAGAGTTCCAGCAGTACAATCGGTGTTGTGACCCGAGCCGACAAGGCAGCTTGACCGACGTGGACCGGAACATCTGTATGCAGGCGGTCACCTGCGAGGCGCCCTTTCGTGAACGTTATGTGCGTGGTGTTATCGACCGCTCGCAGCTCCACTCGAATGGGCCTTACCACGAGGTTTACCGACTATTGGCGTTCGGTGTGCCCGTCCGCATGGATGGCAATGATAACAGCCGCACACCGGGTGACTACCAGGCGGGCGGCGGTCGACAGCACGCCAAGACCTTGGTCATTGATGGCAAAACCGAAAACCCCGTTGTGTTGACCGGCTCATTTAACTGGTCGGCAAGCGCGACGGTCGCGAACGATGAGACGCTACTTGTGCTCAGTGGCACGCATATTGGCCACCAGTTCGCCGATTATTTTGATTATCTCTTCAGAATGGCCAAGGTCATTGGTAACCGCTGGGTTGGCGAGGCACCCATGCCCGGGGTGAAGCCCATTCGACCCGGTTCGGTGGTCTTCAATGAAATCCAGTGGGATGGCTACAATGGTCGCGTTGATCCAGCTGAGACTGCGAACGCTGAGAGCCTGCGGCCCCAAGACTTTGTTTACAACGATGAGTTCATTGAACTCTTGAATACCACCGATCAAGCCATTGACCTGTCGATGTGGACCATCGCCACCGACGACGATTTTGTCGTCGGCCTCTATCCCGGAACGGTCATTGGACCCTACGAACGATTTTTGATCGTGGACCACAATACCGAAGCGTATGACGACTTGAGGCCACAGTTTAGAGACGGCGCATACTTGGAGCCCGATTTTGTCATGAATAACGCTAACGACGCCCGCTTTCTCAGGCTAAACCTTCACAATGCGCGGTTCCGTCTCCGTCTGATCGACCCACGCGGCACCGTCGTAGACCTCGCAGGCAATGGCGCTGCTCCTTTTACCGGTGGCCGCACATGGACTGGAAACCAGTCCGACCCAAGAAATCAGTACGTGCAATCCATGGAGCGAATCCACTTCGACTGCGAAGGACAAACAGATTGTTCGCCGATTCAAGACGGTGGGTTAGCGACATCCTGGCGCGCGTGTACCCTGTCCGATGACGCTGGTGAAAAAGAGCAGCAGCAGAGTCAAATCAGGCCGAGCTATCGGGCGCACGTCTTTGCGACACCGGGCCAGCCCAATACTGGGGGAGAGGCGTATCCGTTACCTCCAGAAAATTGGCGCGTGCGGCCAACGCCATGAGCCGTACTAGACCACGAGCATGGCGCCTCGTTGGCCTGATATTCTTTGCGCTGGGCATCGCGGCCTGCTCAACGAAGACTGAGGCGCCTCCGAAGCCGAAGGTGCCTGATATGCCGGCTGCGGCTGTGCCCAAGTGGGTGAAGCTCTTCGGTAAGAATCTCTCGGACTCGCCCAAACTCATCGACGGTCTCGGTCTTGGCTCACCGGAGTCAGACGTTCGTAAGCGCGCGCCTGCGCTGCTTGCGAAGACGGGGCTCTCGAGTCCAGAGTACGGTGCTGCGTCGGTGCGACTTTTGCTCCATGGTGACTCGAGGCGTGTCCGCGCGATCAAGGTGAGCTTGCCAAGAGATGTACTCTCTCATCTTGTCAAACTCTGGGGGGCACCCCGCGAAGCCAGCATCAATGGTCAAGAAGATGGTTGGTTTTGGTTTGACGAGGCAAGGCGCGTGCAAGTGATTTTGCGCCGCGATATGAAGGCTGCACAGCTGATGTATTGGCGCTTCAACGACCTGACAGAGTTGTTCACGCTGAGTGATGGAAAACTCGACCCTAAGAGGCCGCTGTCCTTACTCGGGGTTTCCGAGGCAGAGGCGCGAGGTGCCTATGTCCGCAAGATGGAGAGAAAGGCACAACCTGGTTTCGTCACTTGGCTTCATCCGCTCCGTTTTTGGACACGCCCCCTGTCCATTCGAATTGGGCTTGTTGAGCAGCAGGTCGACACGGTCAGTTGGAAACATGATGTGACGGGCGATCCGACTCTAGAATCACGTATCAAAAAAGCCCTTGAGAAGGGCTGGCAGCGTGGCACCGAACTAAAAGATGGGTCCATGAGCTATACACGTGACGGTTTGAGCTTGTCTCTCAAGAAACGTCCCGCCGGGCAGACACGGCCGAACGAGTTTGTCATCGACGTGATGGCACGCCGGGCGGATAAGCCGGCACCGGCAAACCCAGCGCCCTGAGCATCCTCTCATCCCCAAGTCGCGATCGTTGCCAGTAAGGCGTGCGTAAACTGCCTGTCATTTTGGCGTCTGTGCCGTCGGCGCAAGACCACGCAATGACTCTGTGTGGCGGCGCGACTTCAAACCGGATGACACATTGAACCCCATCGGCTCTTTGCCAGTGCAATGCGCGAACTTTGAAGGAACCTGCGGGCACGGTGATTTTGCTCTCGGCGTCCGCCCAGCGGGCCCCGCCGTCGTAGACCCTTACCGGACGATGCTTTAGCCGACGTTGGGTGCTGCTCGCCACGAGTGAGTCGGGCAGCGAGCCTTGTCCGGGCCCACCAACGGTCAGACCTCGACCCATCAGCCAAAGCGTGTCCGCGGACACCACGTTCTTTCTCTCAATGCGCTCAACGGCCGTCTCGCCTTCAAAATAGCTCTTTGTATCAACAGTAAGGCCTGTTTGATCATACCGGATCTCTTCGTAGACCTGTCCGCACCATTCTTGTGAGCTGAAGCTTTGTTTGAGCGGTTGCATCTGCGCGTTTGGATTAGAAAACACGCTGGTCATCACCGAGTAGTCGTACACACCGGTCTGAAACTTGGTGACCAGGTTGAGCTTGAGGGCGATGATATGATCGGGGTTATTGTTTTCGTACCGATCAACCTTGACCGCAGCTTTTCTAGAGAATGGCTCGGTGACGTAAATCGCCACCGCATGGCCTTGTCGGAGGGCGCCATACCGAGGCATGGTGAGGGCATATCCACTGACCTCAGCCTGCCCATCCGACCAGTGGCTGTAGAAATCGTTGGGGCTAGCGTGTGCGAGCGTGCTCCACGCGCTAAAGCAGATGAACAACCACCTAATCATGTTCACTTGTCTCGCGGCAGAACCGCTCCCAAGCAGGCTTGAGTAGGCTGCGCCAGCCCGTGAATTCATCGGCGAGCAGGGTTGGGTTGTTGACGTCGTGAACAACCGCGCGAAGGCGCTTCATGAGCCAGCCGGGAAACGCCAGCTCCGGAGCGATATGCTCGGTCGCGCAAATGTCGGCGCGTGCGCCGACGAGCCAAGCTTCGCGATAGTGTTGATCAAAGGTGGCGTACGGGGACGGCTGGCTTGTCGGCACTTCAACCGAGTCATCGATGCAAGACATCGCTTCGGCCATTTGCGTGATCAACTTGGCACCATCTGTTCTAGACCAGGACCGGCTCACGCCTTTGATGTCGGATAATGCGTCCACATCCTTCGGTTCAGCGGCCGCTATGTTAAACAGCGTCTTCCAGTGTGGACTGCCACGTTGTCCACCAAACCGGTTGTGCCATTCTAACAAAACCCGCAGGCCCGCCTGCTGTTTGGCCGTCAATTGCCATAAGTTTCGATAGCTCGATAACGTGACGTCGTCACGGGTCACCACACGTTTCTCAAAGGTTTCAGCGGATGCATGGAAACATGCATCGAGGCGACGTAAATCGGTTAGGCTCTTTGACAAGTACTCATGGATCTTGGGTAGACACTCAACGTCTCCAAGCGCGTAAGTCAGCTGGTCTTCAGTCAGTGGCCGACGCTTCCAATTACTGGTTTGTGAGCCCTTGTCTTGCCGGCTGCCGATCACTCGCATTTTTACGTAGGATAACGAGACTTGATACTCAGCGCTCAACATGCTCCACGCAACTTGTGTATCGAAGATACGCGGGCGTTCCTCAAGATCTAATGCATCCATCAAAAGACCGACATCCTGTCGCCCTGCATGCACAACCCAGCACACGTCTTCACGACCTAGGGCCGCCGCCAGCGGCCTTAAGTCGTCGAGCTCGATTGCATCGACTAAGTAAGCCCGTTCACCGTCGGAGATCTGAAGTAAACAAAGCTCTGTTCCACTGCGTCGTGACTCAAACTCGGTGTCTATGAAAAATAGATCGCTCGTCAGCAAAGCGTCCGCGCATTGCTGCAACTGGTCCTCGTCGACAATATACATTGATTTAGCCCTCCTTGAGCCAGCGGGCGGCCTGCCGGGCGTAATACGTTAAGATGACATCAGCGCCCGCTCTGCGTATCCCCGTCAGCGATTCAAGTACAGAACGTCGCTCATCGAGCCACCCTTTCTCTGCCGCGGCTTTAAGCATGGCGTATTCGCCGCTCACTTGATAGGCAGCCACGGGGAGGTGCGTATGTTCTCTCACGGCTTTGATCACATCTAGGAATGGGCCCGCCGGCTTGACCATGACCATGTCTGCGCCTTCGGAGACGTCGAGTTCAACCTCCCGAAGAGCTTCTCGCACATTGGCTGGGTCCATTTGATAGGTTTTCTTGTCTCCAAAACGTGGCGCAGAATCGAGTGCGTCTCTGAACGGCCCGTAGAACGCCGACGCGTACTTGGCTGTATACGCCAAGATGGACACATCGCTATAGCCCGCGTCATCCAACCCCGTCCGAATGGCGCCCACGCGACCATCCATCATGTCGCTTGGAGAGATGATGTCCGCACCGGCCTCAGCCTGTGAGACGGCCTGCTTGACCAAGATCTCCACGGTGTCATCGTTTAAAATGACACCGTCCTCCGAGACGATCCCGTCGTGCCCATCGCTCGAGAAGGGGTCGAGGGCCACGTCTGTGATACAGGTGAGCTCTGGGTACTGTGCTTTGAGTGCCCTCAGCGCGCGTTGGACCAGTCCTTCTGAATTGTACGATTCTTCCCCGAGAGGTGTCTTCTTGTGGTCACCGAGTGCTGGAAATAAAACCACCGCACCAATGCCATCTTCGAGCGCTGCACCCGCTTCATCGATGAGGGCGTTCAAACCAAGACGACTGCAACCTGGCATCGACTGAATCGGTTGTAGTCCGTCACCCTCGTGTATAAACAAGGGATAGATAAAGTGCTGCGGCCCCACGAAATTCTCGCTGGCCATGGCTCTGATCCAGGCATTCTTTCTGTTACGACGTGGACGTTCTATCAGCTGCATTGTCACCTCTCCTGTGGCTCGCCTCATGTCTGGTTATGACGAGCGCGTCAGACAATGTAAACCTGATTCATTTGAGTTGATGATGGTGACTCTTTGATGAGAACCGCTGAATCGTCCTAATTACCGGTAATTGAGGGTTCTTTCGGTTAACAATTCAGAGTCGATCAGTTATGCTCTTGGCGCTGGCGATATTGCCATTGGGGAATGAATTCATGCTTGCTGTCGCGGAAGCGCTCGAAATTTTGTCGGATTACCTAGCGAAGAGTAAGCTCAAGATGACCGCGCAGAGACGTGTGGTGATAGAAGCATTCTTCGACCCTGAAAGGGCCCATGAGCATCCAACGGCTGAAGAACTCTATCTGCGGGTGCGACAACGAGACTCTAGAATCGGTTATGCGACCGTATATCGAAGCCTCAAGCTGTTGACAGACGCCGGCCTCGCCAACCCAAGTCGATTCGGCGATAACCAAACGCGCTACGAGCCTGAGTCGCCGGGGGAACACCATGACCACTTCATCTGCGCGGATTGCGGCGCGATCATGGAGTTCGAGGACGAGCGGATTGAGCGGCTCCAAGAGGAAGTGGCTGCTCGACTCGGATTTAAGTTAACCGACCACAAAATGGTGCTGTTCGGTAAGCCCACCGAACAATGTCAATTGGCGTCTTGTAGACGTTAGTATGTGAGGATTGGATGCGTCCGGTCGCTGTTATTGACGTCGGTTCTAACTCCGTACAGATGACCATCGCTGCTGTTGGCACGGATTCGATCGAGGTGGTGCGTAAAGAAAAAGTGAACGCCCGTCTTGGTGGCTGCCTAGATGCACATGGCGCGCTACCTGCGGCTCATGTCGAACATTTGATCACCGTTATCTCTCAATTTATTGAGATCGCAAAAGACCATGACGCCAACATACGCGCCGTGGCCACAGCGACGGTTCGTCGTGCTCGCAATCGAGATGATATCGTCGCGGCGCTTTATCAGCATACAGGATGCAGATTGCATGTGGTCAGTGGGCGTATGGAGGCGGCGCTTATCCGGGGAGGCGTTTTTTGGGGACTTAAGCATCTCGCAGGTGTCCCGACGGTGGTCGTAGACGTTGGCGGTGGCTCGACCGAAGTATCTGTAGGGCTCGGAACATCCATGCGCGTATTGACGAGCGTCAACCTCGGTGGGCTGAACTTTCATGAGAGGCATTTTTCTGCCAAGCGTCGCTCAAGACGCGCTTTGGTTGCAGCTGCCACTCAGCTTGAAAAACGCTTCTTTCATACGCTCGACCTGTGCAAGAAATTCGGCTTTGAGACCGTTGTTGCGACCGGTGGTACGGCGCAGCGGATCGCCCGATTGTTGGCCGCTCAATCTGGTGAAAACTTCGATTCTATAGATGGTTATGTATTCGCGGCCGGCGCATTGGCTCGACTCGAGAGAACACTTGAATGTGCCACTCGGCAGGGCACCTTACATCAAATACCGGGCATTGATTTAACGCGTGCTGACATCATGCTAGGTGGTGTCATGATCTATCGCTATATCTCGGACGTGTTAGGCAACCAAAATTGGATTGTATCGATGGGGGCTATCCGAACGGGCGTGCTCACGGCACCTGATTGGCCGACCTAGACTCGGCATCGTTATGCCTCGGGCTAAAGCCATACCTGTTCCACGGCTAAGCATGGACATTCTGTTCCGGTATCCCCGTAGGCGCATGGAAACGCCTCTCCGGTTTGGCACGTCGGATCGATTGTCAACCTCAGCCAATAGGGGTCTGTCAGGCCGCCGCCGCCCCCGTGTATGACCCGTGTCGCCCCGATTTCCTCTTCCGCATATGCGCTGACCTGACCTGTTAGAAGCAGTGGCACCTGTCTTTGTCGCGCCAGCGCCACAAGGCTCGCGCCTTCTTGTCGTTGCTTCAGTCCGGACCCTCTGAGCCCAGCTATATCAAAAGGTGGGGTGTGTGTGATGATCAAGCTTTGTACGACATCGAATTCCGACCACCCCAACGGTGCCCGCTCCAGCCATGATTTCAACGCGTCTCGACGTTGTTGTCCGATGGCCTGATCAGCGGAATCGAGCACGATGACTCGGGTCGAAGCCACATCGAAGGCAAAGTTAGACGCCCCGATAATGGATACGTAGTTTTCGGCCGCGCCAGCGATAACATCCCGGTCGCCAAGTGTCCCAACCCAGGGGATTTCGAGATCTGAATCGAGCAGGTTTGCGCTCTTCAAGAGTTCTGCGCTCGTACCTCTTGCGGTGATGTCTCCGTTAAAGACCAAGAGGTCAGGCCGCTCTGAGTTGAGCGCATCGATCAGTTGTTCCAATCGTTGTTGGTTGCCTTGCGAATTGGCCCAAATTGCGATGGTGACGGGTTCTTTGGCTCGGCGCTTGAGTCTTTGTCGTACCGTCAAAGCGCCGCCCGCCAGACCGATGCCGCTCGGTTCGGTCACGCCAGTGCATGCAGCGGGTCCACCAAGCGCTGGAAAATTACATTGTGGCGGGTCTACATGGCCTTGAATGACCCGCACGAAGCGCGCTGAGCGAGCCATACATACTGTCCAATGCGCTTTGAGTGACGTGCTGGGGTCTGTAGCCGTTGTGAAATGAGTCTCGTCTCCGAGAGGCATCCAATCGGGGTTGTGTACATCGCGATTGAGGGAGATGGTTCCGCCGACAGCGCCTTCTGTTGCACTCACTATCCCTGGTAATTCATCTAGAAAAGTCCGGTAACTCGCCTCAAGCCGATCGGTCTCAAGCTGGGTCAGAGTCAAGTGAATTAGCGTCGGTCGACACGCGTTCGACTTGAGGTCAATGCGTACATCAAATGATTGAGCTCGAAGCTCGAGTGCGTGCATCACCGTCTCAGATTCCTCGGTCGTCGACGACAACAGGCTCGCACCATGTAGTTGGAGGCTGAGTCTGTTGGGTAGTTCAGCTCCTTTTGACGCGATATTGAGGCTATTCCGGTCAACGACATTGTCTCGGCAACCCGCGAGCATGCAAATGGTCAGCAGTGATAAGAGTATGGTGCAATGGCTTGTCTTGATCACAGCGCATACTCCAGTCCCAGCCATATGCCGAAGCCATCTCCAATGACCGATTGGACACTGATCCCGGCGTTCGCTTCGTATTGATATCCGAGCTCGATCTTTACAACCTCGTTTGCGGACGTATCAAACACCGCAGAACTCAACTTGACCGGGGAGATGACGCCAGTCGGATCTTGTATAAGAGATAAGCTGACATCGGTGCCGCTCGCGAGAGAGAGCGAAGCACCCGATTCAAGATAGAGCCACTCATCGCTTAAATCTCCGTCTTGGAGCAGCGATGGTACGGTGTCAGGTCGCTGAGCGAATTGATAGCTTGAGAGCCCGTAGCCCACACGACTGAAGGCGAAGAAGCGTTTCAACGTGTCGATCCAACGACCCAGGTCCAGACGAGTGTCCACGAAGACTAACCCTGTATGGCTTGCCCATCCATCGGGGCGGTTTTCTAGCCTCGCCGTCCGAAAGCCAAGACCGATGTGATCTTGATGCCAGGTGTCGCCAAGTAATAGGTAACCCGCTTCTACACCGAATTCACGACGTTCGAGTTGTGCTTCGAGGTCTAACCAAGGCTTGAGGTGGAGTCGCCCCGAATCAACCGTGAGGGCGACGACCAGGTGGTGTCTGAAACGATTGATCGGGTTGTCGGTGTATCGATATTGGAATCCAAACCGAGTGCCCTCACGCCGCGAGACGGCTGAGGCAAATGGATCATTGCCCTTGTAGGTTCCGATGATGTCAGCGAGCCAGGAGGCCATGAAAAGCACAAAGCCAAAGTGGGACATGGATTGTTCCAGGGCTGCTGTTTCCTCCGATTGACTGTACTTTTTACTCAGTACCTGCGAGGTCACCATCATCGCTATGCCTGCCAGTTCGGTCACGAATAGACCGGCAGCGACCCCATAATCTTCCGTATACAGATGGCCAAGCCCGTGTAAGACCACGCCTGGAAAGACAGCCACGCTGCCGCCGAGTAAAGAGCCCGGTTTGAGCGTCTCGGGTCGACCGAGATAGCCATCCTCTCGGGCTTGCTCGAGAGTTTGTGTGGACGTCTCCTCAGCGGCTTTCAAAGGTTTCGCGTAAACCACGAATGGTATGACGCAAACCAAGACATTGACCAATAGCGTTCGTTTCATGAACTCTGTCTCAGCCGTTGTGCCAGATGCGTGTAGCGCTCGAGGCCGTCAACGTTCTGCACGGCTCGTGCGAGTGCTTTGGTCTGACCGACCAACACCACAAGTTGCTTACCCCGTGTGACCGCTGTGTAGAGGAGATTGCGTTGTAGCATCAACCAATGTTCTGTGAGCACGGGGAGGACCACAGCCGGATATTCACTGCCCTGCGATTTGTGTACAGAGCACGCATAGGCGAGACCCAAGCGATCCATACTTTCCCTGTCATATTCCACCAGTCTTTGGTCGAATTGAATCACAACGCCCGCACTACCTTGAGCGACGATCAAGCCGACATCGCCGTTGAAGACGTCTTTTTGATAGTCGTTCTTCATCTGCATGACTTTGTCACCGACTCTAAATTCTACTTGGCCACGACGCACGGGCGCGCCATCAGGGTTGAGCCTCGCCTGTAGTCGTTTATTGAGTTGGTTTGCGCCGCAAACGCCTCGGTGCATGGGCGTCAGTATCTGCACATCTCTGACGGCGTCGAGCTCAAAACGTCTTGGAATCCGATCCACGACCATTGTCTCGAGCAATTCAGCTGCTCTCTCAGGCGTTTCTGCCGGGACAAAAAAGAAGTCTGAGTTCGGGCCATCGATCCCAGATTCGGGCCTTTCACCGGTCAAAATACGATACGCATTGGTGACGATTTCGCTGTCTTGACCCTGACGATGAACTTGAGTAAGTCGAATCATTGGGAGCTGGCGTGAGCTGATGAAATCACTCAGGACATTGCCTGCACCGACCGATGGAAGTTGGTCCGCGTCACCGACAAAAACAACCCTGGCCCGCGCAGGGATTGCGCGCAGTAGGGCGGTGGCCAGCACTTGGTCAAGCATCGATACCTCATCGATGATGAACGCATCCGCTTCGAGTGGTTCTTCCTCGTCATGTCGAAAACCCTCTACTGGATGAAAGCCCAGTAGACGGTGGACCGTTGTGGCGGTGACGCCTGTTGCCTCGGCAAGTCGCCTCGACGCACGACCAGTTGGTGCGGCCAGGCAGACACGTAGACCCGCCGCGGCGAAAAGCTTTTGAATGGCGCGCACGGTGGTTGTCTTTCCTGTGCCCGGTCCGCCTGTCAGAATCATCAGCGGTGCCGTCAGCGCCAGTTCAACGGCCTTTCGTTGCTCCGGCGCAAGCTGGACACCCAAACGGTGTTCAAACGCTGTTGGGTCGACATCGAGGGGCTCGGCGCCGGCTAACAGTCGCCCGGTAATCTGTTCTGATAGCTCGATTTCTGTGGTCAGTACGTTTGAGAGATAGAGACCATCATCATCGATAAGCCGACCTTCATTCAGGAGCTTATCTATCTCCGACTGGATGGGGGCATCCCCGCCAATCAGTTTCTCTACGCGATCGACAAGTACTTGTCGCGGTAAGAAAACGTGCCCGTCATCGAGTGCACGCCCAAGCATATGAATCAGCGCAGCGGCAGCTCGCACTGGGTCAGCGAGATCGAATCCGAGACTCTGGGCAATGCGATCAGCTGTCTTAAAGCCGATACCGCCCACCTCGCCGGCGAGCCTGTAGGGGTTTTCCCTCACCGTCTGTATTGTCGATTCTTGGTAGCGTTGCCAGATTCGATTTGCGAGCGCGGGCCCGAGGTCCAGGCCTTGAAGAAAGATCAAGGCGTCCCGTTGAAACACCTGGTCCTTCACCTGAAGACCAATCTCTTTCGAACGTTTGGGACCGATACCGTCTACTTCACTCAGGCGAGATGGTGAATCCAATATGATCTTCAGCGTCTCATCACCAAAATAGTCGACGATACGCTCCGCGAGCTTCGGCCCAATACTCGGCATGCGACCGCTTGCCAAGTAGGCCTTCAATCCAGCATTCGTATGCGGGAGAATGGGCTGACAAGCCGCTACGCGGAATTGCTGCCCGAATCGTTGATCATCCTTGTATCGGCCCAGCAAGCGGACATGGTCTCCCTCTTCTAGGAGCCCCAACTCGCCGGCGATTCGGATGGGCTCTCGCTGTGCTTCGGACGACAACAAAGCGACAGCAAATTTCTCATCGTCACTGCGAAACAAGACCCGTTGCACGGTGCCTTCAAGGGTCTCCCCATCACGCTCTTGCCGAGTACGATGATTCAACGGCTGATCCCCTTCAAGTTCCCGAAAATGATATCCATGTCCTCCGTTTAGGTCCTTTGTCATCGACAGTAAAGACGTAATCGGGCTCAATAAGGTGAATGCATAGCATACGCGAGAGCCGAATGAGACCGCTCAATCAACTAGAATCCGTTTTTCGAGCTTGTGATCGAGCCTATCCGTTTAACTTCTGTGTTTTTGCGCGCGTCGAAGGGCTCTTGAGCCTGACGAGTTTGTCAGCAGCGCTGAAATCTCAACAGAAACGCTTTACGCGTCTGAACGATTCCATCTTGGATGTTGATGACCAAGTCAGTCAATGGGTAGAGGCCACCCGTGAGCCTAGAGTAGAAGCGATGGGTGGCGACAGTGTGAGGGACCATATCAACCAATGCTTAGACCAACGCTTTGCGACGCCCGATGAGCCGCTGGTCAGATTGAGGTGGCTAAAGGGCGAGCAGCAGCACTTGTTACTCACACTGAACCATGTGGTCGCTGACGGGGTCTCGGGTATCGATTTTTTTCAGGGGGTCGTCGCGGCGGCAGCGCGGATTCAGCAGGGGTTACCCATTGAGAGTTTTGCCTCTGGGACGGGGCCGAACGCGGACACAGATCCATCGTCATCTCTGTCGTCTCACACGCCGCTCGGCGGGTATCAGTTTGGCCAAGATACGATATTCAATCGGCGTACGGTTGTGATGCCCGTGAGTTTCGATTCGGAGACTACGGCGCGCTTGATCGGTGTCGTCCGGCGTTATGGCGTCTCCATCACCGGATTGATCGCTGCTTGCCACGCGATGGCTGTCATCGACGTGATCGGTGAGCCCAGTCCGATCTCGCTGAGTTTTCCCATCAACTTGCGGGGGCGGACGGATGAGGTTGACGCGGAGCACTTTGGACTTGCAGTCGGCAATGTAAAGCTCTTGTATCGGATGGGGCTCGCCGACGATATCTGGGCGCTCGCTCGCCGGATTTCGGGTGATCTCAAACGAAAAGCGATCGCTTCGTCTGCAAGGTCGACACGGTTCAACCCGCAGGCTGTTCTCGCAGAGCGGAGCACGGCGGCCGTGAGCAACGTCGGTCAGGTTGAATGGACGTCTCCTCCTCCAGGCATAGACGTTCATGACTTAGGTTTTGCCACCGGTTGTAGCTTTTTCGGTGACCATATTCTCACGGTGACCACCTCTCGCGGCTGTCTGCAGCTGACTTATTGTGTCTGCCCCGCCGCCATCGGCGCTGAGCGCGCAAACCCAATCATTACGCAGACCATCGATGCGCTCAAGGCGATCGCCGTGAGCTACTGAGTTAAACAGAGTCGAAGAACCTCTGGCCAGTCTGAGCCATTTCGATGAGATTGGCGGGTGGCGCATATCGGTCACCAAAACGCTTTGCGAGCTGTTCGAGTGCATCCACGACAGCGCTCGCACCGCGGCGGTCGCACCATGCAAATGGTCCGCCTGTGTTCGGTGCGAAACCGACACCAAAAATCGCACCCACTTCGCCATCCGCCGTCGACCTGAGGATACCCTCATCGAGACATCGGACGGCTTCCGCGACCTGACTGAGCATCAATCGCTCTCGACAGGTTTCAAAGAGTTCATGGGGATCGGTCTCTTCAGGTGTTTGCTCGCAGTGGGAGGCTAATTCAGGCCAAAGCTGTCTCTTGCGACCATCATAGGTATAGAAACCCGCGCCAGCAGACTTGCCCTCGCGCCCTAACTCGACGAGCTTACGCACCAAGCGGACCCCGGGTTCATCGAGTGCCTTACCGTCATACTGCTCGCGCATTTCAAAACCATGTGCGGCAAGTGACAGCGACACCTCATCGAAGACCTTTAACGGTGGGACCACCATGCCCGCTGCTGATGCGGCACGCTCAACGAGGATAGGTGGATAGCCTTGGGCGACGAGCTGAGCTGCCTCCATCACGTAAGCTGAGAACAGGCGTGTTGTATAAAATCCATACCCATCATTGACGACGATTGACGTTTTCTTGATCTGCCGACCGAACGCGAGTGCACGCGCGAGGGTATCCGTGCTTGTTGTTTCCGCTTGAATCACCTCGAGAAGTGGCATTTGTTCGACGGGTGAGAAGAAATGTAGACCGATAAAATTCTCAGGTCTTGATGACGCTACGGCGAGGTCTCCAATGGGCAGCGCGGACGTGTTGGATGCGAAGATCGCATCGGTTTTGAGAACGGCCTCGACCTCCTTTATAACGCGGTGTTTGAGCTCAATGTTTTCGAAAACAGCTTCAATGACGAGGTCGCACTCACTCAGGTCATCTACGCTGAGGGTACCCTTGATCTGATTAAAAACCTCGCTCTTTTCATCTGCATTGAGGTGCTTAAGTCGCTTGTCGACCTGCTGGCGGCAATGCGCGAGACCGCGCTCTAGAGACGTTTCATCGATGTCTCTGAGAATCACTTTGTAGCCGCGGCGGGCACACACAAAAGCAAGTCCCGCGCCCATCATGCCCGCGCCCAAAATACCGACGGTGCCTATGTTTTGGTCATCGGTCTTCGGGAGGTCTGCCTGACGCTCAACCGCATTCTTGTGATACCAGAAGGTTCTGATCATGTCCTTGGATTGGTCGGAGATGACACAGCCGATGAAATAGCGGGCTTCAACTTTTAGGGATGTGTCAAACTCAAGTAAGCTACCCTCGTATACGGCTTGGACTGCGGCTTCTGGCGCTTTGAATGCGCCATGGGTTTTCTTCACGAGCATCGCTGCGCCACCGGCGAATAGCTGTCTGCCCATATCCGAGTCAGGCTGAACACCTCCAGGGAATTTGAAGCGAGACTGATCCCAGGGCTGCTGAGCGCGCGGGTTCGCGTTGATCCAAGCCGTTGCCTCGGCGATCAAAGCCTCCGGCGTCTCCGCGAGAGCATCGATTAAACCTTTCGCTTTGGCTTTCTGTGCGCGCAGAATCTGTCCCTGAGCGATGACCTCGAGGGCGGGTTGTAACCCAATAACGCGAGGCAGTCGCTGAGTACCGCCTCCGCCTGGAATCAGGCCGAGGTTGACCTCTGGTAGTCCCACTTGGACGGTCGGTGAATTGAGTGCGATTCGATGATGACAGGCCAGCGCGAGTTCGTAGCCGCCGCCAAGGGCGGACCCGGTCAGCGCTGCGACGACGGGTTTACCGCAGGTCTCGATCCGTCTCAGGTTGTCATGAAATTGAGTGAGATGCTCTGAGAGTGCTTCAGCGTCGCGGGTTTGGTAGACAAAATCGATATCGGCGCCAACGCAGAAGTCACGGTGTCGACTCGCGACGATAATCCCCTTGAGCTCAGGTTGAGCGAGCGCCTCTTCAAACGCTGGCTTGAAGCCGTCTCCGAACGCAGGGTTAATCTTATTGGCTCGCCCTGCCATTTTCATCCAAATGGTTGCGATACCTGTGCTGGCATCAAATTCAACAGTGAACTGATTATCCATGGTGTTTCTCCTTAAACCCGCTCGATGATGGTGGCGATGCCCATCCCGCCGCCGATACAAAGCGTAACAAGCCCCGTCGTCAGATCGCGGGCTTCAAGTTCATCGAGTACCGTACCAAGCAACACGGCGCCCGTGGCTCCGAGTGGATGGCCGAGCGCGATGGCGCCACCATT
Source organism: Bradymonadia bacterium (assembly GCA_049889275.1). Classification (GTDB taxonomy): domain Bacteria; phylum Myxococcota_A; class Bradymonadia; order UBA7976; family UBA1532; genus UBA1532. The sequence continues at coordinate 16,184 of JBMHDS010000052.1, read as the reverse complement.
GACGTTAATCTTATCCAAATCTACGCCCAGCTCCTGGGCAAAATAGAGCGGTACGGCGGCAAACGCTTCGTTGACCTCAAAGAGATCGATATCCCCAATCTGCATGCCTGCCTTTCTCAAGACGCGCTGGGTCGCAGGGACGGGACCGGACAGCATCAAGACAGGCTCATCGCCGACCGATGCCAAGGCCCTGATACGTGCACGCGGTTTCAAGCCCAGACGGTCGCGCGCTGTTTCATTACCCACCAACACCGCCGCTGCGCCGTCGACAATGCCACTGGAATTACCGGCTGTGTGAATATGGTTGATGCGTTCGACTTGAGGGTAGCGTTTGGTGGTGAGCGCATCGATGCCAAATTGCGTCCCCATCATCTCAAAGGATGCCTTGAGTTGGCTCAAACTCTCCGCCGTCGTACCCGGTCTCAGATGTTCGTCACGGTCGAGCAGCATCAATCCGTTCTGGTCCACCACGGGCGCAATGCTTTTTCGGAACGAGCCTCGCTCCTGTGCCGCAGCAGCTTTACGTTGGCTCTCCGCGGCAAATCGGTCGGCGTCTTCTCGGCCAATCCCGTTGAGCGTTGCGAGCAGATCGGCGCTTATACCCTGAGGGACGGTCCCGTATTCAAAGGCCATCGTCGGGTCCCAGATCGCACCGCCATCACTCCCCATTTTGACCCGAGACATGCTCTCGACACCACCCGCGACGACGAGGTCACAAAATCCGGAGGCGACCTTTGCTGCGGCCCCGTTAACCGCTTCTAAGCCTGAACCACAAAAACGGTTCAGTGTCACAGCCGGTACTGATTCGTCGTATCCTGCCTCGAGCACAGCCGTTCGTGCGATACAGGCACCTTGCTCGCCTACTTGGGTGACGCAGCCCACCGTCACATCGTCTAGAACTGCTGTATTGAGCTCATTGCGCGTTTGGATGCCGCGCAAAGCTGCGCCCATTAAATCAACGGCCTTCACAGTATGTAAGCTACCCGTTTTCTTGCCTCGCCCGCGTGGGGTCCTCACGGCGTCGAATATGTATGCCTCGCCCATCTCTTTACCTCCAGTGAACACTGCGCCAGCGCACACGCGTGACGTATTCTTTGCTGTGCCACACCGTTCTGAGAACAGCGCGGCCCTACACGATAGCCCGACACAGCACCGTCAAGTAAAGGGAATAGTGAATGAGTATTCATTATTTATCATCGCCCGTCGGGCCACCCACGTGACCCTTGACCATCTCCACCTACTTCTACGTCGTCTTGGAGAGCAGCAACAAGGAATTTACGGAGCCGGCAAAGCGCCATCTTGCCGTGGCCATTCTGCCCCTTGACGACAGGCAGGGCGAGCGTCTGCCGGGGCGCTCTTACAGGCCTCTTGAAGCTCGGGTTGTATTGGCTCGAGCAAATCCCTGCGATGCCCCTTTTGCGCGCTCTCAGCACAGTCCAAGATGAGTGTGGGCTCTACACCCAATCCACGGGCTTTCTTAAGCTCAATGAGCTCGGTGTATGCCTCAGCAGCCTTGGACCAGGTCTGGTTTGTTTTCAGCGCCAAGGCGGTCAACGGGAGGAAATAACGTTTCAGCGGATGGCCGCCATGGCCGCGTAGAAACCCGCTCACGGCGTGGGAGCCACCTGATATCTTCGGCGAGAGCATGACCATCAGCTCGAGGGCCGACTCTCGCAATGTGGGTGGCATTTGTTCAGCGTCTTTTGAGTCGTCTACGATCGAAAAGGTGCTTTCCAATGCAGCGTCATACCGCTTTGTTTTGACTTCGTAGACCGCATTGATAAATGCGCCAACGCTTCTTAGCTGCTCACTTTCGGCATTACGAATCAATGCGATGTGGCTCTCAATATCCGATTTGGACCCATTGGGAAAATTTAATGTCAGCATCTCGATTCGTGCGAGCACACTGGCTTGATTCTGTTCACCAACAAGAACGCTCTCGAGTGTGCTGAGGGCTCTCTCGACTTGACCAATTTGCCGGTATGCTACGGCCAGAAAGTAGTGGACACGCTGCAAGAGTCTTGGCTCGATGTCCGACGTCGCTAACTGTTGAAGCTGTGGAATCACGGAGCGATAGTCTGGATTGGATGGGTTCAAAAGGCTTTCAATGTGCCAAGTGAGTGCCGCACGCCGAAGAAGGTTCCTTGGTTCATTCAACGACTCTGGCTTCGACGAACGCAAAAGTGCATAGCGTTCCGTCTCAGCATCTTCCTTTGTCTTTGGAAGCGGCAGCTCTACAAGCCCAACGCCTGAATGGTCAGCACGCAGCAAGGGCGTACCCCATATGGATGGGCGCTCTAGCCAATCGCTCAACGAAACCTTATCCATGAAAAAGTCGCGGTGCCGTTGCCGCACCTTGACAAAATTTTGGGCCCGCAAAGAGGTCACGAGGAGACTCTTCGCCACTCTTCGCGGCTGTCTCTTGCCTACGTTCTCTTCAGCGCGCTCCTGAAGCTCACCCAAGCTGATAACCGCAAGAGAGACAACACCGAGACCAACGATATAACGCCAGCGAGGCATCCATGGCTCCCTCGGTGTTGGGTGCGCTGCTGTGACTGTCGGGGTGAGCGAACCGAGTGGGTCTGTGGGCCGGTTTTGGATGGGAGCGCCAGTGAGTTTACCGCTGTCGCCATCTTGATTTCGCATCTGAGCCAAGGCCTGTTGGGTGCTCAGCAACATGTTTTGTGCGCGATTGGCCGTGAGCGGAGGGTCATGCCGGTCGCCGCTCAGCGTCTCCTCAATGAATTGAATCAGCGGGGCGAGCACCACTCGGTTCGATTGTGATTCGAGTGCCAAGCGCGCATGTAACGCCTCCTTGACCCCAAGGGATGGCTTGACTTGACCCGTCATCGCGGCAAGTACAACCCGAGCGAGCCCTTCCATATCCTGGGTTGAGTCATCCCTTGATGAATCGTGTACCTTCGGTTTTACCCTCACATGCTTGGTCTGCTCAGCTACGCTTGCGATACCAAAGTCGATCAGCCGAACTCTGAGTCCGTCATCCCTCTGAGTAAGAATGACATTCGTTGGTTGAACATCACGGTGAACGATGCCGAGTCGATGGCTCTCAGTCAAAGCGGCGCTGACTTGAAGTCCAACCGTGATGCATGTGGCCAAAGGTACAGGGCCCGACTCGAGTACCTCATCGAGCCGAGAGCCGGCGATGTATTCGAGGACCAGGAACAGGCGCCCATCGGCGAGGTGGCCGTGGTCATAAAGGGTGACTACGTTGGGATGGCGTAACCGGCCAAGCGCCTGTGCTTCGCTCTCGAAATCGTCGCGATCGTCGATTGTATTATCGCGCTCAAAAATTTTGAGGACGACAGGTCGAGCAAGCGCGGTCTGTGTTGCTCGAAAGACCGAGACACGCTCGGTTTGGGAGAGTTGCTCGTCTATGAGGTAACGCTCATTTACGAGCCCACCGACACGTACTTCGCTCATGTTGGTCACGAAGACCTCGATCTCAACCCGAAGGCGATTGAACCATTCATCGTTGGTTTATGCCTCAGCGCGTTCCCTTCGGTAGCCAACGACGAACAGAATTCCGCCGACAAATGCAATGCCTCCGGCCGCACCTCCGTAAAGGTCGAGCCCCGGTTCAAACACCTTCACCCACTTCTCTTCACTGACGGGGTCACCGAAATCATCCACACCGCTCTCGACTTTAACCAATTTCTCGGTCAGCGTCGCGAGGTGCCTTGGCTCGGACAAAAAATACCAATAAGCCATGGTGGCCGCAGCGAGGCCGAAGAAAATAAGCCCGAGACGTTTCATCTACGCGCCTTTGCCTTTGAGAGCAACGTTGAGTTGAATCGTTTTGCCGACCTTTTTGCCAACAACGCCGGAGGCACCTTGAACCTTATAATCGGCGAGGCTAATCGAGAAGCTTGAGGTGATCTTAAATTTGTCACCCTTCCATTTTACGTTTGCCTTGGCTTGGATTTCTTTCGTTACGCCGTGAATCGAGAGGTCGCCTGTAAGTACGACGTTGCCCCCAGTCACCTCTCCTTTGGTGACCAAATCGCCATCGGCTGCGGCACTCTTGATGACAAACTTGATCGTTGGATACTTGCTCGCCTCAAGCCAGTCATCACCGCGCAAGTGCTCATCGCGGATGTCGTTGCCGGTCTTCATTGAAGCAACTTGTAAGCTCGCTTCACCGCGCATTGCAGATAGGTCTGATGTGTCGATGGTAAATGTGCCTGTTGACGGTGCGTTTCCCACAATTTTTTCGAGCGGCGCATCGCTCAGAAACTTGATCGTACCCTTGGCTTTGACCGCCAGTGGCGCTGCAAACCCAGTGGTCATATTGATTGCAAGAAATAGGCATGCTGCCGCAGTAAGTTTAATTGACTTCACTTAATCCTCCTCAGTGAAAAATGTGCAGCTGCACAGTTGTTTGTCCAAAAACGTAATCATTTGTCTTAGTGATTCGATATTCGGGCCGAATCTCTACGCCCGGTGCGACAAAAAATTCAACGCCACCCACGTACTGCCAAGTCACGGCTCGTGTATCCGCATCAGTCACGCCGCGTTCAACCCTGAGGGCAGGAACGAACCAGTTCGCCAAGCGATAGGTCGTCGATAGACTGACTGCATGGGTTGTATAGTTCATTGCCCGTTCACTCAACGACGCGCCAAGCCGTGCTTCGAGTCCGTTGTCGAGTCCTGCGCCGAGGAATCCATCCACCATGTAGAATTCATCGCTGCCGAAGATCGATGCGCCGATCCAGGTATTGAGACCCATCGGTGGTGGCGCCACGGGCGCATCGAAATCATCACCAAAGTCATCGTCGAAATCGTCATCTGCCGATTTCTCCGTTGGTCCATCGCCAATGCTGAAGCGGGGCAGAAAGGTCACTCTTGCTGAATAAGCTGCAGGCCAGAGTGACGTGGCCCAGCCGCCCTGATTGACCGAGCGATCTAGGTTCTCTGTGTGGAAGGCGCCGACCTCGGTTCTGAACCATGATTTGGGTTGATAGGCCAACTCGCCACCCCATTCGGCGTAGTTTGGCGGTATCACCGGATTTCGAGGATATGCTGCATCGCCCCGTAGGAGTGTGGTGTGGTCATCTGGCCGAATGCCAATGTGTGGTTGCATCATGCCGCCGCGCACCGAAAAACCGTTCTCTGACTGGGCTTGGACACTGAGCTCGAAGCACGACATCCCCGGAAACACATTATCACAGAGTTTGCCGTTCTTTGTCTCGGGCCCGGCATTATAACTGCCCGCCACCGTCACGCCGTCCACCACGTTTAGCCCTGCATTCACTTGGAACTGCATCGGAATGGCTTTCGGCTTGGGTACAGTGACCACCTCGTCGCCGGCATCGTTGTATTCTTTTACAGGGATGCCGAAGTGAGCCCACTGAATCCGTGTATTGAGGCCAACAAATAAGCGATCTTCAATGGCTTCGTTAGACTCAAATGGGGTCATCTTGATCAAGCCGGTATGGGCCATCGACCCATAACCTACCTCGGTGCGAGGTCCGCCGCCGGTGGAGCTGAAATGACACGTTATGCAGGGGGTACCCGCTGGCAGCGACATTCGAGGTGTCGCTTGTGCGAGTCCGGTCAATAGCCCCCATAATAGGCAGAGGCTTAAGCAGTACTTCATGACGAAGCGCCACCGTCGGCCATCTCGTCTTCCCCAACATAGATGACGGCAGTGTTGGCCATCATGTCAAATTCGACGCGGTAGGTCGCGACCGAAGTCTGCGTTGCTGATCCTTCGAGGGCTTTTCCTTCGACATCAAACATGGACCCATGATGGGGGCATACTAAGCCGCCGTCTCCCCAGAATGCACCAAGCGATGGCGACATTTCTAGTTGCGCATGCGGGCACATACGGTTCATCGCGGTCAGCTCGTCTTCACCGGTTCGAATGACCACAATCTTCCAAGCACCCTCATCTATCGCGGCGACGCCACCTACGCTTTGCAATACCTTATATTCTTCGGTTTCGAGATCGATCCGAATCTCTCGATATCCGAGCTCACCGTAGACATCTGCGAAGGTGCAACCCGTCGCGGTCACCAGCGACATCGCGCATGCACCTTGCACCGTCTTCTTGATCACGTCGCGTCGAGTCGGTTGCAATACCGGGAGCGAATTCTTTTCCCGCTTCGTCATTGATGTCTCTTCGTGGCTGTTATCCGCGATCAGTCTACATGGTTAGTCGGCAATACCAAACCAATTATTGTTCATTCGAGGGGGCGGAGTTTTCGTTGAGCCATGGCAATTGTCTGCCGACGAGTTTGATGAGCGCTTGGTCGAACGGCCGATAGAACTCTCGCAGTTTTACGCGACTCGCGTCGGTGATGGGTTCTGGTCGATATGCACGCTGTCCACCAAAACGAAGGAGGCGTTTGAGTATTCTCGGCAAAAATCGGGTCAGCTTTGGTCGGTGAAAGACGAATCGATAGAGCGGGTTTTTGAACACGGAGCGGCGATTGACCGGACTGAGGTGCGCGTTCACATCGAATGCGTCATCAACGCCTAAGAATTTGAATATCGCGCGATATACTGTTTCTGGTTGCGATTTCAGTTCAGCAAACCAGACAATGTGGACCTGGCTCGGTTCATAATATTGATAGATTCGCTCAAGATAGATGCTGTAACAGCCGCGGCTGAAGTAATTACGTTTGCCTGGCGTGAATACCTGATGCATCGGCCGCTTCAACAAATCTTCGAACGTATCCGCCTCCATCAGCCAGCGACGGTTATCCCAATATTGTGAGTAGGCACGCTCGATTGGGTCTCGGAGCACAACAATCAGCTTCGCATTGGGAATCAGGCGCCCCATCCGTCCTGGTACCATGGGATGGCATAGATACCCGGGGCTGGCTTCTCCACAAAGTTGTTGTTGATTAGCTGTCTCAAAATGCGCTGCATACGCACCGGCACCACGTTCATATTCTTGGTCTCGAAAGAAGAAGTTGAGCTCTTTCTTTTTGGGCAAGAAGAGGTTCGGATGCTGGCGAAGCACATGCCATAAACTCGAGGTTCCCGCTTTTTGCGACCCGATGATACAGAAATCAGGAAGGCGTTTTTCGGTCGTCAACGTGTGTACCTCATCCCCAGCCCCATTGCGCTATCGGCCTACCAGAAGCGTCCCTGATTGTACATGGTCTCATGGTGGTGACGCGGAAATTCACTGGAGCGCTGGAACGTGGGTTGGCTACTTCGATGGTTTAAAGACTGGGGCGCCACGAAAGAGACGAATTGACTCACCCCCGTTGAGACTGATCATCTTTAATGATTTTGAACTCACAAAAACTTGCCATTTATCAGTCTTGCTGCCGATCGGGCCCACAGTAGAGGCCTCTACGAAGATCAGGTTTGGCTTCTCGGGATCTGGCTTTTCGGCGCGCTTGAGCTTGTACGTACCTCGTTGCACGCTGTCCCCACCGAGATAGATGTTGAGCTTTTCGTCAGCGGCGAACTCATAGGCCACCTGCCCCATGGCCTGTCTTTTGGCTTCGAGGGCTGACTTTCGTTCAATTTCTGAAAGGTTGGCCATGTCTTCATCAGCTTTGACAGAGGAGACATCCACTTTCCAGATCCCAACCAAAAGACCCTCCGCATCGGCTTGATTATCCACGGGCTCATCGGTCCCGTCTCCATCATCGGCTTTTTTGGTGGTCGTCTTGTCTTTGGCCTTTTTTGGTTGGGTCACCTTCCGTGAGGCGGTCCCCGTGGTCGTTGATGCCTCGGCGCTCTCGTCATCGGCGACTTCACAAGCGGTCATGAGAACGACAATAGACGCGCATACGGCGATGGATTTCATTGCTTTTCCCCCCAAAGGTTTTCTGCGGTGCCGTCGGTTCAGATCATGTAGGCCAACGCACATTCTGTCAATCGATGCGCGACATCACATCGAGGATTCACTTCTTGGCCTTCGACTTCTCTGGCCACTGCGCAACGATATATTTTTCGGTCACCTTTGGTTCTTCGTTTGGCTTCATTGGATTAGGTGACCGGTCTCCAATCCACCATACTGTCACCGCTTTCACTCGTTCCCCCGCTGGCAACTTAAGTCGCTGTATCCGCGAATTCCTGAGCCAGTCGACGAGTTCTTTTCGATACCGTTTGTGGCGACCGGCGGCGATGCGCATCGAATAACTACCCCAGAACTGATCCCATTCCATTTTTCTGGCATCCGCGCTGCTAAAATCGGGTTGCCGTCCCGTCTGAGGGTCAATGTGGCTGCCATCAGGTCGTTCGACGTCGATGACGAGCCAGCCATCTGTCATGGGCGCATTCGGTGCAAACATGCTCCAACCTTGAAAGATTCGAGCATAGCTGACGACGGCCTTGAGGAAGGCTGGTTGCCGATACTTGATGTCCAAATTCTTGAACACCTGAACCCGCATAAATTTATTCTCATGGAGCATCTGTGAGGTCGTTGCCGCGAAGAAAAAGAGGATGCCCAATGTCGCAGCTGCGTTCTTGACTCGATATCCTATTTGCGATTGTGAGGCTCTCTCTTGGCTGACTTGAGGCACGTTGAGTCCGCAGACCCCATATCCCAGCCACTGGCTGAACACTCGTCTTCGTTTGGCAAAGGTCGTATACAGACGGGCGAGTATCCAACTGATACCGGGCACGAAGAATATCCAGCTGACACACCAGCCCAATGGGAGCGCACGGATAATGTGGGCAATCGCTTCATGCCCTAAGTAGACCTTCGGGTGACCACTGACCTCAGACAGAATAAAATTTGCCCGTACGCTTTCAAATTGCTCCTCGGTCAGATGAGACGGGCGAGCCTCTGCGGCCTCTGAGCCAAACCACTCGATTCGTTCGAAACGGTCGAGGCGCGCGCCAATCCGAGCGAGTCGAAAGCACACCCCACACGTATCGTCGTACCAGACTTGGATCTGTGGGCCCGAAAATTTCTTAAGGATGCGCGCACCCAATTCGATGTCTGCGCGTGTCAACAATAGCAGATAGCTCACCATCATAACCGGTGAGAAAAGGCCCACGTTGGTCAGTGCCCAGATACCGCCGTGTAATCCAATCAACGACAAGATGGCGGCGCGTCTTGCCCACACGACGGCAAATGGAGTCAGCAGCAAGAGGGGAGCGACACCTTCTATGACAAGCGTACCCCAGGTCAGCACTTGTGATATCCAAAGGGGCCAGCTTTCTCTGGCCCACAGACCAAGCCAGGTGACGATGCGATCTTGCTCTAAACAGTAAGCGATGCTCGTGCCGTTCGACCAGGTATGACCACCTTTGTGTACCGTATTGAAGAAATAAATGATCGAGAGTTGCCACAGGACCATAAAAATGGCGAGTGAGCGAATGGGTGAAGCGTCCGAGCCAATGCTCTTTTGGAGTAAGCCAGGGTTTGAATCAGGACCCGTGGCCAGGCTCTTGCGCAGACTGTCGACGCTCAATCTTGCCCCGAGGGGTAACCAGATGGTCCATATCCACCAGATGTTCATGACGACGTCGCCGCCGTTGGCGAGCAGCGTATTTCGGCTGTGAATGCTCAGGATGCAAAGCCACGACAAAATCTGGAAGATTTTAGTCTTAAAACCGATCGTGAAAAAAAACAGGCATATCAGCGAGATCCAGAAAAAGACTTTGACCTCCATTGGCGTTGAGAAGCCGGAGAGGAGGCTGATGTTGTCTCGGAACAGTGGACTGTACAGATTGAAATGATTGCTGAGTGTGCCGGTGTTGCTGTAGAACGTCTCGATCCAGCCGTAGCGTCGAATCACGTCGTACATGCACAAAATTCCGAAGAATATTCTAAACAGGCCTAATGCCCGCGGGTCTGCTTCTAGCCATGCCGCAGCGAAGCGGCGGCGCATTGTTGTCGGTTGGTGCGTGAGCTCGCTCGGGTTGGTGTTGTCTGCCATGATTGCGACGCTGACCTAGCTGCCTCGAATGGCATTCCAGGCGATGCCAGGAATTTTGAGCAGAGAAGGTTTATGCTCCATCGATGCCATCCGCTTTGCGACTGCGAGTGAGCGCTTATGGGTCACAAACCAAGGTGGTTTAGGAAAGACCCTGAAAGGCCCCCTCAGAACCGTCTTGTGCGGTCTGTCGAAGAGTTTTGTGTTGTGGACGAAACCAATGCCGCTCTGAATATCATCGAGCGTGTGACCCGGTGCTGCGCCCCAGGCGGTCGCCCCCATGCCATAGCACAGACCCGGCCAGTGATTGATCGCCACGCTCCCGTATTCGAGGTCGCGGATTGCTTCTTCCAGTGCGTCTGAATATCTCTTTTCGGTCATCGGATGGGCAATGATGCAGGCGTTTAAGCTACCCCAGAGCGTCTCATTGCAAAAAGCCACAGCGTTCCTCAAGAACTCACCTGCATCGCCGCCGGGCAGAGTGGTTTGAGCGGTAATGCCGCAGAAGCTCTCTTCGGTGAAACAGATCTCCGCATGATTTTGGCTATCGCAATCCGGAATCAGCGTCCATGGCAGCACGGTCTCGTCACGTTCACCCACTGCAATTGCGTTGCTATGCGCAGTGCTAAAGCGGTCATAACGTTCGAATGCGCCCGGATAGTAAGCGGCCCGACGTGGGAGATGAGCGAGGACCGATTTGAGCATTTCCATAAATTGCGTTTTCTGACTCCATCCTTCGTGCATGATGAGCACTTTTGCGGCATTGCAATTGAAACCAGCATTGTTGGTCATCTGCGTCGCGACATTCTCGGCATGGAATCGGAGATCGGCCTCAGTCCAAGAACCCGGCATGATGATCACGGGGCTGACATTGCCGAGTTCACTGGTAATGCGTTTGGTATTGCGTGGATCGTTCTCAGCTTTACGACGAGCGCCTTCTTCACCGACGCCGAAAACGATCGCGTCATGGGTTCGGTCGGAGCCGGTAATGTGTATCTCATCCACGCTCTCGTGTTGACACAGATACTCACCGACGTCAGCGCCTCCGTATGCGAGTCTTAAGAAACCGTCGTCGACGAGCCGTTTGAACGCACGCTCGATGAAGGGGCCTAAGTATGCGTTCACGGGATTCATTTTGAGCAGGCACACTTGCCCTTCGACGAATAACTTATGCACCACATCGAGAGGGCCGATACTCGCCACATTGCCGGCACCCAGCACCAGGGCGACTCGTGGCTCTAGGTCCGAGAGCCCGCCGCGGTATAACTCGCCCATGTGGTCTTTCAAATTGTTCCTGTTAACGCCAGGCTCCAGCCAAATTTCACCCTCGAAGCCCGTTAACAAGAGTTTGTCTGCGGTGTCATTTGGGATCACTTGGACAGCGATTTGATCGGCCGTTACGTCTCGAATTCGTCCCGCGTTGATGCGTGGTGAGCCGTGGTCGCGGATCTCTTCGAGCGTCTCGATCAATAGTCTGATGGTGCGCCCCTGTACGACAGGTCCGGCCAAATAGTCTTCGGCTTCCATGGCAGTTCCCGCAGGCACACGCTTGGCTTCGATGGCAGCGGCAACCTGTTCCTCCGCGACCTCGAAGGTGCCATCGAGCATCGACTTGAGATAGTCAATTCGGGCGTTGAGATTGAGGGCGAGCCATGCTGGTGCGCGTTGCTTAAGCGTATCCAAATCGGTATCTAGCTTGTCGTGTTCCATCTCTACTTGCTCCTCATGATCCCCGGGCGCGAAGTTTAGCTTAACGCTTGTCGAGGCACATCAAAATTCATGCACACGTGACAGACCGCAATTTGTCGACCGCACGGCGGAGCGCTGGATCGAAGTCATACGCATCGAGTTCCGATAGTGGTACCCAAGCCAATGAATTGCTCTCTGGTGAGCAGACGATTCGTTCTGGACTGTTTGTTCGCAGGACATACCTGAAATCGAGGTGATCGTGTTGAGGCTCATCTCTACGTGCCGGTATCGAGTGCACATCGATATCGAATGGCCGCTGCCCGAATTGTTCATCCACCTGAAGGTCTGGCAGGCCACTTTCCTCACGCGCCTCGCGCAGGGCGGTTTCAAAGGGGTCGGTCTCATCAATTTCGCTGTGTCCGCCAAGCTGTAACCAGCGCTGCAGTTTACGATGGAACGTGAGGAGAACGCGTTTGTCTTGATCGACGACAAACGCAGAACCGGTGATGTGGCCTTTGGTGTTTTCTTTGCCAAAGAAGAGCGCGTTCTCCGTCACGAAGGTCCGAATGAATTGAACATCGTGCTGCTCCTTCTCATCGGTTGGCGAATGAGCGGCGAGTCGCGCTAAGACGGTCTCTTTTTGATGGGCTGTCTGCTGCATCCAGTTTGAATACGTCGACGTGTGCTGAGTTACAACAGAAAAGCTGGCGATTCGAGTGGAAGGCAGGCCTGCTGATAGGGCTGGAATAAGAGTAGCTGCCGAGGCGACTTTAACTTTTTTGTCGCACGCGGACGCGGGCTTCTTCTTGCTTGCGGTGCGCCAAGACAGAGCGGTAAGGGCATTTGATCGTCTCTATTCATAGGGCGAGTATTACATAAGGTTACATGTAAGCAAAAAAAACGATCATCCCGGGTGTTGTTTTGGCCATGGTGTGACCGTTGACAGCGCTCTGCGGTCGGGATAAGACCGGCTTTCCTAGGCAGGGAGCAGTTTTTGACCCAACACACCATCGATAGCGAAGCGATCCAAACGGACGAGGCAAGCGGGGTGGACGCTGAGGCACAAACCGCGCAGTCCTTTGGCGCTCAGACCGAGCCAAAGCGATCGTTCTTGACCTATCGTCCCCACTCGATTCGCGAAGACTGGGTGATGTTGTTGGTCATCGCTGGCCTCCTGCTCGCCGCGTATATGCCGGGCCTTGGCGCTTATGGACTCTATGATCCGTGGGAGACGCATTACGGTGAAGTCGCGCGCAATATGGTCGAATACGAGAATTATATCGACCCATTCTGGGGATCACCGTGGGACAGCGGTGGCGTCAAGCGCGAGCGCGCGGGTTTTTATAGCAAGCCGCCATTGATCATGTGGATGATGTCCGGAGGGATGAATCTCTTCGGGTTCAATGAACTCGGGGTTCGCTTCTTCTTTCCCATCGTCATGATTCTCGCGCTGCTCGCGATTTATTTGGCGGTGGGAAGATTCTTCGGTCGTCGCGCCGCTTTAATCGCGGTTGCGCTCACAGCCACCACACCTTTCATTGGCTTCATGTCGCGGCAGGCTGTAACCGATGGACCGCTGGTCTCGATTATCGTCATCGGGATGATGGCGTTGTGCTTGGGGTTATTCGGTACTCGAGACGACGAGACGGTCAGTCCGGCCCTCTATTGGGTCACACTCTTGGGCTTTGCTGCCGTGGCCGTTGGCCAATTGTGGATTCTACTCCCGCTCGACCGCAGCCCGGACATGATTCGGCCCTACCCGGGTACAGGTAACATTTGGTTCCAGTTTCAGTGGTGGTTGAGAGAAGTCATCACGGTCGGTGCAGGCAAAGGCTGGGTTTTATTTGCTGTATTGTCGCCACTGGCGCTGTGGGCAGGCCTTCGTATCGCTCGAGAGCGCCGGCGGTCGATGTTTTACATTTACGTCTTCTACATTTGCTGTGGGCTTGTTGTACCGGCAAAAGGCTGGCTCGGCTGGGCGCCTATGGGCGGCGCAATCTTGGGTTACATGGCCGTCTCCGGTGATTGGAAGTTGTTCCTACGAGTCGACGTGCCAACAGGTCTTTTGATCGTTCTCATGACCGGGCACCCCTGGATCTTCGCGATGCTCACGGGTCATCACCCAGCGTGGTGGGACAGATTCATCATTCACGACCACTACAAGCGGCTTTTCTCTGGTGTTCACAGTATCGATGATGGTGGCTTTGAATATTTCTTCCAGTGGATTGGCTACGGCTTATTTCCCTGGGTTGGGCTTTTGCCGGCCGGTTTTATGCTCGCGATCTCACGCGTGCGCGGTTCGGTGCGGGATTTGTCGCCGGCAGGTAAGTTTCAGCTCATGGTGCTACTGTGGGCGGTGTTTGGCTTTTTCCTCTTCTCGAAATCGAGCACCAAGTTTCATCACTATATTTTTCCGGTCATTCCACCGCTGGCCATCTTATGCGCTCTCTTCCTAGAGGCGGTCTTAGCGCGTTCCGTTCGCCATGGTCGACTGCTTTTGATCACCGCCGCAGCGCTCACACTTTGGGTAGGTCAAGACCTGTATCGAATGCCTGCGCAGTACGGACAGGGCAGTCAGCATTTGGTGAATCTATTCACCTATAAGTACGATCGAGAATGGCCTAAGTTCACCACGGCTGAGAAACTAGAGAAGCTTGACGGGAAAGAAAAAACAGCCGCGGTGCTCGACAATCAGCGCCTAGAGTCTTTTGCTGAGCCACTTCAAAATATCACCTTGATCGCCGTCCTCGGTTTTCTCTTACTCGCCGTTGGAAGCTTATGGGCACGCGAGGTCGGGCTCTTATTTGGGTTTTACGCAAGCGGCTGGTTACTGCTCTTTTGTCTCCATACATACCTGCCAGATGTATCGAAGGACTGGAGCCAGAAGATTATGTGGGACACATACTACAGCCATTGTACGAAGTATGAAGCCTCGGAGCAGGCCGAATTCGAACGCCATCTCATTCTAACGGCGAGTCGGGTGCCCACCAAGCTCGATCAATTTCCAAAGGCTTGGTGCAAAGAGCCCGTTGTTGCCTTCCGTACCAATTGGCGTGGTGAGACATTTTACTCCGCAAACACGGTTCTGCCCGCCATGGAGACCAAGCACTTCAAACCATTCTTGGACTTGTGGGGAAACACGAAGCCTTTCTACTTGTTCACCGAGCGGTCGCGGATCAAGTCCGAGCTAGAGCCGAACTTGCCAAAGCATCTTAAAGGACAATACGAGGAAGTGTTCGGGGCAAACCGCAAGTTTGTATTGCTGCGTATCGAGAAGGGTTTAGGCCCCGCTCAATCGACCAAGATCGATAAGCCAAAAGCGAAAGCTGCCAAGCCGGCCCAGGGCAATCAGTCTAAAGCCATCGGACCTGTGCGTGCGCCTAAGCCAACTGCTGAGGCGCCTGCGAACGAATGACCAGGCTTTAAACCGCGGTCTTGCCTGTCATCACATCGATCAATTCATGGCGCTCAAAGCGCTCCGTTTGGCCCGAGCACGTTGTTTAAATTTGGAAACACACCCGGGACATGTGAAATTGTGAACCATAAATATACAACAAGGACGCGCTAAGATGAGACTTTGGCTCTCGTACATATGGATCCCTTTGGCCTGTTTTATGTTCGGCTGCTCATTTACGAATGTACCGGATCCAGGCTCATTCGAAGGTGGCGCACAAATGATGGGCAGTTCAGATGAGACGCCCGATGATCCCGGCCGTGGCACCGATTTGAGCGATGCGTCTTTCCTCGACCCGCCTACGGTGGTGGATTCCGGCATCGGTGAGGCAGGGGAGATGGTGCCTCGTAGCGACGGTGACGTCGACACGCTGGCCGACGCTGATACAGGCTTAGAGCCCACGGTCGATGGCGGCATTGAACTCGATGCCGAGATAGACGGTGGACCGCTGAATGATGCGGGTTCCGCATTCGATGCCGAACCGCTGATCGATGCGGGCGCCGACGTGGATGTCGGCGTAGCGCCGATGCTTGACGCGGGTGCCCAAGATTTAGGTGTTAGGCCCGAAAATTGTGCCGAGCTCGGTCGCTGTGTCCAGGGTGGCTGGTGTGAGCCGGCGGACGAGCCGCGATGCCAGGCAACACCAGGCGCGCCAGTGTGTTACCCAGCAGATGATCCGTTGTCACAGGAGTATTGCGGTCAGCCACCGATCGATTGTGCAGAGCTTGGTGAATGCCGAGGCGGTGCCTACTGCGAACCGAGAGATGAACGGCGCTGTCAGGCGACACCCGGCGCGCCGGTTTGCTATCCAGCAGAACACCGCCTCTCCAGGGAATTCTGTGGCGATAGATAGTTCGGAAACCACCCGCCAAGCACGTCATCTCCGAGCCTGTTCAAACCGATGTTATGTTGAGCTAAACGCGCTCTTTTCGGAGATGGGCGCCGATGACGACCCGCTGAATTTCGCTCGTTCCTTCGTATATTCTCAAGGCTCTCACCTCGCGATAGAGTCTTTCGACGCAGCTGCCTCGTGTGACTCCGAGGCCGCCAAAAATTTGCACTGCGCGGTCGATAATTCGTTGTGCCGCTTCCGTCGCGTAGAGCTTACCCATGGCAACCTCAGCGCTGACTCGGCCTGCTGCGCTGTCTCGGCTATGCGCGGCGCGGAAAAC
>JBMHDS010000051.1:0-3148 GCA_049889275.1 Bradymonadia bacterium | reverse complement strand
CCGTCTACGCGGCATCAGCCTAGAGGCACTCGATGAGACCGGCACCGCATGGATCTTTCCTCAGGGCGCAAACGCATATGTCTCTGGTAGGCCCACTTGGACTAATTACTTGATGGATTCGGGTTACCAAGGTCCAAACGGGGAAGACGATGTTGACTTCCTCATCGAGCTTGCACGCTGGGCACGCGCTCAGCTCGGAAGCGATACCGTCGTGCTCGGCGGACATTCCAACGGCGGGATGATGACCCACCGAATATGGTGTGAGGCAGACGGTCTATTTAACCGATTCGTCAGCGTAGCCGGCCCACCATCGGCAGACTTTAATCCAAACGATGTTTCGCCCCGTGAGTGCCGCGGTTCAAAGCCCTATTGGGCCATCTTAGGCACTGAGGACGGAGTACTACAAAATCAGGATCTCGATGCGGAGATATGGACCATCGCGCCTGCGCTGCAAGACGAGGCCTTTATCAATCCAAATTTGCTCAATGAGCGCCTTGCCCATAGCGCATTGAGAAGACGTACCGCCTGTCCCGACAACAACGCGGTCCGAGAGCGCGAAGATGGTGCGCGGTTAGTTTATAGCAGCTGTGGGGCACGTTTGCGGGTCTGGTTCATTCGACCACCGAGAGGTGAGCGCATTCGTGGCGTCGGGCAACACCCCATCTCGACGCTCGAAGAACACGGTGGCTTTACAATCAGAGGTCTCATCGTTGATTGGGAGTAAGAATGAGACCGCCTCAAACCGGGTTGGCCTGCCTATGACCCGTGGCACCTCGGGCACATCGGTCAGCCGGTCGCTGCCACCCCACACTTGTGTCTTTGAGTGAGCCCGAACCGACGGCAGCCACGCAGAACATTATTTTCGCTTCGTGTCAGGTATTCGCATCGGCTAGGGTGACCGGGACGCAATTGATCTACCTAGGAGACTGCGAATGCCACGGGTTGTACTCAAACCGCTTGATGACTATCTCTTCACTTGGCAGATGCCCATTCGAACCACCGATATGAACTACGCCAACCACTTATCGGCATGCGCGCTCGTAGGTATGCTCGATGAAGCGTACACGCGCTTTCTCGAATCTCTCGGTTTGGGTGAAATGGGCTTCGGTGAGCCGAACATTTGTTCCATCAATGGCGACCTTCAGGTCAATTATCTATCTGAGGGACACCTGCACGAGATGCTGAGCATGGAGATCGGAATCGGCGAGATTTCGAGGAAGAGTTTTCGCGTCTTCCACCGAGTCACCGCAAAGGACCGAGTGATCGCCCTCGCTGAGGTCGGCGCGGTCTGCTTCGACTACAAATCAAAGCGAAGTGCCGAGCTACCAGAGGCTTTTATCAAGGCCGTCGCTTAAGCGCGCATCTCTACCCCCAAGTGCGCTGCGAGCATTGGCTCAATTCAGGCCGCAAGCGCGGCGTGTTGAGCAATCTCACAATGAATCAAGGCCAGAGTCAGTCAACCCGCGTCATTTGTGATTAGTCGGCAAAGACCTCGGTCCAGTAAGGACCACCACCGCATGCAACATGCCCAACGCCAATACGCCGCAACCCGCGGGTGAGGATGTTCGCCCGATGACCTGGGCTGTTCATCCATGAACCGTGAACCGACGCGGGTGTTCTCTGGCCGCGAGCGATGTTTTCGGCGGCTCGTCCAAATCGTACACCCTGGGCACGCATACGCTCCCATGGCGTACGACCATCGAGACTGTTATGGCTAAAATATCCTTGATCGCACATGTCTTGGCTGTGTAGGCGTGCGGCGATGGTCATGTCCACATCACACTCGAGCGGTTCTAAGCCCTCTTCCGCCCGGCTTGCGTTCGCCAACTCAATCACCTCTGCCTCGAATTCACTGCCACAGGGCTCAGCGTCGAGGTCCGGCATCTCTTGAACGTCTGGTTCGGGGGTCTCATCTGGCGCACCTGGACCGCCAGTGGGGTCGCCGCCGCAATACCAACCCGTCCTGTCGTCTACCCAGCCACAGGACTGACCCATAGCCGCACAGTTAACGCGCTGGAGCGTACTATCTGGCCCGCACCATTCGGACACACCACCGTTGCAGCGCCCAAGCTGATCGAGCCCCATACAGGGCTCTGTAGGGGTATCTGAGCGTGGTTCTTCGTTCCCCGTTTCGGGCGGCATCATCGGTGTGGCGGTGTCACGCTCATCGAATTCTTGGTCCGACGGGCCTTGAGACTCTCCGCCACCCATTTGCTCTGGGCTTGTGGGCGCAGACATACCGGAAGGCGTTGGGTCGGCATCGTCTGCCCCGACTTGGTTAGGCGCTGAGCCCGGCGTCTCAGTGGAGGAAGGCGGCAGCGCAGGGGCTCTCACAGACGCCACGCCCCGATCGGGTGCGTCCGCCGGATCGGCGCAACCGAAACCCAAAAAACCAACGGACAAATAAACACAAAGGCGAGATCGCCCTTCACAAAAACTGGCCATACTGAGTGCCCCCCACTGATTGGCTATGTACCGTCAAAGGGGTGACGAGCAATCACCATGCCAGCGCTGATTTAGGTGTGTTATCTCTGCTTATTGCGGGATTCCGTCGAGATCTGTGAACGTCACGTCTCAGATCGTGTGACCTAAGTGTCACAGCCCGTTATTGCGCAAATTGAGCGCTTTGGTGGGCTAGAAAATGTGGTCAAAGGAGCAAGGAGGCCTGTTGGTGACTCGGGGAATCAAGCGTTGCTGGGACCGAATCGAGAATGCGTGCGTTAAGGGTTGTCGCTCGTACTCCCCAGCGCCTTGAAGACCTGACCGTCTGCTGTGCCGAGAAAGAGGGACCCATCAAAGAAGGCCACAGCGGTGGGTGCCGAGGCTGCCGTCCATGCCATGAGCTCATTGGCGATGTTTGGTGCCATCGCGCTCGTTAAGTGGATTTTGAGTTCAAAGCTTTCCGGCATCTCGCCGTAGGTATCACCTTGACGTGAGAGGATCAGAAGCTCCTCTGTGTCAGCACGGCGGTAGACGTCGATGACGGTTCTGCCCGTAAGGTAAGGAATCGTCGTGGGCACCCCAGACATAACAACCCACGCCTGATTTGCAAGTGGGCGAACATTGACGTCCACACCCCAAAGCAAGCTTGTATCTAACGCGATGGGCAATGTCCCCACCGCAAAAATACTGTTGAGTGGCTCATTAG
>JBMHDS010000050.1:0-73163 GCA_049889275.1 Bradymonadia bacterium | reverse complement strand
AGCGCATCGAGCTCACCCCAGTGGATCGGAAACTCAACGGTCACTCTCTCATTCATGTTGCTGTAACCTCGCCGTGATTAAACCTCAATGAGGTTAGGCGATGGTCACGCCAATCGCAAAGTGAACCGCCCCCTTCGATGGCCTGAGATACGCAGCAGATGTGAAGAATAAAGCTGGTCTCGAAGTCTGAGTAGGGGGGCGTCTACGGTGCGTCAGACTCATCGTCCGTTGAGTCCATCGCCTTTTTAAACTCACTCGATTTCATCAAGTCACTAATCGAGCGGACTTTTTTCTGGGTGTCCGGTGCTGAAGCCTCGTCATCGTCAACCGCATCTTGAAAGGCCTTCGACTTCATCAACTCGCTGATTGATTTAACCTTCTGACCATCCTCAGCGTTTGTCGATTCATCGTCGTCATCATCATCATCGTCGTCGTCATCATCTTCTAGCGCGTCTTTGAAGGCGTCCGACTTCATCAGATCACTGATTGACTTCACACCTTCATTCTTCTTCGCAGCGGGCTGTTCGACTGATGACGTCTCATCCTCGTCGTCATCGTCATCTTCGTCGTCACTCGGCGGCGCAAGACAGGCACTTTCCTGCGGAAAGGGCGTATAGAAGTCTTTACCGTTGAGCAAGTTGACCGGCCCGAGTGAAATGGTTGGCACATAGGTCACGATCAACACGGACACGAGGAGTAGGCCGGTAAAAGGAACGACCGATTTAATGACTTCACCGAGCGACTTCTCAAAGATCGACGAACTGACAAACAAATTAAGCCCCATTGGAGGGGTGAGATAACCAAGTTCAAGATTCACAATAAACACGATGCCCAAGTGAATCGGGTCAACGCCGCACAAGACCGCCATGGGAGCGAGCAGAGGCACGAGAATCATAATAGCGCTCATGATGTCCATCAGGCAGCCAACGATGAGCAAAAACACGTTGAGAACGAGCATGAAGGTGATGGGCGTGAGTTCAAAACTCATCAGCCATGCCGCTGCACGGTTTGGGATCTCGAGGTCACTCAATAAGTGGTTGAGGCCAATCGCCATGGCAAAGATCACCAATAAGCTGCCCATCAAAAGCGCAGCTTCGCTGACAACGGCCGGGATCTTCTCCAAGGTCAGCTCTCGATGAATGAACAATTCGATGATGAGACTGTAGACAACGCTCACAGCTGCTGCTTCGGTTGCTGTGAACAAACCAGAATAAATGCCACCAAGGATGACAACCGGCAACAAGAGCGACCAAAATCCGTCATCGACGGCTTCTTTAATCGCCGACATGTCCGGCCGCCCGAAGCGCTCACCCTTCTTCAGTCCTGTGACGATACAATAACCGCTTAGCAAAGCGCCGATCAAAAGGCCTGGTCCGAGACCCGCGAGAAAGAAATCCTCAACTTTGATGACCTGGGTGCTGCTTGCAAAGATCGCATAAACGATCATGGGGATACTGGGCGGAATGAGAATACCGAGGGTGCCAGCACTGGTCACAAGACCAGTTGAAAAGCGGTCCTTGTAGCCCGCAGCGATCAACGCCGGATACATGACACCACCGATTGTGATCACCGTGACGGGGCTACTTCCGCTGATCGCTGCGAAAAACATACAGGCTGCGACAGTGGCGACGCCAAGCCCACCCGGTACCGTTGCAAAAGTTGCACGCGCTACATTCACAAGGCGAGTCGCGATCGCACCGTGACTCATAATGGCCCCGGAAAGAACGAAGAACGGAATCGCTAGCAATGGCGGTTTGTCAGTAAGCTCCCGAGCGCTCTCCATCAAGGGTGGCACTGCTGCCAATTGACCAACCTGATCGGCAAGTGGAATGCCTAAAAGCGCATTGTCTAAGTTGGAGAATACAACTGTGTTATCGACCACGAGTTTGTATTTGGTCGCGAGATCGCTGAACACAACATACGAAAGTGACGTGAGCGCACCAATCACAACGAACAGGGGTACAGAAAACAGGAGCAGGCAAAAGCCAACAACGATGACAAGAAGCGTGGGGGTCAATGCGTTAACTCCCGAGTCGGTTGTTTTCTGTTCACAAACGCATCCACGCTGAAAGCACCGAAACGGACCGTCATGAGCCCGAAACTAACCACTGCAGACAGAATAATGACCCAAGCAGGTAAGCGCGTCGCGGGCCTGATCTCACCGCCATAGAAGTCGCCTGTCGCGCCGAAAACGTGTCGGTATGCCAAATACGTCAAATACCCGCAAAATAACGTGGCGATCACAAAACCCAACGCACGCGTCCAAGGCCTTAGAGAAACCGGCACCACCTTTGAGAGTGCGTCAACTTGGATATGTCGTCCTGCCCTCGTTGCCATAGAGCCGCCGAGAAATGCCATCCAGGCGAGTAAGATCAGTGAGAGTTCCTGCGCCCAACTGTATCCTGGTCTAAGGGTCGTACAAGCCCAACACCCGAGGACCATCAAAATGAGCGAAAGTACAGTATCGAAATAGCGCCCTGCTTTAATGCTTGAAAAGCACCAAGCCAAGGTCCCGATGACAACGAGTCCCGAGCACACCCATTGACTCGAAAGGTTAAGAATAATCTGAAGGCCTCCATAGGCCAACACGATCGAGCCAAGGCCGGCGACGGTGGTCTGCCTGCGACTGGGCAACAGCGAACGCCTGCGCGCGGCGGTCAAGTAGATTGAACGGCCGATAAAAAATACGATGAGAGCCAGAATCGGTGGAGACACCCAGCGGGTCATGAACGCAAGATTCGAGGCGTCTTGGGACGCGCCAAACCAACCGAAAACAACGAGCAGTTTTTTCGCCAACAAGCTGTCTTGGGTGGAAAAGGAACGGTGCACGATCGCGAGTGTCACGGTGGCCGTCATGACCAGCGCCGCGATGGTCACGAGAGCGGTCTCAATCCGATAGATCGAACCGTCTAAAACACGCGCCAGACGCACGAGTTGATTATCGTCGATGGGGTGTTCGGGGGATCTCTCGGTCACGGCAGCGTGGTTCTCGGTCACTGAGCTTTCTTGGCTGCGAGAATCGCCTCAAAAAGTTTCTTACCCATCGGCGTTGCACTCTTCATGCGCTCATCCCATGCAGCGCGCGTCTTCGCCTTGAAAGCCGCCTTCTCGTCATCGGTCAATTTATAAACTGTGACGTTCTGCGCTTCAAAATTCTTGAGAAGGAGCGGTGTCAGCGCACGAATGCCCTTCCGGCCACGCTTTTCGAGCTTTCGCTCTTTCGGAATGACCGCAGCTTTGAGGTCATCTGGCAGCGCCTCATACCATGCCTTGTTCATGATCAAGAGCGCTGGCTGATAGATATGATTGCTGACGGTGAAGTGTTGAATACCTTGATGCCAACTCGCCGCTTGGGTGAACAATGCCGTATTGTCGAAGCCATCCACATTGCCCGTTTGCAAAGCAGGAAGGACCTCGCTCACTGAGATGGGGCGCGCACTTGCCCCCAGGGCACCGTACATCGCGAGATGTGATGGACTTTCCTGAGATCGCATCTTGTATGCCTTCAGATCATCCGGCGTGCGGATGGGCTTCTTGGAACCGAAACAACGGTAGCCATTCTCCGAGTACATGATCAGCTTGAAGCCTTTTGCCTCTAAGATTTCCGCAACGAGGGGTCGGACTGCGTCGAGAACCTTGTCCGCTTGCTCGACGGAATCAAACAGATAAGGCAGTTCAAAAATATCGATCTCCGGGACGACCACCGACATCGCGCCAGTCGATACGCCAGCCGCTTGTAGGGTCCCTTTGCGCACCTGACGCACGATGCTCTGCTCATCACCCTTCGTGCCGCCGAGGTAGACTTTCACCTTGATGCGCTTATCGGTGCCTTTTCGAACCAGCTTTTTGTAGCTCTTCAGAAGCTCGGACCAAGGTGTATTTGGAGGCGCTACGGTTGCGCCTTTCATCGTGAACTCGGCGGTCTTAGCGTGACCTTGGGTCAGTAAACCAAAAATTAGTGCGAGACAAAGATAGCCGTAGCGCATGGGGAGAACCTCCATTGAATTGAGAGCGGAATAACGAAACGTGTAATGAGGCAAAATATTCCGGCCTAGAACCAATCATCTATATCTTGAAGCATCTTTTTAGCGATTCGCTTCGCGTTCTTATTTTCGGGAACAAGGTCTTTGTGAATGTCGTCAGCGCTCTCAATGACTTCGTTCAAAGTCTTCTTAAAGAGCTCTTGGTCATCGGTTCGAACGGCGTAGATCTCTGCGAAGAGGAGCTTGCTGTCGAGATAGTGGGGCGCCGCTTGAATTGCAGCTTCAAAGTTGGCTTTTGATTTCTCGGGGCTCTTACCAAACGGGATCTTGAGCCAGTAAGCACCGAGATACCGAGACGGACCTCCATACCAAAATGAGTTATCAAGCTCCTTGCACCGCTGCATGATGGCATACGCTCGATCCTTGTACTTCAGCAGCGAGCCAATACCGTCTTTGAGCGCCCATTTGGCCAGATTGGTGGCGTACCAATACAACGCTTTGACGTCATCCTTGGTGGCGGACTTGAGAGCCGTTGTCCACGCCGAATCTTTGTCGCCACCGGCGAGAACAGTCTTTGCGAAAGCAGGGTTTGCTGTACTCAAAGCCAACTCTGCCGCTTTGACACCCTTCTCATAATTGGCGCGTTCTAAGTCATCGGCGTCTTCTTGCCAGCGTACGAACACGTTGTTCATGTAGTAATGTGCGTAGGCGAGCTCGCGATAGATATCAGCACGACTTGGATCTGCCTTGACCGCTTGATTCCACGAATCGATCGCGGCCTTGGCCTTGGCTTCGTCTTCCCTGAGTTTCCAGAGTTCCCGTGCCTTGCTCGCAAGCTCTTTCGCAACTTGTTTGTTGTCTTCACTCACGCCCTGTGTCTGGGTACTCATGACCGTTTGTCGACCACCACAAGCGATTGCCAAGAAGGCAAGCGACAATAAGATTGAGGCTCGTTGATACATTCTTTTAACCTTAACGTAGACCGATTTCGTAACTGATAATCCGCGGTCATCGCGGCTGCTTAGACGCGGATTTATCATGCAGCGCGCGCTCATTCAAGGGTCGGGGAGATGGACTTAGAGGGAATCGCTAGAGCGACGGGACCGTTCTATCGCCCACGACGCTCCTTTTCCATTTGCAATCGAAGCGCGAACAACTCTTTGAATGTCTGACCGATGCGTCCGAAGTTAACAGCCTTAGACTCACCCGCGATACGCTCATGAACACGCATGTAAACCGTCGTGACCCGATAACCGCCCCGTTTCGCACGAATTGGAATTTCGAGATTGAGTAAGAAGCTGTGAGAACACGCCCCCAACTCACGATAGACATCACGACGCACCATGTAGGCGCCCTCGGTCCGAGCACGCGTGCCGACAACCGCAGCGGTCAAAACACGAAGCCCGTACGATAAGACCTTCCGAGAAAGCGTGTATTTACGATTGCTGTAAAGCGATGTAATCACATCCGATTTATCGGCGTAGGAAAAGAAGTCCGCAAACTCATACGGGTCGATTTGCCCATCCGCAGGCATCATCGCAAACCACTCTTTGTCCGCCCTTGCGTAGCCCGCAAGTAATGCTGCGCCCATGCCAGCGTTCTCAGGCAAATGGTGAGCCACGACACACCCGTGCTGGGCTGCGAGTGCATCGATAATGGACGCAGTTCGATCAGACGAGCCATCGTTGACAATGATGAGCTGTCCATCTCGGATATGCTCATCGAGAAAGGCAATGGTTCTGGCTGCACACTCAGGTAGTGCGTCCTCTTCATTGAACGCCGCCATTACGATAGTCAAAGACTCAAACATAGTCAGGCACCGTATCGGGTTTGTGTTGTCGTTCATAGATTTTTCGGCCGTAGCGATTCAGGTTGGAATTGCTCAATGACGGTGGCCGTGTCAGGATGCGAGCCATGCGCACGTTTCGCTCCCATGGTGATGGTCAATTCGCGGCAGAAGACCTCGCGTCGAAAGGTGAGCACCTCGTCTTTGAACCCGGCGTTTTGATCTGGCACCCGGAAACCGTTCGTTTTGGTAATAACGTATACGTTGGGCACCAAGCCATGTTGAAAAGTTATTACAAGGGCTCAATCACGATCGGAGATGATGTGTGGATCGGCCAAGGTGTATTCATGCATGGTGCAGGACACATCTCTATAGGCGATGGAGTTGGAATTGGTCCATTCGTGAAGATGTTGACCTCAACCCATGACTTCCCACCCAAAGGACAACCCATACTCGAGGCGCCGCTCACATTCGCCCCAATCAAGATTGAGCAAGGGGCTGACATCGGCACCGGTAGCATCATAATGCCGGGTATTCATATTGGCGCTGGTGCGCAAATTGGCGCGGGTGCCGTGGTCACCAAAGATGTGCCTGACTATGCCATCGTGGCTGGAAATCCGGCGCGTCTTCTACGCTACAGGCAATAGGGTCATCGTGACAATCGCCGACCGCGTTTTCAGACACCGCAGCGCCTGGACAAGCGCAGGCCTTCTTCTCGTCATCTATCTCATGACGATGAGTCGAGGCCTTACTTTTTTTGATTCGGGTGAACTTGCGTTAGTGGCTGCCCAGTACGGCCTTGGACATCCACCAGGCCAACCCGGATACACACTCGCTCTAGGCCTCTGGAATGATTTGATGCCACTGTCACCAGTGGTTAACATGACGGCTTTTTCAGCCCTGATGGCAGCGCTGTGCTGTTTTCCTGCGGATGCGCTCATGCGAACTGCGCAAATTCACTCTCATCGAGTGAGGTTCTCATGCCTTCTTGCAACAGGTCTTATGTATCCCATTTGGGATCAGGCGACACGCATTGAACTCTACAGTCTTATGACATTTTTGGTCCTCTCCGCGCTGGCCTCAGCAAGCGAACTTTCGACCCGCGGACTGCCGCGACCACGAGATTGGCTAAAAATGGGCCTGTTTGTTGGATTGGCCGTGACCGTAAACCCAATTCACGGCTTAGCGGCAGCACTGGGAATTGGCCTTTTCTTTATCAGGGGGCTGGTGCTAGCGGGCGTGCGTCGTCTCGCAGTCGCCACTCTCAGCGCCATCTGTGGCTCGGCCATTGGGCTGACCCCATACCTGTACATTCTCTGGGTTCGCGGAAGAACAGACCGCTTTGTCTGGGGTGAGCTCTCAACATTAGACGGCGTCTATCGATATCTAACAGGACAGGACTATGCGCATACAGCCCATTCAGAATGGGCCAAAATACCCGAACATTTCGGCGAGTGGCTCGTATGGTCGGGGCGCGAAGGATTTCTGCTGACCCTGCTCATCGGTCTTATAGGGCTCGCAATTTATCGACCAATTCGACAAAATGCACTGCTCTGGATACCGGTTGTCGCGGCGGGCGTTGCCTTCACGTTTAGCTATGGTCGCTACTTCCCCGAGGTGCCCGACTTTAGTGGTTATCTTGTCCCAGCGATTTGGGTTGCTGGCGTAGGCATCGGTGGGCTCGCGACACACATCTCAACCAAACAGAGCATTGCCCTCGTACTGGTCGCTCTCCTGTCTCCGGTCGTGTTCACAGGGGGTCGATTGGTGCCCGACCGGTCAGATAACAAGGTTGCGATTGAGCTAGCTTACAGTTGGCTTAGCTCACTCCCACAGAATTCAATTTTGCTTGCAGAGACCGACCATCTTGTATTCCCCGCGATGTACTTACAGAGAGTGGAGAGCGTACGGCCCGATGTGGTGCTTATCAACATGGGTTTCAGCGCGAGCAGCTGGTATTGGTCGCAACTCTTCGCTCAGCACCCAACACTCACCAAGATACCTCTGAGCGCAACTCACAATATGGCTCGCCTGAAGAGACTGCTTGAGCACAATGCTGGTCGTCCTGTGTATGCTGAGTCCGGTGCAATTGCAGCTCAGCTCAGAAAGCGACCATGTGTTGCACAATGGGGTGTCAATTTAACGCCCGGATGCACAGCACAGGACAAAGTCGACGAGCAATTCAATATGTCTATGCAGAAATGGTGGTCCGATAGCGGTCCCGATGACCCGATTGCCAGGAAGGTGCTGGCTTATATTTGTAATCAACGGGCACGCACGGCTTATGCACTCGGTCAGGTCGACCGAGCGCTCAGGTTGCTTGCTCTGAGTCTCTTGGACGAAAGGGGTCAAAAACCAGCGACACCTCGAGGACTCAACCGAATAGACATCGCCTTGCAATGGGAACGGCCCGAACAACTACTGGGCTCACGGCGACAGAATGGACGAATAGGCCATACAATCCTCAAGCACCAGAATACCCGACAGTTCGGAGCGCAGGCTGAGGTTTGGAAGTCCGCCGCGCTCGAGCTGAAGGATTAGTCGCCTAGCGCTTTGAAGCCCCGTATGCCTTCGACTTGTACTTCTTGGAATATCGCTTACGAGCAGCAGCACTCGACGGTGCCGCCTCCAACTCATTATAGGCGCTTTCGAATTCAACGATTTGCTTGCGGAGTTTCCTGCTGGGCGTTGCTCGATTTTGCCTTCTCATGACTTTCAGGGCATCGGAAAGTGAACTCTTCGCACCAGAAAAATCACCATCTCCAGTCTTTGCTGCCGCGATCTTGAGCCGCTCTGCCGCACGTAACTCTGTGAGTCTAATCTTCACGTCTTGATTCTCGGTTTTCTTGGACTCATCAAGCGATGCTGAAACCGTCACAGGTATACGGTTTGCTGTACTCACTCTGAGGCCATCCTGGTTCACATCATTGTACGTCAATGAGATTTGGCCGATGTCAAAAGCTGAACCGATATCTAGTCCATCTCGCGGAGGGATAACTAATTCAAGCATGATGTCGCGTTTCTGAGACGCCAACATAAAACCAACACGAACCGTACTGCGGCCGGCTTCATGACTCACGGGATAGCCAAAGGCCTTCTCAAGTCGAATACCGTCGCGATTCTCAAACGCCAGGTTGACGTCTCGTGCAACCGTACCGGCAATGCCGTTCAACTCGCCTGTCAATATCTCTGCGATCAGTTCGCTCTTTTCAATAAAATGGTATCGGCCGCCTCCCATATCGGCAACCTGAGTCATGAGGTCTTCGTTATAGTCGAGACCCACACCAATGGAGCTGACGCTGATACCCGACTTGAACGCATTCGCTGCACGGGCACCGATGACAGCAGGGTCTGAAACACCGACGTTGGCGCGACCGTCGGACATGAGGATGACATGGCGCACGCGTCCTGTATCCTGTCGTGCACGTAATGTGTCAAAAGCTCGAAACAAAGCGGGGCCGAGGGCCGTCGAGCCTCCAGAGACGACACCCATAATTTGCTGCTTGATAGCCTGCTTCCCTGCTGTATTCATTTCAAATGTTCGAGACATATTGACTGAGGATGAGTAGGCGATGAGGGTCACTCGGTCATCGGGACGTAACTGATCTACGAGGCTCATCGCAGCCGTTTTTGAGTCTCTTAGCTTGTCGCCGCGCATGCTCCCGCTCTTGTCAAGCGTGAGCATGAGGTCAAGCGGAGGCCGTTCGCCAAATGTCGCCTTATCAGCCTGCAGCTGCACAAGGACATTCAATCGCTGACCTTTTCCAGGAAAGATTGACTTGTAAAGTGGTTTGACACTCTGCTTTACCGCCCCCTGATTTGATGGAGTCTGGGCGATGGGCCCATTCGCGGAGGAGCGGACTTGTTGAGCCTGAGATTGTTTAACCTGACAGCCGACCATAAGAAGCAAGAGGAACGGGAAGAATCGTAACGATTTCATGTTTTCTCCAATCGAAATTCATCGTTGTGTGGTTCCTTAAACGAGCCTGTTTATAATTGGGTCTAATTTGGTTGAACTTTTTTGGAGATACAGCGTGACGACATCAAGAGAAAGCGGCGGCTGTCATTGTGGTGATGTGCAATTTACCTTTCACCCGCCGAGAGAGCTCATTCGATGTAATTGCTCAATCTGTCACATGGCGGGCTACCTACACCTGATCGTCCCGGAGTCTGAATTTACACTCTCGACCGACGCCAAAGCGCTTGGCAGCTATCGGTTTAATACAGGCGAGGCGAACCACTTGTTCTGCATGCGGTGCGGTATCAAATCATTCTATTATCCTCGAAGCCATCCAGGTCATGTGAGCATCAACGCCAGATGCGTCGACGGAACACAGCTACGCAAGCTGCCGATTGTCGAATTCGATGGCCGAAACTGGGAGAGCGAGATAGACGATTTACGCGAACGGACGAGGTAACTTGCGTCGCATGCGGATGTGGGTATGATCATGGATGTGAGCGACACCAAACCCAAAAAGCCAAAAACGGTCCCTGTAGGCAAAGAGATTGGTGATACAGCCTTGGAAATGAAGGCTATCCCATTCTTTGTGGACAAGATTGAAACGCCAGCCGGTCGAGAGACAATGCCCGACGAAGACAACGACGGCACCGTGACTGAGCAAGTGTCCGACGATCTGACAGACGCCTTCAATCATGCGAACTTCGACGACGACGACGACACGGCGACGATCGATGCTGACTTCGATGACTACACGGATGTGACGAATCCAGATAGCATCGACGATGAGTCTTAAAGGACCGTTTATCGGCTTCGCGCTGCCCTGCGCAGATGAATACACCGACCATCGAAACCAAGCTTTGGACAGCTCACGTATCGCCACGACTCGCCAGCGATCTGCCGTACCATGCCTAATTGAGCTTGCTCGCTAGAGATGTCTCGTCGCAACATCGCTAAGAGCATGTCGAGGGAACGCTGCTCGTCAGGTGTGAGGGGTCCGATGACAAAGTCGGGTAAGCCCAATTTAATTTGCCCCCTCGAAATCACAAGATGACGGCCATCCTTCAGGGGGCGTCGCTTTATCGTTGTCACCTCATCCGGCAACCGAGAAGACATCAAATGCGTCCTGAAGGCGTTGGCCGTGTATGCCCGCCGTGACAACAAATCGACAACAATGCCATCGTAGCGCTCCGCCGCTCGCAATGCCGCGGCACCGACCAGCCTCAGGTGATTAGCGGCAGGTAGTGTATGGTTACGACTCCGAAAAGAAACGGCGAGAGTGGCCCGCGCCGCTTTTGCCCGTTGCTTAGCTGTCAGTTCCCGTAAAATGGGCTCGAGCATGCGCGCTGGTAACATCGAGTGCGGCAGCGTCGCGAAGTCGAGTTCGATGTCAACCTTGTAGTCCCGTGGTACTGTCGTCTTCGCAACCCAGTCTTGGACGAAGCGGAAATCTTTTCGTTCCCCATGAACTGCGGTCCACATATCTCTGACTGCACGTTCGCCCTGCATGGCCTTCGCATTTTCGGTGAGCACCAAATACATTTGTAGGGCCGGCGCCGACTCAAAAACGACGTCGTCGTCTGTGTCCACAGCGGACGCAGGTGGTGAGCCCGCACATGCGAACTGTAGACACATCGTGAGTATCATTAAGCACCGACGGTTCATGGACTACCTTTTGGTTCAGGAACGCGCAACATCTGCTCGCCAATGGTTTGAGACCAGAGCAGACGTCCTGCCTTATCTCGGCTTTCTAGGGTCACCATGCGCTGACCGTCCGAACCTGAAAACTTAAGCAGGCCAAAGTTTCTTTTCTTGGTGACCAGTGTACCCGGAACTCGGACAGAGCTATTCCATTCGCCGTCGGCTGAAGCAGGACGACTCGTGAGCGGCGATGCCGTGAAATCAAAGAGCGGGTAGAAGCCTTTCGGATGAACCTTCACCAACTCCGTGTGGTGGCGATCACCACTGAGGAACAAAACCCCACCGATCCGGCGCTTGATTAGCCGATCGATCAATTCATTTGTTTCATGTGGAAACTGGGCCGAGCCTTCCCATTTGTCAAAAGGGCTTAAGAATTGGCCGCCTGCGGCGACGATCTTGAAGGGTGCGCGGCTTGCTGACAAGGCATCGAGCAGCCAACGAATCTGACCTTTTCCAAACTGTTCTTTGGCGGCCGTACGGGGCGCGCTCGATGCACTTCGATACCAACGATTATCCAGCATAAAGAAATCAACATCACCCCATGTAAAATGCGAAAAGACGCCTGGCAGTTCGGGTAGACCGTAGCTTGGATTAGCCCAGTACAGTTTGAAAGCCGCAAGGCTTGCCGATTTGTTTGCGAATGACCAATTTGAATCGTTGGGACCGTAATCATGGTCATCCCACGTCGCATAGTTGTGTGTTGTTGCAAGCAAAGCCTGGAGTTGTTTGAGCTGTCTCGTTCGCCGATATCGACGCTGCATCCCCGCGCTCGAGGCCCAGTCCGACGGCCTGAAGTAAACGTTATCGCCAAGCCACAGCATCAAGTCGGGATTCTGCTGTGCAATGGAATCATAGATGTCGTAGCCACCGCCGTAGTATGGCTTTGGGTCGTAGGCTTCGTCAGTTGTGTATGAACAAGACCCGAATGCGACTGAGAAGTTTGGTGCCCCTCGACCTTTAAATCGACGCCAAAGCGGTTGCGTCTGAAAACGTGCCGAAGGGTGCGAGCCACTCGCCTCATCTGAGCCAACATCGACTCGAAAGCCGTACTCTGTACCCGGTGATAAATTCTCCACACGCACGAGTGCGATGTCATCGATGCCGGTGTGTATATACGGTGTCCGCGACAGTTTTTCGCGTTCTGTGATCGGCCAATATGTCAACCGTACCCGAGTGGGCTGATTTGTCTGAACCCAAACCGCTGTGTCGAAATGATTACTATACCCAACCAGCGGTCCTGACATCAACTTCGGCGCCTCACCATGAGCGATGCCGGCCATAAAAAGCACAGCTATCCAGCACAAGGTGGGGCTTAAGCCCGTCAAAAACCTAGCCATTCCGACGGCTCGAGTAGACCTGCCTGAGCAACTTACCGATCGTGGCCAGCTGCATATTTGAGGTGCCCTCGTAAATTTTCCCGATCTTGGCGTCGCGATAGAACTTTTCTGCAGGGTATTCTTTAGTAAAACCAACCCCGCCCATAAATTCTAAGCACATCGACGCCGTACGTTCCGCCACTTGGGATGAAAATAATTTCGCCATCGCAGCTTCTTTGACAAAGGGTTGTCCAGCGTCCTTCAGGCGCGCTGCGTTATAGACCATTAAGCGGGCGGCCTCGAGGTCAGTGGCGACCTGCGCGTACTGAAACTCCAAGCCTTGAAATTCTGCGATGGGACGCCCAAATTGTTGACGTTCCAGCATGTAGGCCATCGCATTATCAAGCGCGCCTTGTGCAAGTCCGATCATTTGCGCGCCGATTCCAATCCGCCCTTCATTCAACGTCTCGATGGCGATCTTGTAACCGCGGCCAACTTCACCCAATACATTTTCCAGGGGCACTCGACATTCTTCGAAATTAAGCTCAACTGTGCTCGATGCTCGAATGCCGAGTTTGTCCTCTTTCTTTCCAATGGTGAATCCGGGCGTACCCTTCTCGACAATGAATGAGGTGATGCCCTTATAGCCTTTTTCTGGTGCCACATTTGCCATGACAATGAACAGCGAGGCTTCGGCACCATTGGTGATCCATAGTTTACTGCCATTGAGTACATAAGCGTCACCATCGAGCCGCGCGCGCGCCTGGAGTGCAAACGCATCTGAACCAGAGCTGCTCTCAGACAATGCATAACTGCCGACCCATTCTGAGCACATGCGAGGCAGGTACTTCTCATGTTGAGCAGGTGAGCCAAAGTTGAGGAGCGCATTATTGACGAGCGTATTTTGAACATCGACAAACACGGAAACACTCGGATCGACGCGCGCCAAAGCCTCGACTGCAACGATCGCGTTGAAAAAGCTGCTACCTGCACCACCCAGACTTTCAGGCACCTCAACGCCCATCAAGCCCATCTCAAAAAGCTCCGGGATTAAGCTTTCTTCAATCTGTGCTTCTTCGTCCATTTTCGAAACCAAAGGACCGACGCGATCTCGAGCGAAACTGTATACAGCTTCTTGAAACATCATTTCGTCTTCGGTGAGTGTCGTCAGTGCTTGAACTGTCATGTCATATCCTTTGAGATGGTTTTACGGGTCTGAGGTTTTGTCATTGCTGCAGTGATATCAACTATGAGCAAAAGATCCAGCCTAAGTTACCCAAAAGCAGCTCAGGCCCTCGGTCGCACGCCATTGCAGGCCATTTAGTCGAGCAAACGGATCACCGGCCTACTGCGTTTGGGAGCAGCCTCATCCACCTCAAACTCTCGTCGCGAGCCCTCATCAAGAAGCCGCAACCGGACGGTCGACGGTTTACCGTCTACGCCTCTTGGAGTCGTGGCGGGCTGGCGTGAAGAAGTTCCCTTAAAGACTTTACGGTCAACGATTGATTCCTGAGGCCGAGGTGACTTGGCCGGAGGGGAGGCGGTTCCGGCGGTTGTCTTTTTGACTCGAATGACCGATTCTTTTTTCGACTTTCGGCTCCGGGAGGCCCCAGCCTGTCTGCCCGTTTTTTGAGGGACCGCATTGAGCCGTTTTTTCACTACAGTCGGTCGACGTCGCGGTACCCGCGTGTCGCCGTTCGCAGGCACCAAAGTCACGGCCTCCGTCATCACTCCATCAGTTATGCGGGTGACTTCAAGGCTTAAAGTCCGCGTTTTGAAACCGTCCTTCTTGACTGTGAGGGGATGAACACCGACAGGCAGGCTGAACCGATGCGGCGTCTGTCCCAATGTTTCTTTTCCGATCAAGACCATTGCCCCAGGCGGGTTCGAATACAGTTTGACAGCCTGCTTCGTTGCAGGCCCTGGCGTGAGGACCACGCGATCTGCCTGGTTGGAAGAGGCGTTCTGTTCAGATGTCTGGTCAATGGTCTGAGGCTCCTCAGCCGTCGACCGATGACCGAAAGGCTGAAGCGCATAGAGCGCAAGAGCAACAACAGCGGTGATCCCGACACCGATCAGGCCGATTGGTCGCCTTGACACCAGCTGCTCATCCGGCGGCTCAGATATGAGGCTTTCGTCAGGCTCCAATTCTGCCTCGAAGCGGATAGCGACTCCTTCCGGTTCGCTTGGGCTTCCAGCCGATCCGAGCGTGGGGCTGAGTTGCCAAAGATGTTGACGCATCTCTCGCGCTGACTGAAAACGGTTCTCTGGCCTTTTAGCCATCGCCTTTGCGAGCCACGCGTCAGCAGCTTCGGGATTGGCTAGGTGCCCATAAACCGCCGAAATTTTCGGTATGGGTGCTGACACATGAGCCCTGAAAACGTCAACGACTGAACCGTCGTAAGGAAACTCCCCTGCAAGCAGTCGATACATAGCCACGCCGATCGCGTAGATATCCACTCGGTGATCAACGTCCTGAAATTGAACCTGTTCCGGCGCCATATACTGGGGTGTGCCGCACAATTGGTTGACCGCTGTAACGGGTTTGAGAGCACGCGGATCTGCGCTATCAAACTCCCCAAGATAGCGGGCGATTCCAAAATCCAGAATCTTGACCTTTTCCTGCCCAGATTCATCGGTTGCGATAAAAATGTTTCCCAGTTTGATATCTCGATGAAGCACCCCCTTCCCATGAGCATGGTCAAGAGCTGCCAATACCTCATCGATCATTTCGAGGAGCCTGGCTAAGGTCAGTGACCTCGTCTGACTGAAGACGTGCAGATCATTCCCTTGAAGTAGTTCCATGACTAAGAAGAGCTCACCTGTCTGTGTTTGGCCGTAGCCAAGCACTTTGGTGATATTCTCGTGTTGGAGATTCTTTGCGATAATAGCGCCACGTTTAAAGCGCTCAGCGGCGGTATTTTTGACCGATGGCACAATCTTTACGGCCACTTTGGTCTGATTCTGCAGGTCGAGGGCTGCCCAAACAGCACCGCCCATACCACCCACGCCAACCGGATACTCCAGACGGTAGCGTTCCTCTACGAGCTGGCCTGTGCGTTCGATGACAAGCTTCGCATCATCCGTCGCACATCTCTCGGTTAACGATTCGTACTGCTGACCGCATTTAGGACAGATCATCATCGGCAGGTGCAATCCAGATACAAGAACTCAAACACATGGGCCGAGGGTCCTGAGGATTCAACCTACCGCAGATCTATAGCTTACTCACTCATCAAGTCAGCTGACATTTCATCGAATGACCAGGTTTCCACCTCGCCGTTCGCGAAGCCATCATCCGCAAAGTCAAGTTGTCCGGAGACCCCGACCAAGTCAAAACTAGCCGAAGGACGAGACTGTAGTAAAGCAACAGATTCGGGAAAACGCTCCGAACCAACAACGAGTTTTTCATCACCACCGACAAAACGACGAATCTGACGATTTGTGTCGAGTCGGCTGGACAATTCGTTGCCGCCCTTTGCGGCATAAACAAAAGCCGCCAGAGCCAAAGCATCATAGGCATATGCCGCGTGCGGTCCAGCGCTGAGACTCTCGCGGTAGAAATTTTGGAATCGATCGTCGAAGTCAAAGGGCGGCGGCTCCGGCTGCCGAAATCTCAAGCCCGTGAGTTGGCTACGCAAGCGAATTTCTTCCATCGTCTCTAACTGAGTGAGTGCTTCGACATCGTATGCTGATGCACTCGCAACAATCTCTAAGTCTTGAAGCGCTTCGGTCGACGCTGCTTCCCGGATGAGTTCGATGAGTTCATCCGAATGCCCGATAAAAATGACTTTGTTCACCGAATTCTGAGCCAGCGCATCAACGATTGAGGGCGTGGTTACAGTGTCCATGCTCAGGTTTATAATGTCGTCATCGTCACAGTTATTGGATGCGCATAGGGAACCATGGGTGGCTTCTGTACGCGTCTTGTGCAAATCACTTCGGCCGCCAACGAGCGCTACAGAACCGTCAACTGACATATCCACCAATTGATTTAGTTGCAGACCAAAAGATGGCTCCATAACCCAAAACGCGCCCGAACGCTGGGCAGCCTCATTCTGGAGCGGCCCATAGACTGGGGCGATCGCAATCCAGCGTGAATCCGATGTTTGGCGCGTCAAAATAGCTTCACTGTTAGCATTCATCACCGGCGCGATCACGAACGGTACGTGGGCGTCATCGATCAGCCACTTTAGATGGGTCTCTTCAAACTCGCCAGGTGTCGCAGAGTCACAAGCGATGACGACGATCTCCCGGTCAGCGACGCCGCCGCTCGCATTGATCTCAAGGGCGCCCATTTGTATTGCCGCTGACATCTCTTGACCGATACGCCCATTCGGACCAGACATCGGAGCAAGGAATCCAATACGAAGCGCCGATTTATCGTGATACGCACCATCTCCATTCGTGCTGTTCAATCCGAGTAAGGTGCGACAGGCGTCGGGTGGTTTGTTCGGCACCACGCAGTAGCCGGATTTGCAAACAAAGAAGCTCTCGCACTCTCGATCGGTCGCGCAATCATCGGGAAACGAGACAACCGCGCTGCATCCAACAAGCAACAGCAATATGGAGAGCCGAATCACCATGTCAGTGACCATCCGAAGCCGCCTGGGGATAGGTATAAATGCCCGCTGCTTTGCTCTCGACGAGCATGTACAGACCGACCGTCCACAAACAACCAAATCAAGCTACCGATACAAATCGAAGCACCCGTTCCGATCAAAATATCGGCTGTGAGAGCTTGTGTCTCAGCGAGGCTCTTTATGTCACGCTTCTCATCGAGGTTTCTTGAATCTTCAAAGACACGCGAGTTATGCAATGCCACGCCGCCAAATGTTAAGCCCACGGCTGTTGTCAAACCACCGAGCCCAAATAGCCACCAGGCCCCAACGGAAGTTGTTGGTTCCCTACCCACTTCTTGCAAGGGTATGTCTCGATGTATCTCCTTCAATCGCCTGAGTCTCGACTGTGCTTTCGATGCAACAATGGCGTCTACATTCGGTGCATCAAGAAATCGCTCGAAAAATGCGATAGCCATGTCGAAATCGCGTAGCTCTTTTTCGTAAATCACGCCGATATTATACAGGATCTCAGGAGGCGACTGACTGATCGCATACGCGTCTTTATAGAGTTCTACCGCATCCTCAAACCGACCGTGCCGATGCGCCTTCTCCGCTTCGTCTCCGAGCCGTTGCACGCGCTCAACATCATCGGGAGCTGCGCTTACAGGGGGCACGCCAAGGAGGACAAGAATGCTGATTAAAGCAGGGTATTTCACGCAGCGAGAGACTCTCAGTTGAACAGACGGAATGGTAGACCCAGTGGGTTTAATCGTCAAGTTGCCTGAGCGAGTCTACTCTCCTCACAACGCGAGGAGAAAGGAGCAGCAAATCGTTCAGACACAAGCCGTTCGAGAACGGTGGTACGTGCGTCACTTTTGTTGAGCAAAGCCATAATCACATAGCGTAAGCAAACTGTGTCCTTTAGGCGCCTCCCAAGACCTATGTAATGTTTATTGGCGGCGTCAGGGGTCACTCGACTTTAATCAGCCATCATCTCGACTCAGGAAATCCTCGAGCAGTTTGGAAGACACGATGATCAGGTCACGCTCGGTGATCATACCAACGAGATGGTCCTTTTCGACGACAGGGAGGCAAGCGACCCGCTTTGAGCGCATCAGATGTATTGCATCGATCGTCTTGAAATCCGGTCCCACGGTGACGGGATCACGACGCATAATCGTACCCACTTCGACCAGGTCTTGCGAGGAACCGCGCGCGATCAGCCGCAGAAGATCCCAATGAGACAGCAGGCCCACGAGGCGCCCGCTGTCATCTTCAACGGGGACGTGCCTCACATGTGACCACTCCATCACACTGGCGGCGAGGTCAACGATGTCTCCGGGCTGAACGGTAAACAAGTCTGTCGTCATAATCTGCCCGACGGTCTGGTAGCTGGACCGCCAGTTTTTGTCTCGCTGATCTTCACCAAGTTGGGCCAGTGGCCAAGTGTGTACAGGCTCACCTCGCTTCTGATGCGCTAACATCTCGGCGGTAACCTGCCTCGACCGCAGGTCAGACGTGCCCTGTTGCCCCATACCCATGACAGAACTCAAAGCCCATTGTGCACCAGTCTGGAGTGAATCAACGCGCTCTTCGATAATGCCTAGGTATCGCTCAACGTCACCGGAGTCGACGCCCGTCGTGAGAAGACCCTCTCGCGCGCTCGGCAGCAATTCAGAACGAATCAAATCTGCCGCAGTAAAAGTCTTGCCTCCAATCCAAGTGAACTGTGCATCGAGTCCATTTTGCGCTGCTGCAAAAAAGTTCCGTTTCGCGTGTTCAAAGTCCATGACCTCTGAGATGGGTGCGTCGGCATGTGTCAAAGACGCCATCAAGCCGAAGAAAAAGGCCGCATTGGCAACTTCATCGACCAGAGTAGGCCCGGACGGTAATACCCGCTGTTCGATGCGGAGATGGGCAACGCCATTGTGCACACCGTAGCAAGGTCGATTCCAGCGATAAATCGTGCCGTTGTGAAGCCGCAACGCGTTTAAGTTCGGAACACCTCCACTGCGAACCACTTCACATGCGTCTTCCGTCAAATCCACCGAAAGAACCGTACGATGTTGTCGAATATCTTCATGAAAGATCTCGAGTATGGACTCCTTGAGCCAAGAATCTCCGAAGTGAACCCGAGGTCTGAGGCCACGACCCGATTGTAAGTCCGAACGCGTGTCGACCGACCGCTCAAACAGAGCGATTCGCGTCTCGCTCCAAAGTTTTCTACCCATGAACAAGGGCGAGTTCACTGCGGTCGCGAGTACGGGTGCACTCACAGCCTGCGCAACGTTATAGAAAGGAGCAAATTCCTCCGGCGAGACTTGAAAGTGAATCTGAAAGCTCGTGTTTGCAGCTTCAAGCATCACGGAGTCATGGCTTAAACTAAATTCGTCGATCCCCTTAATTCGGACCTTAAACTCATCACCGCGCAGCTTACGCATGACTCGATTGAGTTCATAATAACGCTGCTTCGGCGTCATTGAGTCGATGTTAAGGTCGCTGCGCCGCAAAGTTGGCAAGATTCCACACAATAGCACATCTGAGTCGAGAGCTTGCGCCCCCTGCCTGACGGTATCTACGACGTCATTGAGCTCTGCCTCCATGCGTCTCAGACAGTCGCCGCCAAAAATCTGCGGGTCGAGGTTTGCCTCGATATTGTAGCGTGCTAGTTCGGTCGTCAGTCTCGGGTCGTCAACTTGCTCAAGTAGTTGCATGACGATCGGCGCAGCTTGAAGCCCTTTGTCCACAAGAAACATTTCTTGTTCAGCACCGATGCGACGAATACCTGTCTCAAATCGACCCTCTTCGAGCATCATTTCGAGTGCTCGAACATCGTTTAAGAGAGCTTTTGTAAATAGCTTGCGAGTGTGGTCGTCGAGCTCGTGCACGTTCTGTTCGCCCATGGTATCTCCCTTTCGCAGAGGCAGCGGTGGTTCCGACGCGAGACGAAATGCAAGTTATGCTTTGAGATCCCCCTCCGCAAGCACATCTGCGGAAAAGTCAATTTCAAGTGTAAAATCAGTGTTTAAACAACCAAATTCCACTTCTGATTATCTGTGTTCCTGTTACAATTTACGGAACGGGTCCTGTAGCGAGCGCATAAACAGTGCACGTGTGCGAAGCCGCTGCCTAGCGGATTAAGGAGGCCAAAATGACAGACATCACGCTTCGCGCGTCGGAAAAGGCCATTGTAGAAGCAGAAGAAGAACTTCTGAGCCATATACAAACGCAATTGGCTGACGTCATCGCTCAACCAAATCAAAAAACTGATTACGATCATGAGCTCTTAGCATTGAGAGACCAACTCAGTGAGGCCCGGCTCGAAGATCAAGCAATGCTGGTCGAACACATGACCCGTTTATCAGCCCTGCGGGCGGCGAAGAATCGGGAATATGAAGCGCCAGTGGACCCGAAGAATCCATACTTTGGCCATATACAGCTCAAGGATTTACACCAAGGTCAACCGCGAACACGTGAAGTCGCGATCGGACGCCGCGCCTATATCGATACTCAGCGGGATATCCAAATCGTCGATTGGCGTAATTCCCCCATTAGCCGCATTTACTACTGCTACGATGAGGGAGATGACTATGAAGAAACCTTCGCCAAGCAGCTCCAACGCGGACATGTTGAGCTGCGAAGGACGCTGACCATCCATGACGGCCGTTTGACCCGTATTCGCACGCACCAAGCTGTACTCATGCGTGACCATCAGGGTGAATGGCAACCCGTCGACGAAACGCGCAGTCGTCTAGCGGGCGGCTCTGGAACGGCTCTCAGGGCGCCCTCACGTCAACTCGGAAGACAAACGCCTGACCAGCGTTTACCGGAGATTACTGCGCTCATCGACCCTGCGCAATTCAGACTCATTACTCAGGATGATAGTGGCGTGGTCGTTATTAGAGGCGGCGCTGGGACCGGCAAAACGACCATTGCATTGCACCGAATCGCCTATCTATGTTTTCAGGATAGAAAGCGATTTCAAGCCAACAAGATACTTGTGATCACGCCAGGTGAGGGCCTCAAGAAGTATGTCTCGAAGGTCTTACCGTCTTTGGATGTTAAGGGTGTTCGCATTCGAACCTTTCCAGAGTGGGCGAGTTCGACGGCGAAATGGCTCATCCCTTCCATGCGAAAGCGTAAGCTAACGGATGAAACACCACTGGGTGCGAGGCGGCTTAAGCGCCATCCAATCATGCTGGAGTTCTTCAGAGAATGGGTCAGCGAAGAAGCCAGAACCCTCGATGATGAGTTCGAGCGCGTTGGTGGTAAACCG
Source organism: Bradymonadia bacterium (assembly GCA_049889275.1). Classification (GTDB taxonomy): domain Bacteria; phylum Myxococcota_A; class Bradymonadia; order UBA7976; family UBA1532; genus UBA1532. Next base: position 51,581 of record JBMHDS010000050.1, on the reverse strand, counting down.
CTTCTTGACGCCTGGGTTAAGCGCAGAACCTTGCCGCCAATGCAACGCATCAGCGCTGTTTCAAAATGGCTTCGAGGTGGCGGCATGCCGACCGGCCGAGTCGATCAATACCAATTAAAGCGCCTCCTCGAGCAATGTCGACGTGAACTCGGTGACCCAGTCGAGACATGGGCAATGGCGCTGACCGATCGTCAGCGGATTAAGGCATGCCTGAAGAAGCACCAAGTTGAACACTATGAGTGGGAAATAGACCAACTGGTCCAAGCCGTATCACAACAAAGCGATGAGCCCGGTGATACGCGAGACTTTGGTGACCACGCCACTGGTATTGACGGCCAATCAGTCTTCGCAGGTGAAATTCGCGGGCGTCTCGATACAGACGACTGGGCAATTTTACTCTATCTTTGTCAACTTAAGTATGGCCGCCTCGCCGGACCCAGTGGCCGGTCCGTTTCGATGGAACATGTGATTGTCGATGAGGCGCAGGACCTCTCTCCGCTATCCATCAAGGTGCTTTGCTCGACTGCGCGCCCCGGTGCGCCAGTCACACTAGCCGGGGATACGGCCCAGCGACTGTATCTGGATGCTGGTTTTGGTGATTGGGACACTCTCATTAAGCAGATCGGGATTCGAGCATCAATTCTTCCCCCTCTTGCAGTGAGTTATCGCTCGACCCGTCAGGTTATGGAGTTGGCACGTCTTGTTCTGGGTGATTTAGCACCGGATGTACATGTCCGAGACACCCGTGAGGGTGCACCGGTGGAGCTCATTCGGTTTCAGGAGCAAGGAGAAACCGTGGCTTTCTTAGCCGACTCTTTGAAGAGCTTACGAACAAGAGAACGGCGCTCAAGTGTCGCGCTTGTCGGACGCAACATGAGCGTTGCAAAGCTTTATTACAATGCATTACGGCGTGCCGAGGTCCCCGACCTACGGCTCGTTCAACGTCAAGATTTCGAGTTCACGCCGGGCATTGACGTGACAGATGTCTACCAGATTAAGGGCCTTGAATACGATTATATTGTCGTCTTGGAGCCAACCACCCAGTATTTCCCGGCAACAACGGAAAGCCGGCATTTGCTTCACGTGGTGCTGACCAGAGCAGCCCACCAACTCTGGCTCATTTGCTCCGGAGAGCCATCTCCATTGCTTCCAGCCGATCTGAATACCTATGGTGTCGATGAACAACAGCAATAAAGCACTGAGGTTGATTTCGTTCGTTGGACTCATCCTTTTGAGCGGACAAGCCTTCGCAAACATCCCTGCAGCTTATTTCGCATGCGAAGGTGCTGAAAACGGTGACTGGTGCCAACTGCCAGGTCCTTCTTACGGTAATTGCGTGCTTGACACCCTCTGCGATGATCCAGCAGATACAGAGGTCAACGAATGTCTCTTATGCGTCGATGGCTGTTGGGGCATGGAGCCGGAGTCTTTTTGTCTGAAGAAAGATGGTTCCGACGGCGTCTGCGAGCGCCAGCCGCAGTGCACAACCGATCCAGAAAAGTCCTTCGATCAGTGCAATTGGTGCGTATCAGGAGATATTCCTCGAAATGAGCCATCCGAGGGCTGTCAACAAGTGGGGGGCTTGCACTCATTCGCGTGGTTATTCGTGCTCATCACCGTCCTACGGGAGAGCCGGTACCGAAAAGTTCCCTAGCCGCAGAACCGAGTGAATATCAGCTCTTGCTCAAGGGGGTCTGACCGTAGCCCGACTCACTCCCACCAACTACCGCTCGCGGGCAACATAAGGTGGAACCGTTCGCTGTCTCGAGTCTCCAGGTTCTCCTGAAGTATTCGACGTACCTCGGTTGGGTGGTAAAGCTGACTGAAATGCATGAGCAAAACCGCCTCGTTCTTGAAGCGCGAAAGATGCGGACGCAGCTCTTCGAGGTGTATATGGCAGCCAGCCCGCGCATGCTTGACACTCTTGCGTTCGTCTAAAAACGTGCACTCCAACACCAGGACCCGCACATCGTACAGTTCTGGATGGTGGGTAAGCACTTCGGGCAGTGTATCCGTGACGTAAGCGAATTCCGGCTTATCCACCGTGTCGAACAGGCGTTGCTCCTGATCGGCCTTCAAACGTTTGATCTCTGCTCCTGGCAAACTACGAAACTCTTGTTTAAGCTTTTGGACCCGCCTCGATATCAAATAACCTAACGATGGAACCGGATGAAAAGTTTGAATCGCCTTCACCCACAAATCATTCTGGACCTTAACTACATCGCCCACCTCGAGAGGCACCAAGTCAACGTGCATGGGCCAGTGATGCAGCTCGGAGAACGAACTCAAGAAGGCAGGTAGTTTTGCCACGACCTTCGCTGGCGCAAAAATGCGTATGGGGGTTTTGACACCCATCAATCCGCGCATGCCAAGAAGCGCTGGCAGAGCGCCAATATGGTCCGCATGCCCATGACTCAAGAACAAGTTTCTCGCTGTGGATCCCGCGCGAAAAGCGGCTCCCACGTCAAAAAGGGATTTGAGCTCTGGTACGAGAAGACTCGTGTAGAAACCGCCGAGTGAACGCCCGATGACCCTATAAGGACCAACTTGTAGGTGAGTGAGCGCCATATTCGCTACATCTCATCGAGCGCCTGAATACCGAGATGACCGAGGGCACCGCCAAGTACACAGCGTGCTGCGCGCACAAGCTGTGCACGCGCAGCCATCGCTGGGGGCTCGGCCCCAAGGACTCGACATTCTTTGTGGTTATAAAAAGCAGCAAATGCTTTCGCGAGTTCGAAAGCGGATTTCGTCAAGACACTCGGTTTTAACTCCACAGCTGCCGTCCGTACGTCATTCGGAAAGGCGAGAATTGCTTTGAGCACCGCCTGAGCTTGTTCATGTTCAAGCACCTGATAATCCGGAATGATGCCGTCATCAGCCCCGTTGAGCTTCTTGAGCATGCTTGTCGCCCGCGCATACGCATATTGACAGTATGCGCCAGTCTCACCTTCTAGACTTATGCTGCGCTCACGATCGAAGACGAACGTCGTCACTGGTGCATATTTCAAAAGGAAATACTTGAGACCGCCAAGCGCAATCGCTTCGGCGCGCTCATCGAGCTGTGAATCAGTCAAGTGAGGCCACCTCGCACGCCCGGCCTCAGCCGCCGCCGCTTGAAGTTCATTCATCAGATCATCAGCATCGACAACCGTACCTTCGCGAGACTTCATCTTTCCATCGGGAAGCTCCACCATGCCATAGCTTAGATGTTGTAGCCGTCCTTCATATTCCGGTTTTAGGCAGCCCAAAATCCCAAATAAAACCCGAAAATGATGATCTTGTTCGTTGCCCGTTACATAAACCATTCGGTCAAAATCATATTCCTCAAATCGTTTGACGGCCGTTCCAATATCCTGCGTCACATAAACACTGGTGCCGTCGGCCCGCAGAACCGCCTTTTCGCCTTGCAATCCGATCTTTTCGAGGTCAAACACTGCGGCACCGTTGTCAGCACGATGAAACACGCCGCGCTCCAGTCCATCCGCAACCAGATCCTTACCGAGCAGATAAGTCTGGCTCTCGTGATAAATCCGCTCGAAACCAACCCCCATTCGCTCATAGGTCTCATCAAAACCGTCTTCACACCATTGGTTCATCTTTGCCCACAATGCGCGTACATCAGGCTCCTCGGCTTCCCAAGCACGCAACATATCTCGGGTCTGCATACCAAGCGCGCTCAAATCACTGTTGAAGTAATCGTCCTTTCCGAGCGCTTGCTCAGCGTTTTCGACATAGCTGCCGTACTCCTCGTTAAACGCCTTATCGAAGCGTACATAATACTTCCCGACAAAGTGATCGCTCTTCATTCCCACGTCACTTGGTGTCTCACCTGCGGCATAATTCTGGTAGGCGACCATCGACTTGCAAATATGAATGCCTCGGTCATTTACGAGGTTTACGCGGACAACATCCGCACCGACGATCTTGAGTAAGCGCGCAACGGTCGAGCCGAGAATAATGTTCCGACAGTGCCCGAGATGCAGGGGCTTATTGGTATTGGGAGAGCTATACTCAACCAAAACCCGTTGCCCTGACAACAGGTCGGAATAGCCGAGAGCCCCTTCGTTTGTCTGCGCCCATGTGAGGATCTCTGATGCCAACTCGGACCAGTTGAGCTTGAGGTTTAGGAAACCGTTGGCCGCCTCAGCGGCTTTCACTCGAGGCTCAGATTGATAGCGGCTTGCAAGAGTCTCAGCGATGACCTGAGGTGAACGTCTGAGCAAGCGGGCCAGCGGGTGACAAGCGTAGGAGAGATCGCCCGAACCAGAGCGCGTTGGCGGTGCCAGTTCAATCCGTGCATCTGCACCCTCTTCATTTAAATAGGCTTGTCCATGCGCAGCCAATTGCTCAGTTAGCTGTGCGAAGTAGTCAACATGCATCTAAAGGATCCTTTACGTTACACGATGTCGATGCACCAAAATGCGCTAGTTATCAAGGGAAGTCCACAGGAACGATACGTGTTCAGGACAGCATTCAAGTTAAAGTTCAAGGATTGAGCCCGACGAATGCGACGACGAAATATCCATGATGGAACGCAACCCCCATGTGGGTCAAACCGGGCAAGAGCATGTTCTTCGCATGGCCTGGACTTCTATGAAAGGCCATGAGCGCGGCAGATGGTGTTTTTGCAAATGCCAAGTTCTCGGCAACTAAATTGGCATTCAGGCCTACTCTGAGCAGTCGCGTTTTGAGAGAACCTGTTTTAGCGGAAAAATGACTGAGCTGGCCGAGTTTTTTCAATTCGGCTGCGTGTTCTGCCGCGAGGGTATTCAAACTGGTTAAGTGGGTCAGCGACGAACGGCCAGCTCGCGCCCGGTACCGGTTGATCAACTCGAACAACTCTTCGGCAAATCGTGGTTCATCTTGCTTACCTCGCGGACGATGGAGGCGAGTTGTCGGCCGCACTGGCGGTGTAGTCCCCACATAAATTGGTTTTTTAAACAAGACCACGGGTCCGTATTGGCTCGAGGCGACCAGCTCAACACGATAAGTACCCATTTGGTCGCCGAGCGCCGGTTTAAACTCAAACCTCCGAGCCTGATTGTCGGCGGTGAGCTCAATGAGTTCGCCATCGGGTTTGTGTATGAACATCTTGGGCCCAAAATAACCACGGCGGAGTTGCCCGCGAACACCGATCACGGTTCTACCGCGTACCGCTTTGGGCAGCGGCTCGTCGAAGTTGATTCCGCGATGCACGAGTAAGACTGTCAACACGAAGACACCCTGTTCTTCCTCGACCGCCAGACCATAATGAGTGGGTGTCGTGCGCTTCTTCAAGCGGCTCAGCAGTTCGGGTAGATGTTCGGCTAACCGAGGTCGCTGCACCGACGTTGCTGTATAGGGCACGAGCTGTTCATCACCGATTCCATTTTGCCGGAGGGTGAATCTTAAGCGAGCCCCCATTGCTGCTGGCTCGAGCCCGGCTTGGGAGCCAGCGATGAGACTGGCTAACTCCCGAGCAGATTGCGTCAGACTAGGATCTTCTTTCACTTTGCCCCAACCATGAAGTTCGAGTGCTCTTTCGAGCACTTGCTGAGGCGTCAACGAGGCGATGAGCCAAAACAGAAAGGCTGCGGGCATTGAGCGCTTCCAGGTGATGAGACAACAACTTTACTCTACGTGTATGCAGCGGTGTTTGGCCAGCGTTGTCACCTCAGCGAACGGTATTGAGATGAGCGCAAGCGCCGTATTCGTTGTTCGCAAAACGCATCTTCGACAGGTGAAACGAGATTGGCTAAGAATAAAATGCTAAAAGATGGAATAAATTTGGGGCATCAAACGGTCATATTGAACGTAAGATTTTGCGCGTAAGGGGATTTCGCTCATGTTCCGACGACTTTTTGGACAGCAAAGACCGAGCACCGACTCATTTGAATCCATCGCAATGCCACAAGCAGACATCTTGTACGGAGCAGCACTACGCATGACCCGCGATGCGACCATGGCAGAAGACCTTGTCCAAGAAACGCTCATGCGCGCGTACAGATTCTGGCATCGCTTCGAGCAAGGCACGAACGTCAAAGCCTGGCTCATGCGAATACAGACCAACATCTTTATCAATCGCTACCGGAAGCGGCAAAAAGAACGCGCTGTCTTCGATTCGCGCCAAGTCGATGACCTCTTACCTCGGCTCGAAGTTGAAGAGCGAACTTACTTACCACCGGAAACTCGAGACGAGTTTCTCAAGCATCTCATTGGGGATGAAGTGCTGAAGGCTCTCGACGAGCTCCCATTTGAGTTTCGGATGACGATCCTTCTCGCAGACATGCATGATCTCTCGTACAAAGAAATCGCTGAGGTTTTAGACTGCCCAGTTGGTACTGTTATGTCCCGCCTTCACCGGGCTCGTAAGTTGCTGCAATCTAGACTCCTGGAATACGCCGCCGAGCGTGGTATTATCAAGACAGAGGGCACGGACAACCAAGTGGCAAACCTCGACGTCTTTCGTCGCCAGAAGCAGGAGAGCTACGGCAAATGACGCCAAACTCATGTGAGGATTTTAGAGCTTTCATCGATCCGTATTTGGACGATGAATTCGACACTCGCGAGCGTGCGATGTTTGACGCACACCTGGCGTCCTGTTCGAATTGTCGCGATTTCTTCGAGCAGAAACAGTGGTTACACAATGCGGTTCGCCCACGTCTCAAGGATAGCTGCATACTGCCAGCTGAGGCCCGACAACGTATTCAATCACAGCTCAAAACAGTTCAGCGTCCACGAAGAGTTCGAGAGGCAGCAAAGCGACTGGCGAAGCCAATTCCAGCTGTGGCCCTCGCCGCTGCAGCAGCGCTATTCATTATCCCGCTCACAGGCTTTAAGTCGAGCGTCGTAGAAGAAGTCGTTGACCAACACTGTCAAAGCGTAGCGGTAGAACTCCCGTCACCAGAGTCAGCAGAGGTGGATGACTGGTTTGCAGATAAACTGCCCTTTCGCGTCGCGACGCCCCAGTTTAAGGATCAGCGCGTGATGCTTCTAGGCGGACGCATCAGTCGTATTCGTCCAGCGGGACGCGAGGTTGGCACACCCGCTGCGCAGATCGTCTATCAAGTAAGCGGGCACAAGATGTCCGTTTTGGTGTTTCGAGACGAAGACTCTGATCTGACTGGCCCGACGTCCGAGCATACGCTGGGCGGTAATCAGTTTAGAATGACTGACTCAAAGGGGCACCGCGTCGCTATTATACGACGCGGGGGGCTGACTTACGCAGTCACGTCAACTCTGCCGAAAGATGACATGTTGGGGCTTCTAGGAACATCCCTGTAGGGCCGTGAATGGCGTCTGCGTCTCCGATTTTGCCGGCCCCCACAAAAGTCCATCACGTCATTTAGGGTTTGTCTCTGCGTCGGCGAGGACGCGCTTGATCATATCAGCCTGCCGAACTGGGTCGAGCCAGGCGCGTTGCGCGTCCGAACTCAACTGGTCAATGGGATCAAAGTACATAAAATATTGACCCGGTTTAACCGAGGGCGCTGTGTAGACTGAGATTCCGGAGAACCGGTCGTATGTTTCGTAACTGTGGACACTGCGTTTTCCACCACCACCTGGCGCATCGACAACGAACGTCGGCGTATTAAAGCCAGCTGTCGTCCCGCGCACAAATTTTTCAATATCAATGGCGGTCTGCACCGTCGTGCGCATGTCTTCACCACCTTTCACGAGGTCGTGAATATAAACATAATATGGATGAACGTTTATATGGCCGAGCCGCTTGATCAGCCGACCCATCGACTCGTTCGTGTCGTTCACCCCACGGAGCAAAACAGACTGATTACGTACGGTAATGCCCGCATTAAAGAATCGCTTTAGGGCCCGATGTGAAATTTCCGTGATTTCATTCGCGTGATTGAAATGCGTATGGAACGCGACCTCTTTACCAAGCGATCGACCCAAGGTATGCACTTCTTCGATCGCAGAGAACCAATCATCGTCGGTGAGAACCTTTTGAGGCATCACCGCCAGCCCCTTGCTCGCGAATCGAATCCGTCGAACATTGTCGATGTTCAACAACCGGGTACCGATCTCGCGAATCCAATCTGCCCTCAGATTGTAGGAGTCGCCTCCACTGATAACAATATCCTCTAGCTCGGGCCGAGATTGAATATACGAGAAAGCCTCTTCCCACCGTCCCTTGTTCGCCTTCAGGCTGATTTTCTCGACCTCATCTGTGTTCAAGCCAACTGCATATGACCGAGTACAAAATCGACAGTAGACAGGGCATGTATCGATGACCAGGAACAAGGCCTTATCCGGGTATCGATGTGTGAGCCCAGCGACAGGTGCATCTGCTTGCTCGGCTAGAGAATCTAAACCTAATTTTGGATGGTCGGCCAGGAAGCGCGAGCCCATTGGAATGAACTGAATCCGAAGCGGATCCACTTCTGGTTGCTTCCAATCAATCAAACTCAAAAGATAAGGCGAGACGCGCACCGCCATGGGCGCGCGCTTAAAGCCAGCCTCAACATCAGCGATGAAACCCGCAGGAGCGAGCCCCTCGATCGCCGCAAGTAGTTTATCTACTCGTGTAATTGTCTTCTTGGATTGCCATCGATGGTCGAGAAACAAGTCTCGGTCGACATCGGCATATGCTGGTATGCTTCGCCAAAACTCTCCATCGCGAAGATTTCGATAATCAAGGGTCGTCGGATCGACGGGTGCCTTCAAGGCACGTGAGGAATCAATGACTGCTAACTCATTCATTGTTTATCGCCTCCGTGAGCACGCATGCTCGGTTTGTGTTGGTTAGATACACGGGCACCGCAGATGTGACATCAACCCGCAGATCGATGCCCATCTAGAAGCCAGGGACGACGTCTGGCTGGTGGGGCACATTTCCAAACAAAAACCACATGAATAGTTCATAACTGGCAAAAAGGGTTCGCGTCAATGTAAGTTACGTGCAGCCTGTGAGTGGAAATGTAGGTGAGGTGGCGACTTTGAGTCTAAAAGGTACAGCCGGTTTGCCACTGGATTCGAGTCGAGATGGTGCATATCAAAGAAAACGCCCCATTTGCTGGAAGACTTTTTTCCTGCATCGCTGTTTGTCTCGCTCACATCGTCAGCTTGAAGAACCAGTTCGTTGACTTTGATGACCCAGTCATTTTTCTCAACAGAACGGATTTACAAGAGTCATTCAGCGTTTTCTTTAGGCGTGCCTTCGATTTAAGCCGCAAAGACACTTGGCGACCCATCAGAGACTTAAGCCATTGGCTTGATTATCAGTTACACGGTCATCAAGAGGTCTTCTCCCATCTACATAATCTGATCCTACTCTGGTGTGTTGTTTGGTCATTCTGCGCACTGTGCGACAAGTTAAAGTTTGACCGGCAGTGGGCTTATTTGAGCATCGTATTGGCGTTCGTTCATCCGGTGCAGGTGGAGACCATAAGTTGGATTAGTGGGCGGAAAGATTTGTTGGCGACACTATTCATGACGATGAGCTTGAGCAGCTTCATCAACGTTATCCAAGACAAGAGCTGGCGACTTAACTGCGTCTTGACGATCTCAACGTACTGTCTCGCGGTCATGAGCAAAGGTAATATGGTGGTAATGCCTGTGCTCTACCTCTTTACGAGACAGATCCTGGTGTTCAACCAACCGTCGTTTGCTACGCGCAATCATCGTGTTTGGTTGGTCGTTGTCCTTACAAGCACCATCGGACTGTTCGTCGCGAGCCGCATTGCCGATGGGGGGGTGGCGCTGCCACCGACATTGATCGATGACAGTCGATACGGCATCACACTGCTCGACAAACTCGAACTTCCAATCCGCTACAGCCTACTCGTCCTGTGGCCAACACAACTCAATCATGTGTACCTGACGCGAAGTGAAGGTCCGCTACAATTAGCGCTTGCGATACTCTCGGTCGTTCTTGTCGTTACAGTTCTAAGACTGACCTACAGAAGCTGGCGTAAGGGTTCCATGAATGGGCCAATGGCTCTCATGATAGTTACACTCATGCTGCCTTATCTACACATCAAGCCAGGCGTCGTGTACATGGCGAACCGATACCTGTTCGCCGTCATGCCATGGTTTTTCTTGCTCACGCTGAATGTGCTTCGGCGTTCATCGATTATACAGCGTCAAAACGTAAGACTGCGAAACAGCATCATTGGGATGGTCTTTTTGAGCGCGTTCGGACTTTCAGTGCGCGAGCATGCAGCCTTTGAAAACTCCATTACATTGTGGTCCCGGATGACCGCCGTCTACCCACAGAGCGCATGGGGCTTTGATCGACTCGGTCATGCCTTGATGAAAGAGCAAAACTGGGAGGCTGCAAGTGGAGCGTGGATCAGAAGTACACAACTCCGACCCGATGATGCCAAGTATCCAAACAATGCGGCAGTTGCGGCAATGGCTGCAGGAAAATATGAGTTTGCCCACCGCATTCTTAAAGCGGCGATTAAACGCCATCCAGCAGACGAGCATATCATACAAAACTTGCGCCTTACCGAGCAGAATATCCAGTAAACGGGCGTTCTCAGCGACGCCCCGTTTCATCACCTGTCATCATGCGCACTCCATTCATGATGAATTGACAAAAAAAGTTAGTTGACGCCGCGACTGACTTCGGTCAATAAGGCCTGATTGGGGCTGTCTATTGTAGACGCGCTCAAGTTGCCAAGTACCATGTGGGAGAAACGAAATGGCAAAAGCAGATCTCGGTACAAAATATACGTGCGAAGCTTGTGGAACCAAGTTTTATGATCTCAATCGTGAGACCTTTGCTTGCCCGAGTTGTGGGCTCGATCCGCGTGCGGACGAAAAAGAAGCGGAGCCAACACCCGCTGCGGATGAAATCGCCGTAGATCTCGTCGACGCCGAAGCCGAAGACGAAGATGCAACAGAAGACGTCGACGCTTCCGACGATGAAGATGAAGACGAAGACGATATGGACGTCGAGGAAATTGAGCTTGACGACGCCTCAGCGGAGGCACGCTTACTCGAAATGAGCGGCGGTGACGACGACGATGTCGACATGCCGAGCGAAGGTCTTGGCGACGACGACGACATGGACGTTGGCGAATTGGAAGATGTTTCATTCGACAGCAACGACGGCGATAGCGAAGACAGCTAGTTCGTCTGACATCCTACCAAGTCGATACGATTCGTGTATTGACGCCTCCCTGCCTATGCGCCTTGAGAGATCATCGACGGAGAAACAAGGACTCGATGTTCCAGTGCGTCTTCGGTCTCAGGGCTGAAGGCGAAAAGTTGCCAACATTCTTTCGAGCTGCAGCCGCGTCATGCGTGACCACTAATTGAATCTGCGGTTGATACTCACTGAAGATTCGAAAGAGACCGTCACTCAAAGACTTACGCTGGGCGTAGTCGGTCACAGCCAGTGATTTAGAGAGAAGAGCATCCATACTCGCCTCCCACTTCGTATGGGGTTTTGACTGCTGGGGATACCAGTAGTGGTCCTGACCACTGCTCGCCAACACATTCCGCGAGAAAGCTGGATCGGGAGGTGATGAAGTCCCCCAGCCCAGCATCACAGCTTCGAATTTTCGATTCACACGGAGTGCTTGTACGATATCGTTAAAGGGCATCGGTTGGATCTCAACGGCCATACCCAATTTTCGTAAATCACGTCTTACGAGGTTCATCATGGCGACGCGCATGTCATTTTCAGCCGGCGTGATGATGGTAAATTTGACGACCTGCCCGCGTTCGTCCACCAGAGAATCACCGCTCTTTTTGAAACCGATTTTGTTGAGACACTCTGCCGCAGCCTTCAGATCGAACTCATATTTCTTCACGTTCTGAGGGTACCAGCGCCGATTCGCTGGGCTAATGTACGACCACAGTGGCTCGCCACGACCACCAAGTATCTGACGCACGATACCATTCCTATCGATGGCATGACTGATCGCAGCCCGAAACTCCGGTTGCTTAAACCAGCGCAGTTTGACTGGATCGACAAATGGTGTCCCCGATTCGTCGCGCCCAGGGTCCAAATTCAGCATCAGGTAATGTGTGTTAAACGATGGGCCGAGGTCCATTACAACGGAATTTGATGCCTTTTCAGCATCTTTAAGTCGTTCATAGTCACCCGCCCGCACATCGTGTAGGTGGGTATCCCCGTTCTCAAAGCGCGATAATGAAACGCTCAAATCACTCGAGATTAGAAACTCGGCCTCGTCCAAATAAGGTAATCTGTTACCCCGGGTATCCACTCTCCAGTAATGCTCGTTGCGCCTAAGCAACACCCGTCGATCACGCTCAAACTCGCGCACGATGAAGGGGCCGGAGCCCACCAATTTATCTAAGTTCATGGACGTCGACATCGTGTCAAGAAGTTGCCCTGATGCGTAGGCATCTGCCCAAACATGTTTCGGAATCACGGCAAAGTTCCCGCCGGTATTCTGAAAGAGCACCTCGGCTGTGTGCAGGGTAAATTGAAACCTCAAGGCATCGAGTTTCTTGAAAGTAGGATATCTCGGATTCCCCTTCGCATCTTTGCCTTGCCGAAACATGTCGATGTCTGAGTTTGGAATCTTCGGATCCATGATGACCTGATAGGAGAACTCAAAATCATCCGTTGTCAGTGGATGTCCATCAGACCAGCGCAACCCCCGGCGAAGGTGAAACGTATATGTCAGTCCGTCCGGTGAGCGGCTGTAGGACTCACACAGTCCAGGTTCTTCTTCTTGTCTTCCGTTGTGAAACCCCCAGCAAGGGGCGAACATATGAGTCAGATAAATATTGCTTGATGATTCGTTGCCAAGAAGCGGGTTGAACGTTTTTGGATTGCCAAGCGCCGACAGAACGAGACGACCACCGTGCTTCCCGATTTGAATGCCAGTAACGACTTGTGGATCGAGTAGGTCTCGATTCGTCTGGCCTGAGTCGATGGCTTTATCGGGTAGACGCGTTCGACCCTGGTCAGCCACTGTACTAGCCCGCCCTGCAGCTGAATCAATCTGCGTTTTATCTTGAACGGGGTGCGCGACATCATCTCCTTTGCAAGCAAAACAATGAAGAACCATGAGATACACAATGGTGGACCAGTATCGGTTTCGATGCTCAAACCAATGATCTCGGGCCAACTTAAACAAGATTGCTTTTACTCCCAGTCATTCCACCAAACGCCCAATGATTCTTTCACCCCGCAGCGCAATGTCACGCTAATATTTTGCAAGTCGCAAAGCAAATGGTGAACAATATGCCATGAACTCAATCACGGTGGTGTCTAGATGCGCAAAAAGGAGACTGCAGAAAACAACTCGATCGATTCGGCTACAAAAGCTGTTGGTGTCGAACTCGAGTTAGCGCAGCAAAGCCCCAAGGAGCTTCTCGCGCGTCTAATGGACCTGAGGGGCAGTGTGGCGATCTCAGGCTACCTAAATGATGAATTTGATTACGTTCCGGCGGAACCCAGTAGTCCGTCATCCGTTCGGGGTCTGGCGGCGAACTGTTATGCTGATGTCCGTGCCAAACTACATTTCTCGACGAATAATGCGTTCCGCGCGCGCTATCGCCTACCAAATGCAACGCGCGCCTGGTCAATGCTCGAATCCAAAGGCGTTCTAGCCGCATTTCGGAGTGGTAAAAAACGCGAACGGGCGCAAGCGGTTCGTGTGGCGACCCGGTTACTCTGGGGTCCTTTTGGTGAGTTCGTGGAGACCCGGCTCAAGCGCGCTCGCTTCGCGCTGCGGGATCTACGTGACGAAATCGCCGGACCGATCGCCGGTCTTGGTGAGGCTGCGAGTCGAATCGAGCGGCTCGACCATGCTCTAAGGCACGCCGTGGACGCTGAGGTCACTCACCTCTATCAACGGATCGGGCACTGGTCTCAATTGACATTTTCGAATCGACTTGAGCAGGCACTTCTCGAGTTGCCCGATGTTGCCTTCGAAGACGCATTTTCCTTGGGTTTCTCGCAGGATGGCTGGCTGGGTGATTTATTCAGACAGGCCATGAGCCTTGTCGATAGCGTGGTCGAGTATGAAATTAGTCAAATCGACAACTTGATTGAGAGCGCTATCGCCGCTCACCAAGATGGCGATCATCAACCGGACTGACTTTGCAAAAGAAACTCTTTGCACCCAGGATGTAGGGGTTTCCCCTTCCGTTTACGCTTCTTTTTTCTCGCCTTCTTCTTCTTTTGCTTGTTCTTCTTTTTCTCGGCTTTCTTCCGCGCTTCGCGGCGTTTTCGCGCACGTTCCTCAGCGATTTTCTTTCGTCGAGCGACTTCAGCTGCCGAGAACCAGCGTTCAGCACCGCATCCATCACCGGCCTTAATCTTTCCCTGAGGTCGACAATCTTTAGAACCATTCGGGCACTCCAAACGTACGTGAAAGTGTTTGTCGTGACCCCACCATGCTCTGATTTTCCTCAGCCACGCACGGTCTCCAGAGACATCCTTACAAAGTTGGTGCTTGATTACCCAATGGACAAAAATACGGCTCACACGTGCGTCGCTCGCAGCATGCCTGAGCAGCTTGATGACATCCTCATCCCAGTATTTTTTGACGATTCTCTCCGCCTTTCGATCGACGAGAGAGTAGAAATGGGTGTCCTTAGAGCGCTTTGTCCTGGGTGGTTTTGCGAACCAAATATCAACATCTAGTCCAAGCTGATGACTTCGATGGCCGTAATCCATAAGGCCGCCACGCGGTTGTGACATATCGCCAATGAGTACCGGCCTCAGCTCGTCGTCGACAATTTTCTTGCCTAAACCCGTAACAAAGTCGACCAGCTCACTGTGACCGTAATAACGGTTTCTGAAGCGGCGAATAGAGCGAAAGCCCTCACCACTTTCTGGCAAGGCGATAGCACCGCGAAGACAGCCATTCGAATACCCTCCAATGGCTTCACTGCGTTCAGCGGATGGCTGTTTGAATTTAGCCCAAGGCGTCTCTCGTTTCGCGGATGCATTGACAGCGAGCAAACTGACAACGGCCAAGACACAGAAGCGCATTCATTACTCCCTTAGCGATGGAGTCCTTGCGGACAAGAGATGACCTGGGTAGGGTCGGAGTTATGCAGACAGATATTCAAATCGTTCAAATTTCTGACGCCGTCAAGAACGCTGAGACTTTCGTTCTGGTCGGTCGTCGCGACTATTTACTCTCTGACGCCATATACCATCTGCTCCCACAAGATGTTCAAAAGTATTGGGAAACGATGGTCGATGCTTGTGAACCGGGTCACGCCGGCAAGTCTACTGAGACTTGGCGCGGTGAAGCGGGGCCAACAAAAGTGAGCGTTTGCGTGCTGCCCGAAGCGTGCTCGAGACACAACTCGCCAGCGCGCCCGCATGCGATCACGCATCTACTACAATCCACGATTCCTGCAAATGGGGTCAGTGCTGTCATTCTCGTTGTCGAAGAGGCGAGTCACAGCGTGGCCGCGGTGGCTGCCGCAGCTCGTGCGATTCCGGTATACAGCCGCAAAACGGGGAGTCAATCTCAGAGACGTCGCGTCAACCTGTGCATTGTCGCGGATGACGAACGCCCGATCGATATTGATGTATTGCAAATTCATCTGGACGCGGTTCGGATGTGCTGCCGCCTTGTGGATACACCCGCCTCAGAGTTGCACACGCAAGCATTTGTTGAGCTCGCGAGAGAGACGGCCGCCACAGTGGGTGCCGAGATCTCAGTGTTGGAAGGAGAGTCGCTCGCACACGCTGGGCTCGGCGGCATCTGGGGTGTTGGGAAAGCGGCAAGTCACCCGCCGGCACTTGTTGTACTCGAATATGCACCCGATGGTTACGAGAAGACTGTCGGCTGGGTGGGTAAGGGCATCGTATACGATACAGGCGGGTTGAGTTTAAAGAGCAAGACGGGCATGCCTGGTATGAAGATGGACATGGCCGGTGCAGCCGTAGTTTTGTCGGCTTTTCGAGCGGCGGTTCGAAAAGGCGCTCCTCATCGGGTGATCGCGCTGTTGTGTCTGGCCGAAAACGCCATTGGTCCGAATGCAACTCGACCGGACGATATCTTGAGTTTGTATTCAGGTCTGACGGTTGAGGTGAACAACACTGACGCGGAAGGACGGCTTTGTCTTGCCGATGGTGTCGCCTACGTGGCGAGGCACTATCAACCCGATGTGATCATCGACTTGGCCACGTTGACGGGTGCACAGCTTGTGGCCACTGGTCAACGGCACGCAGCGATTGTGTGTAACGATGAAGACCTCGAGATGAAAACGGTCAAAGCTGGTCGGTTAACAGGAGACCTCGTACACCCACTGCCCTATTGCCCAGAGTTCTTCAAAAAAGAATTCAAAAGCCCTGTCGCCGACATGAAGAACTCAGTCAAGGATCGGGCAAACGGTCAGGCTTCATGTGCCGCGCAATTCGTCGCTAATCATTTGGGTGATTATGTGGGCTCATGGCTGCACGTTGACTTGGCGGGACCCGCCTTCACAGCCGAACGCGGTACAGGTTTTGGAATCAATCTGCTGTTGGAACTGCTTGCTGCGGATTAGGGTCGGTCGCTATTAAACTGTTCACTGAGCTGTTCCAGTTGTGGCTTCAGGGACGGCGCTAACGAACGCGCCCGTTGAAGAGCTCGATCTGCTTTTTCTTTCCACGACTGCGTCGTGCTCAGCCCAGCCTCAAACTCTGACTTGAGCGCTGCTGCGATCGACATCGCCAAGATAAACTCGGTTTGTTTACGGAACTGCTGCGTCAGACGGTTCGGCTTGACCTCTAAGACTTGACCAAAGGCGTTGACGGCTTTTTGCCATTGCTTGTCGAGCAGAGCTGCGAAGCCTGACCGATATTCTTGGGCACCTGGAAAACCGCCGAGCGTGCTCGGACCACCGAAGGCAGCAATTTCTGCAAGACCGATGGGGTTGTATCGGTCCACATATATCTTAGCCTGCCCACCATCACCGTCTTGAGCGAGTACGACCGTCATTCCTTTGAACGTATAATAATGTAGGACTCGACCGACACTGCGACCACTGGCAACAACGCGACCAAGCTTTCTCGAAGCTTCTTGAAACACGTCTCGAATGTCTCTCGTTCTGGGACCCCTTTCCCGCGAAAAATCCAAGGTCGCCGAGATGAGTTGGCCTTTCTCAAACTCAAACACTGCACTCGATGGATGTGTGGAGCACCCAATCTTCGGTTCACACTCATACCGTAAAGTGAGTTGCTCGCCATTCGAGAACTTCGTCCACGCAGCACCTGTAGATGTGCCCTCGGTTGTGAGATGTTGAGGAATTTTCTCGTAGCTTAAGTCGTGCTGAAGTCCCCAAGCCGGCAACAACAGAAGCAGCGATGCCCAAATCACGGTCCAAGGCCGCCGAGTAAACAGTTGACCTGCTCAATGCACAGAGCGGGATCACCATTGGCATTCATCGCGGCTTCGGTCAGACATGTGAGGTCTGCTTCGACCTGCATGGGGTTGACCGCGTACTGCTCCTCACAGACTCGGATATAATCCGCACGCCCATTTATCATACCGAAGAGCTGTAAGAAGAGCTGATTGTTGCAAGCGACGATCGCATCCCAGCCGGCACCACAGTCAACAGGCGGTCGGCCGATAATACAACCAGCGAAGGTCTCGGAGTCACACTCAATGCCCTCCATACATGCGGCCAAGCTATCAAGGGTCTCGCCTCCGCTTCGAAGCCCGTTGGCGGCGCAATCGATTTGGCAGGCCTCCGTCGAAACATAGAGCGCGTCCATGCCCTCGCCGATTATGCCTTCACAGTTCGCCTGAGCAGCACATTGCTCAATGCACACCTCAGGAATCATCCCATCGCCTACATCGCATAGCGCACGGTCATCACATTCCACGATTTGCTCGCATCGATTACGTAGGTCGAAGTCATCGCCAGGCGGTGTGCACTCACGCTGGCATAAGAAAACATCATACGACTCATCGCACATCGCACGACGCTCACAGAATGCAACGCAGTCGGCATTCGCAGGTTCCACCTCGGCCCCGATACACTCAGCCACCGTTGCACAACCCGCACCTGTTCGGCGCGCATTCAGAACACACTGCAAACGCTCGAAATCGCCGGCAGCATATTGTTCCAAGCAGGCTGCTTCGCAAGGTGCTTGTTCGTCTAGGAGTAGACAGCGCTGTTGCTCCGCACAGCTTGCCTCGCAGAGAACCGCTGGGTCAACCTGCTCTAGACAGGCTGAAACACCAACGCAATCACCATCGGCCCCCAGTGCTTCAAGACAATCATAAGACGCCGCGAATGAAATCCCGTCGGCACCTTGCAAACCCGTGCCACATTGGTCGAGGCAATCCAGCATGTCTCCCTGGTCATTCGCACAGTCAAGTTCATGGCGACACCAGTTAAGGCACGCAAAACCACCATCGAAGTTCCCTGCTCGACATTCAAGGCGTTGGTCACAATCCATCGCCGCTGCGGTGCATGCGTAGCGCTCCAGGAAGTCCGTCTGTCCAAGAAAATCGCGATCATCACATGCTACGACGCAGGCGTTCAGATCGATGCCACATGCTTCATAAGGCTCACAAAGACGCCCACATGGAGGCCCCTCAGGGGCAACGCAAAGGGCAACGTTATCGCATCCACTTGCCACTTGGGTACATAGACGTTCTGCCCAATTGCGTAACTGACCGCTGTCCTCGTCACAGCGAGCTTCGCACATCCCTGCGTCTTGCAGCTCACACTCATCGCGAAGAGCACAAAGGCCGTCGCAATCGAGCGCATCCGCGACATCCGCCGTACAGACACTAAATTCATCGCAGGATTGAGCATACGCGCAGTTCAGACCCCGCCAAATTTCGGGGAGGCGCTCCCGGTCCCGGGTCTCAACGATTTCGCGACAGAGTCCAACGCATTCGAGCTCAAGCTGACCAGGAGGCAACGTGCCACAAATTGCGGACACCGCACAAAACTCATCACAGAGTACCGGCGCAGGAAAGGCGGGCCTTAGACAATCCAGAAATGATGTACCGCAGTCATTGGTCAGACGCTCCACGATGCATTCTTGAGTCGCGCTGTCGGTGGTCGCTACAAGTGGGGTAACCGTTTCCGAACAGTCCTGCGTAAAAAATCCACATCCTGCATCGGCCTCGCATAGCCTTTCAACGGCTGCCATATCGACAGGTTCGGGTCCAGCGCGAAGGCAGTCTTGAAATGCCTCACATGTCGCGGCGGTTTCAGCACAATTGGCTTCAATTCTGGAGCGCCGCCGCGCCAAAGGATCTTCGGGCTCATCGGCTGTGACGCACTGAATCGCACAATCGATCGCGTCTTCGGCCTCCCCGCATGCAACGCGAAGTTCACAGACGCGTAGGCAGCTCGGTGACTGTTCTTCGAGCATACAGCGGGCAAACTCTGATTCATCACAGAGCGAACCGTCTGCCACCACCTGTTCGCCGCATCGTCGAATATCGACAGAGATAGACGGTCTGTCACACCCAGCTTCGCAGTCGAGGATGCCCGGTAGTGCGCCCGGTAAACGCGCTGTTCCGTCGCAAGCAGCAAGCGCTTCGCACACCTCGGGACACATTGGCCTGGGTCTCATGGGCAGTCGACATTCTTGGAGATTGCCACAACTCGTCGTCTGCAAACATGCCCGATAACCGTTAAACGCATCGAGGTCGTCAACCGCTTCACAGGCTTCTATGCATGCGCTTCTCTGACGTCCACTCCATAGATCAAGACGATCACATTCGACGTAGAAGTCGCAAATCGCCTGGCAGTTCTCGAGTGGGCGTAACGATCCATCCTGTTCATTGCCCACGTCAGCGAGCCGAATCATACTGTCTGTTGTTGTCGCACCTGCATCACTCGCGAGAGACCCGTCAGTGTTCGCATCGGCGATACGACGACTCGCATCAGCTGTCAGCACCTGTACATTTGTGCTTGCACCATCATCGCAACCCATAATCAGTAGCGTCATGATAATGGTCAGTAAGACTGTTACTTGAGAGTAAGACACTGGGCGTCATCCTTTCATTTGGAGCCGCGTAGCTATCGAGAGCGCTTGAGTAACATGCTCTGCAAAAACACCCGCCCTCGGCCGACGTTGCGATACCAATGAGCTTCTTCAAGCAATGCTTTAACCGAACCATTGGCGTTCGTTTCATCGCGACCAAAGAGCGACCATGCCCGCCGAGTCGCGTCCGCATAAAATCTTTCCCAGAGGGCGTGAGCGAGGGACGCTTGATGAACGATCTCATAACCGGACTCAGCGACCAGAGCCTGGTATTTGGAGAGGGTCGACATGGGCTCCGCCATACGGTTCTCCAGGGGGCCCCTCACTTCCCGAGGCGCATCCTTGTTTATCACTCCAGGATACGTAATGGCGAGGTGACCGCCGACCGGAATGAGACGTCGCCACATATCCAGTGATGCCCTCAATCCGAAGACGGTGGGTGCCCACTCAGCGATAACAAGACTGAATGTTTCATCGGCAAAAGGTAGTTGGTCATACTTCGCACAGACGGCTTGCATACGACCCTCGGTGCCTCCGTCGCCTGCCCGTGATTGAGCCAACCGACAGAAACGGTCGTCCATATCAACCGCGATGACCTCGCTGACACGTGAGCGGCATATCCAAACGGCGCGCTCACCTGTGCCGGTATGCAGGTCTAGTATCCTATCCGAACGCTGGACCTGCACTTGACTGACGTAGGCAGATGTGAAGGTTGTGCCACCCGGCTCTAAGCGGGGTAACCCTGAATAAAATTGGTAGCGATCCACCGAACGAAACGTCTTTAACGTTGTTCGACTGCGACGTACTCAGCTTCAGTGTGGCCCACGTAGAACTGAGTTGGTCGGTAAATCCGATTATCTTCCAACTGCTCCAGCCAGTGAGCGGACCAACCGGCGACACGGGCGATCGCGAACAGAGGTGTGTATAAGTCGACTTCAATCCCAAGCTTTTCGTAGACCAGACCACTGTAAAAATCGACGTTGGGGTAAATCCCCTTCGCGCCGAGTCGCTGAGCTGCCTCGGTTTCCAACTTGTGAGCGATATCATAGAGCGGCGTAGAGCCATGACTGCTGAACAAGTCAGCTGCCATCGCTTGAAGCACGGTGGCACGCGGGTCCTTCACGCGGTAGACGCGGTGGCCAAGGCCCATGATCTTTTGCTTGGTGGAGATCATATTTTCCAAGAATGGCACCACAGCATCAGCCGAGCCGACCTCTCGAAGCATGTGCAGAACACGCTCGTTTGCGCCGCCGTGCAAGGGCCCTGAAAGAGAACCTACAGCGCCTGCAATGGTCGAATAGGGGTTGGCCATGGTCGAACCGACGACGCGACCTGTGAAGGTGCTGGCATTGAATCCGTGCTCGGCATGCAGGACGAGGCACACATCGATCAGACGTGTGACCTTGGCATCAGGCTTCTCACCGGACAGCATGTAGAGAAAGTTCGCTGCGTGGTTGAGGGACGCATCGGGTGCGATGGGCTCGAGACCTTTTCGGATCCGGTCGAAAGCAGCCACAATCGTTGGCATCGTCGCAATCAGTCTCAGAGCCGCTTGCAAGTTCCCAGCACGATCAGTCACGTCCATTTGCTGGTTAAATGTGCCCAGCGCAGCGACCGCGGATTGCAGAGCAACCATCGGATGCCCGTCGGTTGGCAGATTTGAAAGAATCGCAAGGATGCCATCGGGCACTGCTCGATATTCTTTCAGCTGCGCGTCAAATCCCGCTAATTGCTCAGCAGTCGGCAACGTCCCGTTGAGTAGCAAATAGCTCACCTCTTCGAAGCTACTGTGCTCGGCGAGAGCTTCGATCCGAATGCCACGGTATCTCAAAATGCCTTCAAGGCCGTTGATCAAACCAATTGCCGATTTTGCCGCGACAACGCCGGCCAATCCTGGCACAAAATCCCCGCTCATGTCTTGCCACCTCCTCGACGAGTTCATTGATGTGTCAGCCCGAAGAGTCGGCCTGACCTCGAAAGTTGCAGCCCTTATACCAGAAAAGTCCCGACGACGCGATGACTTTGGGTTCAATTTTGGTGGAATCGCTCGGTGGGTTTTCGCCAACCGCAAGGTAACTGTCCGTTTAGCGATTAATTCGGCGATAGCGCTCGAACAATTTTTGCTGGCGATGCCCCATTTCAAGTCGCCGACCTTGCACAAAAACCAACTCAGCGCGGGAGCTGAGTTCGAGGGGATCATCAGACCAAACAACAAGGTTAGCGATACGTCCGGGGCTGAGCACACCGCGTCGCTTCAGTCCGAGCAATTGCGCGGGATGAGCAGTTATCGTCCGCAGAGCATCCATGTAGTCGACCCCTTCCCGAACGGCATTGCCAGCCCACTGTCGGAGCTTCCTGACGTTGTGAGTCGAAAAGGTACTGACTGCGACGCGTACGCCTGCAGCCAGTAATATGCGTGCAGCATCAGCCCGTGAACGCAATCGGTCAAACCCACCCGGGTCGTTGGATGTTGGATCAAGAATCACGCCCACACCATCAGCAGCGAGCCTTTTGGCTTCAAGCCAAGCCTCTCGAGCTCCGACCAAGACAAGGTGCAATTTCTTACTCTTTGCCCAACGAAGCACAGCGAGGATATCCGCGCGCCGATCCACCCGTACAAAGACCTTTCGTTTTCCTTGCGCAACCGGCGCAACGGCTTCTAGGTCAAGCCGGCTGACTGCGAGTGTTCGCATTTCATTACGCTCGAACAACCTACGATTCGAAACGAACGCCAGGGCGTCGGTGAATACACTACGAACCCACGCAAAGACGGCGCCGCGTGCGCCGCCAGACTGCCCGCCAAGACGCACGACCAAGCCTGCATCCGCCACCACTGGCCGAGCGCCGTCGAGATCAAACACCGCGGCAGTGCCCGAGATCACAGAGCCACTCGGAGCGACCAGAGCGGTGGTCACACCATGTGCCCGCTGAATTGGAATCACTGAACTGTCAGGGTTGTAACTGTCGGCGGCACGATTCGCAGCCGTCACATCAGTTCGCCCAGATTGACCATCGTTTGAGTCGGCTACACCAGAGATTTCAACCAGGCCGAGTTGGGTCCAAGCATCGACAAAGCCAGGTGTGATAATCGAGCCGCTCACATCAATGCGCTGGCTGTCGGCCGGAATCATGACATCTGGCCCAAGTTCGACAATCCGCCCATCTTCGATGAGGAGGGTACAGTTCTCAATAGGCGGTCTATTCATAGGATAGACTGTCCCGCCAACGAGAGCGATGTAGGCAGCGAGAACGGAGATCATTGGCCCACCTCAAAATCACTCCACGGCCCCTGATGGGTCTCTCGGTCAAAGCGAACCATACCGTCGATGAAAACGCGCTGAGCCTTTGCATACACGCTGAATGGATGCCGGTCCCAAATGACAAGGTCTGCTGATTTCCCGGCCTTAAGGCTTCCAACGTGCTGTTCAATGCTGAGCGCGATCGCGGGATTAATTGTGATCCACTTAAGCGCATCATGCTCTGTGAGCTTGACTCCGGAGTGAACACCGGCCCAGTAGGCCTTGGCGGCCTCCTGATTCATCCGTTGGATCCCTTCTGCACTGTCCGTATGCAAAATCGCGAGGGCACCGCTCTCGGTGAGTAAGGCAAGATTCTGCTCTATGGCATCGTATGCTTCTATTTTGAATCCCCACCAATCCGCCCAAGTACTCACCGAGACGCCCTCCGCTGCCAACACGTCTCTGATCTTGTAAGCCTCAACGGCGTGGTGAAAAGACTTTATTTTGTAACCAAACTCTTTCGCGAGTTTGAGCTGCAACAACATTTCATCCGCTCGGTAGCAATGCACGTGAACATTAATCTTTCCGTCGAGCACCAGGGCCAACGTTTCGAGATTGAGGTCCCGTTTTGGGGGCTTAATAGGCATACGAACGCCCTTGATAAGCTTCTCCTTATTCGCCTCCCAATGAGCCCATGCGTGTCGGTATCGGCGGGCTTCAATCCAGGTTTTACGCATCACGAACAAGCTGCCCATACGACTCATCGGCATGGAGCGGCGTCCTTTACCGTAGACCCGTTTCGGGTTCTCTCCGCATGCCATTTTCAGCGCGTCAGGTGCATTCGGAAAACGCATCGCGCGCGCCTCGCGACTCGGATGGAGTTTGAGTACAACACCACGGCCACCCATTAGGTTACCTGAACCAGGCAGGACTTGAATGGTCGTCACACCGCCTGCGACCGCGCGCTCTATCCCAGGGTCCTGGGGCCAGAAAGCCTCCTCTGCCCGAATGCCGGCGGTAATCGGACTGGTCATTTCATTTCCATCAGAGTGCGCCCATACGTGGGGCGATGAATACACGCCGAGGTGGCTATGAGTATCGACGAGGCCAGGCGTGATCACACCGGTGCCCTTCAAGTCCAGCAAGCGCTCACCTTCGCGCTGAGGTGGCGGCTGACCAGCGCCGAGGCCTTCAATCCGTCCCTGGCTCAGCCTGATCCATCCGTTAGAGAATCGCGGCTCGTCATCATCAGCCGTCAAGATCTGCCCGTTGACGATGAGATAATCTGGAGGAGAGGATGCATGTGAATCAAAAGCGCCCGGCTCCACAGCTAGCGTAGGCTGAAACGCAACGGCAACGGGTTTTATCTTTTGTTTTTTCTGCCGTGCCTGCTGTGCGCCGCAACCAAGTGAGGCGCACAACATAAGCGCAAAACATAGATGCCAAATGGACTGGGCGGGCATGCCGTGACGCGCAATCATCGGTGGTGGGACCTAGCCGTTGACGGACATCTGGTCGCTCGTAAGACCAAAGCGACGTTGTCGCCGCCCGTATTCAACCAGCGCTTGATCCAGATGCTCCGCGCCAAAGTCAGGCCACAAGGTGTCGACGAAATAGAGCTCTGCGTAGCATGCTTCCAGTGGCAGAAAACCGGAGGTTCTGATCTCGCCAGAGGTGCGTATGAGCAAGTCTACATCGGGCAATTCTCGAGTTGACAGGGCCTGCATGAGCTGAGTCTCGTCTAAATCGGCCGGCAAGAGGTCACCGTTCTGCGCCATCTGAGCGAGCCGGCGCGCAGCACGAACCATGTCGCGGCGGCCGTCATACGAGACGGCGAGCACGAGCTCCATCTCCCGACAACCGGCCGTGTCCGATTCGACCTGAGCGAGCGCTGCGCGAACCGATGAAGGCAAGAAATCACGCTCACCGATGGCCCTCAGCCGAATACCATTGTCGAGCAACTCTTGTCGCTCGGAGTATAAAAACTCGAGTAGCAGATCCATTAAGTCATTAATTTCAGTGGTCGGGCGCCCCCAGTTTAGACTGCTAAACGCGAACAGAGTCAGGCAATCGATTTCGAGCCTACGCGCATGACGGACGATCCGCTTTACGGCTGCGGCCCCCTCTTTATGACCGCTGCCGCGAGGCTTCTCACGCTGCTCAGCCCAGCGACCATTGCCATCCATAATAATCGCAACATGACTCGGTTTCATGTGCACTCCTCACTGAAATTTGGGCCAAATCATAACACAAGAAAGTCCAAAAATTCAGTGAAAGTCCTGTGAAGCTTTGAAGAAGAAGAATATGAATGCACTATCTTGCGTTTGTTACACGCGTGCCACGAAGTAAAAGGAGGGAGCGATGTTCGACTCAAGACCTAAACCACCTGCCCTTGGAATTCTCGTAGTCATCGCTTGGTCGCTCGCGGCGCCCATCTCGGCAAAAGCCCAACAGCCCTGGACGACCGATGTAACTTACCAAGTGAAGGCTGGACAAAAAGCCAAGTTCTACTTCACCGCAAACACCGCGCTCAAACAGGTCGAAATTAAACTCGAACAAGGTGGACAGACGGTCGTGACCAAGACCTTCAAGGCGCTACGCTCTGGACAACGTAAAACCATCTCTTTTAGACCACCGAATGGTAAGAGCGAATGGAGCGCCTCGGCAAAAGCAAAGATTGGCACAGAGGTTCTCACCTCGACGTTTACTTTTGAGGTGATTTCAGTCGGCGCCTTCAAAGTGAATCTCACCAAGCAAGGTGTAGACCTGGGGCAGGGGCGGCTACGTGTTCAGAGCCAGGGTCCCTTGGCTAAGGCTGAGCTCGTCGGCTACGATATCAAAGGCGATCAACTGCTCGATGAATCCATCGAACTCGGTGGTTCATCGGGGCATGTGGATATCAAATTCGAGCCACAAAACCCTGAGAATGTCCGTCGACTTGAGCTCAAGGTCTACGACAGCGTTGGCCGTTGGGCGTCGTTTAGACTCGTCGCCTGGTATGTTGAGATTCCTCACGATGACGTGATTTTTTCGTCCGGTGATGCAACAATTCAAGCAGGCGAGAGTAAGAAACTCGAAGCCGTCATCTCTCTGATTAACTCCGAGGTAAAGGCATTTCGGGAGACCTTGGGGCGCGCCGATGTCAACTTCGATCTGAAGCTCTTCGTCGCAGGCTGCACAGACACGGTTGGCTCATCTGCAGACAATCAACGATTAAGCGAGAAGAGGGCTCGGGCGATCGCAGGCTACTTTCGAAAGAACGGCATTAAATCACCCATCTTTTACGAAGGTTATGGAGAAAATCTCCTCGCCGTTCCGACACCTGACAATACGGACGAAGAAAAAAACCGACGGGCGATTTATATCCTCACGAACACCGAACCCGCTGGTTTTTCCCAGCCAGGGCGGCGGTGGAAACCGCTCTGAGCATAGCTCTCATTGTACCGAGCCCGTTCGCATTGCCCAAAACCATATCCGAATGCACTCAAAGTGGGGTAATCCTCGACAGACGTAGACGACGAAGGCGTTGACCTCTATAACTACGTTAAGTCGGCCCGATCGACGATGAATCAGTGTATCAGGAGGCCCGAAAAAAATGGCGAGCATTAAAGTCACGGAAGCACACACCCTTGGACGAGAAGAGGCACGCAAACGCGTTGCTGTGTTTGAGGACATGCTGCAAAAGTTCGGCGTTAAGCTTTCGTGGTCAGGTGACCGCGCAAGTTTCAAAGGCATCGGTGTGTCTGGCTCAATCGCGGTCTCTGACAGCGACGTAAGCATCGAGATCAAACTCGGTATGATGGCCCGCGCAGCCGGTGTCGATGGCAATCGACTGCAAGGCTCGGTATCACGACGGCTCCGGGAAGCTTTTGACGCGGAGTGAGTAAGCGAATCAAAAAACGCAAGGTCAAGCGGCGCCCATCTAAACGTCCTAGCAGTCAGTCTAAACCACTGCTGTCGCTGGCAATGATGGTGAAGAACGAGGAAGAGTTTCTCGAAGATGCGTTGCTCAGCGCCAAGGGCTTCTGCGATGAATTGATCGTTGTTGACACAGGCTCAACCGACCGCACCGTCGAGATCGCTCATGACCTGGGTGCCACGGTAAGCCATTTCCCGTGGATTAACGACTTCTCAGCCGCCCGCAACGAGACCTTACGATGCGCCAACGGCCAGTGGGTCGCTATCTTAGACGCTGATGAGCGCTTTGTGGGTGAAAGGCCTGAAACGATTCGCCAGTTCTTGAAACCTGGACCCCATTATCCATTCCAAGCGATCATGCTCAACGTGACGAACACTCGGCTTGATGGGAGTCCCATATCATCCTTTTACAGCGTTCGAGTGTTTCCTCGTGATCCAAGGCTCGGCTACACTGGACGCGTGCACAATCGATTCGGTGCCCTCGTCGACGATGCCCCGAAGATAGACGCGACCCGCTACAGCAGCCTCACAATCAATCATCTGGGGTACGATCCAGGACTCTATCAGGCACGCCAAAAGGCTGCTCGTTCGCTCCCGTTGATCGAAGCAACAGTCCGAGATGAGCCCAATAATCACCAACAGCGTTTCTATCTGGGGCGCGAGTACCTCATGCTCGGTCGGTATGGTGATGCCGAGGCAGCGCTCAGGCTTGCATATGCTGGCATCAAGGCAACAGGACAAGGTCCACTCGCAGATACAGCCGATCACCTCATTCGGGTCTTGTTGGCAACGGGTGGCACCGCAGAAGAGATCATTCAGATCGCCCATGAAACATTGCAGAAACACCCCGAACATCCAGATCTTTGGTTTAATCTAGGCAAGGGCCTCGCGAAAGCGGGCGCTCGGCCACAAGCCATCGACGCTGTGGAGCGCGCGCTGCACCACCTCACAAAGCCTGGTTTTGCCGAACAAGTCTACCTGAGGCATCATCACTGGGAAGCTTGGGAGCTCCTCGGGGCATTGTACTGGGAAGCGGCACGATACAAAGACGCTTACGCGGCCTATCAGAAGACGCTTGCAGGCAAGCCCGATGAGTCAAACGGCTGGCCGACGCTGCTGAACAACGTTTGCGCACTCGCGATTGAATTCAATGATGACCAGGCATTACCGGGACTGTTCCAACGACTATTTGGATGCCCCGATGCACCTTTGGGCATGTTTTTCTTCTACGTTGAAAAAATCGCGAGGACGCAGGGCGGCCAAGCTGCTCAAAAACTCCTCGCCAATGGCGTTCAGCACTGTCCGCGTATGGCTCAAAACGGCGAGTATGTTGCGCTCCACTCAAAGCTGGGAGGCTAAATGATGGCGAGACAAATCAAAGTGCTGTTCGTTTGCTTAGGCAATATCTGTCGTTCACCACTCGCGGAAGGGGCTTTTCGCCGACATGTTTCAGAGTGCGGTGAGCGTGATCGATACGTGATTGACTCAGCGGGAACGAGTGCCTATCACGTGGGAGAGCAACCTGATCCCAGAAGCATCACAACCGCTCGAAAGAACGGCGTTGATATCAGCCAGCAGCGCGCCCGCCAGTTTATTGAATCCGACTTCCAAGAATTCGACTACATTGTGGCGATGGACCAGAGCAACTACGGAAATATTGAGCGGGTCAAACGCGGCATTGGCAAGGCTAAGGTGAGCCTCATGCTCGACGAACTCGATTCGCCACGGCGAGACGTGCCCGATCCGTACTACGGCGGTGACCGAGGGTTCGACGAGGTCTGGCAGATGGTGGATACGGCCACCAAAAAACTCCATCAACGCATCAGCCATGAGGCGCTTTAACGATGTGGCGTCCCCCGAACTCATCCAAGCACGCCATTCCGGGAACTGCTTGGCCAACAGCGCTAGACGCACAGCGAAGCGCTTTGTTCAGCCCACTATCCGTTGGCCGCTTACAGCTCAACCAACGCACTTGGGTGCCGGCGATGGTGCCTTGGCGGGCGACAGAAACGGGCGAAGTAACCGACTCGGTCGTAGATTGGTATGCACGATTCGCGCGTGGTCGACCCGGAGCGATTGTGGTGGAAGCCACAGGGGTACGGGACATTCCGAGCGGGCCTCTGCTGCGCATCGGTCACGATAGATATGTTCCTGGGCTCAAGCGCATCGTCGACGCCGTGAAAGATGCGAGCGATGGTGAGACGCAGCTGTTTATCCAACTGATCGACTTTCTCGCGTTAAAGCGGCGGCCGAAGCCGCAGACCTACTTCGAACGCTTCTTACGTATCGGTGACCACCATCGAAAACGGCTGTCGGACGCTTTGGGCGATTTGTGCTGGCTCGAAGCGACAGAGGATGCAGTGCGCGCCTGCCTCATCGAACAACCGGATCACGTGCTCGAGCAATGTTTGACGACGCGTGAACTCTCGGACCTTAGATTCGGCTACCGTGAACGAATCGATGACTTTCAACATGAACACATCAGGACGCTGCCCCATGTGCTGCCGCAGAAGTTTGCCGATGCGGCAGCCCGGGCAGAGGCGGCAGGGTTTCACGGCGTCGAGTTGCATTATGCCCACGCCTATACGATGGCAAGTTTTCTCTCACCCACAAATCAGCGTACAGACGGCTATGGGGGTCGCCTTGATGAGCGCCTCCGGTGCCCTACTGAGGTCTACCAAGCCGTCAGACAACGCGTCGGAGATGGCTTCGCCGTGGGGTGTCGTTTTCTGGTCGACGAGGTTATCGAAGGCGGTTTCGATGCGGATGAGTCAGTCCAAATCGGCCAGCATTTCGCCCAACTCGGTATGGACTTCCTGAGTTTGTCCAAGGGGGGTAAGTTTGATGACGCCAAGCAGCCTCATATCGGCCAGGCAGTCTACCCCTACACGGGACGCAGCGGCTATGAATGCATGCCTACGGTATACAGTGATTCGCAGGGGCCATTTTATCGAAACATCGAGGCCATGGCGCAGGTTAAGTCCGCCATTTTGGCGGCAGGCTTCGACACACCTGTAATCGTCGCGGGCGGAATCAACGATTTCCAAAAGTCAGAGGCCTTGCTACAGGCAGGCCAGGCAGATGTCATTGCCTCAGCCCGCCAATCCCTTGCAGACCCGGACTGGTTCCTGAAAATGAAAACTGGCCAAGGTCGGACGATCCGTCGGTGTAAATATACCAATTACTGCGAAGCCCTCGACACCCGGCATAAGGAAGTCACATGCCAGCTGTGGGACCGCGTCAACATACGCGAGCCAGGTGTAAAATGCTCTCACGATGGTAAGCGGCGCCTGACCGCCCCCGACTGGCCAACGCCACTACTCTAGAACGCACCGCTGCGCTTCGCACAGCTGACCCACACCACAATCCACATCACGTACACACTCGGGACTGGCTGCAGGAATACAAAAGCCAAAGGCGCAGCTATTGCCTTCGAAGCAGTCTGAGTTTCTTTCGCATTGACTGATACGTGACGCACAAAATCCTTGCTGGCAACTCAACAATGGAATGCCTACTTGCCGACAAGTTCGATTATTCGCACAGGGAATGCGCTCCACACAGCCGCCACCGATGCAGAAGGCGTTTGCCGGGCAGTCATCGATGTCGGCACAGGCGCCGTTGGTGCCTACGCAGGTGGCGTCTTCACAGATTTGTTCAGGATTTGCACAATCGGTATCACGGCGACAAAAGTCCGCTCTCTGAACGCAGCGACCAGACTGACATCGTTCATCATCGGCGCACTGTGAATCGCGCACGCAACTCGGTTCAACGCAGAAATTTTGTTCGCAGATCGTCAGCCCATCACAGTCATCGTCGAGCTCACACTCAGGCCCGATGGGCGCGACTTGAATCGAGACATCAAATGTTGTCCCCTCATTAAAAGTATCCGCGAAGATATAATAAGTGCCAGGTTCCGCTCGGTCGACGTTGACAATTGAGTTTAAAGATTGGCCATCGTCGTCGTTGCAGACGAGTTCGGCCCCCTCATTATCACACTCGCTGCGGATATAGATGACCGTGTCTCCGCGTCGAGCATTCGTCTCTGTTTGAACCCTGAGTGAGACGAAAGTCTGCACAGTGATTCGAAGGACTCGCTCTGGGCCTCCCCCACCGCACGAGCCGTCATAATTGTCGGGTGAGTTTCGCGTATCGATGGAAACAACGCCGCCATTGGCGTCCACATCAACGATGTCATCAGTCCCGATACATTCGGCAGCGTCTTCGCACGCCCCGTTGACACACACCTGACCCGCGCCACATTGCACATCGTCGCGGCATCCCGGTCGACAGATGTCATCGACACAAATCTGACCGAGTGGACAATCACCATCGGCTAGACACTGAGGTGGCTCCGGCGCGCAAGCGCCATTTTGACAAACTTCTCCCGGCGGACAGTCGTCATCGATTCGACAGACCGGCTCCACTGCTTCACATTGACCGGCATTACACGTCTGTCCCGGTCCACAGTCTTCGTCAGAGCGACAAATCGATGGGTCCGGTATGCACTCGCGGCCCTCACAAATCTGACCTGCCGGACATTCATTGTTGTCGCTACAACCCTGTCGAGGAATACAAAAACCAAACTCACATTGCTCGAATTGCCCACAGTCATCGTCAGACCGACACTCGGGTGGTGGAACTGGGGCACACACGCCGGCAATACAGCTCAGACCCAAGCCACATTCCTCGTCGCTCTGGCAGCCATTCGGTGCCGTACAGACGTTGTTGATACATTGCAGATTGGGGATGGGACAATCGCCCGCATCCTCACAGAAGAAGGGCGGCAGACAACGACCCGCTACACAGGAGAATTCACCGCCACAGTCATCGTCATCTCGGCATATCTGAGGGACACAGCTCCCCTGATCACAGCGCTCGCCGTCAGCACAGTCTGCATCATCAAAACAATCCGGCCTCGGCAAACAGATGCCCGGGGGATTTGCACAATATTCACCTGCATCACACTGGTCATCGACCTCGCAGCCTTGCAGCTCACGACACAGGTTACCAATGCATTGAAAACCGTCGTCGCAGTCGTTATCGACAAAACATTCAACGTCATCAACGCATTGTTGGTTAAGTCCATCACAAACCTGCCCAGGGCCACAGTCTTCATCGCGGGCGCACCGCCCGGTGAATGAACAGCGGCCGTTCAGACAGCTTTCTAATGCCGGACAATCAGCGTTGTTCTCGCACTCAACCGGTGGTTCACACACACCGGCATTGCAGACCAAACCGTTGGGGCATGGTCGTCCAGGCCCACAAGCCCCCTCCGGCAGACACGATTCATTAACGCAAGCAAAGCCATCTGGGCATTGAGAATCGTCCAAGCACTCCACATCGGCTTCGCAACGACCGTCACGACAGCGTTCGCCAGCCGGACAAGGCCGGTCTAGGTCACACTCTGCCAACGGAATACACTGGCCATTAGCGCATTCGTTATTGGGAGGGCAGTCCGCCGCTACGCGACAGGCCGCCACCTCAACGCACTCATGGCGAATGCATTCAAGACCATCGGGACAGCCCGTATCGATCCTACATTCGACCGCACCACACAAGCCATCGACGCACCCTAGGGGGACGGGACAGTTAAAATCTGTCTCACACGGCTGTGGTCGACAACGACCGTTTATACACGCCAGGTCATCGGGGCACTGTCCGTCATTGAAGCAGCCGTCAATGCAAGCGCCTTCAAGGCACCGCTGGCCATTCGGACAGTCTCCATCGACGCGACATTGACCATCGAGACAAACGCCATCGAGACAAATTTCACCAGGCCCACAGTCTGCATCGACCACGCAGCCCGGCGGGGCTTGACACAAACCGTCCAAGCAAATCAATCCGGACGGGCAGTCGGTATCGAGGCGACAGCGCGCATCGGGCACACACCGTTCGGCGACGCATCGTTCCCCTGCAGAGCAATCGCCATCCACACGACACTCGGGTGTGGCAACACACGCATTATTGACGCAACTCAAGCCACCAGGACAGTCAAAATCAACCCTGCATTCAGGTGCTTGCAGACACCGATTACCTTGGCATTCAAAACCAGGTTGGCAATCGGCATCCACACGACATTCTGGTCGCGCCACGCATTGGTTGGCCGCACAAATTTGAGTTGCTGGACAGTCCGCGTCATCACGACATTCCAATGTATCTACGCAGACACCGTCTTCAACACAGACAAACCCAGTTGGGCAATCAGTGTCTTCGCGGCAAGCGACGTCAACGCATTCAGTATCTACGCAGCGCTGGTCGGCCCGACAGTCGTCATCGACACGACAGCCAAGTGCAGGACCGCATTGCCCGCGCTCACAGATCTGTTCGTCCGGACAATCAGCGTCGACGGTACACTCCGCATCGGCCTCACATGTAGAGTCAACGCAGCTAAACCCCATCATACAATCTGCAGCATCGACGCATTCAACGCAGCTGCCGTCAGCACCACAGACCAAGCCTGGGTCGCATTGACAACCCGGAATACAAGTCAGGTTATCGACATCGCAAACGTCTCCATTTGAGCAACCAGTGTTGTCGCGACATCCCGTAACACATGCACCGTTCTGACAAATTTGACCTTCTAGACACTCGCCATCGACCAAACAACGCTCACCGGTATCTGGACATGGGCCACCATCACATTCGGAAACGCAGTCGTCGCCGGAACACACGGGTTCGCAACGTTCGTCAATGCACTGGAGTCCTTCTGGACAAGCGCCCCCATCGTCACACCGGTCGGGGACCAGCGCGCCCGGTACACAAACGCCAGCCAAACACTCGGTCCCACTGGGGCAGAAGCCCTCCACGCAAGCCGGTCCGTCAACACAACGTCCTTCAATGCAAGCGTTTCCGCTGCTGCAGTCCACATGGGTTTGGCAGGTCACTGTCGAGCGCCCACAGGCGCTCACGCCGACGAGAATCAAAACGAGTGAGACATAATCACGTACGCGCATATTACTTACCCAACACCTTGAAGACGACCCGCTCATTCTGGGCGCGAGCGCGTGCGGTCAGGCTTGGTCTCACCGGGTTCATGCCCCCGTAACCTCTTGCCTGTAACCGGTTTGCAGCGACACCACGACCAACCAGATACGCTTTGACTCGATTTGCGCGGGCGATGCTCAAACGACTGTCGCGCTCCCTAGACCCTGTGCCGCTGACGTGTACGCCAATACGGACCCTCTTGATGGACGAGATCTTTCGTAGACCGCGGGCGATGTCGTTCAGCACAGCCTTTGAGTCACCGGTTAAATCACTCGTCCCAGGCTCAAAGGAAATGCGCTTGCGTGCCACGACCGCGCGTCTTGATACCGAAGCAAGTCGACCGCCAGCTTTCTGGCTGTCATCGGGTGCGAGGGTCCCCTTCGGCGCCCTCCGCGGCACGGCTTTATCTTGGCGACCCGCTTTAGCAAGCGTGTATCGAAGCTCAGCGGTGTCCCCGCCACGCACAACCACCATCGTCCTGAGCGTATCGTAACCACGGGCAGACACCTCGATTGGATGACGACCACCATCGTATTCGGTGGTGAAAGGCGCTTTCGGTTTAGCGCTGCCTTTGATTTGCTTATCTCGCGCACCGAGAGCAATATCGGCTGCGATGGCCTTCTTCCGGTCATTGACAACCGTAATGCGCAGCCGGCCCCGTTGTTGGGCGGGGTCGGGCACCAACTCGACGCGTACTGAGGTCGTGCCACTCTTGGCCACATTCACGGCAACCGACTGACCCGTATAACCACGCGCTTCAACGACGGCATTCATTTTGCCTGGCTTAAATTGATATCCGGCAAAACGTCCATCTTGGCCGGTCACCTGAGCTGTGAACTCGCTCTCTGGATACCGTATGCGAGCGTCTGCGATTGGCCGCCCGGTTTTCTTGTCGACGACCAGACCACTCACTGTCGCGGTGGGCATCACCACGGGTTTGGGTTTCGGTGCTTCGATGCGCCGTTCGACGGTCCGCGTCACAACCTTTGGCGCAGGATCCAATGTATAGGCGGCCCCGAGAACAACTAGGTATGGCGGTGTCGCTGGTACGCCCGTATGCGGAGAGTCACTCAAACCGATCCGAACAGCCGCATCAAGCGCAAGATGTTCGATGGGAAAGGACCTGAGGCCGAGAGTGACGTGATGTGGGATGGAGGCAAAAGAGTATTCGCTCGAACCCGGCCCCGTCCGGTCAAGTTGAACAAAGTGTGGCTTGCTGATCTGATACTCGAGAAACGGAGTAAAATTGTCGTGGAAAGGGCTCTCGATGCCGAGGCCAAAATTCAGCCGGTCATAGCGTGCGACCTGTAGGCCGAACTCTTGGACTACGCTAGGCTCACCATAGAGGTCATCGGCCACAGCTGCCGAATTCTCAAAATAGTTGCCGAGCTCAACATGAATGCGAAGCGGTAGCTGCTGCGTCTTCAAGAGGTCAAAGGAGCTGAGTAGGCGTAGGTCGTAACTGGTTGCACCAGCAGAGAACCCTGATGACCCCAAACCGCTCAAAAATCGTGCAGAGAGAGCAGCACCCACTGTCACTAGAGGGGTAACGGGATACGCCCCTTTTGCGCCGAGAGTAAGGTCGCCTTGCGTCTGCAACAACGCAGGTTGTTCGCTATCATTACTGTTACTCGTCGCTGAAACAGAGCCGAACACTTCAGCGTATTTGTGGGGCGTGTAGCCGAAGGAGAAGTAGCTGCCGATGAAGGTGTTTTCTCCTCCATCTGCTGGAAAATCACTCGCGCTGAACACACCGAGGCTGAGCTTTCCCCGAATGGTGTGCAGCGGACCTGTATGCGCGCTAAAAACTCTATCAAGTCCGGTCGCACCATGGATACCTGGGGCACGTCGATCAATTTGAGCTCTCTTGTCGGTATTTACGGTCTCCGGCTTGACTACGGCCTTTGTCGGCCGAGTTCGCGTCTTTGTTATCTTGCCCTTGGCGGTTTTGTCGGCAGGTGTCGGTGTCGTCGTTTTTGCCCCCGAACGAGGCTTTCGCTGCATACCATCAGCTTTTTTACCCTCTTTGGCTTCCGCTTTCTTTTTTGGAACGCTGCGATCCGCTTTTTTTCCAGCCTTTTTCTGAGGCGCAGAAGAACCTTCAGAGGATGACTTATCAGCGGCTACGGCTTGCTCCCCGGCGTTAGATTCATTTTTTTCCTGGGCCTGTGCTGTAGAGACCGACAGAAGGCCGCCACACAATACAACGATGTTGAGGTATGAGCGCATCATTTACTCGGGACGGTTGAAGTGGGTCCGAGTGTAACATCGACTGGCGTTTCTTCGCTATTTAAGTGGGTTTCAAAATGAGTCTTGGCCCGCTTAGTTCCTCAGGCACCGACTGCTGCGATGGATTCACTGCTCGGCATATCGCTTCGTTCGAAGAGATGGCGCGACAGGGGAAGACGGGGGGGCGATCTGAAGCGCTGCAATTCGATGATTAAGATTTTGGCGGCGACCAGCCGATGCTGCACCAATTCGGCGCATCTCAGCGAGCAACAATTTTTCTACTTCTTTTATGCCGATCAAGGTCACAGCATCGCGCGTGCCCCGCACGCGACCCCGGTCACGGAATTGCACTTGCGCATAGGCCATGACGGTTTCACGCAGCTGTTGGGCTTGATCGATCTGACCGGCGATTTGAGCAAAGCTGGTGGTGGGATCGCGCAAAAGTCGTATGGCATGTTTGCCGACCTCGAAGATCTCAACAGGGGTCAAGCGTGTTCGTCGTGTGTACATCGTGACCCCCTTTCTCATCGTTCGGCCTGTGGTATCGTGGACAGCTTATGCACGCCGTCTCTCCTAGAACATCGGCAGGTTCTGGCTAAATCTGAGTGAAAAGTTCATTCTAGGCATAACAACGCGGTCGATTCCGTGATTAAAGCAGACTCTCGGATTGTCTGACGCAGCGAGAGAAAATGGGGGCCACTTTGACGGTTGATAAGAACGAAAAACGGGATAACGGTACAGCAATCGGTCTCTGGCTGGGCCCCCTGCTGGCCGCCGTTACGTGGCTCTTGCCGGTGGGTGCGTCTTTAACGCCCGAAGCCCATAAACTCGCAGCGATTACAGTGCTGATGGCGGTTTGGTGGATGACAGAAGCCCTACCGGTCGCGGTCACAGCGCTGCTGCCACTTGTTCTTTTTCCCGCACTGGGTATCGCCACCCCGAAAGCGGTGGCACCGAACTACGGCCACGACCTCATCTGGCTTTTTTTCGGTGGTTTTCAGCTTGCGTTCGCGGTCGAACGTTGGGGGCTGCACAGACGCTTGGCCATGTTTATGGTGAGAACCTGCGGCACACGCGCCGACCGTTTGATACTTGGGTTCATGTTGGCATCCGGGCTGCTCTCTATGTGGCTCCTTAATACATCGACGACCTTAATGTTGCTGCCCGTGGCCATGGCGGTTGCCACAGCATTCGACTCTCCGCCCTTCAGCAAGGCGCTCATGCTTGGGGTCGCCTATGCTGCCAGCGTGGGTGGCATGGGTACTTATCTGGGTACCGCACCAAACGGAGTCTTCAGGGAGGTTGCGGGTAGCAATGGTGTTGAACTTGCCTTCGGAGAATGGATGCTGTTTGCAGCGCCGCTTTCCATTATACTCATGCTCGTCATCTGGGCCTACCTGACCCGCCTTGCATTCACCATTGAACGCGCACCACTCGACGAAACACATCCCGCCAGGCAAGCACTGAGCGGCCCGAAACAGACCTGGACAGCCACTGAGATCAAGATTGCGGCGGTGTTTGTCTTGGCTGTTTTGCTGTGGGTATCTAGAAAATATCTACTGGCTTTCCTGGGCCTTCCGCCAAAGGCGCTGACCGATGCGACCATCGCGATTGGTATCACCGTGTTGCTGTATATGGTGCCGGCGACGGGTGAGCATTCAAAGACGCGGTTACTCACCTGGGACGAAACCGCGAAGACACCATGGCAGATCCTAATCCTATTCGGCGGCGGTTTTGCCCTCGCCTCGGGCTTCAAATCGACGGGGCTATCTGTCTGGCTGGGCTCGCTACTGGCATCGACCACCAATGGCTGGCCACTGCCAGTCATGGTTCTCGCCATTGTCCTCTTCATGACTTTCCTGACTGAGGTCACTTCTAATACGGCGACGTCCATTATTCTCTTGCCGATCATTTGCGAACTTGCGGTGGCGTCAAAGGTCGACCCATTAATGCTGCTCCTGCCAGCGACCCTCGCGGCTTCGTGTGCATTTATGTTACCCGTGGCGACACCACCTAACGCGGTGGTCTACGGTTCGGGCATGATCCGTATGCCGGATATGGCAAGGGTGGGATTCGGCATCAATATCGTCAGCGCACTTCTCATCACGGTCTGGACGCTCACCTGGGGTCGCTACCTCTTCTAAGCGTAAGACCCGCCGCTTACGTTTCGTGAGCCGTAACCGTCTCCCTCATTCATCCGAGCCCCCACCCCCAAGCGATTCACGGGAAGGCTGCGCACAGTCGAGGCGCTACAAACGTCATACTCACTGACGGTCTGCACCCTGAGATGATTCGGGTAGGCTATAAAAAACTAAGTGTCAGACTGGGTATTTGAACCCCTTTGGGCATTCTGACATCAGCGCTGCTGACGTACTCATCACGCGTATGGCCGCTCCGAATTCACATGTGAGGCGAGGCCACCAATCAAGGGTTCGACAAGAATCGCGGCCCAAGTGTTTGAGTTGTCTAAGGCGGCCTTCGCCCGTTCTGCGGATGTATGAATTGGCGTTTGCAAAGCCAAAAGAGCCCCACAGCTAAGTGGATTTCACGAACACCAGCACGAATTAGCCGAAGGCAAAAAAACTCAAAAAAACAGCATCTTAAAACCATATGAATCCCGTTTGGGATTCACCCCAAAAAACCATTGAATCCCAAGCGGGATTCACTTAAGTTTCGTCAGCCAATGCGGGTTTATCCAGTCACCCAGTGGTATTTGAGCGGGTCCCACCCACAACCCAGACATCTCAAAAACGTTGATTTAATCGGCTCAACAGCCTATTGAATCCCAGGCGGGATTCACCGATGGAGACAGACATGCCGGGACAGATCAGTATCCGACTCCCCAATCAGGTTATCGACGACCTAAATGCACTGGCGCGCCGGACAGGCATCCGCCGTGCTGATGTGGTTCGAGAGGCCATCGCGAATCATTTGACGCGCCATCAGTCAGACCAGCCGACTCTCGAATCGTTGATTGTCGACATGAAGACGGAGGTCCTCGAAGCCATCAGCAAACAGATCGGCCAACGCCCACTGACCGACCCGGTCAAAACGAAAGAAAAATCAATCATCGACAATCAAGGGGTCATCGACGTCGGCTCATACGAACCAAAACCAAAGGGGCAAAAGCCTGCGTCACGAAGGCGGAATTCGGAAGACCATTCGGCGACAACCGTGCAAGCAATTCCGCGGCAATCGCTGACAGGGTCCGATGGTATTGAAGCGACGGCAAATACTGATGAACGGGTTGTGCGTTTGAAAGCAGCTCAAGAGGCCCTCGGTCTGGGCACAGAAGAGATTGCACTCGCCCTCAATCTAAATCCTGAACAAGTGGCAGACATTCTCGATGGGACGGTCCGTATTCCACCGAGCCGCGCGCTTCGAATGGAGGCGAAGTTGCAACAGTGGGAAGCTAAGATTCAAGTCGACTAAAACACTGATGAAGCATGCTTTAGACAAATTAGCCGGCTCATTTGTGTCCTGGCGTTCACGTGTTCGTTGGCCGCGCTTGCACGAACACCACCACTGCCCTATGGTGCGCCGATGAATAAGCGCGTCAAAATCGACAACTATCCACAGGTTGATGGCATCAGCTGTACGAAGCGGATAAGCGGCGGTTCGAGGTACAGTCGCTACGAAGCGTACACCGACGATGGTGTTGCGGGGGAGCTCCTCTGGCTCAACGCGCCCACTGAACGCGACCTTGACTGGATTCAATTTTGCGCCCAAAGCCATGGTCGTACAGAGCCAACTGTTATCGACCATCACCTTGGTCCACCAGCTTGGATATTGTTTAAAGAGCAGGAAGGTGAACCCATAGAGACTTTCTTGAAGGACCTCGATGGGCCCGCCAAAGTGGACCTGTATCTCAGCGCCGCTATGCAGGTTTGTGGCATCTTGCACACCTTCCATTCAGCTGGGCATATTCACGGAAAATTCAGTCCTCAAGTCATTCGTCTCAAACAACAGCCGGATGACTATCTTGAAGTTCGGCTTATCGGTTGGCAGCCGCCAAGCGAGCATCGCAATGGTACAGCCATCGATGAGTTCTCAGCGCTCAAATCGTGGTTAAGAACCGCTCTCGAGCGCTTAAACGGGGAGACCATTGTCCGGAGTCAGGTAGAGGATGCCGACGAGCAGTGTCAGCTGGAGGATGCCAATGAGCTGGGTAAAGCACCCAGATCGGCTGTAACAGCGCTCGATGTTCTAAACAGCGCTCGGGCCTCGACTCTAGCAGACATGCTGTCGGCACTTGCAACCCTGCTCACCGAGAGTCTGTCGGAGAAGATCAGCCTCATCGAAGACGCTCACAAAGGGGACAAAGTCTTCATCGAAGAGGTCGAAGGACAGCGCGCACGCCTGCAGGAACTTGAGGCGAAACAGCGATACATCCGTGACTGGCTTTTTCAAAATGACGAACGCATCGAGCGCGTGGCATCCCAGGTTAATCGTCAAGAGGTTCGTTTAAGAACCTTGGACAGTTGGCGAACACGCATACAGTTTAGCCAAGTGTTCGTCGGTCAGGAACAAGAGCTGCCGGAGGTAGATGCAGTAAGTTCGTCATTCAATTCCTTTGAGAACGAGAGACCGGAGGGGATGAGTGTCGCGCCCCCCGTCTTGCCACCAGAACCTACGATTGTAAATGGACCCGAGGACCAGGCCAGCGAGGGCTTATCTCGTCCCAGCGTGCGTGTGGGGCTCGGCTCGATGATTATGAGTATCCTGCTCCTCGTCGTCGTCGGCGGTCTCGCGGGCGCCTGGTTCCTAGGTGTCTATGAATCGCAACCAGTCAAAACTACGGCAAACATACAGGCCACCTCCGGGCCGACGGCTCATTCATCGACCGAGTCCCTTAAGCGGCCCGGCCGCTTGAACGCTCAAACGGGAGAACTGTCGAATGATGGCAAGAAGTCAAACAAGAGTGCCACGGCCATAGGGATCGACCCCATGGCCCAAACACGAGACGGGCAATTTGGAGCTGATGGTTCGGTACAAGCCGAACAAGAGCGCGTAGTCGAGCCGACAGCGAGCCCGACTGATGCGCCTGAATTGGATTCAGGCGCCTCTCCGACGCATGCAGACTCAAGCGTAGAAGCGCTCGGTGACAGTGGTATGCGGGACGCATCACCCAAGCCAGTAGAACTTCCGAGAGGCATGATCGCGATCCCGCCTGGCCAGGTTCAACTCGGCCTGAGCGAAGAGCAGGTGAAGCATCTTTATGAACACTGTATTAATGTGAGGGTGACCTCGGCGAGCCGTCAGGAATGCAAGCGAATTCAAAGTGAACAAAGCGATGCGAAACAGCCGGTACTCGGATTTTTACTCGACGTAGAAGAAGTCTCTCAAAACGCATATGAAGTATGCGTAAAGAGTGGGCGTTGTCGTCAGAAAAAGCCGTTTTTCAAGGCACCAGGTATGCCGGCAACGGGGGTGTCATATGCAAGCGCTCGACAATATTGTCGTTCAGTGAACAAACGCCTCCCAACGTACCGTGAACTTCTCTATGCCGCGCGAGGCGAAAACGACCGCCGAATACACCCATGGGGCGACCAGTTTTACGATCATCAGGGTCGGTATCGGGCAAATTCAGGGGAGTATGACGCTCAGCGAATGAAACCCAATGGACGAGACCGCTACAAGTATGCTGCCCCCACAAATGCGTTCGGGCAAATAGAAAGCCCATGGGGCGCCCGGAACTTGGTTGGCAACGTACGAGAGTGGACGTCCACTAAAGGTGAGAAGGGTATGCTGGTATTTGGCGGTGGTTGGATGTCAGGTCGCCTGCAATTACGCGTGACGAGACGAACCGAAATTAAACCGACGACAGCGCGAGGCGACATTGGTTTTCGCTGTGCACTCTCGAAGGAGCTAGATAAATGAACGACAAACTCATCACCGAGCTTCAAGCTGCATGGCACGCCGCGCAGAATGGCGAATGTGGCATGGTGGAGCTCGTCGCGGGTGTTGGCGCTGGCAAGTCATCGATTTTGGCTCAGTTTGTTGAGGCGGTCACGTCCACCGATAACCAAGCTGCAATCGTCTCCTTTCGGTGTGGTGATCAATCCCTTGTCCGCTCAAGTGGACACGGTGAGTTGGAAGAGCTCGTCGCCAGGGTAACAGAAGGGGTTCGCGTGATCGAATGGGGTGGTCAGGACACCCAAGATGACGCGCGTATTCCGTGGCTGTTACCGGGTATCGATTTCTTACATGCCGCAACACAAATTGGCTCTCTACCATCGGTGACCGGACAGGACGCCATCCCATCGCGGGCCGAAGTCCACGCCGGGCTCCTCATCGATGTCGCACGACATAATCCCATTCTCATCGTACTCGACGATGCACATCGCACCGACCAAGCGTCAAAGTCTCTTCTCAATGTTTTGAGGGCAGCGATTGAAGCGGAAGACAATGTAAAGCTCTTGGTGGTCTGCGCCACGACAGAATCATTACGTTCAAACGCTGAACAAGCCACATATCGGTCGTCTACCATCGGCACACATACGATTGCTCCACTCAGCGACGACACTGTCAGAGAGATGCTCCGGCACGGTCTCGGGAATCGCCTCAAAGTGAACGAGCGATTGCTTGACGATTTGGTCGGTAAGATCGGCGGCAATCCCCTTGTCGTGCACGCAACCATCGATCACATGATCCGACTCAGTCAGAATCGCTCCGATAAGCTCAGCGAGATGAATCTGACCAAACATTTGGAAGGACTCAACGGACTCTGGGCTTTGGCTCAAGGCGCCTTCCCATTAGTCCGAGCCGACATAGAAGCTGATTTTCGGGTCGCTGCCTTGTTCGGAGGCCAATTTACGACAGAACTCGTTGCACGAGTGTGGTCAGTGTCTGAGGCGGCCGCTCTCGTCCGGATCGAATTACTTGTAGAAACAGGTCTGATCCACCCCGAAACCGACGGGTGGGCCTTCGTGTCTGACGAATTGGCCGCGCAGTGGACAGACCAAACGGAGGCAAGCGAGCGCGACCAGCTTCATGTAAGAATCGCAACCATCATGCGCCTAGATGCGCGAATGAGCGAGTCATTGGCGGGGCGTTTTCACGGCGC
This sequence comes from Bradymonadia bacterium, assembly GCA_049889275.1. Classification (GTDB taxonomy): domain Bacteria; phylum Myxococcota_A; class Bradymonadia; order UBA7976; family UBA1532; genus UBA1532. Next base: position 8,257 of record JBMHDS010000050.1, on the reverse strand, counting down.
ACTTGATGTCACGGAAACCTGGAGCGAATCACGCTATCGAGATCAAAAGCAACAGGTGACAACGGCATCGCTTTGGGCCACCGCCAGACATTTTGCAGCGGCGAAACGGCACGCTGCGGCCGCCGAAGCCGTGGTCACCTACGTGGAGCGCTTGTTCGAAATCGATGGTGGTCCGGGCCTTCTTTACGGACATCACGGTCGACGAAGCGATCGAGCGCGACGGCACCGGATTTATGCCGCGTTGACAGAAGCTGAGGCTCAACTCGAGCTTGCTCATCGTTTGAATCGACACGAACCAAACGCGAAGGAGTTATCGGAAACCCGAGTGCGTATGCTGACAGCGCGTAGTCGTTTTAAAGCGATTATGGGTGATTTCGCCGAAGCGAGGGGCACTGCAGAGCTTGCGGTCGAACTCGGTGCAGACATCAAGAGTGAATCAGTTCGCCTCGAGGCCTTGAGGGTCCACCTCGAAGTTTGTTACGCGTCGGGTGATACAAACGCAGCGCGCACAGCGCTTGTACGTGTTCTCGACGTACTCAATGATGCGAACCAATCATTGGCCTTACCCGTCTATGTGTGGCTATCAGAAGCATTTGCAAAATGGGAATGGCCTGGTCTTCATGGCCGCTTGTTTCCATTCATTATCGAACAAGCTACGCAAAGCGGGGGCCATAAGGAACAGCTACAAATCAGCATGGAATGGCTAGCAGCGTTGGCCCAAACCAACGAAGAACAGGCCATGACCGATGCGCTTGAACAAGCCATTGAGTATGCGAAGGCACATGATCTGCTGGGATTTCTAGCGGAGCTTATGGTCAAGCGCTCAACCGAGATCATACAACTCCGCGTCGATGGCCATTATGATTTACTCAGTGGTGAGTTTTACGTACCCGACCTGTTCGGTGAAGGCTTCGGACCAACTGTTCAACCATTGAGCGAGTCGCTCGGCGATGCGCTTGATCTACTCGAGCGCGCAAAAGCGTGTGCCGTTGAGATGAAAGATCCCCTCACGGAGCTCAGGGTGTCCACCGGCTGTCTGTCGATCATCCTAGAGACTCGAGAGAGACTCACAGACCTACTCGAGCGCTGGTTGCCTATACAACGCGATGAACAACCCGTGAGACTCACAGAAGTCGCAGACTTTCTCGCGAGTGGATTCTTCTCGGTTGCCAATGTAGAAACATTTGCCGAGCGCATCATGTTGCTCGCAGGTGAACTCAACTTGCATCAGATTCTCGCTGACACAGTCTACGAAATGCTGGACCGCGAATTGCCCGTGGCGATGGCACGTTCGGGTACATTATTCGACTTAGCACGTACCTCATATAAGGAAATCGGCGACACCTACGGATTAACAACGCTGAGCTTGGTGCAAGCGCGTTACGAGGCACGTCGGGGAGAGAATCCCATGGACTCCATCGATCGGGGTTTGCATCTCTTACAAACCGGCCATGACCAGTGGACCACCGAACAAGTGGCCTATATTAATTTAAGGTTCGGCGAAATGTTACTCGAGGCCGATGGTCGTATAGATGAAGCCATCGACTGCCTAGAGACATCCATGCGGCTCTACGACAAGAGCGGCGATATGGAGCATCTACATGCGGTGGGATCGCTCCTTCACGAAGTGTATCGAAAGCAGGGCGATCTCGGTCGTTACCGGGCGATTCGTGACCGTTTTCGTAATCTGGATCAGTTTGCGCCAGGCAGTGATCCACTGAGATTAGAGCTACGGATCGAACACCTTTTGAGTCTCGCTCGGCAAGAAGCAAATGATGAGCGGGCGATCGAAATGGTAGAGAATTGCATTCAGCTTTTTGGTCGCATGCCCGACGGCACAACACGTATTGACGAATGCTTCGTCGAAATCAGTAAGATCTGTCGGCGACGGGCGGACGAAGCAGAGTCTGAGACCGGCTTCAATGGTTGGCTAGAGCGCTCCCTCGACGCCATCAGGATTGCGGTGACCATCAATCGGGGGTTGAATAATTACTATCGCGTGTTCGAAGAGCTGCATGAGCTCTTCGATGACTTGCTCGGACTCGGCATGTTCGAGGAATACCACAGAGTCAGGGCTGAGAATCGAGAGCTCGCGTTCGCGGTCGGTAACATTGGCGAGCTACTCTATCTATTCGAAGAACACCTCCACTATGATGCCGATCAAGATGAGGGTCTGATTCGACTGCCGGAAGTGAGAAGCTTTTACGAAGCGCTGTTTAGATATTTATTGGGCTTGGGTGCGACGAGCGACGCCTTATCCATACAAAACGCCTTCGTCTCATTCCTCACCGCCGTTGGCCAATCGGAGCTGGCAACACATTATAAACTGCAGAGGCTTCGTTACCTGACCGATTGACCACCAAGAGGGGACAACGCGCTACCGAGACAGGCCTACTTACCGTGAGCCGACGCAGTTGAGATCGTCTCTCGCAAGACAATCACCTTGATTTGGCCCGGATAGATGCACTCGTCTTCGATGGTACGCGCTAGATCGCCTGCAAGCTTGATGGCCGATTCATCATTGACACGTTTGGGGCTCACCTCGAGGCGAACCTCGCGCCCACCTTGAATCACGTAGGCACGTCGAACGCCGCGGTCTCTAAATCGCTCACAAATCGCTTCGATATCGTCAACCCGCTGAGTATAGGACTCCAAAGTCTCGCGGCGAGCGCCAGGGCGCGCGCCACTCAATGCGTCAGCAGCCGCTACAAGATGCGCCAATGGCGTCGACGGCTTCTCATCATTGTGGTGAGCTGCGATTGGATGAACGATGTCCGGGTCTTCACCATGAGCGGTTGCGAAGGCCGCACCAGACACCGCATGACTGCCACACGCTTCGGTCTCGGCCCAAAGGACCTTGCCAATGTCGTGCATGAGTGCTGAACGGTGGGCCATGCGCACGTTGATGCCCATTTGTTCTGCCATAATGCCACACAGGTGCGCGGTCTCAATCGCATGCTGCCATTGATTTTGCGTATAGCTGGTCCGGTACAAAAGCTTGCCGACAAGATGGAGAATCTCCGGGTGAACATTCTTTAGCTTAAGTAAGCGGGCTGCACGTCGGCCAGCATCACGGACGATTTTGTCGAGATTCGTTCGTGACTTCTCGACGAACTCGCGCGCTTTCGCCTCTGAAACATCACCTGCCCTCACCATTTTTTCGTAAGCCAGCCGCCCGATCTCACGCGTATACGGATCCGGCGCCTGGAGGAAATAATTGCCCTCACCCTGATCGATGAATTCAACTTCGGACTCTTCAAAAATCGCCTGCAGAACGGCTGAGTTATCACTTAAAATTCGCTCTTGGAGGTTCTTTTTCGATGGCAGGGTCACCGTTGATACCAAACGGTTTGCAGGCAGCGGAATGCCGTATCGCTGACATGCTAGGTCGATAAACCGCTTCGCCTCCGTCTCACTCTGGTCAATCATTGAACCAATGGTTCGTTTAGCAGCTTTCTGCGAAGCGACCTGTGCCTTGTCGATCAGTTCATGCGTGTATTCATCTAACGCGTTCTCCAACGTATCGCCTGCGCTGCGCTCAACCTCGAGACGAAAACGTTCTTCTAGTTGTTCGATCTCGTTCCGAATCGACTCAACCTCTGATCTCTTCTCCTTGATGGCAGCAAAACGCTCCGCTAGATCGTCATTACGATTCTTAATCAGGCCAAAACGACGTTCAAGCGCCTCGCGGCGCTTTGACAACCGCTCTTGGTCGTCATCAAGCTCCTTCTGCTTTCGATCGAGCTGTTTTTGCAGGCGGTCTCTTAGCGCTTCCGCGCGCGCAGTGCTCGACTTGCGATCGGCACCGGTCTGCTCACTCAAACGAGAGTTTGCTACGGCAGACTTACGGCGGATCTCTTGTTTGAGCAACTCACGCTTTCGGCGGTCTCTATAAACGACCGCGCTGGCTGCAACTGCTGCTCCAGCTGCTGCTGTCGCGATGATCATTTGGATATCCTCACTTTCGGTCGCCGCCAACCCGTCTGGCTTAGGCTTCCGACTCCATTGTGGCCACCGCACTCGGTGTCCGCAAATATTTCTTTCATTGCGGGGTCATAGACCCGCCTCAGCCAGCAAACACGAAGTAGGCGATACCTGCGAGCACGAGTACACCAACCGCGATCAAGATCCCCTTATTTCCAGAGGACCCAGCGCTACTTTGCGTGGGTTCCCCACCCGCTACGCCACCTGTGTTCTCCATATTAAGGGAGAATTTTTGGCGGACTTGGACATCCAGGTTGCTGTCGCCCGGCTTGTAATTTTCTTCCAAGTCATCGAGCACCACATTACCGATATTATCGATGTGATCGGGGTCTTGGGCAGCCATGAACCATTGTGTCTCGCGAAACTTCCCAGGTGGTGGCGGGTCGAGGGCCGGCATCGATGCAAAAGTCTCATGTGGCGAGCTCGGCGCGCTGCCAGACTGAGCCGACGGCGTCGGAACTGCGCTCACCTTCAGATCAAAAGATGTCGATTGAATCGCTGGAGCCGGCGCAATGTCGCGAGATGGTTGTTCAGCCTTCTCTGCCTTCTGTACAGGCTCAGGTTTAGGCTCTGGGTCGGGTGCTGGTGCTGCTTTCTTTGCTGGTGCAGGCTCCTTGACGGGTGCTTCGGCTTCCGCTGCGATGTTCGGGGCCGAATCATGCAAGGTCTCTGCCGATACCGCTTCATCGCTGGCACGCGCCGGACTATCGATTGCGACCGTCTGATTCATACTCTCAGCGGCTGCGCGTGCTGCCCTGACATCAAACCCGCAAACACCGCAAAAGTTTGATGCGTCTGGTACTTCACTCGCGCAATTTGGACACTTCATTTCCACTCACCCCAGTTTTTGCTAACGACCGACGCGCATAAAGTCGTAGGCCGCGGTCAAACTCTATCGCATTTTGCGCAGTATCCACCCGATTTGCATTGAGAGCAACTTGATTTCGACCCTGGCCGCTTCATGTGACGCTCTCAGGGCTCAATGTTTAACATCGCCCGCGCATGCGACGACGAGCCAAGACTGCATGAGCGCTGCTTACGACGGCTTGGCACCGGAGAGAATCGCGTTCACAATGCTTGGGTCCGCAAGGGTCGAGACATCGCCGAGTTGGTCACTCTGACCCTCCGCAACTTTGCGCAGAATGCGCCGCATCACTTTACCTGAACGCGTTTTCGGTAATCCCGGGACCATTTGAAAACGGTCAACCTTGGCGTGCGCTCCAATGGCACGTCGTATAGCAGCGTTGAGTTCGTCTAGACCGGCATCCGCACCCGAGTTTGAAAGCACGATGTAAGCATAGACACCCTGGCCTTTTACGGGATGAGGATAGCCGACGACTGCCGCCTCAGACACAGCATCGTGGGAGACGAGCGCTGATTCGAATTCGGCGGTGCCCATTCGGTGTCCCGATACGTTGAGGACATCATCGATACGCCCTGTGACCCAGTAATATCCATCCGCGTCTCGGCGACACCCATCTCCGGTAAAATAGAGGCCCGGATAGGCGCTGAAATAGGTGGCGACGAATCTGGCATGATCACCCCAGACCGTGCGCGCTTGACCTGGCCAAGGATGGGCGAGGCATAAGTGGCCTTCGCCCGGACCAGCGATTGGTCGAGCCGTCTCACCATGTATCAGAATCGGCTCAATCCCCGGCAGCGGCAGCGTTGCGGAGCCCGGTTTAGGCGCTGTCGCGCACGCGATGGGCGAAATACAAATGCCCCCCGTCTCGGTCTGCCACCATGTGTCCACAATATTACAGCGTGCCTGCCCAACAACGTCGTAATACCATCGCCACGCATCTGGGTTGATGGGCTCACCAACGGTTCCGAGTACGCGGAGTGAGCTCAGCTCGTGACGCAGAACAGGCTCCTGACCATGAGCGGCGAGCGCGCGTATGGCAGTCGGCGCCGTGTAAAAGATCGTGACCCTGTGCCGCTCCACTAAATCCCAGTAGCGGCCGGCGTCGGGATAGAGTGGTGTCGACTCAAACATGAGCGTCGTCGCACCATTCGCCAAGGGGCCGTAGACAATGTAGCTATGTCCTGTGATCCAACCGACGTCAGCCACGCAGGCGTAGACATCGTCATCGCGCAAATCAAAAACAGTCCGGTGTGTGTAGGCTGTGTACGTAATGTAGCCGCCACATGTATGAACCACGCCTTTTGGCCGGCCCGTTGAACCCGATGTATAGAGCACAAAAAGCGGATGCTCTGCTGGCACATACGCTGGCGCAGATGAGCCGGATGACTTGCCGACCACATCATGCCACCAGACATCTCGTCCAGATTCCATAGACACTGAAGTGCCGGTACGTTTGTAAGTCAGAACGGTATCGACCACAGCGCCGGAGTCGATGGCCTCGTCGACGGTGGCCTTGAGTCCAATGGTTCGCCCGCCGCGCAAACCTTCGTCTTGGGTGATCACAACACGCGCATCGCAGTCTTGAATTCGGTCTTTGAGTGCCTCGGCTGAAAAGCCACCGAAGACCACTGAATGAATGGCACCAATCCGCGCACAGGCAAGCATCGCCACAGCCGCTGCCGGCACCATCCCCATATAGATAATGACGCGGTCGCCCTCTTTTACGCCCAGTGACCGAAGTGCTGAGGCCGCACCGCAGACGTCCTCCAAGAGCGCTTTGTAGCTGATTTCCTGGCAATCGCCCGGCTCATCGCCTTCCCAAATAATGGCCGTTTTGTCGGGCTGAGTGCGCGCGTGTCGATCGAGGCAGCTCTCTGTGACATTGAGTCTGCCATCGGCAAACCAAGTAAAGGGCGTTTCTGTCACGCTGTTGTAATCGCCCACGAGGCCCTCGGTGGGCTCGGTCTGCCAGTGAATCTGAGCCTGGGTCTCTCGCAGCCAAAAATCGTTCGGGTTTAAAGCCCATTTAGCCGTGACTGCGCGGTAGTCCTCCATGGAACGGATCGGTTGTTTACCGCCACCTTGAACACGTTTTGGCACGCTATATCGGTCAGCCACAGGATTGCCTCCTCATCGGTCTTAAGTCAGATGGGTATGTGTCGAGGAGACAGCACAACAGATGCTGAAGCCAGCGACAAGTGATTAAGTGAACGATACTGCGGGTCACCGACATCAGTCTCGCCGATGAAGGTCAGATGCCTTGCGGACCGTGTTCTGGTGTTTAAAGTATCGCGACCCACTTGACCCCGTGGGAAACTTTGACAAGAGTGTGGGTGAGTGGAATACCAAGACCGTACCCATTGTTTTGGGCGACGGGAACGAATCTTCAATGACATATCAGCCTGGAGGGTAAAGATGTCTTATGTCGGTTATCAGACGCGTGTTGCAGCACAGGCGTCGGTCAATGAGCGCGTTGAGTTTCTAAAGAAGACCTATCTGCACTTAGGTGGCGCAATCCTAGCTTGGGTTGGCCTCATGACCATTATGTACAATTCATCTCTTGGCATGAATCTCGCTCGGTCGCTCGCAGGCAACTGGCTCATGGTCATGATCGCGTTCATGGTCGGTGGCCACTTTGCCCATAAGTGGGCCTATCAAATGGGCAATCCGGGTAAGCAATATCTCGGCTTGGGATTATACGTCGTCATACAAGCAGTGATTTTCATGCCGTTGCTCATGTTTGTCAAAGCCATCGCGATTGCGAAAGGCTACGAAGCCACAAACATGATCGGCAGCGCTGCGATTCTGACAGGCGTTACCTTCGGTGGATTGACCCTGACGGCACTCACCAGCAAGAAGGATTTTTCATTCCTCGGTAAGGCACTGCAGCTCATTTCCTTTGCCGCTCTCGGTATGCTCATGATCTCATGGGTCTTCGGTAGCGTGCAACTAGGCGATTTCTTCGCCATGGCCATGGTCGTCCTCATGGGCGGTTATGTCCTCTACTACACTTCGACGATCATGCGGCATTTCCCCATTGGCTCACACGTGGGCGCATCGCTGGCGCTCTTCTCAACCATCGCCACAATGTTTTATTACATGCTCATGCTCTTCGCGAGTCGCGACTAACGCCGATCGATGAATTTTCCATTCGAGCCCCCGGAATCCTCCGGGGGTGACAACCAGCCAAAATCTGCATCGGACAAACGCTTTGAGAGGGTGTTTACAGCGCTCTTTTCGCTTGTCATGCTTGGTCTACTCGGCTTAGAGATCTTTTGGGAGGTCTGGCGTGGGAAAATGGCGATGGTGTGGTTCTTTGTCGCCTGGGTTTTACTCACAACACTTCATGAGATCGCCCACGCCGTGATGGCCCGGACCGTTGGCTGGCGAGTCATTGGTCTTCGCGTT
>JBMHDS010000049.1:0-138336 GCA_049889275.1 Bradymonadia bacterium | reverse complement strand
CCATCAAGGTTGATATCCACCAATCCATCACAGTCGTTATCCCTGCCATCGCAAACCTCCGGTCCGCCGTCTGGCGTACAGAAGACGCGGTCACAAGCGTCGCCTTGGCCATCATTGTCGCGGTCGGCCTGCTCGGGGTTGGCGATCTTGGGGCAGTTGTCGCATAAGTCACCGACGCCATCGCCATCATCGTCCGCTTGATCGGGGTTCGGCACAGTTGGGCAATTGTCGTTTTCGAGGCAAATTTCATCAGCATCCTCATCCGAACAAGGCAGGCCGACACCCCACTGCGTTGCAAAGCAGAACTCCTCGGAACTCTCGTTCGCATTGAGGGGGCCAAGGTCGTATCGAAGCGCAAGCGTGACGTCGAAGCCATTATCGGTGATCAGGTTGTTATCAACGTCGATATTCTGCCCACGCTGATTAATGTCATCGCGAAGTTGCGTGCAGCCATCGACGACACTCGCAATTCGACTCCGTTGTTCTGAGTAAGCGCCGATCTCCCACGAGTTTAAAAAATCGTCACCGCCATTCATCGCGTACAAACCGACAAAGCTGCTCGGCTCCTCCGGGTTATCTCCTTCGTCGAACTCCCAGAGTGTTTTTGGTCGCCCCATGCTCGTGGCGCCATAATCATTGCCGATACCACCCGCGAACAACAAATCGCCATCCATGTAATGGGTGAGAGCAACCGTATCCATCACTTGACCGCTGACATTCGTGAGCGTGTAGCACTTCTCCAGCACAGTGCAATTCAATCGAAAGCGCCCCTCAACTCGCATACCATTCACCGTGAACTCGCTAAAAATCTCACCATCTTCTTGCCGGGTAACCACGTTAACACCGCGATTATCGCCGCTCTCGAGCCAGGTCCCGGTGGTGATGCCGCCGCTGGTACGACACAGAAATGCCATCGATTCGAAGATTGTACTGACAAGGCCTCCATTGAAGGCGTCATCGGCCGGATCGTAACAAGCGGGACCGCCCCCTGTCGACGTTCCGGTAGCACCCATGTTATCGAGACCGAGCACAACCCGACCCAGCTCTGGGTCACACTCAGCCCCCGTCTCAAGCCGAAACTCTCCCGCGATTCCAGCACATCGGTCCTGCGCAAACGCATCAGTGCCCAAGATCGCCACCCAAAACCATGTGAACCCAAGCAAGGTCCACCGCCGCCGAGTTGTATGAATTGTCAACGCCACTCTCCCGTTCAAATAACGAACTGCTTAACAGGCCGTCTCAGCCGTTAGTTTAACCAAACCTAATGGTCAAAGGCGAGTTCTATTTCGCTTCAGTCAGGCGTTCGAGTGCACTCGCCGAATATGTCCAAACGCATACGCTCGCTCGTCCCTCCCAAAGGGTAATCAACGCCAGCCTTAAGTACCGAAAAACCGAACGATTCAAAAAGCGTACGGGCAGGCTGATTGACTGTAGCCACATTGAGTTCGATGTGACGTGCGCCGACATCAGCAGCGCCTTGGGCCAAGTAATCGAGCGCTTGGCCGAGCAAATGCCGCGCGATACCGCGCTGTCGATATTCAGGGTGAACCGCGAGCGCGATAATTTCGCCTATCACCTGTCGTCCGTCCCGGCGATAAGCGTAGGTGACGAAACCAACGGTATCGGAATCGAGGCAGCCGAGCAGAGTGACCGCTGAGTTTGACCTCATCCACTGCGACAGCGTTTCTCCATAGTTTCCAAACTGAGCGAAGCATTGTTCACCTAAACCGATGGTGGCTCCGACGAGGTCTGTGCTGTTAGGATTAAGGGGCATGACCTCAAGAGCGAACTGGTCTGCCCTATTTGAATTCGTCATCTTCAGCAAACGTGACAATGGTGTGATCGTCATCATCATCATCAAACGCCTCTTCATTGGCGCCAAAATCAAAGCGACTTTGTTCAACGGTCTCAATGACCTTAAAACCACCACTGCCCAGGGCGGTGATGGGCTCAGCGTCGTCTTGGGATGCATCGTAAGCCTTGAACCCAATCGTCGCGGCGTCGTTACGATACCCCAAATCTGTGAGGGCCTGGACCAAACCTACCGAGCCATCGGAGTCAATCTGGTCGAGAACCGCGGTAAAGGCATCAGACGCAAGCACAGAATGCTCGGAATCAGTCCTGTCACTGGGTAAAGCAAGGCCCGCGGTTACGAGAACCGCTTCAAGACAAGCATACAGCGCAACGGCAGACGGCATGCGTTGTGACGCGTCCACAGTGAGACACGCCTCCACCACAGCCGCAAGGGCAGGCGGAACCATTGGATTGCGACTTCGAATTGGTGGCAGTGGCGCACCGTCCAAGAATCGCTTGAAGACCTCCCCGGTATCCACGCGTTCAAATGGTATCGTACCCGTCAACATCTCGTAGAGTGTCGCACCAAGCGCGTAAATGTCGGCCCTGCCATCAAGCTCGGCCTTTGCAAACTGCTCGGGTGGCATGTACCAAATGGTACCAACATTGGCACCGACGACCGTCAAATCTGGACTGCGTTCCGGTGCTTTTGCCACACCAAAATCGCATAATTTCGCTGTCTGAGGTACTCCGGCACGCGCGAATAGAATGTTTGCGGGTTTGATATCCCGATGCACGACACCTTGCGCATGAGCGACGCGCAGTGCCGCTGCGAGCGTCAGACCTGTTCCCACAACATCGATAACGTCGATGGGGCGCCCTGTCGCTTTAAGTTGGTCCTCGAGGGACCCACCAGCAAGATACTCGATGGCGATCGCCTGATAGGTGTCGGTCTCGAAGTAATCATGAATCTGAGCAATGGCTTGATGATTGAGTTCGGCCTGAAGAACTGCCCCTTGAAAAAAGCGCTCGGACAGGAGTTCCTCGCTCGGGTGATTCTCTTTGAATCGGAGTTTAAGAGCAGCTTGACGTCCCAGGCTCTCGTGTACAGCGAGATGTACAATCCCCATGGAGCCAACGCCGAGCCGTTTACCCAGAGCGTATTGCCCAACGTGATCGGGTGGTTGTGTGCGCCCCAGCACGTTCTAATCGTCCTGTCCGAGACCAGCGTTGCGACGAACCGTTCGGACAAACCTGATGGCATCGGCCTGCATCGCGGGTGACGTGAAGATCATCGTGACGTCCTGCCGCGTGAACGCGAGGTCAATGAGCGTATCGAGTTCATAATCAGTAAAACCTGACCGCAGTCCTCGACGTCCCATCAGTCGCCAAAAAACCGATGGACCGTCGGGTAGCTCGTCGAGTTCTTGGACGCCCAGCGGGTCTCCCACACAGGTCAAACCAGCGGCTTCGGCGGTTTCTGCCATCAATTCCGCCTGAGATTCCCATAGACCTTCTGCCCACCAGGCGACGTTTCGCGAACCGCGATGTTCCGCAAAAAAATCGACGATTGCAGTGGCATTACGCGCACTCGGTCGAAATGACTGCGGCGTACGAAACAGTATGGCGTGACCGTCTAGAGTGTCATGTATTGAGCATGTGCGAGACCAGGCTGACCGCGCCGTCTCAGTCTCAAAGCCACCGTTGGCGATAAACCGTCCAAAGGGAACGATAGCGGTCTGCGCGGGAATTTTTGACCGCCATTTGTTGACCGTCTTCGCAGTGACTGTCTCTGCAATTTGCTCATCAATCTCCACACACTGGAAGTTTTTCCAATAGCTAGCATCTGTATTTTTGAGCCCGGAGCAGCCTACTTTGATCGACAGTTGTGACACGATTTAAATCCAATTTTGAGACGGTCGATGGGTCGGCCACGCCACGCTCGACGCGATGCACATCCCATGGCCCGCAGGTCGTTAGACGATAACACTATATGAATAGATACACCTCTGGAATTTGACTCGCGCGACATTTCTGATTGTGTCGTCAGCGATAATCTGCAAAATGCCACCATCGACGAGGCACTAATCAGGAGGGCTTGCCGTGGGAGAACATCATCACATTCGTTCTGTAGACCCCGAAGTTGCGCAACTCATTGAAGATGAAGTTGTTCGACAACGGAACGTACTTCGACTCATCCCGTCGGAAAACTATGCGTCGGCCGCAGTGCTCGAAGCGACGGGCAGCTGCCTGACGAACAAGTACAGCGAAGGTTATGCAGGCCGACGGTATTACCAAGGCCAAGCGAGTATTGACGCGATCGAGCAGCTTGCCATCTCACGAGCCAAGACGCTCTTCGGGGCTGACCATGTAAATGTTCAACCCTACTCCGGTTCACCCGCCAACCTCGCCGTCTATCTCGGACTGCTGCAGCCCGGTGATGGTATCCTGAGTATGAGCCTGCCGCATGGCGGTCACCTGACACACGGCTGGAAGGTGACCATCTCAGGCAAGTATTTCAATGCAGTCCAATACGGCGTACGCGAGGACGACCATCGAATCGACATGGCGCGAGTGGCAGAACTTGCGCGGACGCACAAGCCCAAGCTGATCATCTGTGGCGCCTCCGCCTATCCGCGGATCATCGACTTCGCCGCGTTCAAAGAGATCGCAGATGAGGTGGGCGCCTTGCTACTCGCAGATATTGCTCATATCTCTGGCCTCGTGGCAGGTGGCGTCCATCCCTCGCCGGTGCCTTACGCAGATGTCGTATCGACAACGACGCACAAGACGCTTCGGGGCCCTCGTGGTGGCATGCTGATGTGCAAAGCTGAGCACGCAAAAGCCATCGACCGCGCAGTGTTCCCTGGACTACAGGGCGGCCCCCACAATCATACGACCGGCGCCCTGGCCGTGGCCCTAAAGGAGGCGCTCTCGCCCGACTTCAAAGCGTACGCTCGGCAAACTGTCGACAACTGCCAGGCCTTGGCGCAGCGACTCCTCAGTCATGGGTTTAGCCTTGTGTCTGGGGGGACCGACAATCATCTCTTGCTCCTAGACCTCAGTAACAAAGGGGTCTCGGGTAAGAACGCAGCCAGTGCCCTCGAGAAGGCCGGCATCGTCTGCAACGCAAACAGTGTACCTTTCGACACCCGGACACCATTCGATCCGAGCGGTATACGTATCGGCACACCCGCCTTGACAAGTCGCGGGATGGGCATTGACGAAATGAATCAGCTCGGCGACTGGATCGCGCAGACGGTGACAGCTGTAGACGACGATATCGCGCTCGCCAAGATCGCGGATGCTGTGACAGAGCTCTGCGCGACCTTCCCAGCCCCCGGCCTATAGCCAACCGCCGCCGGCCGGAGGTGCTCTTTCAATAGCGTTCGAGCGCTCCCGCCCCAATCATTTACACATAGATTGCGCCCAGCAGCCACACGCTCCCGAAGGATGCTCTGGTTCGGATACGGGCAAACATTGGGCGGTTGGACGGCTGCAAGCGAGCCTAGATGCATAAAATTGCGTCAACGCAAACGGAGTGGTCATGGTGGAGGCAAAACAGCTTGATCAAGGAGACCTGCTAAACATCTGGAAAGAGCAGAATAGACGCCTAGGTACAGGAACTTTTAATCGCTGCTCTGTTCTGGAGAGCGACGTTCCCCACCCTCGCCACGACCACCGCGTCGGCGACGTCGACGACGGCGTTGGCCGCCCCCGCTCTGATTATCACCCTGATTTGACCGGTGATTTGAGTTGTTGGAATGACCACTGCGGCGACGTTTGCGCGCACCGCCACCGGAACCACGTTTGCGATTACCAGAACGTCCATTACCCATCCGCTCGGCGTGGGCCTTCATCTCGGTGATCGCCTCGAGATCTTCTTCCGTCATTTCTGGCAGCCCATCGAATCGACCTGACTTACCTTTCTTGGACAGTGAGGACGCGATCTCAAGGTCATCGCCAGTCAGCAACGCACCGCAGGCATTCTTGCAGGACTCACAGCGAACGCTTTGGCGGTCTTTTGGCCATCGTTCGAGTTGCACGAAGACGCCACATACGCCACAGGCAAACTCAACCGGCGCCTTGGAACGCTTCCCACCCGCTGAATCTTCTGGGTCAATCCCTAATCGGGCATTGGAACGCGCCCAGAACGTGGCAGCATCTTCACCTTGGCTGTACTGACCCAACGCGGACTGATAAGAGACCCCTCGGGACCCACGATTCGGACTGCGACCTCCGGAACGGCCACCACGGCCGCGTCGCTTTCTCGGCGGAGAATTTTGGCTCAACTGAATCTCCAGTGTTCATTGTGACCGCAGCCCCGGGTTTACCGGTCGGCGGTCGCACATGGTTGGCAAAGCAAAAAATCGCTTTCTCGCGGAGAGTCGGTAACACAATAACGACCGAGTTTCAAGTCATTAAGCATCAAGCCAACTCGGGGGCCCGAACTCCAGTTACGACACTCACGGAGAATTGATTACACATTATTGCAGGTTTGAGCTAGTGGCTAACGCTCACCAGTGGTAGATCTTGGAATATGACGAACTGTCCACATTGTAACGAGCCGATTCAATCTCGCGTGCCCATTTGTCTGGCCTGCGGTGAGGTTATCGGCGACGGCGCGACGACCGATCCTTGGATGGGCCGCTTGGTCGCTGGACGTTTTCGCCTTGAAAGCAAACTTGGCGATGGCGGCATGGGTGAAGTCTACAAAGCGGTTCAAACGACGATGGCGAGGACCGTTGCCCTAAAGATATTGAACGATGAGCTTGCTCAAAAGGCCGGGCAAGTGGAGCGTTTCAAGCGTGAAGCTCAGGCTGCGAGCCAACTGACTCACCCGAACACCATCGTCGTTCACGACTTTGGACAGTGTGATGATGGAACACTCTTCATCGCGATGGAGTACCTGGAAGGTCGACCACTCGCGAGCCTACTCAGAAACGAGTCGCCGCTCTCAGGTGAACGAATTATCGATATTTTGGTCCAAGTCTGCGACAGCCTGCAAGAAGCCCACGACCAACAAGTGGTACACCGGGATCTCAAACCGGAGAACATCTTCATCACCCAGCGCGGTGATCAGAAGGATTACGCGAAAGTACTCGATTTTGGGATCGCAAAGCTCACGCGTGCACCGGACGGCCAGCTCGTCGACCGACTCACCCGCGCAGGCACTCTGTGCGGTACGCCCCATTACATGGCACCTGAGCAAATTAGAGACGAGACGGTAGACTGGCGGGCGGATATTTATGCGCTTGGCGTACTTTTGCACTACGCACTCGCCGGTCGTGAGCCATTTGATGCGGAGAAGCTGGTGGATGTGCTGACGATGCACTTGCACCAGCCACCCCCTGCCATCGACTGGAGCGACGAGAACCGCGACCCCGTGCGTCTCAAGTTGGAAGCCGTAGCCCGACAAGCATTGGAGAAAGATCGCGAGAAGCGACCCCAATCGGCGAGAGCGTTGAAGACGCTACTGCTCGCCTGTCGTCCGGGTGGGACAATGGACGTATCGCAACTAGCCCCCAGCCCCGCCGAGCGTACTCAACGAGTGGCGGCCGCGCCCAGCACCATCAAAGAACGCTTATTCGCTACAACTCGAAGACGGCGGGTGACATACGCGGCGATTTTTCTGCTCTTGTGCATTCTGGTGGGACATTTCAGCGAAGACGCAAGTACATCCACGGAGGCCCCGACAAGAGCTAAGACGACCGCCGAGAGTGTGCAAAACGAAGCGGTTGACTCTGAAACCCAAGAGCCTAGCGAGAGACACTCCGCCCTCGTTCAAGATATGATGGAACAGCTCAAGAGAGAAAATGACCTACTCAAGCAACGCCTGACCAAGCTTGAGAACTCACAGCAGGGTGAGGACGGCAAAACCGCTGATGACGCACCGCAATCTAAAGCGGCCGATTCAAAGACCGCCACTGAGTGAGACAGCTATGGTGCTGGTGAAGTATACTGCGACCGTTCTCGTCGCTGCTGCCCTGTACAGCCCAACTCTCGCCTCGGCGGAGGGCAACCTGTGGAAGACCGAGCGTGCCTGGCGCAAGACGGAGGTCAAGTCGTGGGGACCACATTGCGGTGTGAAGCCCAAAAAGACAGGTCGTGTGCCAAAAAAACAATACAGATTGACGAAAGACCGCATCCAGACTGTGGATGGAAAACAAGTTCTGTTCGGAAAGGGCGCGTGTCGGCTCGCGACCGGCCTACCTAATCTGCAAGAGTCCATGAAAACGAACACGATGCGCTGTCTTTCGGGTAGTGCAACGAGCACCTCGGTCAGCGGGCGCATCAAAAAAAAGCATACACGCGAGGTAGTCCAGATCACGCACCGGTTTGAATACGAATGGCGCCTCAACGAGTCTCACTGCCACACAGTGGACCGTTGGCATTGGAAACTCAGCCCAATGGACCCGTTACCGGCCGTGAGCCAAACAAACGAAAAAACACCAAAAAACAAGTGTGAACAGCCGGGAAAGTTGCATCGTCTTGTGACCGGCTCACCACGAAAAGTCAGGGCAGCAATTGGCGAAACCATTACCTTTAAAGTGGTCGCGAAAGATAAAGCTGGCTGCATCACCAAAGATACGATTCGCTGGAGAAGCAAGTACGGCAGCATCACGCGGTCCGGTAAACTGGCTACAGTTGGCCTCAAGCCGCGGACGTTCGAGGTCGTCGCGACGGCGCGACGCAAACGTGTTCGGTTCTCAGTGGAGTTGTCTGAGCCTACGGGCCGACACCCACTCGCTCCGTTGATGACAGCGTCGGTCACCCCGACCGGTAGCGGCTCGAGTGTACAAAGCCAACGTCTCGGCGCGAGTATAGAGTTTAAATCAAGGGCGAGAGAGGAAAACGACAGCGCTGGGTCTTTAGTCGCAGGTGGCATTCTGGTGACGGCCGGGCTTGGACTGGTTTCCTTCGGGCTGCTCAGGCGCCGCAGGAGTCGCAATGGCTGAGTCACCAACGACCGTATCGATGCTGCTCATCGGAAACGAATTACTCACCGGCAAGATTCAGGATGTCAACGGACACTACGCGGCGAAACGCTTACGAAGCCTCGGAGCCGTGCTGAAGCGAATCGAGGTGGTGCCTGATGACCAAGACATCATCGTAAGCGCACTCAACCGATTGAGAACCAGTTCAGACTTCGTGGTCACCAGCGGCGGTGTCGGTCCGACCCATGATGACATCACTCTAGAAGCGGTCGCCGCAGCCTTCGGCGTAACAACCTGTTTGGAGCCAGGTCTGGAAAAGATGATTCGTGGTTTCTTCAAAGAGAAGACGACACGCTACCACCTCAGGATGGCAACAATTCCGAGAACGAGCCGCCTCATTGACGTTGAGGGCACGACATGGCCGGTCGTGGCGAATGAGAATGTCTTCATTCTGCCCGGCGTACCAGAAATATTTCGAGCTAAGTTCGAGGGGATCGCACAGTATTTTCGCTCAGGGCATTGGTATCTTCGCTCCGTGTACCTCGACACTGAAGAAGGCGTGATCGCCGCCATTCTTGAAGACATTGAAGCCACACTCGATGTCACAATCGGAAGCTATCCCCGTTGGCGTGGGGCCGATTATCGAATCCGGGTCACCATAGAGAGCCGGGCAAAGCAGCCGGTGAATCAGGCGATGAGGATCTTAGAAGACGCACTTTCACCAGGTGAAATTGTGCGGATAGATCCTGAAGCCCAAGCAGTGGATCACTTGCTCGAGAAGTAATCGTTGCGGTCGTGAAAAAGTAAATTGAAGGTGGTCAAGGTGCCAAAACTGCGCTTGACATAGCCCACAAGTTTCTCACGTTCAGATGGCTCAAACTTTGGGTTGTCGAGAATAACGGCGTTGAGCGCCAGGAGTTCGTCCCTCATGACGACGAGACGACGAAAGAACTGCTCGATGCTCTCCGTTATTGACCCATTATCTCCCACATACAACACCTGACCGCCATGCCACCGCTCTGCGAGGAGTGGCGCCGAAATACGCAGCTGCTGCCAATCCACAGCGCGACTCACCTCTGTGAAAACTGCGGCCGTGGCCGTTCCGGCCGTCTTTGTTGGTTTATCGTCCACTCCGCAAAAGCAATTGAGCACCGCAGCCTGTGCACGAGTCAAGCTCGCCTGTAGTGACATCAGCCGCAGGGGACTCAGTGCACCGGAACTATTAAACTTTTGCTCGAGAACTCTGAGATTGTCTCGAATACTCATCGCTTTCGACAAGAACTGTTCCGCTGGAATCTCCTTCGCCTGCAACTGTTCGTCAGCCGGTTTGATGACAACCATCTCGCCGAGATCCAAAGATGGCCGAATCCTCGGTAGAGCAACCCGGGTCGAAAACGCCATAGCCAATCCATCCTTGGCATCTTTTGGCGACGACGTACCAATCAATTCAGCCAGGGCGCTCGAGGCCACGTCGAAATGCAAGGACGCCGGCGTCCCGCCACGCGTACGCCCGCTTGACCGCCCGCCGCTCGGCGGGGGCAGCCGGTTATCTCCTGGTAAGGAAAAGGAGTTGCAGGCAGCCGTGGTCGAGCGAAAAACCCCCATCAGTTTCTGGAGCTTACAGGTCCCGATTTGATCGAACTCACGCGCCTGCGTGACCTGATAAAATCGACATTCACCGCAGTTTTTGGAAGCCATAAGAAAGCATCCTATGTGATAAGCTAAGCCTTAGTTTGTACCCCAACAGTAAATTCTGCAACCTAATCAAAACTCGCGCCCACTGTGATTGATGGAACATCCACACTTTAGGCTTGCGTCTTGGGTCTTCGAGCGGTTCACTGCAGGCGATTGTAAGGAGTATGATATGCACGAGCGTAAACAACTGATCGAGACCGCCTACGCTGATAGGACCCAACTTCCCAATGCCCGAGACGCCATATTAAGCGTCATCGAAGACCTCGATAAAGGCCGTCTCCGAGTCGCCGAGCCATCCGACGACGGCTGGACGGTCAACACATGGGTGAAACAAGCGGTTCTTCTCTACTTTGGCGTCGCTCAAATGGAGACGTTAGAGGCGGGACCTTTCGAGTACCACGACAAAATACCAACGAAGACCGATCTGGACAGTCAAGGTATTCGGGTCGTCCCACCGGGTACTGCACGCTACGGTAGCTATTTGGAGCCGGGCGCGATCCTGATGCCGGGCTACGTCAACATCGGTGCTTGGGTCGGTCGCGGTACGATGGTGGACACTTGGGCAACCGTTGGTTCTTGCGCGCAGATCGGACGCGATGTCCATCTCGCAGGCGGTGTCGGCATCGGTGGTGTATTGGAACCAGCGAGCGCACAGCCTGTGATCATTGAGGATGGCGCGTTTATCGGCTCACGCTGTGTTGTGGTCGAAGGGGTTCGTGTCGGTACAGAGGCCGTTCTTGGCGCCAATGTAGTGCTCACCGCGAGCACGCCAATCATCGATGTCACCGGGCCATCGGAAAAAGTGATCAAGGGATATGTTCCGCCCCGCGCGGTGGTGATTCCGGGCGTCCGCCCACGTGTTTTCCCCGCAGGTACCTATCACCTCCCCTGTGCTCTGATTATTGGAGAGCGCAAGGAATCTACCGACAAAAAGACATCGCTCAACGATGCGCTGCGTGATTTCAACGTCTCTGCTTAGACAAAATTTGATCAAACCGGTCAGGCGTGTAAGCTTTAGATACAGCCATCGAGTGAGCTTAGAGAGTGAGCGAAGACCAATCCCCAGTTGACGATTTATTTGGTGACGAAGGCATACGGATAGAGTCCGAAGGCCCAGAGGTCAGGCGCCCTAAGACCGACTTACCAGTCAAAGGCTGGATACTGGGTGCAGCCGTCATTGGACTCGCACTGCTTTGGTGGTGGTCAAGCTATCACCACGACCGGTTCTACCTGACGGTGCAAGATGGTCAGGTGTCCATCGAGCGGGGATACTTTTTCCCCTTCGGTAAGGGTGAATGGGCACCCAACAGAGCTTATGAATCTTTTCTGCTTCCTGCGGATATTGAGCCGATGAAGACCGGTGGCATGTCTGCCAAACAACTCGACCGAACCCTAAAAAAGCTGTTCATGGACGTCGCCCGACGCGAACTCAATGACCTCAAATCAGGTCGTGTCGACGTCGCCGAAGACATGTTGATGAGGGGCCAGAAGCTGCGTTCCACAAGCGTATCGGACGACCGTGTCTTACTCAGACTCCTTGGCGATGTCGCCTTTCGACGCGGGCTCACCGAGGTTAAAGGTCTACAGTCACGCTTCGACGAGGCGCTCACGCAATTTCGACTGGCTCATCGACGAGGCGGCAATGTGTACAAGGGTGCAAAGAAATGGGTCAAAGCCATCTCGAAACTTCGTCTCGAGTTCAAGCGGCTGTCACTCGAGAGTGGCATCGATCCTGACTTACTGCTGCGAAATCTTGACGGGTCAGCGACCCCCTCTGAGGCGGCCGAGGCTGTCATGAAGACCGTGCCTAACGCGTCCACGGAGGCAACGAGAACAACACCTAAACCGTCGAAAGAGCAGACACCCGCGACCAAACCTGCACGCTAGCGCTGATCCTCACATTCTATCAAATCACACATTTGCAGCGGAATCTGGACACGGATCGCGTCATCGCATGGCCGCTCTAGAAAGATGTTGCGATCGTGTACGACACGGCCGTAAGCAATGCCAATGCCATTGGTATCGAGCCCCCGAACGGTAATGCTCAATTCGCCGAGGGGTAGTTTGTCCCGCAGCAGCGTCTGAAAGCCTTCACACAGGCTGAAGTATGTTTGCTCGAATAGATCCGACACATTCACGGTCAGCTCAACCTGATGTACCCCGTTGCCTAGACAATCAAGCCGATTCTCAAAAAACCAATTCGGCAAAAGGTCACGCTGCCTTCTCAACAGCGGTAAATCTTCAACTCGATTGACCGAACCAGACGGAACGGTCACATCTCTGCGAACCTCGTGGGTGGCGCAACCATCCTCATCGAGCCCCCTCAAGAGCATCGTGTAGTCGCCCGCGGGCACCTGCTCAATCTGAACATCACCACTCGAGCAGGCGACAGTCGTCGTTGCCTGTGGCTCGCTCTGCTCATAATCATACACCGAGGCGACGACCTCAGCGACTGATGCCTCTTCACAGGTCAGTGCGCCAATCTTCCAGGTGATATACAGCGCCCCGTCAGCACGTTCATCGCCGCAAGCACCCAGGAGCACAACAAAACTCAGTAACAGTTGTTTCGTTAGACGTTCCATAGACACTACATTACGCGTGCGCATGCGTCATGACAAGTTGCTGGCATGCGTGCTTTATGCGAGTGTCTCCTCATACCCTTCGGCGGCCGTGACTCGTCGATGGCACAAGGCCTCATCAACTCAGCTGGAGTTCACTTCGATGTCCGCTCAGAAATACACTCATCACTTGCCCAGGCTCGTTGGTATGGTTCACCTGCCGCCTTTGCCCGGAGCACCACTCTACGCTGGTGATTTCGAGGATGTACTCAAACGGGCCCAACGGGACGCGCGCGCCTTAGTCGCAAGTGGTTTCGATGGCTTGATGATTGAAAATTATGGTGATGTTCCATTTTTCGCGGACAGAGTACCAGCCATCACAATCGCAGCGATGGCGCGTATTGCGTCTCATATCATCGCGGATCACCCAGCTACCAAGGTCGGGATTAACGTGCTGCGAAATGACGCTATTTCTGCCCTGTCGATTGCACAAGCTTGCGACGCCCAGTTTATACGAGTGAACGTCTTGGCCGGAACCAGCGTCACAGACCAGGGCATCATTCAGAGTCAGGCCGCGGAGCTCCTGCGCATACGGCAGGCTTGGCGAAGCCAGGTCGCAATCTTGGCTGACGTGGGGGTCAAGCATGCCGCACCGCTTGGCTTGTCGGATCTGGGTCAGGTGGCCCAAGACACCTATCATCGCGGTCTCGCCGACGGACTGATCGTCTCAGGTAGCGCAACTGGCGCTGCGACCTCAGTGTCAGACATTGAAACGGTCAAGACAGCAGTCCCTGGCTGCCCAGTTTACATCGGTAGTGGTGTCACAGAGGATAACTTCGACCCGACATCAGCCGACGGCTTCATTATCGGGACATCACTCAAAACAGGTGGCGTCGTCAGCGAAGAGAAGGCAAAGCGGATCGTCGACGCTGCAACAAGCGGGTAAGCACCTATTCAAGCTCTTGGTTACTGTAGATGCCCGCGCCACCCATGAGGCCGCCCATCAGATCAACGTATCCCAATCGCTCGAAGGTACTAAAGGTCTCATCACAATCGAGATTCCCATTCGCCCGTGCCGTAAAGTGAGCACCCCCGCCCTCCCCACGGCTCTCGAATGTGTACCAGTAGAAGTGAGGGTCAGATAAGCTAAACCCCAACTTGTGCCAGGTCGAATGAGCAAATGATTCCGCGTTTCCAGCGCAACGCCCACTGGTTGGGTTCGTCTGACAACACGAGTTCTCCGCTGGGCTCAAGGGCGAAGTGAGTGGAAATCGAGGCGGCAACACCGCGCCGTCCCGAGTCACCTGTTCATCTTGGTATGATGTCACCGCGCCATCGAACATCCGCCGCAAATTAACCACAGCCTCGGACGTCTTGCTTCGACGTACCGAGCGGTTGAATGCCGGTATGGCTATGGCGGCCAGGATCCCCAAAATCGTCACCACAATCATCAATTCGATGAGTGTAAATCCTGCGGTCTTTCTGGTGACCACTCGCTTCATCATGACCGAATCCCCCCCGAGCGAAGAATAGCAAAGTAACGCTCACCCAGGGTACGTTACTCCCTTATGACTGAGGGTTCTAGTGTCTACGGCCACTGGCATTCTGTTTTCTGCACATCCATTGGCAGAGGGACCCTGAACTTTGCTAAGCTTTGGTAACAGAACAGTCATTAGAACGCATGCGTCAACCAGCACCATGAGACAAAGAGATTCGCGAACACCAACTCACCGCCGGCAACAGACGCAGGCTTCACTCACTGTGGGTATCTTGGTATCGCTTTGTCTCCATGGCCTCATCTTGGTTTGCTGGGACTCACTTGGCGCGTTCAAAGATACGGCCAAAGCGGTCACCAATCGAAAACCCGCCACCGTCGTCCCGCTGCTCAGCCAGCAACGCGTCCAGCGCCTCACAGCGGGTCGGACGGCCAGACAATACGCGGCGAGCAAACGCAAGAAAGAACAAGAAAAGCCCAAGCTCGAGCGCGAACCAGTCCAAAAGAGGGCTCAGATTGTTGAAATCAACCCGCCTCAGAATCAGTCTCCGCCAAAAGATGCCAAGTTCGTTTCTGAATACAACAGCAGCGTTAAAAAGCAGCAGGTCAGCTCGAACAAACGCTCGCCGTCGCAAAGAATGGTCAAATCGGACCGAAGACTTATATCTCCAGGAAAAGATCTGGATGGTTCGAGAGCTGGACGTCCAAACCCAAGCGATCAAGCGAAACGTAGACGCAAGCGGCCGCAGTCCGACAAGACCGCCTCTGGTAGAAAGCGACCAAATGCTGAAAAACGCAGAAAACAGCTGGCACAAAAACCTCGGCAGCAACCAACAGTCGCTCGACCGCTACCGAAGGGTGATGGGAAGTTTAACCCGAATCAGCGCAGCTCCGAGTCCCGCAGAGCGACGGCCGGCAAAGGTAAAACGGGCTCGTCTACGGGTGCCAGCCAGCCTCAAAACTGGCGCAGTTTATTGCCATCTCTCGGCCCGCAAGATGCGCTCGCCCGCGACGGCTCGATCGACCATGTCAAGGATGTGGAACGTGGTGAAGGGACGTTTCTCAACACGCGCGCTTACAAACACGCCTGGTTCTTCAATCGCGTGAAACGCCGGGTCAGACGTGAATGGCGCGCTGCGGAGACATATCGCCGAAACGACCCGAGCGGCCGCATCTATGGTGTCCGTGACCGCTATACCATCGTGGATGTCACTCTGAGCTCCGAAGGCAGCCTTGAGGGGGTTTCAGTCAAGAAAGACAGCGGCGTAGCGGTACTAGACGAAGCTGCAGTAACCGCATTTAGAACGGCTCAACCCTTCCCTAATCCGCCCGCGGGACTACGCGATCCAGACGGCCGCATTCGCTTTCAATTCGGTTTCTTTTTGGAGATAGGTGGCAGCCGGTTCAAGCTATTCCGCTAGAATTCAAGCCTCTTCCGCCACAAATGCATCATATGCGTCGGCCGTCATCAAGCCATCTAATTCTGACGCGTCGGCCAGTTTGATCCTGATAATCCAACCATCCCCATAAGGGTCAGAGTTAACGGTTTCCGGTGCATCTTCGAGCGATGTATTGACCTCTAAGACTTCGCCACCGCAAGGCGCGTACAAATCGCTCACAGTCTTTACAGATTCAACAACGCCGAATTTATCCTCGGCATCGAAAGACTCGCCGACCTCAGGAAGCTCAACGAAGACAACGTCGCCAAGTGCGTCCTGGGCGTGGGCGGTAATACCAACGATGACGCTTCCGTCATCGGTTACTTTGGCCCATTCATGTTCCTTGGTATACCGAAGCTCACTCGGAGTAGACATAGATTTTCTCCCTTCTCTCGATCTCTGTTTCGTTGGTTTAGCTAGATAAAAGGTGCTTTACAGATAGTCGCTGTTTGAGCGCGGTCCCGAATCATTATGGTCAGCGGAGACCCGATCTTGTGCTGCCCCCAGGGCACGTACGCGAGACCGATGCTCTCACCCAGTGATGGCGAACGGGTACCACTGGTCACACGCCCGATCACGGCGCCCTCATCATCCACGACCGGGTATCCGTGCCGAGCGATACCTCGCCCATCCATTTTGAAAGCGACGAGCCGGCGTTCAACCCCATCGGCCTTCTGGTCGGCGAGAATGTCCTTGCCGATGAAATCTCCCGCATCCAGCTTCGTTATCCAGCCTAGGCCTGCCTCAAGTGGTGTCGTGCTCTCATCGATATCATTTCCATACAAGGCGTACTTCTTTTCCAAACGCATCGTATCTCGTGCGCCAAGGCCAATCGGCAAGAGCGTACCAGAATCCGCCTCGAACAAAGCGTCCCATAAGGCTGCGCCCTGGTCGGCCGGGCAGTACAATTCGAAGCCGTCTTCGCCGGTGTAGCCCGTACGGCTAACCAGTGTCTCAATCCCAGCGACTTGAGCTTCCGCAAACCAATAACGTTTAATTGCAGACAGATCATAATCGGTTATCTTCTGGAGTAATTCGGCCGCCGCCGGCCCCTGCAACGCAAGCTGTGCGTAGGCATCGCCATGGTCCTCGGCGACCGCACCCTCTAAGTTTTCACTGATCCAGGCAAAATCTTTTTCGCGGTTCGCCGCATTACAACAAATGAGCAGGCGTTGACGCGAGAATCGGTAGATGACCAGGTCATCAACAATGCCTCCGGTCGGTAGACACATTGCGGTGTAACAGGCCTGACCATCCGCGATTCGTTCTAAGTCATTGGTCACCAAGCGGTTAAGTGCTGCCACAGCATCATCGCCCGTTACCATCACCTCACCCATGTGACTTACATCGAAGAGCCCGACTGCAGTCCGGACACACTCATGCTCCACTTGAATGGTCGTCTCATAGCGTACCGGCATCTCCCAACCGCCAAAGTCAACGAATCTCGCTCCGGCAGCCTTATGGCGTTCATACAGTGGCGTTCTCTTCATGGCACTCATCTTTCAGCTTAATGCGCTCTCAGCCGCAAGCGTCACATTGTTAAGCAAATAGGCGATGGTCATCGGACCTACGCCGCCAGGTACAGGTGTTACGGCACCGGCGACCGTGATCGCCTCATCGAAAGCCACATCGCCGACCAATTTACCATCGTCACCACGGTTAATGCCTACATCGATCACAGCTGCCCCTGGCTTTAGCCAAGAACCACGGACAAAATTGGGCCGACCAACCGCAGCGATAACAATATCCGCGTCCCGGACATGACTCGCCAAATCAGCCGTTCGAGAGTGGCAGATGGTCACAGTGGCATTCGCTTGCAGCAAAAGTTGCGCCATGGGCTTACCGACGATCGTGCTCCGTCCTATAACGACGGCCCGTTTGCCCTCACAGGAGACATCCGTCTCCTGTAGTAACCGCATACAACCTGAGGGCGTGCAGGCAACAAAACCTGACTCCCCCGCCATCAGTCGACCAAGATTAAGCGGATGTAGACCATCTACGTCCTTATCCGCGCTGATGGTATTCAGTATCTCCGTGGCGAGGTCTTGCTCAATCGACATAGGTAATGGCAGCTGAACCAAGATTCCGTGAACTGAGTCATCGTGATTCAACTCGGCGATGGTGTCTCGCAGTTGGCTTGGCGCAAGCGTTTCGGGCAAGCGTATTGTTCGGGCATCAATACCCACTCGGCCAGCCATACGTTCCTTATTCCGAACGTAGACTTGACTCGCCGGGTCATCACCAGCCAGAACCACAGCCAAACCCGGTTTAACGCCCCGCTCTGCCAGCAGACTGACCCGGGTTGCGACCTCGTCGCGAACCTTGGCTGCGATGGCTCTACCGTCTATGATGGTCGCGGTCATAAAGACCCTCCTTAGCGGTCATCTAGATCGTCGACTAACAGTTCGGAAGAGGGAGATCAAGAGCAGTTCGCGGCCGACTTAGATTCAACATGAATGCATACTCTCAAGCGCATCATAATCGGGTTCAAGTTGCATATAGGCCGCACGTTTACTGAAAAAATCGGTGTTGATCGGCAGCGCTTCACGACGCCGAATGTCTCTGAGAGCTTCGTTGAGCTTGAGAAAGAAATCGAGACTGTAGATCGGCTCTTGTCCGCGATTCTTACCGGTCATTTTCCAGTGCAACGAGAAGACCGCATGAATGCCTCGCTTCGTCAAATACTCGCCCGCTTCGATAGCGCTTTGGAGAGCCTCGTCGGGGGTTTGGCACACACCATCGCCCTCAAGTTCAGCACCACCGACGAATGCACTCATCACATGACCACGACCAAACACATCAACGGCATCCTCAAGGCTCTCAAGCCAACGTGTTCGACCAACGATCGCGTGCTTACCGGGACAAACGCGTTCGAATTGAACAGGGTCCCAAACCTCCAGGTTAAAGCAAGCACCTTTGACACCGAGTTCCCGCAATCGCTTCATCGCGGCCTTAGGTATCGCGCCAGACCCACAGGCAACATAGTACCGCTCGGTGAGACCAGCGGCATGAAGACGCTCCGCTATCTGAACGAAGCGCTCCCCTTCCGCCTCCATGTCAAGCATGCTGCCGCCAACCATGTAGAGCTGCTTGGCGTCAGTGGACTCATGGGCACATGCCTCGATCACGCGTTCGATAGTCGGCGTGGGTACATCGATCACATACAACTCCTGCCCAAGCGGCTCCATGCGCTTGTCAGGTAAGCCATACAGACAAAACTTACAGCTTAGGTTTTCCGTTCCCTCACCCGATTGGCGCGGTACAACAAAATATTCACAACCTGGCGCCACGTTTAGAACAAGCATGTCACCATGTTGGCTCAGGCCCGTTGCCTTCATCGGCGTACCATCCGCGGTCAAAAGGTCAGCCCAGTGCTGGCGAACCTCAAACGACGTACTGGTCACCAGCTCGTCATCGATAAATAGCTCATACTCATCTTCGGTCGCTCGCACCGTAAAGGGACTCGACTCCTTGATTCGAAGCCGGGCCTGAGTATCGTCGGGAAAACGAAAAAGATACGGTAGAGCGACCACGCGTTTACCATCGATCGCCGGAACCCCTGTGGGTAAATGGTAGGGCATAAAGTTAGGAAAAGCCCAATCCGCCGCGCGCACCAGAGACGGATCAAATTGGACCCCCTCGAACAGCAACGCCGCCTTTAATCGAACGATCTCCGGTGTTGTTGGATAATCCCGCGCAAGGCGCTCTAGAATATTCAGTGCTTCACTTGGCATGTTGTCCTCAAATCAACGTGGTGTTCGCTCACAGTTGTCGAGGCGATTAAAGCAGAAAGGCTCATGCTCTGCGACACCAAAGATGGGCATCGGCCAGCACAACAGAAAACGCGAGTAATCCGATTAAATAGATCCAGCGTGTATCTCTACCTCTGCCTTTCGTTCCCAGGGCAAACTGGAGGTCCGCTTCAGTCCAAAGGGGGCGTGCACCTGTCAGTCCGGCCTGCACGGCGAGCGCATCTCGGTCAACACCGGTTGCACGTAGTTCAGATGGGTAGTTTCGACTGACGGTGTCGACCACAGCACCATTTGACGTCATCGCCGTCGCCCTCAGAATCGCCTTCGGTCCAGACGGCAAAGGGGCCCATGCCTGGCCAGGCCCGGAGGGCGTCAATTGTCCTCTGGTTCGTATGCCAGCCTCGTCTTCAAACAAGACAGAGCCCACTGGCGCAGGTCGGTCTGAACCGACATCGACATAGAGTCTGTCGCCCAAGACCTTTACTTGCGGACCATAATGAGGCCGATGAAGGCCTGGGCCAAGCAAGCTCGCCCATTGCTCAGAACCGAGTTCGAGCACATCGGTCGCAAGCGAGATCACCCGACCTCGGCCCACGCGCCATTCGGCGAGTACGGGCTCGCCATCAACATGAGCGAGTTCGCGTGCTTTGTCTTTGATTTGCGTTCTCACACGATGCCCGATGCTCGGCGCGGGTCCACCGACACGCAGCGCCCAACTATCCTTTGTCCCGAGCTGACCACCTTTGCCCAACGACGGATTGTCTCCGCTGAGTTGGCTTCTTTCGAAAACCAGGTTTGGCTTGCGTTGTTTCGCACTCAGAGCGACACCACTCGTACCCGATGCGAGCGTTTCGAGTATCTTCATTCGGGGTGTTTCACCAACGCCGACAGCAATGACCACAACACCCCTTTCCTTTGCGGTGCGCACCATCTCGGCAATCTTATCGCGGTCTGCGAAATCTCCATCAGAGACGAGCACAACAAACTTCTGGCTCAATTGAGAGCCATCGAGCGTCTCAAGGGCCAACGCGAAGGCGGGCTCGAGTACTGTGCCACCACGTGCGAGTGTCGGGACCGAGAGTTCGGTCTCCAGCTGGCCGTATGGTGTAAGCGGAAGCATCACCTTTGGCTCGGCCGCGAATGCGATCACCGAGACCAAGTCTTTTGGCAATAAGCTTGAAAGCATATTCGCCGCTAAGCGCCCAACAAAATCGAGTCCATCACCACCCGCTTCGGCTGCCTGACTCCCACTCCGGTCGATCAGAACGGTCACGCCAACCGGACGGCTATCAGTGCGCGGAGGTCGACTATCAAGGGCCGATAACTCATCGAGGGACGTACCTATCCACCCCCCAAGAGCAAAGGCATTCTGATGACCCGCGAGAAGCAGTAACCCGCCTGCCTCAACCCATCGGGCCAGCCCTTGCCGGACAGGTTTTGGTAAACGTGAAGCAGCAATATCGACCACCGACAGCGCCCGCGCGTCAGCCAGTTCAGCACCCCGTGAGCTTAAATCTTCAGCTTCAATTTGTGTAACGGAGAAGCCCGCAGCCGAGAGCCAAGCGCCCCCACCGCCAACGGCAATACCCGTCGCACGACCAATCCGTTCTATTCGCGCGAGCCAAGTATTGTTTTCAACTAACCGGTCGTCAGCAACGTCGAGATCAACTGTAAGGTGGACCCCGTTGGACACATCACTCACAGACCTGACCACCTGCCTTTGACCAGCCGATAGCGAGACCGGAATCTTCTGTTTACCGATGCGCAAATGACCATCGCAAGCGCGGTCGCTGGACACCTCCACATGGATAAACCGATTCTGTCCAATGTCGATGACACTGGCCGACTCGATCCGGGCATCGACGGATTTGGAGCTGACCGCTTTGGTAAAGACAGGGACATCAACATAGGCTGGACCGTCCTCGGCACGCCCATCGGAGACCAAGATGACAGCACCATTCTCACCTGCGACCTCAGCTGCGGTGCCCAACAGGGGCCCGTGGCGGGTTGCCCCGCGAAATGTCTTCAACGCCCCCTCAACGCCACCAAGATGCTCCACTCTTTCACCACCGGACACCACAGCTAAAAGTCGCTCTCCAAGCCGTTTAGCCAGTCTCTGAACGGTTGCCTCTGTCTCTTCCGGCGGCATCGATGACGATGTGTCGACCGCGAGCACGAACGACACATCTGGATTGTCGCCGAGGTCAAGGTAGAGCGGGGCGAACAAGAGTCCAGAGGTCAGGAACATCAACAGTCTTGCACGGCTGGTCTGACTGACAAAACCAAGCAAGAGCGCCATGACCCCCGCAGCGATGAGCCAAGGACGCCGATCGACAGCGCGTGTGTGCGTCTGTGATCCAAGCGTAACCGACCCCCCTACGTCCAGACGATTTCCATGCTCTACAGGCGTCACAGCGAGATCAGCAAACTGGCCGTCGGCTTCTAGCCGATAAAGACCTTGGCGGTCCAAACCAGAGAGGACGATCCGTCCGTCATCCGGCACAAGCTGCGTCGCAGTCCCATCGGGTCGCCGCAGCTGAACTGGCGCGCTTGTCGCGATCATAACCGTTTCACCTGCTGTCACCTCTCGGCAACGCGCGGTCGCAGCTCGATCTATCAGGCTCGCTTCCAAAAACAACACCGGCCAAGCAGCCGTCTTCGGCAACTCCGTCGCGCTCGGATTAAACCCGAATCGCCTGGTCTGACCCGCCGGTCCAGTCAAGACGTCGACGATGGTTTGCTGACCTGCGAGCATCAGCGGCTCGCCACCTCGGGGGAGTGGGCTCCAGTGATTGACGAGTACCCCTGGTGCAGGCAAACGGTCGGCAAAGCGCAATGGGGCACTTGGCGAATCAACGGCACCTGGCTGAAACACAAAGTGAGTCACCAAAGGCGCGAATGGTGCCCAAGCGGAGCCAGCTGGAAGTGCTTGCCCAACCATCCAACTTGCTTGTTGTGCTGGCACAAGCTCTACGTGAGGTAGGACCTCGAGAACATTCATCACGTCGGGCGGCCAGCCACTATCAGCGACTTTTAGGGGCGCGGATCCTGGAATACAGAGTGGGTAATCTCTGCCACCCTCAAGTTTAATCACGGCCCCACCCGCGGGTAGCTTTGCCTTCGTAAACCAATCGGGACTTCGCTGTAGGAGTGGAAACCGTCGTCCCCCGGCCACAAGCGTGGGTTTTCCGTCGCCCGCCACCAGTGCACTCACTGACACCTCAGCACCTGCGAGTCGGGCGTTCGCATGAACGACACGCTCTGCCTTTCGCTTGCTTCTCATCATCCGGATTTGGGCTTCTTCAGATGCTAAGCTCAAACCAAGAGATGCTGCAGCACTCCAGCGTGGTTCAGCGTCTACCGCCGCGATAGACTCACCGTCAGCGACGACGCTTGGCGGGTGACCGGCTCGAATCAAGATCGTTTGTTCATCTGACGACACCGCATTATCCAGCGGACCATCGGTGAGGATAACCAGACCGGCGTTATCTCGAAGCGTGATGCCTGCGATGAGCCCTGTCAGCGCCAAGATCAATGCACTGCGAATCAAGAACAGCGGCCAAGCATGCAAAGCTGACAACCCTCGCCGCGGTTCGACTTGCGATGCCTCTAGGAGAAAAAAAGTAGACAGGGGGCGACCACGAGTTTGTGGGCCGCGTAGATGCACCCAGACCAGATACAAGAGACCCGTAAGCAGTGACACACCTATCGGCAGTGCAACGTACAAACTCAAAGGACCAACGAGTTGACTGAGCGTCTTGTAAGACGCGTGAAAACCTGAGCTGCCTCTCGGTCAAATCGACCCGTTAGGTCTACATTCACCATAGGGATGGAGTGACGTCTGACCCCCTGCTGCAACCGCGTTTCGTATAAGTCGATCTGTGCCTGAAGGCGCTGAGCGTCTGACCGTCGTAGAAAGACATCTTGTTGCTTTTCGGGGTTAGATGCTTGGCCTTCGACGGGCACGAGTTCTTTTGGCGCTAGGATCCTCACAACCAGTGATTTGTGTGCATATGGTGCCAACCACTCTAGGTCAGCCCCAACCGTTTCGGTCATTAACATATCGCTCAGGACAAACACTTGGCGGTATGAGGACATCGAGACAGCCCCTTGAAACAGGCTGTCGAGTCGGCAAGGTCCAGTCGGCTGAAAAGAATCCAGCATGGCCACAAGTAGGTGCGCGGCGTCCGTTCCACTCCAGATTTGCCCGCGGCGGATGGAGCCATCCACACAGAGGGCGACTTCGATCTCATGGCCCGCACGCAAAGCCACGAAGCCGATCAGAGTGGCCAGGCATTTAGCCCAAACCCATTTCTTACCACCGAGCACCGACATCGAGCCAGAGCAATCCAAGACCAGAAGATACCGCCCTGCGTCCTCATCCTGATACCTTCGGACATACAAACCACCCGTGCGAGCATATAGAGGCCAATCGACGTGCCGCACATCCTCACCGGTCCGATAGGGAACGTAACCGTCAAAGTCACGACCGAGGCGTGACTGCCGAGCGCTGCCTCCAGTGGAGGTGGAGCGGCCACCAATCGACGGACGAGGAAGACGATAGCGAGCCGCCAACTGCCATAGATCAGATGCTGTTGTCTCTTCAATGTGGACGTATTCAGCCGTCACTCTGCGCTGCCTCGGGTATCTAAATTCTCTTAAGAACGTCCGCGATCAAAGCGCGCGGTTCAATCCCATCAGCGCGCGCCGCATAGTCCAAGACCAAACGGTGTCCCAAGACATCCGCCGCGATGCTGCGAACATCATCCTCGACAACATGCAGTCGGCCTGCCATCGCAGCTCGCGCCCTCGCGACAGCGAGAATGGCTTGTGCGGCGCGTGGGCTCGCACCCAATTGCACATAGTTGCCTCTCTCTAGAACCGGTGAATCTGGTTGGGTCGCGAGGACTAAATCAGCGATCAACTGTCGCACGCTCTCCGCTGCCGGTAGACGGGCTACATGCGCTTGGAAGAGCAAAAGTCGCTCAACCGAAATCACAGGCTCCGCAGATGCCAGAACATCATCCGGTTGAACATCAAGAATACGCAGGAGCGTCTCGCGATTCGGCGGTTTGACCACTAACTTGATCATGAATCGGTCGGCCTGAGCCTCGGGCAGTGGATAGGTCCCCTCCATCTCGATCGGGTTATTGGTCGCCAGCACAAAGAAGGGCGGCCCTAAGGGTTTACTCACACCGCCGATCGTCACCTGGCGCTCAGCCATTGCCTCGAGCATTGCAGCCTGTGTCCTGGGATTCGCTCGATTGATTTCATCGGCGAGTACGAGCTGACTGAAGATTGGGCCGGGCTCAAATCTCGTGACGGGTCCAGTCGCTGTCGACTCCAACACTTGGCCGCCAATGATGTCGGAGGGCATGAGATCCGGCGTGAACTGAATTCTGCTCACTTCGAGGCCAAGGAGCTTACCCGTCAGCTTCACCAACAGCGTTTTGCCCAAGCCTGGCCCCCCTTCGAGCAGAGCATGCCCACGGGCGAGAATCGAGGCGAGAACCTGGTCGATGATCAGCTCTTGACCGACAAAACGTGCATTCAATTGAGTCTTGAGTTCTAAAACTGCTTCCCGTAGCTCAACGGCGACGTCTTCCGCCTGCTCCACTGAGTTCATTGTTTTCTTCGCTTGAACCAAGACTCGATAACCTCGTGATACTTCTCGGGATAGGGCCGCGCCGGCTCACCCACTGTGGACTGGATTATACCACCCCTGATGACATTCTGCCTACTTCCCTTCAAGTGAATCTTGGAGGCGTTCTTTGCGTGCTCAATCGCCGTTCGCTTCTCTCCGAGTTGGCCCCCCTTCGATGTACCGACTTTTCGACCGGCTTGTCCCTCCGCCTCCATCATTGCATTTTCGGCACTCTGATTACTCTCTTGGGCCCTTTGAGTCAGGAACGGTTGCGCGACTGTGTCGACTCTAGGATTCTTTTTGGATGGTTTAACGCCCCCCGGTTCGGAATGCCCTTGTTCCTGCGATGTAGCCACCTTTGCAGGCGTTGAATGGTCAGAATCCTGTTCCCTGACCGAGCGTTCGCCCGCGACCACAACGCTGATCACGATGACACCGATCACTGGTAGCCACCAGACGGCCGATGGCGACGGCGCATATAAATGCGGGGCACTGTCCGAAAGGATCTTCCAAGCGCGGCCACGCTGGGCGACAATAATCGGTTCGCGCGATTCAATATGATCGATGGCGCACTCGATTAAACCTAAATGTCCCCCTTTTCGGTCCATATACTCAGCTGTCACCCGAGGTTTCTCCAATATGAGCGTACCGAGAGCGAGAAGACCAAGCGACGCGATGACAGCGGGTGGCCACACCCCGAACGCGATGCCGGCCCCGAATACAACCGCCGCGACGGTCACCTGTCGGAGGGTTCGCCACGCCGCCCGCCTCGCGGCAACACGGCGTACAAATCTCGTGACTCTATGGCTGATGTCATCGGCCATAAGAAAAAATCCAATACCAGATCCCGCCGCCGAACCCGAGGCCGAGAAAATGAGCAAAACGTCGGTCTACTCGACCGACCAGAGTCACCACTAAAGCGCTCGCAAACAACGCCGGCAGCGTATAGACACATAGGTCCAACACGAACTTAATGAAGGCTAAATCCCCCACCCTCGCAAACCAAAACGCGCCCGGCAAGGCGCCCAAAAAAGCCATCAAATGAGCAAAAGCTAAGTGAACGACTCGATGAGCAGCGGGTTCGAAGGGATCGGCGGCGTGCGCTGCCCAGCCGGTCATCATAAATGCCATAAGCAGTGCCCAAGTGAGCCCTGCTGCCGGACCGACAACAACCTGCCAACCTTCTTGAGCAGGTCCTGCGTGCCAGTGTCCGATATGGCTAAAACCGACATTCGCCCAGACAGGAAAGAATACAGCTGACGCAAATACGACGACACCGAGTCCAGTGAGAGCGTTGGTGCGGACGCTCAAAAACGTCATGATGCCCAACCCATCTCGCGCGTGAGTTTGTTCGCGAAGTCCTTCTCACCACGGGCCGACTCGGAAACAATGCAGCCCCCTGCCATGTACAAAACCCGATCGCAGAGACGGATAGCGAGCTCTGGCCGGTCAAGGGTCATCACGATGGTACGCCCCTCTGCTTTTTGAAACTCTAGCGACGCCGCAAGCGCCTCAAAGTCATAGCCCGACAATCCTGCGTCGGGGGCGTCAAGCAAAAGCACCGGCGTGTCAAGCGCCGCGACGCGGACAAAGTCCAGAATTCTGCCCTCGGTCCGAGAGCAGTGTTCGACGGGTGCGTCGACAAATCCGGATGAAAAACGTTCAAGTTCGCGCGAAACACGCTCTCTCGTGCTGGGTTTCAGCGCTTTGGCAGCATCGAGCCAGAAATCCAACCATTGTCGTCCGGTGAGATGATAAGGGCCGGGCACTGTGTCACCTAGAAACGCTGTGTCGCCCCGCAAGTTCGCCGCGTTTTTGTGAACCTGAACAGTTCCCTTCTTAGGCACCAGAATACCTGCAAGAACTTGCAGCAAGGTTGATTTCCCGCTGCCGCGTCGGCCGACGAGCGCAACCGTCTCTCCCCTCCGAATCGTCGTCGAGCAACCGCTCAACCGGGCGTTCCCCCGAGTCCCACTGAGGTAGACATCTCGTGTCTCTAGCAAGGTTTCGCCCCTTTGGTCGGCAGCAATTCTAACATCGCAAGCAGGCTACAACAGCACACAAAAAAAACCACTAACC
The DNA here is from genome assembly GCA_049889275.1 of Bradymonadia bacterium. Classification (GTDB taxonomy): domain Bacteria; phylum Myxococcota_A; class Bradymonadia; order UBA7976; family UBA1532; genus UBA1532. The sequence goes on along the minus strand of JBMHDS010000049.1, from coordinate 110,942 downwards.
TTTGCTTTCATTTAGTGCAACTCCCAACAATTGGCACGATAACAAATATCAGATAACCACGATGCGTGGTTATCGTGCGAATTCCCGTCCCGCCAAGTCTAGCAAAAGTTTATGCAACACGTTTGGCCTGACATCGATAAGCCTTGAGATGTTCATTTAGCGGAAAACAATGGTCATGCAAGGTATCCAATCTAGAATCTCCCAGCCCGAAAAAGTTGACGTGAGCGACTACCTCGTCTGCCGCAGTCCGGTGATGGTTAAACTCGCCACACGCATTCGGCGATACGCAGCCACGACAGAACCGGTTCTGATCACAGGCCCCTCGGGCTCAGGTAAAGAACATGTGGCGAGGGCGCTCCACGGACTATCAGACCGAAAGCAAATGTCCCTGCTCGCTGTCAACTGCGCCGCAATCCCACCCTCCCTATTGGAGTCTGAACTATTTGGCACTCAGGTCGGTGCTTTCACTGGCGCGAAACAGCGGGCCGGCTGGTTTGAGCGCGCGCACCAAGGCACACTCTTTCTCGACGAGATTGGAGATATGCCAACCGCCGCGCAAACTCGACTACTGCGTGTATTGGAGACAGGACTCGTTTGGCCCATTGGCGCCGAACGCCCGAAGCGAGTGGACGTGCGGATCATTTGTGCCACACACCAAGCATTGATGAAGCAGATCAGTGCAGGTCACTTCCGGCTCGACCTATTTCATCGCATATCAACCCTACAGCTCAAGATGCCGCCTCTGCGCCAGCGGCGACCGGACCTCAAGACCTTAGCTCATGACCTCTCAGCCAACGTCGCCGCAAGATTGACCGCCTCGGCATGGACGAAGCTCGAGATGCATCATTGGCCTGGCAACGTGCGAGAGCTCCGCAATGTTCTGATCCGAGCCGGCATAGAGAATCTGTCCTGTCCAATCTCGGAAGAGTATATCGCCTTCGACAATACATGTACGGATTCAAGTGGAGACGACATGGCTCGATCGCAGGCGCCCGGCCGAGTCCGGGTCAACCCCTTACGCCAAACCATCCATCAACACATCACCCAAGCTCTCAAACTGCACGATGGAAACATCAGGGCGACGGCTCGAGCGCTCGGCGTGAGCCCAACCACTGTATACAAATACATCTCGATGGAACGCATCACGTTTGCAACACATCATGAGACACCTACCGTATCGTGTGAAGCATACCGCTAGATAATCGGGGGGTTAGACCTCGAGGTCAATCGGTCCGTCAAGCGGCTCCCACTCAACGTCCTGATGGACGACATCAGCCATCAGGGCCATCTCTCGTCGTTCCGCATCGCCTGCCATAAAAGCATCCAAGATATCGGCGCCTTCTTCGGTATCTATCGCTAAGCTAAAAGCTTGGGGGCGGCTGCTAAACGCCAACTCAATGATCACAGAGTTCTCGTTGCGCTCACTCATCCTCGACATCGCCGCATCGAAGACAATGCCGAGCGCGATCGATGCACCACCCAAAATCGACAGGCTCGAATCTGCGCCGCGCAGGCCAACGAAAAGCAGATGCCCACCCACAAGCCCCGAGAGGAGCAAACCCAATGCGCCGAGGACAACGTAAAACAGTCTAAGCCGCCTTTTCACATTGACCGCGAGTAGATCGCTGAGCGCATGACTATCGCCCGTTCTTTCAAAAACTCGGCCCGCGAGCGTCCGTTTACTACTGACCACGAGTTCTCGGTCGGTCAGCATAAGCTGACCCTCTCGACGCAGACCCAAGAGGCTCAGGAGCCGCTCTTTCAAATCGGCCAACACCTCGAGCCCCAGATAAGCACGGAGGACTGATTTTGCGTGATTTTGGCGGCGCTCCAAAACGCGCACCTTTGCCATGAGCGGTGCTTCTCGGTCTGGCTTACGCAGAATCAGTGGACTGATTTCAGAGTTGCTTCGAGTGTCGAGTAACTCTTCATCCTCATCTTCAAAGGCGCCAAATTCGCCATCAATTCTCGCGATGACATGAGAGGCATCAATGATGTCTCCGATTTCGATGTCGTCAAGGCGACGTGCACACATTTCAGGAAACAAAGGTTTGAGTGCAAACGCGATGGCACCAAAACTCGCTTCCCCTTCGAGGGCTTTGTGATGCTCGAGATAGACTTTAATCAGTGTCCGATAGAGATTTCGTCCTTGTTCGGCCGTCTCTTCATCGGCCCGTAACAGCCTTGCCACCGAGACAACTGTGCGAACGTAGACTATCGCGAACCGGGCCAGCAACTTGCGCCTGACGTCTTCAGGGACATTCTGCCCAGCCCAACGTTCAACATGGTCGGACAGTTCAAGTCCAAATGATTCTAGCCGGTCGCGGATTCGACCCGCACCATGTTGAATCATCGCCTTTAAAACCCGCGTAATCGCGCCCTCGAAGATCTCGTCGTTAAAGGGGTGGTCAACAGCTGTGGGCGTGAAGGACTGGAAGAAAACCGTGACAATGCGATCGAGCAGCCGCTGTCCCTGAGGGCGTGAACGAAAGTCCTCAATTTTACTGAGGTCCGCAATGAGTAAACATTGCCGGAGCGCCCGAGCGTCATTCGCGATCGCCTGGGCGAGACTCTCAACCGATGCGTTATTGGTGACATGTTCCAGGATGACAGAGCGCAAGCCCAAGGTCAGATATTTGAGATTTGCGCTCGGTATACGCGGCAGTGCGAGCTGAGCGTAGATCTCGGTCACCCGGTGCGCGATCTCTGGTAGCGGACGCGCGCGATAGTGCTCGATGGTCCGCGCCACGATATGATCAAGTTCGCCATGAATTTGGAGCGCACAGAGCGCGCATGAGATTAACTTCTCCTCACCTCTCACAAGGAACTGATGAAGGAGCTGTGCGTCGTTAACAAAACCCGGTGCGGTACAAATATAGTGCAGGACCGCCATGTCGTCTATGCCCTGAATGAGCATCTTTATGAACTGGGATCGGTTCCGATCGATCGCTAAAATACGTCTAATATGACGTTTGAGAGTCTTCCAGGCGCGTCCACGTGTTTCGGGTAGACCGTGACGATGGAAAGCCAAGAGATGATGTAAGAGCCAGGAGATTTGGCGATTGTCTGCAGACTCGCTTCTCTTGTTTATCTCGATGATTAAACGCTCAGTGTAGAGCGTCCAGAACCGCTGGGCATCTGCCTCTGAGCAGACCAGGTCTAGGTAATCGCAAAACGTGTAGGGGCCGATCCGCTCGATGCCGGGCAACAAACCGACGATACGCAGCGTAAAGCTCTGACGGTCAACCTCCTCTAGGGGGCGCAATTTGCCAAACAGGCCCAGAGTGAGAAGCGCGTTGACCAACTCAACGTGCTCCCACTTTTCTTTATCGAGAAGTAGCTCAACCAACGGAACGCGCGCGCCACTCGGTCGTTGAAGCGCTGTTTCCTTGGCATCAAGTTCATGGCGCCATGCGAAGGATTCAACCAATTGCGCATCGAGCTCAATGTCCGGATTCAAGGCCAAGTGAACCAAGAGGTCGAAGACAACCTCCGCGATCAATGGCGTCTTGATTTGATTCTCTAGATGAGCGAGTACAATACTCCTGCGTTCACGCATGGCCGCGTGAAACTCTCCAGCCGACCAATCACCACCTCGGCCGGAATCTGGCATATTCTGTTGATCTGACTCAGCCATGATTCCCGGATGCTACGATGCAAGTTATCAAACGGGCAAGTTTCCGCCGAACTCGCCTAGATAAAAGATGAACCTAATGGCAATGCGCTTACCATGTGCCCCATTGAATCTTGACCTGCATCGGCACTTCATCTCGTGGTCTGGTCTGAATCGCTGGCACGCGCGCAATTTTACTCACCACCTTCAGGTCTTTGCACTCACCGAAAACAGCATGCCGGTTATTGAGCCAGGGCGTCGCCTTATCGGTGATAAAGAACTGACTGCCACCCGTATTCGGGCCGCGGTTGGCCATGCTCAGAATGCCCGCTCGGTCGTGCTGGAGTTCGGGATGAAACTCGTCCGGGATGCTATAACCAGGTCCGCCGCTACCGGATTTGAGGGGACACCCACCCTGAATCATGAAGTCCGGAATCACACGGTGAAAAATGAGGCCGTCATAATACGGTTTCTTCTGCATCATCATGGTGTTGGCGTCCCGGAACTCCTTTTGACCCAATGCGAGCGCTGCAAAGTTCGCAACGGTTTTAGGGGCTCGTTTGTAGAATAGGCGACAACGAATCGTGCCCTGCTTCGTCACGAACTGAAGCAGTAAGTCATTTCCTTTACCCGGCGCTGTAAAACCTAAGTCACTTTTCTTCCCACCGGGCGCGGACTTGCCCTTATCGGCAAACGCCAATCCAGAAAACAACATCGACGCGATGATAAGCACCTGAAAACTGTATGAAATCTTACGATTATTGCTACTCATATGATCACTCCTCATTTACCGACGCCGTCTAAATTGCCTCAGATTGTTCCCACTGTAAACGGAGACTTTGCTCTTGGTGGCCTCTCGTGCGGCTCAAAAACTTCCCGGCCCGATAAACACAGCACTCTTCAGAGGACGCTCCAACACTCCATTCCAAATATGGTTGAGTAAACCTCTCACACCACCATGCACTTCGTCCCCTGCCCCTGAGAACTCACCTGTAGACATCTCAGATGCCGCCTTCAGAGCAGCGCCCGGACAGACGAAGGTGTCATTTGCTCTGATTCGGGCCGTCGAGATGGCGCCGCCAAACGCGAGACTAAAGCCATCCGCCTGTAAACCGCTCTCCATACACGGCCAAAGCTGAAAGTCATAGCCATTTTGTCGCAGGACCCACAGTTCCCAATTCACTAAGTCGGCGTGGGACGGTGTAACGTCTTCGAGCAGCTCGAGGTAGGCTTCCAGACCGGCGGTATTTGCCCGTTCTTCTTGTCCTTGTAGCGTGAGCCGCTCCATAATCTCCAGGACGTAGGCGAGTTGGTAGATCCTCTCGAGGTGACGACTGGTATTCCGCGGCGCCCTGAGAATGGAACAGGTACTTAACGAATTCAAAGGCCCGCGCCGAGCCGGCTTTATCTCAGCCTGAATCTTGGTGCCGAGCTCCAGCGCGCCGCCGAAGCGCTTCGTGCTTTTCCGAGCCGCCCGGGCCACCAAGGATAAACGCCCGTACTCGCCCGTCAGTAACTCCACTATAATGTCATGGTCGCGATGCGGTCGTGTCTTTAGAACGACCCCTTCTCGGGTCATGTTGGCAAGCCAAGAATCAGGGTCGCAGTCCAGAAATAGACGAGAATGCCGAGAACATCGACCGATGTTGTCACGATGGGCCCCGTAGCGATGGCTGGATCAATGCGCATCCGATGAAACAAGAGAGGTGTGAAAGCCCCGACTGCAGCGGAAGACGCCATACTCGCCAAAACGCTGATACCGACGGTGAGCGCCAACTCCATTACCGTCGCTGTTTCGCCATAAGCGACCGCGGTATATGCACCGATTAGGGCACCATACAATAGACCCAGAAAGACGCCGATCAATGTCTCTCTAAACAGATATTGCATGCCCACACCTTCGGATACATGACCGGTCGCGAGACCACGAACAATGATTGTCGCTGTCTGGATACCGACATTACCACCCATACCGAGGACGATCGGTATGAAGGCCGCCAATGCCACAGTGGCCTGTAAATGGTGTTCGAAGGTGCTGATCAGCACGCTCGCGCTCAGCCCGCCCAACCAAGTCGCAAACAACCAAGGCGCGCGGGTCCGAAAGTTACGCATGATCGAGTTATTCTCGTACGCCGTCTCATCCGCACCGGCCATCTTTAGGATGTCTTCTGTCGCCTCTTCTCGAATGACGTCAATGACATCATCGATTGTGACGATACCGACAAGGCAATTCCCCTCGTCGACAACAGGGATCGCGAGTAGGTTGTAGCGCGCTGCTAATCTCGCCACCTCTTCCTGATCTGTATTGGTCGCAACCGAAATGACATCGCTGACCATCAAAGTCTCAAGCGTCGTGTCAGGCGGATGAGTCACTAACGCTCTGAGTGAGACAACGCCTACGAGATGCCCTGGTTCGTTAACCACGTAAATGTAGAAGGCCATCTCAACATCGGCCGACGCCTGTAAAGCGCTAATCGCCTCGGAGACTGCGGTGCTCGATGGAAGAGCAAAAAATTGGGGCGACATAATGCCGCCCGCGGTCTCCGCGTCATAATGCAGCAGTTCCTCGAGTTCTTCCTTCTCTGCAGGCCTCAGCGCATCGATTAAGCCCGTGCGTAGTTCAGCAGGCAAGAGCGCTAAAATATCAGCTTGATCATCAGCGTTCATTGCCGCGATTACGGGCTTGAGCTCCGACACTGAGCGATGGGCAATCAGATCATCGACAAGATGCTCATCGACTTCCGCGAGGATTTCCGCCCTCGCCTCATCGTGAGGCAGCAGCTCAAAAACCCGAGTCTGTTGGCGTTCGTCCAAAAACCGCATCACCACAGCGACGTCCTCACTACGGGTTCGGCCTAGGAGTCTCTCTACGTGGCCATCGGCGCTTCGTCTAAGGAGTTTCTGAAGGCTTTCACGAAGCAGCTGGAGTCGCGCGTTTAGCATTGGACATTCACTTCAATGAGTTTGGGTCAGGGACTGACAGTTGTGCGTGATTCGCCAGCCTCGTCGATAGGTACCTCAATGCCGGCATCTCCGTTGTCACCCAAAACGGTTTGACTGCCGTTCCAGCCACCAAATAGCCAAATGGCAAGAACCGCAGCCCCCACCGCCAAGCCCGCAGCAACGCCCCACACCGCGCCTTTTCGGTCGGTTTTGACCTCTTTAAGAGCAAAGGGCGTCGTGCTCACCAGATAGGGCTCAAGTCGTCTGTCTCCACCAGCTGCGCGCCATGCCTCGACGATCGGATCGGGGTCGAGACCAAGCTCGGTGGCGTAGGCGCGAATGAACCCCTTCACATAAACCGGTGCAGGCAGAGCCGCCCAATTATCATGCTCGAGTGCGCGTAATGATTGAGCTGGAATGCGTGTACGCGATGAACAGGCGTCGAGAGAGAGACCAAGGCGTGCCCGCGCAGCATAAAGAACCTGCCCCGGCGTCGTTTCGTTCTTGGGTGTGAAGTCTATCATCAGTTTCCTCTCGAGCTTGGCAGCGTCGTCAACCGCTGGGCACAACGATCACCCCATTTTGAGTCACCGGCTAGCTTCAAACATCGCTCGAAACTCTCGCGAGCGTCTGTGAATGAACCGGTGTCACTGTAAGCTCGTCCCAGATGATAGTGCGGTTCTGCATATTTCGGACATTTTTTTATCGCTCGCTTCAAAAATTTTGTCGCGCGACGTGTATTTCGCTGCTGCATCATGACCAAACCGAGATTGTTTTGAGCAACACACAGTTCGGGTGCGAGGTTGATGGCCATGCGAAAGTGACGGGCGGCTTTATCAAAGTCACCCTTCTTGTACCAAGCCCACCCCAAGTTGTTGTGGCCGTGGCCAGGCGTGACATACATGATGTTACTGGTCAGCTTCTGATAAACCTCAATCGCATCATCCCAACGACCCAAATGCAGGTAAGCTGCGCCAAGGTTATTGGCTGCCTTGTAGTAATTAGGCTTGAGCTCGAGAGCCTTTTTGAAGTGTCTAATCGCCTTCACATGTATCTCACGACCCATATAGATCATGCCGGCAAGCATATGTGCTTCGGGATATGACGGATCGGCCTTAAGGCTTTTGAGGACTTCTTGCATCGCGCCATCAACATTATTCGCACGCGTCGAGTTGAAATAATAACCGTGGGCCAAGTTGTAGTGATACTGAGCCGACTCTTTAGCCGCCTTCGCCTGTCTCTGACTCGTCCCACACCCGCAGAAGCTCACAAGGGCCAGCATCGAGAAGAACATGAGGCGGCGGACGTCATATTTCATGTGGTTCATCATCATAGCGCCGATTACCATAGCAACCCGATCTGGTCAATCTAACGGCCTCGCAGCGACCTTCGTTACCGAAGCTCCCTTAAACCATCTACGGGATTGAGCTGAGCTGCTCTCATGGATGGAATCAGGGCGGCTACAACCGTGATCAGCATTGCGCCTGCCGCGGCAAATAGGTAGTCGCTCAGGTTGAACAAGATGGGGAGTCGCTCAATTCCATAGACCGTCGGATCGAGCCGAATCCCCTGGGCCAATATGGCTTCAAAGAGAAGGAAAGCGACGCTCAGACCGCCGACCGTACCGACAAGCGCTATAAGCGCCCCTTCGAGTAAGAAGATCTTACGAATACTGCCATTACGGACACCCATCGCCTTGAGGATCGCAATATCGCGTGTACGTTCGATAACCATCATGATCAACATGCTCGCGACGTTACAAGCCGCGAGGATGACCATCACGCCCAGCACGATCAAGATCGCGACCCGCTGCATGGTGAGGCTGACGAATAGATTGGTATTGGATGTCCGCCAATCCATGATGCGGCCAAAAGGTAGCGAAATTTTCTCCCGCAACATATCACCGAGAGCGGCCGCTTCATCGGGTTTTTCAGCCCGCAACTCGACCATGTCAACGCGGCTACCGACTTCAAAAAATCTTTGCGCCTCGCCGAGCTCTATATACCCATAAAGGCGGTCAAACTCATAGTATCCCGAGCTGAAGATACCCACCACCTCGAGGGCCAGCATCTTCGGTGTCCCTCGGACGTTCCCCCATTGCTTCTGATCGCCTTTCTGAGCCGGCGACAGCAACGACACGACGTCCCCTACCTTGGCATCTATCGCCTTGGCCAGTTCCTTTCCAAGTACGATTGTTGCGGGTCGCGTGCTCGACCGTCGCCGCAGCGAACCGAGTTCGCCTTGAATCATGTGCTTGTCGATCGCGAGCGTCTTCATGGCCCGAGCGGGCTGTAGCCCCTTTACGATGCTACCAACAGAGCCCGCTGGGCCGGTGATCAAAGCTTGATTATGTGTCGCCGGAGACGCTGAAACGATACCCGGAACTGCCTCTGCTTGCTCGATCACTCGGTCGGGGTTTTGGGGTCTCATGACTTTGAGGTGAGCGGTCACGCCGAGGAGCTTCTCCGAGAAGGCTTGATTAAAACCGCTGGTCACCGAGAACCCCCCAACGAGGGCCGCCACACCAGCACCTACGCCAATGATCGACAACCACGCAACGAGCGATAAGCCCTTCGACTTCTGCGCGCGAAGGTGTCTTAAGGCGATCTGGAGTTCAAAATTCATGCGATGGAGAATGGATCAATCAATGATGTCGCCGACGCGGTCGCGATATTCAGGATGCTCGTTAATAAATGCTTGCTGGCTCTCTCGGGATATCTGAACCGTCACATCGCCTGTCCCAACGAAGGCCTGGCAGCCAAGTCTGCTCTCAAGACGAACATCGTCGGCTTTGCCGAGAACATCATCCTCGTCATCTTCCATTTCACTCAGCGTCGACTCGCCGTCAGTCACGAACACGTGACAGGTACTACACCCGCAGTTACCTCCGCAGGCGTCGCCCATAGGGACGCCGGCATCGAACGCTGCTTCCTGAAGGCTCACACCTTCTTCAACGTCGACCGAGATGGGGTCTTTAGTTAGAAAGGTCGGTAAAAATACTATTTTTGGCATGGTCTCGTCGCCGTCTCTGTCATGTGTTCGTTACGGGCTCTCTGTGAGTGTACGGAAAACGCTATCCGACTCCTCAACCGTCCCATACTGGTCTACCATCCCACTGCCGCAATATTCTCCAGGGAAGCTAAACTCCGGGTCGCTCGACCGGGTAAACTGGGCACAAGGGCTCCCCACCTCTGGATCGGGCAGGTCTGAAAAACGGCGCCAAGCAAACCATTCGACCTGAAACGGGCTGAGGACCTCTTTGAGTGTCTCCAAAAAGACAGCTTTTTTTGGTCGCTTTATCTGCCCTTCTGGCCAATCGGCTTGTGTCACGACGATCGGCAGCGTCGGCGCGTCTTCCGCGACTCCCACCTTCACGAGGTGCTGGAGTGGCCGATACCAATCGATGACTCGCTGCAGTTGACCTGCGTCCGATGGGCGTGGTTCACCGTTAAAAGGATAGGCATTCGGGAACGGCATAAAGCTTAAACCGATATAATCGGCTTTGACGACGCGGTTCGCTCCGGTTCCTGTGGCGATCAAGGGCTCAACAAGGCGACGGTCCGCAAAATATGAAGCGGCGGCGTCGAATGTATCCCATGCCTTCGACGACGCATCGTCTTCTGGGCGTTCGTAACCATATTCAGCACCAATTTCGCTCATGGCGAGGGCCCGAAAGTAAGCGTAGTTAAGGCCCGGCCCAACTTTCAGATCAGCTCTCTTTTCCTTCAGCTGGTCGAAAAGGCTTTGGTAGGTGAGCATGAAGTTCGTGTAATCGTCAGCGGGACGTTCTCCGTCGACTTCGTTGTGATAATAAACGTTCATATCAACACCAATGGTGATGTACTTCACGGCCTCGATATCTGCTAAGTCCATCATCGCCGCCGATAGTTGTCGCTGATATTCCGACACGTCGAAACGTGGTCGACTCGCACCTTCAGCGAAACAGATGTGGTACATGCTGCTGCGCCCAGGTGTCAGGATGTCGACGTTTACCGCCACAGTCGGACTTTCAATCCCCGCTGCACGTATGGCGCTCAGCCTCTCCTCAACGATTGCTGCGGGCTGAACATTATTCGATTCACTCGCGGGCGCACACGCTGCCGGCCACTCAACAAACGGCGCATTGATCACAACAGCACCAAAAAGTTCGCTGATCTCGCTCACCGAGTGAGTCCTGATACCAGGCAAGACTTGCAGATCGAAGCGGTCGAGAGGGAGCGCTCTCTGGTTCACCGACAGGTGCCCTGCCGAATAGCTCATGCTCGGCATATCCGGAATCGCCTCTGGAACAGGCTTCTCGGCTTCACCGTCGCTTCCACAACCCACTAAAAGCGCAAGACCCAAGAGCGGGGCCCAAAACGAAATCCGCCTGTGTGCCAACATATCAGTTCCTCTCACTCAACACGTCATCAAATCCTAGGCTTCTGAGTACACGATTTCCTAGCCGAGGGATACACAGAGCCACATTGGCCGTCTATTTTTTCTTCTTACGAGTCTTTTTTTTCTTTCGATCTGATGAATCGTCATCTTCAGGCTCAAACGTCGGCACTGCCTGAGTTTCAAAAAGACGTGCCCGATTCAGATTGACCTCATGTTTACTGCCCGTCAGGTCGTCGACAACATTGCCATCGCCGTCGTCGACATCTCCATCGTCATCGAACAAATTCCCAATCGCATCGGACGGGGCAGCGGCTGTACTCGGGCGCTCTTGTTTCTTTACGGTCTCTTGATATTCCTCCCCGATGCCTTTCTGAATGAAGACCACGAGGTAACCGCTGTAAAATTCGAGAAAATCATGTGCGATGGCAACTGTAAGCTTGTCTTGCCAAACCCGGGTCTGGTGCTTTGACTTTGGCTTCCCTGACTTGGCCTTTTTGCCAAAGGACTTCTGTAACAACTGCGTAAAGCTCTTGAACGTCTTGGCGCTAAAAGAGTCAAAAACGACGGCGACCTTCCACAACCGGTCATCCCGCAAGAAATAGTAACGTTTTTGCCCTTTGACCGACTGCTCGATGATCGCGTCGCCAAGCCCACGAGATAACTCTCCCGCGAGCATAGACGTATCAAGCACCGAACTCCGGCCGATGAGATGTGTATAGGAGCCTTCTATCTGCTTGAGCTCACGTTTCTTTGCTTTCCGCAATTTGTCGACGCCGAGTGCGTCTAGTTTTTTCACTTTCCCTCGCCACTCACGCTCTAGTCGAGCTTTGGCGTCGTCAAAGATTTGCGCTTTCGAACTACCCCAATCAAGCTTTCCAAGTATCGCGGAAACGCCTGTCTTGGGCTCGGCGGGTCCGCTATCAGACTCAGTTTCTTGGCTGATGGCTTTGAGTGGAAGCAATACGCAAAGCGCTGCTAGGTATTTCCACATGGGTCAACCTCCTGGGTAACCTAAAGTATGTCGGTCGTAATTGTACACGCTAACGGGCTTCGAGACCAGCTGTCGCCATGGCCACATAACGCTTAGATGTTGACAGGTATTTCCGACCGTCCTAATCGGATAGCGTGAGACTCGACGTCCACTTGGGTCGTGCGTCTGCATGCATACATCGAAGGTTAGATACAATTGAGGCACGACAAAAAAATGCTGCTTGCGATGCATTCGCTGGCGCGGGTCCGGTGGTTGGTTCGGCGGGCCGCTGCGCTTGGTGCGTTTCTGTTGTGCATGCGAGTGGAGGCTGCACTGATCGTTAGCGAGCTCGATCAGAACGTCACCGTCGTCCAAGAACAGGCGATCATGGTGTTTGATACACTTCGTGGTTCGCAAACCACATTGATTCGTTTGGAGACACGTGGGGCTACGAAGCCCTTTACGATTCTCTTTCCGGTGAAGGGCAAAGCGAACACGCACTTCGGACATATTCGCTCGTTTAAAAACATGCTGCGCCAATTGCATCCCGTATCAGCGACTATCCGCAACATCGATGTGAAGATGACATCGTGGGTCGGTAGTTGCGTCATCCCGGAGGTGGGTGTTGAGCCGAATGAAGAGGTGCTCGGACGAATTCGCAATTTGAAACTTGGCGTTCACGAATTCTTACGGGATGGGACAGCCACCAGACAATGGTTGATGCAGCGCGGCGCGCATCTCACTGCCGGCCAGCTGGCTTGGATGCGAGATTTGCGCAAGCAAGGTTGGACATTTCTCGCGGTCGAAGTGACGCCCCCCTCATCCGATGATCCGACGGAACCGCTTTTGTCACCGATTGTCGCCTACACGCACAAGGCCGAAAACCCGGCATTTAATGTACATCAGCCCCCACCATCGCTGACTGGCGCACAAGACCGGAGCCGGGTCCCGCTCGAGTTGGTTATCCTCTCGGAGTGGCCGGTCGGTTCAGAGTCTGAGGGCGACCTTGAGTTGCTCATGTCGAAGCCGATCACAGCGGTTCAACTTGAGCGGTTGCGTAAGCGAGCCAGAGGGTTTCCATGGGATTATCAATCAGATGGGCACCTGACAGGTTACCGTCTAAATGACCGCACGCAGTTCGACGTTTTGCGATTCACAAAGATGAAGGTCTTGCCAGAAAAAATGCCGGTCGCCAAAAAACGGATGCGACTCATCGATCTAAATTTACCCATTGAAGTGATTCTGCTCGGCATTTGGGTCACCGTCTGGGCATGGCGAGGTAGCTCCCGACGATTTCGGCTCAGAGACAATAGCCGGCGTCTGTGAATCGCCAAAGTCTCCTTCAGAGATGCCCTAAGCCAAGTGCCGTTTGACGTATCGTCGCACCGCATCGCGACCGTTTGAAGGTAAGCCAATAAACGCCGCGCCCACCCGAAAATAACCCAGGCCCACAGGCTTTACGTAAGCGACTCGAGCACGCAGTGTCTGTTCGTCAATGCCCACCAATTCAAACAGCTCGTGGGCTTCAATGACCAAAACATCATTCTCAGCGGGTGGAGATTTCGTCCGCCAACTCAAACCACCTTCACTGAGGTCCACTCCCCTACCGCCTGGCTGCGGCTTGAGCTCAACGCCGTCCAAAGTGACCCGTTCGAACTGCCGGCGATTGGGTCCAAGCCAACCGCCGTCGCTGTTTTTGCTGTGTGAGAGTGCTTCTTTTACCTTAGCGAGCAGAACGGTTGGATCGAGCGGCTTTACAATATAATCAACCACGCCCAAAGACAGGGCTCGATCGATGTTTTCCGGCTGGCTCAACGCCGAGAGCATGATCACAGGTATGGCTGCCGCCTTGGGATACTTACGCATGAGCTCTAACAGCTGAAAGCCGTTCATTTCAGGCATGCGTACATCCAGAATGATCAGGTCGGGAACAACCTTCTGCAGAATCCGTACGGCGTCCTTGCCGTGGGCAGCCTGGAAGACTTCATAGCCCGCCCGTTCGAGATTGTAGGCGATCATACGCCTAATGTTGTCGCTATCTTCGACCGTTAGAATGCGGCTTGCCATCGATTCAGACATGAATATGCTCAGCGTCTCTCATTATCAAAGTCGGGTTGGCCCAAATACGAGCACTCACTCGTCTCTCCCATTAGCTTGATTTGAACGCCATGCCTAGAAAAACAACCCGAAAGTTGGCCATGGCGCTTTAGTAGTTTGCGATCACGCGGAAGAATGGTCCCCCAAAGGTTTCATCAAGCCGAGCAAACTCGTCGTCGGAGAACTGGGTAAAGTTATAGCCTAAGCCTAATCGAATCTTCTTCTTGATGATGTAATTTATCTCAACGAGGAACCCGTCCTGCTGATTCTGCGCCAAAGTGGTGTGCAATTGCCGATATTCCGCGCCCACGTCCCAGGCATTGGTCAAGTGATAGTTCAAGCGATTTATCCACAACAGCGTGTACCCAATGCTCGTGGGCAATTCAGCTGTGCGATAGGCTGTGCGCCGGATCGCGAGTTTTTCAACCAGCTGAAACCCACCTGGGAGTTCAATGATTGGAATCAATGTCCCGACATCATTTTCTTCGCGGGTCACGAGTTCAGTGGCGATGTCTGTAGGACGCTGTTCGTAACGTTTTGTGTAGCGGGTGAGCAAAACAAACCAATTGATCACCACCGGCCGGTAAGCCAATCCGAGGCTGAGTTCAAGCAGCTCAGCTTCAGTGCCGGCGAGCTCTATATCGAAGGTATGGCTGTAGTTACCGACGGCCGAGAAAGACCAATCTGGACTTAACTTCAGATCGAGCCGGTTGAGCGCGACCACTTGGTAGATATCCCGACGATTTGTCCGCTCGGCGTCATGGTCCTCCAACCGAAATTCATATCGACCACTCAATTTCATCGGCCGAATCGGTGACCAGGCGACACCTGAAGAGAGCGCATCCCGACTTGTCGCGCCAGGGACCTGGCTTGATGTTTGGCTTCGCTCATATGCCGCATCAAGCGTCAGTCGTTTGCTCAACAGCCAGCGTTTACCTAAGCCAACTACGGTACGATTCTGCGGTCCCGCCGTACCGGTCTCCAATTGATATTCACCGTATGCCCGACCGGACTTATCCTCTCCGAACAGCTCTTCACCACCCAAGACCGTAGTTGCAGATTGACGGCCCTGCTCTTGGGTAAAGCGTTCCTGAACATAGAAAGTGTGTCGGTCGCTCAATTGACTGCGAATGCCTACTCGTGTGGCATTATCACCCGACCATCGGAGGGTCTCAACAGCCTCAAAGAACAATGATTTGGCGGCCTGATACCGCGCGCCAACGCTGGTTGTAAACAAGTCCCCAGTGGTCTCATGCAATCGACGATCGCCGAGAACGGTTACCTGCTGCTGAGCGAGAAGGGTCCATCGCGCATTCAAATCAAGCTCGGCTCCGGCAGCGAGGGCGCCGATGCGCATCGCCTCTTCGTCAACGCCCTGGTCATACTGTGTATACACAAACTCGGAATCAAGCCTGAGCTTTTCCATCTGGTAGGCGTAACCTAAGCGACTTGTTTCCTGCCTGAATGGCTGCAGGTCGGTGAAGGTGTAGCCTTGAGTTTGGCGTTCGGCAGCACGCCAACCGTCATGCCGTACATGCACCGTGTGGCCATCGCCGAGATATCCAACAGAAAGCGCACCGTAACGCTCCAAGCCTTGCTGTTGAATCGTGCCCCCCGATGAAAACCCCGGTGCGATGTACTGGTAATACCCCTCGTTATACCAGGCGTTTTTCTGCGCTTGACCGACCAGATCGTCGAGTTCAAGTCCGCCGCGAATCAAGAAACTCGCGCCGCGGTCAAAATCAGCCGAGCGGCGGTGAAAAGGCCTAAAGGTCAGACCGCCGTCCTCGCTGAAGAGACTCGGGCTGTTCTGACCGCTGCTTTCGGCGAATTCGGCGTCAAAATGAGTGCGGCGTCCATGACGCAGCTTAAGATCCGCGCCCCATAACCGGTAGCGTGGCGTGGCGGCCCCAACCTGTCCGGACTGTACATATCCTCCGCCCACGCTGACGTTGTTTTTGTAGGACTCTCGAGCATGAAAACCTAGACTTCGCTCGCCCGGGGCGGTGGGATCACGATGGTCATATTCGACAAGGACCTGAACGGGATGCCCATCGAGGGGTGCCTGACCCAAATCTCCTTCTTGGACCCCAAAAAGGCCAAAGGCAGACGACGAGACAGGCCGTGTGAACATGATTCGGCCGTCCATATAACGGATGCGATAATCCTGATCTCTCACGAGGGACAAACGACGCCGTTCCATGCCAGACAACCGGTCTTTTTCTACGAGAAAGACCCGTTCAGAACCTTCTACAACTTCCCGGTGAGGCAAATAGTAGAGTGAGCCACCTGTTCCACGGAATTCAACATAGCCATGCTGTCGTTCCGTCTCCTCATCGGTGCCGAAAACAGTGACCTCATGGCGCATGTCACCGGTTTTGACGTCACCGACCACTTGTGCACCGTAGTGCGTACGATCGTATCTGAAAAGCTCAACACCCTTTAGCGTGGTTCTAAAGTTACCGACATTGATTCGACTGCTATCGGCCTTGATCAAGACATAGACCGGCCCGTTGCTGTTAATTAACTTCTCTTCGGTACTTTGGTCGCCGTAGACGGGGTAGAACTGCGTCGGATCGATCAACTGGCGGAATGCGCTAGTGAACTCGTCTCGCCTCGCGGTGTCCACGTGGGCGTCCACGCTATATTGCTTAAACAAACCGCCAAGGATTTGCTCACCGGAGGCATAGCCGCGTAGCCACCCAACCGCACGACCATGTACGTAGACCTGTTCTCCTATTTCGGTGCTCGTGTGTGCCTGTACGCCATCGAGTTCAGAGCCGATAGTACCGGTCACGCCTTCACCGAGGGCCATCAAGAACCAACTTTGTTGAGGGGTCTCATAGGTACGTTCGATAATCGAACGGTCACCGCCCTCACCCTCTGAAACGATCTCGATTCTCGCTGTCTTCCCATGAACGGCTATGCTTCCGCCGAATCCACCGCGTTCGTCTACCGGAAACGCCCGCCCGTTGACTGTGACCGTGCGACCGGGCTCGGTGGTCCCTTGAAAAGGTATGGCGCGCTCCTTAAGTTTTTCGCCAACGCGCGGCAAGCGGACATCGAGCACCGACTTAGCCTCGACCTGAGCTTGCCGACGCCCCGGCACGAGGCTCTCCAACAGAGTGAGATTCGTCGGCCGAGCCCCAACTCGAGAGAGCTTCTGCCCTTCCAGACTCAAAGACCCTGAGGACGGAGAAGAAGAGACTGCACTCTGCCGCGCCGGTGACCCCGGCATCAAAGCACCAGGAACAGCCGAAGCACCGATCGGCGCGCCTGCACCTGGGCGGTTTGGTGACGGAAGCGCTGAGCCTGCGCCTGCAGGACGTGAGCGTGCATCAACCACAGCTGTGCTCTCTTGTTTCGATTCAGATTCAACCGATGACTTGCTCGAACCAACGGTTGACGGGAGTAAAACCAGCCACCGGCCGAGCTTATCTTCCACATCCAGAACGAGCGCAGACTCTTGGCTGAGCTTTGCAGACACATCAAATGTACCATTGTCCGCGAGCGTTGCTCGATAACCCGAGACAGCGAGGATCGGTTCCGGTGCCTTCGACTGCGGTTTGGTATCAACGCCAAAATATGACGTCGCTGATTGGATCACCTGTCGGCTGCCGATCACCGTAAGTCGAGCGCCATAGGTGCCTTTAGCGAGTCGTTCCGTGGGCGTCCAACGGAGAACCGCGGGCGGATTTCCAACGCCACTCGCTGTATGAATCGCTTGCCCTGACTGGTCTGTGACCATGAACGACCAGCGATTCGCCGTACCAGGGCTGTCTACCCGCCAACTCAATCGACTCTTTGCCGCTTTGGTCGCTGAATTGTTTGTCTGCTTCTCGAGCGCGACCGTAGGTCGACTGAGCACTCTCCCCAGCATATCGATACGCTTGCCAGAGAGGCGCCCTTCGAAACGCCGCTGCGTGAACCTTTGTTGCGCCTTGGCCGCAGGCATCGCCGCTCGAATCCGTTGGATGTAGGCCCCGCTCAGCGCTGTCACTCGAATCGGTAACGGTCGTCGGCTCGGCACCCAGACCCGTCGCGATGGCGCGCCTTGCGCCAGTGCCAAATTCTCGAGACCCAGAGTCACCGAAACCGACTCTCGGACAGACGTTCCATCCTCGGCCATCTCGGTCGCGCTTGTGTCACCGCTCTCGGCGGCGGGTTTCTGTGCCACTAAGTCGACTGCGGATGTCGTCTCTGCGTCTAGCTTCGCCGAACCAGATGGTGCTTTCGTTCCCTCGTCGAGCTTTTGCTCAGCCACCTCAGGTGTGGTCTGCCCCACGGGCTTCATGGGTGGCCCGAGATGGATAATCTCGACGCGTCGATTCTTACGTCGACTGCGCTCGGTGATATTGGGTCGAATCGGTTTCTGACCGCCGTAACCGACAGCCTTAAGCTTGCCCCGCTCAATCCCTTTGGACACCAGATAATCGACCACATCTTCCGCTCGTTTACGGGTCAATGAACGCGCTGTGAGTGGCCCTTTCGTGTCATCGAAATGGACCGCGATCTCAATTGGACCCGTGAGCGACTTTATCTTTGGGAGGATTTTATCTAGCGCTGCGACGAAAGGTTTGGCGAGTCGACGCCCCTTCAGGAAGCCATCGCCCGATAGCGAGGCGATCACTTGTGGTTTCGTAGCTGCACCTGCCGTCACAGGCATCCACGGGCTACCCGCAGCTGAGCCGCTCGCGCCAACTAAACGGAGTTGATATGACCAAGCCTGCTCAGGCCAATCATTTGGCACCTGCCAGTCGATTCTTCGAGGCGGACCTTCGCCGTCTAATACCTTTACGACTTCACCGTCGGGCTGACGCACCATGAGCGACCAATTCGACCAAACCTCAGGTTGTCTTACAGTCGGTCTGATGGTGATCGCCTTCTGTTCATCAGCCACCCGAAGTTCATGCTCTGTCGTCACCGCGCGGAGGCTTAACTCGAACTCCGCGAGTCGGACAGTTTGACGCGCCCTATCATAGCGTAGGTCTCGCTGAACGAGGCCCCATTTCGTCATCGCGATGGCGAGGCCTTCATCGGTGATAGCCGTCACAGCCTCGGTGACCTTATCGGCGGGGCAAGTGACGCCAAATGTGACGCGGGCAGGCAGACCCCGGGTAAACGATATGATTCGAGACTCTTGCGTAGTCAGCGTCGCCCCCGGCAACACCGAACGCATATCCAGTTTCACCATATGAGTGCCCGGGTTGATATCTTTGAAACGAAATCGACCATAGGCATCGGTGGTGACTCTATAGCCCGTGTCCATGTACAGCTGAGCGCCGGCAAAGCCAACCTCGTCATCATCTTGCTGCCCATCTTCGTCGGTATCGCAATACACACGACCAAGTAACAAGCCTTGGTCGAAATCAGGATCAGCCGCGACTCTTACCGACGCCACTGCAGTCTCTGTCACAGGCACGTTCCCATCGCTCAGCAGCAACGCTCGATTGGTCAAGGTGGTGAGAGGCTTCGCAGAGGCATCAACGGTTGCCTGGTATTTCAATCGACGGGCACCACCGGATGGCAGGTCAAATGGTATGGGTTCGCCATCGGCAGAGATCTGTTGCCCAAACGACAGTATGCGGGCGCCAACCGGATCACTGGCAAACAACGCGCGCTCACGACCCGCTTCTAAGGTCGTCATGACGGCTGAACCCGCCACGTATTTTAGACCCGCAGGCAGGCGGTCCTGGACGATGACGCCGCCAAACCCTGTGCTCTCGTCAAAGCGTAAATCCCTCGGACTGCGGTTGGTCATTGTCACTTCAAATGTGACAATTTGTCCCACCATCACATCGGCGCGATCGGCCCTCTTCGTAATATCGATCAACGACGATATAGGATCGAGTGGGATGTGATTGTGGATAACGCGCTCTTCTCGAACCCCAACTTGAAAAGCGAGAAAATAGCGTTGGTCCACACCCGCTGTAGCGATGGGAAGCGGTTGGTCGACGATGCGACCACGTGCGTCCTCTGTTGCCGCGTAGCCAACTGAGGGCGGATTCGACAATGAGGGGCTCACATGGGCGACCCCCCCCGGTTGTACTTCGATGAGATAACGGCCCGGTTCCCGCACTACAAAATGGTACAAGCCACCGTGCGCAGTGCGCTGGTTCTGTTGAGATGGATGTTCAAGTTTACTTGGGTCGACGCGCACACGTTGCGCGATTGAATCGGCGTCGAGGGGGTCATCATCGACGTCTAGGTCTTCGTAAAGCGTCACCGTAGCGCCATCAAGGAGCACACCTGAGACCGAATCATAAATGCGTCCCATCGGCGCAATCACCACGTCTTCAAGTCCATCGTTGTCCATGCTGAGGCGCACATCGCGCGCCACTTTGACCACCACATCATTGGCGGTAACAACCTCGACCCGATAGGTGCCAGCCGGCAGTGATTCAAATGCGTAGCGCCCATCATCATCGGTGGTGACCTCAGCGACCGGTTCAAGCGTATCGGCTCCCTCAGGGAAGATTCTGAGCGTCATCCCCGTCACACTGAGGTCCTCGGTTGCGGTGTACCGCCCGTCTCCGTTCAGGTCTTCGAAAACCGTGCCGACCAACGACCCCGAGTCCAAGAAAAGCTCCACACAAGCTTTAGCGCTGCTCGCATCAACACCCGGTGCCGAAAAGAAGGCTTCATTGCAAAGCTCTCCCTCCGGGGTCTCGGAGACGATTGTCGATACCCTCACCGTAATTGAGAATCGCGCACCTGGCTCAAGGCCAATATCAGTCAAGATGAGCTGGCCAGACCCTAACTCTGGGTCGTCATCGTTAAAAACGACGTTGACTGGACCGCTCGCATCCTCAACGCCCTCGAAACGGAGGCCTGATGGCAGCGTGTCCTCAATCTCAATCCCCACGAGTGCGACGTTACCTGTGTTCTCAACCGACAATAGATAGCCGAGTGACGTACCGATGGGCACTCGGTCCCCGCTGCCCGCAACCAGGGTTTTCGATACGTCTATACGTCTCTCTAACGGCTCGCCGATTTCTAATCGCGTCGGTGTATTTCGGTCATCACCACCATCATCACTCGGCTCACGTTCAAGGCCATCGGCATCCACAAATGCTTGATTTGACACAGCCGGTGTGGCGACCGCGCGAGTCAGGAAAGTCACCACAAGGCTCGCCCCTGGCTCGAGTGCAGCCACACGCACACGAATGGTCTCGTCGATGACCTCTGCGATATCCTCATCCTGAGCGTCTGTCATCACCTGACCATCGACCTCGAGACTGTTTTCGATGTAAGTATGTTGAGGGTTTAACTCATCAAAGATGCGTACATTCTCGGCTGTACCATCGCCCTGGTTCTCCACCTGAATACGCCAGCGAATGGATTCACCCAAGACAACGCGCGGCGCGCTTGGGTCTGCCTCCGGTACACCGGTCTTCACAAGATTTGAAAGATCTGGGATGCCATCGATGAGAACTTCAGCAGACGCATCAACCTCAGTCCCCTGTGCATCGACCATGCGCGCCTGATTGATAACGCGGGTGCCGGCGGCCACGGCGTCTCGCGCCCGCGCCCGCAACCGAACTGTGACAACCTCACCGGGGGCGAGCACAGCTGGAGAACCTGAACCAACAACAAGTCCTGCTTCCAACGCAGAACGACCCTCTGGGAGGTCCGCGACTCGCCTGTCACCCACAATGGTGGACCCGCGCACGTACTCAAGTTCAGCAGGCAAGACATCGGTGATGGTCACGTTGGTGCCTGCGACCTGCCCACGGTTGGTCAGCACGATTTCGTATTCTATCGTTTCATCTCGCCGGTAACGCTCACGCGCCGTGGTCTTCGTGAGGTTGTATTCCGCCGAGCCGACAACCGTGAATCGAGCGGACGCCTCCGCCTGTGCTGGGTCGCCGCGAACCACCGAACGAGCCCGGTTGATGACTTCAGCACCAGGCATAATATCGTCCCCGATACGGGCCCTGAGCCGCAGCTCCACAAATTCTCCTGCTGGAATGAAGCGAAGCGCGGCCGTCGTCTGGGGCGTCCATTCGATGCGCCCGTTGGCTCGGTCGATAAGCCCACCGTCAGCAACATCGATATCCGAAAGCGACTCAAAATCGAGAATATCACTGACCGTGATTTCAGCTGCGCCGACTTCGCGTTCATTAGTCACGCGTAATCGATACTCAACCAGCGTACCTGGCTGAAACTCGCCAGCGAGCGGGACCACCGTTTTACTGAGGTTGACGGACCCTGTAATCACCTCAAGCGTGGCGGCGGGGCTCGTTTGTGCCTCGAGACCGGCTCCAGTGACGGTGAACTGATTACTGATCACCTGGGCGTTGGCTGCGCCGACATCAATGCGGCCGCGGAGCACCCGTTCAACTCTCTCCCCCGCCTCCAATGACGCGATATTCCAAGTCGCGACACCTTCAACCACGTTGCCATCAACGGCGACTGCGTTATTGACGCCACCGGGTACGTTATCGGTAACGACGAGATTTGTTGCTGTGCTTGAACCGCTGTTTCGAATGACCAATCGATACGTAATCGGGTCACCCGGACTAAATACGCCTCCGTTATCGTCACGAACCGTCTTAGCGAGCTCGATAGACGGTCGGCTTACAACAACAAACGCCGTCGCGTCATCAACTGCTGGGGTGCTCGGATCATCGGTCACTGCATCGCCAATGCCAAGAGCGGAGATCGTCGCTTGATTGACCATACGGCGTCCATCTTCAACGTCCGCATCGATTTGACAAATCACCTCGACTGTCTGCTGACCATTCGCTGGTACTTCATCGAACTGCCAACTCAAAACACGGCCCACAACTTGAGCGGGCGGCCGTGCACCGATGAGGGTCAGGCCCTCGGGTAGTCGGTCCACGAGCGATACCGACGCTGCAGGCTGGCTGCCATCATTGGCAACCGTCAGTGTATATCTGACTTGCTGACCGGGAAACGGATTCTCGGCACGAACGGACTTGGTGGATGTGGCGAGTGAAGCTTGATTGACAACATCAAAAGTCGCCGTCGCCACCAGCGAATCCACGGACGCCCGATTCGCGACCCGAAGACCATCGCTCGCGTCGGCAGCGATGAAGGCGGTCAAGACGAAACGTGCTTCCTCTAGCGGTGCAAGTGAAGGCACGGTCCAATTGACTGTGCGCCCAACGACCTCTGCAGCGGGCTCCGTATCGAAAGGCGGCACAAGCCCGGCCGGTAAGGTGTCGAGCAGCTGCTTAATCTCAGAACGGGCATCGCCCTGATTACCAACCACAAAGGTATATGTCACTTGTCTGCCCGGCGTAAACTGCGCACCGGGGGGAATTTCAACATCCTTAGCCAGAGTGAGCAGCGCAGCCGAGGTCACCGTCAGAACGGTGGCATCGTCGTCTTCAGGGGTCGCAGGGTCATCGGACAAAAAGGGCTCTGCAATGCCAACGCCGTCGATGCGGGCTTGCACAGCGATTTGGCGCCCGTTTGCTAACGGTGTCGCGATCCGAGCCTGAAAAGTGAGAACTTGACGCTCTCCAGGCTCAAGGGAGAGGTCACGCCAGGTCAACTCATCACCGATTAACGCAGCGCCAGGCGCGCTCAAGAGCTCTAAGGTCTCAGGAAGAGTCGCCCGCACCTGTACGGCCCGACCGACCGCGTTACCCGTATTTGGCACGGAGAGTGTGTACTCGACAACATCATCAGGTCGGAACACGCCGTCTTCTAAATCGCGGACAGTGAGTTGAGCCGTTGAAAAGTCTGGCCCACTGAGCACTCTAACGACGGTTGGGTCAAACGCCGCAGGTGTGGCCGGGTTATCACTTAAGAGGGGCTGTGGTCCTAAAAAAGGTGCCGAGAGGCTGGCTTGGTTGGAGATCAATGTGCCGTTATCCAGGACATCGTCGACCAATACGGACATCCGCAATTCGGCCTCTTCACCGGGCGCGATGTCCAATAACCGCCATTCGACAGCATCTCCATCCAGTTGTCCTGCCCCTACATCTGACAACGTGGTCTCTTCGGGGATTGGATCCCTGACCACCACATCATCAGCCCGACCAGACCCGACGTTGGCGATGCGAATCACGTAGTCGATGCGCTGCCCAGGCTCCACTGAATCAGCAGCGAGGCCATCGATGAATTTGGTCATGACCAACTGAGGCGTGGCATTTACAACGAGCGTTGTCGGGTCATCATCGGCCTGAGTTGACGGATCATCGGTGAGTACGACATCGAGGCCCGCTGCAGATATTTGAGCCTGATTGGCGACCTCGGTGCCGTCCACAAGGCCATCTCGAAGGCGTGCGGTGACGATCACGCTACGCGCCCCTCCCGCCGGGATGACGCCAAGAGATGCCTGCAAGGTGCCATTGACTATCTCACCCGTGTCGGTGTTGGCATCCAATATAGAGTTCGTCGGCAATGGGTCTAGGACATTGACATCGCGAGCATCCACAGTCCCTGAATTGACCACTTGAATCACCCACGTAACCACATCTCCTGGTTCCGGATTGGGTGGTTCGACCAACTTGATCGAGTTGCTCAAATCGGCCTCAGCCGTGATGGTCAGTTGGGTTGGGTCCAGCGGCTCGGGCGTTGCGGGGTCGTCACTGTTGGCCGGGTCTATGCCATCACTCAAGACTTGAGCCTGATTTGCGATCACGGCACCGCTGAGCAAGTCCCGCCGAATCGTCGCTTCGAACTCGTAGACGAGCGGCTCTGCGCCGACCTCCAAACGGTCACGGCTGGGCCATGATATCTGTTGGCCCACGACCACGCCGCCATCGAGCGCAATCACATCAACAAGCTCCGGTGGCAAGGGGTCGCGCACAGTCACATTGGTGCCGGCGCTGTTGCCTTGATTCACAAGCGCAAGTGTATACCTGACTCGATCTCCTGCCTGAGGCGAGCCGCCATTGAGGTCACTGACGGTCTTGCTGAGCGCATAAATTGGCGCTGATCTCACGGTGACTACCGTCGGATCATTTGGTTCCGCCGTCCTCGGGTCGTCCGACACAACATCACCGAAGCCGGCGTTCACCCGAATTTGACTCGAAATCCGGGTTCCGTTGTCAACGATAGGATTCAAACGCCCCCGGGCCCTTAGGGCGACCGACTGTCCGACTTCAATACGGGCCAGCTCAGGTACCGAGTCAAAGCGCCAACTGAGCGCTCCCGCCTCGACGGCGCCATCCACCGCCACAATGCTCCGAAACAGCTCGTTGGGTAGTTGCCCATCCACCCGAACACGTTCCGCTGCATCTGTTCCCTCATTACGAATGATGATGTCATAGACGATGGTATCCCGCGGCTGGGCAAAAATGAGCGAGGCGCGCTGCGTGACCACCAAGAGTGGCTGCGAGCGTACAACAACTCGAGTTGGGTCGAGACTGACGTCCGTCGACGGATCATCGGACAGAATACGCGTACCCTCGAAGCTGATCTCCGCTTGGTTCGAGATGTCTGTACCATTGGCAACGGCGTCGCTCAGGGTGACCTCGAAGGAAACCACCGCAGCTGAATTTGGTGCGAGCTCCGCGATATCCCAAGACACCGTATTGGAGACGGCATCGTAACGGCCGCCATCGGCAGGATTAACGGCGGCAAACCGAATCGGTAACGGATCGACAATACGAAAATTTCTCGCGGCCTGATTACCTGAATTGGTCACGCTGATGCGATAGGTGAAAGTCTGACCGGGCACAGCGACACCGTCAACGACACCGATGGCGCTCTTTGTGAGTCGGCTCAAGTCTGGCCCAGCCTGCACCGTGAGTGCATCACTCAAACGTTCCACCCGCTGGTTGCCCGCCGTCAAAACAACCCGATTCTGGATGACCGTACCGTCATTGGCCTCAGCAGCCACCGTCCCCCTGAAGACAACCTCAATACGCCCATTGGCCGGTACATTGACAAAGCCCCGCAGACGCCGGCCACCTTCGCAACTGACGTCAGCCAACTCAGAGACGAGCCGACATTCGCCCAGCCCAGCGGGAAACTCATCATCGATGAATGTCAGCGCATTCTGTGTGCCACCATTGACCACGCGAACGGTGTATTCCAACTCGTCGCCTGGCGCTAAAGCGCCATCATTCAGGTCACGAACGGATTTGATGGTACCATCCACTGCAATGTTGAATGCGGATGAAATGATAAAACGGGTCACCCCATCGGGCGCGCCATCCACGGGTGATGGGTCACGGGTGCTCAACACTCGATTGCCGTTGATCACCGTCGCTTGATTATCGACAGCCAGGCCATTGATCTCTGCCTGCGGGACGCCATCAGCGAGCAACTGCACCTCATCATGGATTCGGGTGACAATGCTGACCCGTGCGCCCTCAGCGCCGGGCAAAACGGTGACATTGGTAAACTCGATCTCACCATTCTCAAGGTTGTGCCTTGCATCGCCACTGGTCGAGACAACCTGCAGAATGTCTAGATAGGCAGGCAAGGTGTCGCGGATGGTTACGCCTTGAACAGAGCGGACATTTGGATTGGCGATGGTGATTGTGTAGCTCGCGACCTCACCGGGCGCAAATACACCGTCCCCGTTGCCATCACGAACCGACTTCGAGGCTGACTCAATTTGTAGCGCCCCAAGCACGGTCAGGACCGCTTCATTGGTGGTGACCGGCAACTCCAAGGTGTCTGCGGTTACCGTCCCTTGACTTACGATGCGCGTGCCAGGCTCAGCGTCGCCATCCACGGTCGCGCGAAGCGTTATCAGCCGGTCTGTGTCACCCCGGAACGGGATCAGGCCAAGGTTGAAACCGTTGGCTAGCGGATTAGCGACCTCGGCGCCCGCCACCGGGTCAACGCCGTCGACACGAAGGCTATCGGGCAGATAAGTCAGGCCCTGTGGTAGACGCAGCGTAACGGTTGTATTGGGCGCATCTCGAGTCCCCTCGTTGGTCACCCGCAGTGTGAGCACCACACGCTCGTTTGGCGCCCCCTCATCCGGGACAACGGTCAGACGAGTTCCGTCCCGGCTGAAATTTGGTGCGTTGCGGTCAACGCTGAGCAGAACGTATCCGAGGAAGAATGACTCGCCACCGCCGGTCGGGTCTGGACGGCCGGGTATCACCCGCCCATCTCCTGAACCCACCTCAATCTCAGCTTGAGTCTGACCGATATTGAGCAAATTCGAGACGTCAAAACTGTCAAGGTCTAGGCCAAGCGTAAAACCGCCTGGGGAGCTACTGTTAAACAGGTTGTTGGCTGGATTCAGGGCATCATTGAGCTTCGTGCCCGCGAACGCCAAATAGTCAAAACATGTGTCGCAGGGGATGATCGGATCGGTGTCTTGGGGTGGGACCCCCAAAAACGAATCCCCTTCTAAACCAAAGAAACTCAGCGACGCGCGTCCACCCTCGGGAAAATCGAATCCACGAATGGTGAAGCGATCGACCCCCGGCGAGTTCTCATCCTCATCTAGGCCGCGAAATCCATCGTGAATGAAAACGTCGCGTAATGTGCGAGCGGTTGCCGAACGGTAGACAAGCGCGAGGCTCCACGCAGCATATTTAGCCTGACAGAAGCGATCAATACACGAACCATCTTGCCGTAGTTGACCGACAGATGCGCGCACATCACCGACGAAATAAGTCCCGTTAAACCGACCGGGCCCTGGTCTATCACGCAATATGTCGGTGACATTGGCGCGGCAATAGAAAAAACCACCTAAACTGGGCACAGATACACAGCGATCGGCTTGGACGTTATTGAAGCGTGTACCGTCCGCTGCCGTGAGAGTTACGGTTCGATCGATACCGCCATCAAGACTGCCACTCCAGAAGAGATAGGCGCCCTCCAACTCAGCGTCGAAGGGTAATCCACGAACATCGCCCGCCGATTGAGGAAGCAGCACACTGTTGACCTGGGGGGCAACCACAGATTGTGTCATCAACGTATTGCCTGTGGTCACCACGCCACCAAACAATCGATGTTGGGCATAGAGTGCGTGTGGTTCACCATCAACACGTGCGTGCCCGACCGGTGTCACGCAGAACACCAGGCACACCAATGCGAATGTGAACACACCTGATCGTTTCAACATCATCTCGCCTGTTATTAAGCTGCGACCGGCAGTATTGATCGTTTTTTGGATTGACGCGATCTCAACGCCGGAAAAATGCTGTCTCGGGTTTGGTGTACGTACGAATCTGCGACGAATGTACGATCCGATGAGCCGCTAAAGAGTGTGAGGCATGAGTCAAGGACCAGGTCGCGCTACGACCAGCGGAGCCGCTCGCCCGAAGACAGCGACTGCGACATCCAAGAGTCGCGGTGCGTTAGAGCCCGGCCGGCACGTTTGCGGGAAAGAAAAGTTCTGCTCTACGTGTCGACGAAAACCCGTTAACACTTCGATTCGCACCGCCGATGACTAAGACGGTCTGATTATCCAGCGCGATCGCCTCAGCACCATACCGAGCTTCTGGAAATCCCTGCTGCACGCAGCCTGGAGCCAGCTCCTGCTGCTGATACTGCACCACATCGCTGACTTGAGATCGTACGAGTCGAACAAACCGTTGTTGTGGTGTATCTCCCTGACGACCACCAGCCACAACGAGCTCAGGTGACTGCCCGTTTGAAGTCACGGCGACAGCCAAGTCACCACCACCAACGCCTAGGGTGCCGGCACTCTGAGTACCACTCAGCGATGAAGGAATCACAGTGACCTCTTGCGATACCTGAGTGCGGTCGGACGATGTATATCCACCGACCACCACGACCTCGGACCCGTTATTCACAGTGACCGCTGAATGTCCCCAAACGGGTGTCGGCAATTCGAGTGCGGTTCCGAGCGAGATCCAGCAGCCCGTAGTCGCGCTGGGTGTGAGCCCACCAAAACATCCGGCTTGATTCGCATTTGTCGTGAAAATCTCTATGGTCCGCTGAACACCATTCCCGTTGTAGCCGCCCGCAACCAGAGCCAGCTCGCCGCCGCGCTCTATGTCATTTAGAGAGTGACCACTGCGCGCTGTCGCCATGTCCCCCTGTGGACGGAACGACTGGTCTGCAGGGAAATAGCGATAGGTTGATGCAAGCGGCTGTCCATTGAGGTCAAGGCCACCGGCGAGGAGAACTGAACCATCGTTAAGGCGCCTGGCTCGATGCGATTTTCGAGCGATGAAGTCAGGTGCGCTGACCGGGCCCTCGAAAATCGGGCCGTTTGGAAAGAACATGGACACGCTATTGGATAGATCGCCCGCTGCGGTGAGCTGGCCGCCTGCTAGAAGAACGGAGCCATCAGTGAGCGCCACGGCTGTATGAAAGGCGCGTGGCTGGCTCATACGCACGGGTATGCCCGACGCGTCGAGCAGCGAGATGAACTGACCCTGGACCGGATCGTAGAGTTCTACGGTATCGGAAATCGACTGAATATTTCCGTTGGCATCGAGCTCCGCCCCACCCGTAATCAGAACGCGACCGTCGGGCAACTTAGTGACAGCAAAGCCGACTCGCTTATCAACAAGGTCAGCCTTGCCGATAAGCGAGCGATAGATCGACGGTCGGTTATAAGCGACACAGTTCGCGCGGCCCACCTGAATGGAAAGCGGCGGCAGTCCATCACCGGTCACATCAAAACGAGACGTCCCGCCGTAAAAAACTAAGGACGAGGAGCCATCAGCGTTCATTTGGTAGCCTCGAGCTGTCAGCTGATATCCGGTACCGAGAGGCAAGTCGGTGAGCCTACCGCTACTACCTGTCAGCGAAAAGCGTTCGACGAACGGGCGCGGGCCGCCCGTCAGCAACAGCTCCATAAACGATGCGCTGTTATCGACGAGTACGTTGTCATGCATCGCGCCTTCAGCAGGATACACTTGCAAACTGACGGAAGTCGGATCTGGTTCACCGCATGACAGAGAGATGGCGCACAATATTGGTAGGTATCGCTTCAACATTTTACCACCTCACGTTTAATTGGAATTGGTCGCTTGGCTCATCCTCGGCCAAGAGAAAATACCCGCCGACCCCACCGGCTACGACAACCGCACCCGTGACGGACCAAAACCACCATGATTTGTACCATTTGGGCCGAGAGGTATAGGGCGCAGGTGTCGGTGCAGAGGGCGCAGGCCGCGCCAAGTCAGGGCCTGCTTTCGGCTTCGGTTGCGGCAAGGGCGTGACCACAGGCGCAGGCTTTGGTTCGGCTGGCTTGACAACCACCGGCTTCGGCTGAGGCTTGGGCGTAGGCTTAGCCACCGGCTTCGGCGTCGGTGCGACGACAACCGGCGGTGCGGGGGCCGGTGCTGGCTTGGACGCTGGAACAGACGGCGCTGGAATCGGCTCGGCCCGCACGACAAAAACGCCGCCAGACAAGACCTTGTCCTGCGGGAATGCGAGCGCCGACTTCTCAACCTCTTTCGCAAACCGAGCAGCCTGAATCATCGTACTCGCGATATCCGCCTTGAACTTGAAGCGATCAAGCGCGACGACCTGTTTTTCCTTTTGTCCATACACAAAAGCGTTGAGCACAAACCCGTTACCTTCTGCATCGATAACGCCCACGACGACATAGCTCGACTGCGTCATCTCACCAACCTGCCGTGCCTTGTCCTTGAACTTCCGGTCGAGCTGATTCGAAGCCACCGCCCCGATCAGGACGTTTACATCCTCGGGCGACGCCTTTTCAGGTGCCTTGGGACCGACATCGTTCGACAACGCAAGCTTGACGCGACTATTTCGCCTACTCTTCACTTTGACAACCGCACCGGCGAGACCGGCCTCCGGATGCTCAGCTTGAATGTAATGTTCGCCGCGAACAAGTTTCTTCACCGATAGGGGTGTTTTGCCTTTGACAACGCCGTTGAGTTTTACAACTGCGCCGCGCGGTTTCGATGTGACGTAAATGCTGCCACGCTTTTTACGCAGTAACTTTTTCTGGACTTTCTTGAAGTATTCTTTGGCGCCTTCGCTGTACTCGTCGAGTGGCTCCGCGTCCGGCAGCATGGCAATCACCCGTCGGAAGTAGTCGCGCGCATCGCCTTCGTATCCCAGGTCAAACGCCGCCGCGCCAAGATATCCAAGGGTCGCGAGCAGCGGATCGATCTTTTTGACAGACGCAAGCCCTGCCTCGAACAACTCGAGTGCAGCCTTCAGTTGCTTGAACGCGACGTCTTTTTTGCCTGCCGCATACGCTGCTTTAGCCGCAACAGAGAAGCGCTCTGCCTTCTCGATACGCGGGTCCGTCTCACCGGCGGCGACCGGACCCATTCCACCTTGGTCTGAGGTCTCCACCTTCTTGCTACGCCTCAGTTGCGAGCGAGCCACCTCATCGAACTTCTCGGCCAATAAACTTGCCCCTGCTACGCCGTCTCGCGCCTTAATCGGCCCGATCCAAACGCGAGGTTTGAGTCCCTCGGCCTGGGTCACATAGCTTACGCTGGGTACACCCAATAAAACAGCGAGCGCTGCAAACATCGGTCGCCTGAACATCATCACCGCCTCTGGTTATTTGCTCATGGTTAACATCGGTGGTTCCTTGACCGATGCGGGCTAAACGTCATATGACGTCGCAAGCGGGTATCATACCGCCCACGCTGCAGTCAACGACTGATGCACAAGGAGCCTCTTTGCGGATCTCACTCACCGGCAAGATATTTGCAGGATTTGTGGCGCTCATGCTCACCTTTGGGGGGGTCATGGCCTACACTGCCTGGGGTATCAATGAGCTGGGTGCCACCCTCGCCCGGTTGCACACCAGCCTGGTGCCGTTGCCGTCGATGGTCACCGAGGTCAAGTCCGATTTGAGGCGTCTCTCTCTCGTGGTGGGTTTGCGAGAAGCAAGCAGCCTCAAGCGTGCCGTCGAGCACCTCCAACAGTCGGAGCAAACACCCCAGCGACTCGACCAACGTCTGACGAAAATGCGTGAACGTCTTGAGCGGAGGGATGGTTCACCGCAAGCACAAGCCTTGCTCGAACACTTCCAGAAACTCGAAAGTCAGCACGGAGAAATGCAAACCCAACTCGACCTGTTCATCGCTGCCATCGAGTCGGGTAACGACGTCGCTGATCTGCGGCGGCCAACCCGCCGGGCAATCGCCAAATTTGCCCGTGAGGTTGAGTTTTTTGGACTGGAGACGAATCGGGCGCTGAGCCGCACTATTGATGAATTTGAGCAAGATGAAGATGAACTTGCTTGGGGGGCAATCCTGCTGGCCTCAGTGGCAACGGTCATCGGTCTGTTGATCACTTTCTTCGCCACTCGAACACTCAATCCACTGCGTGCACTTCGCAAAGGCGTAGAGCGGGTGGCGGCGGGACGATATGACGAGCCCGTCGCGATTACCGCCAGAGATGAATTGGGCGTGCTCGCAGCCGAATTCAACCGCATGGCCGAAGCGATTAGACGTCGTGACAGTCAACTCAGCGACCAACAAGAAGCGCTGCTCCAACGCGAGCAATTGGCGACCGTCGGGCGTATGTCAGCTCAGATCACTCATGAACTGCGGAATCCCTTGAGTAGCATTGGCTTGAATTCAGAGCTTCTGATGGAAGAATTGCACTCAACGGAGCTGCCTGGGCAACTCGAATCAGCGCGAGACCTGCTGGTCAGTATTACAAATGAAGTTGAGCGACTCAAAGAGATCACAGAACACTACCTGCGGTTCGCGCGGCTTCCTATCCCCGAGCCCGTGCCGGTGGATCTCAATCACGCGGCGGCAGAGTTGATCGAGTTTTTGCGCTCAGAAATGGAAAGGTCGCAAATCAAGTTACGCCTGGACCGCGACCCGATCACGAACTCCATCGGCGTGGACCCAAACCAGCTTCGAGCCGCTTTACTCAACCTATTGCGGAACGCACGCGAGGCGATGCCAAATGGAGGGCACGTAGTGGTCAAGGCGCGAACGATCGGCGCCGAAGCCTATATCGAAGTCTCGGACACAGGGCCAGGCATCGAAAAAGATGTGCAGCGGCGGCTGTTTGAACCGTTCTTCAGCACCAAAGCCCAAGGCACCGGACTTGGTTTGTCCATGGTCAAGCAAATCGTCGATGCCCATGCCGGTCGCATTGACGTCAACTCGGCACCTGGTCAAGGCACCACGATCCGTCTGACGTTTCCGCGGCAGAAGAAAACTTAACATTTGGCGGAGGAACGATGCAGATTCGCGCATGCACGTACAATATCAGGCTCGGTCTCGACAGCGATATCCAAGCAGTAGGTGTCGCATTGGATGAGCTGGGGCCACTCGACGTAGTGGCTCTCCAAGAAGTTGGCCACCATTGGCACATGGGTGGACCGACCGACCAGGCGACAGAACTCGGCAAGATGCTCGGCCTGCATTCATTCTTCTGCGGCGCGCTGACCGATGCAGACGGCGGCCGTTATGGCATCGCACTTCTTGCTCGATATCCGATCACAATTATCGACGAGATGACCTTGTTTCGGGCCGATGATGAGCAGCGTGTCTGCCTCGTTGCTCGAATTGATGCCCCACATCCGTTTATTGTCGTCACCTCGCATTTCAGTATCGCCGTTCAGGATCGGCTGGCTCAATCCGATGAGGTTGTAAATCGGCTTCGAGGCCTAGATCTACCCTGGATTTTGCTCGGTGATTTCAATGCACGCCCAGAATCAACGGAGTATGAATGTTTGGCGCAGAGCGGCCTCGATGCCTTCGCTGCCAAAGGCATCGGTCCTGGCGTCACATTCAGCGTCAAGGACCCACATCGCCAAATCGATTACATTTTTGTCTCACCTCAACATTGGGAGATTCGGACAGCACAGGTCGAACGACATATTGAACAGAGCGACCACTTCCCATTGACCGCGGACCTCGCTCTCCGACCTGAGACTGTCACTTCCACAACCTCCTGAGCACCGATTGCGCTTTAGAGTAGGGGCGAATCCACATCCCAGGTATTTGCTGCACATTCGAAGAAAAACTCTGTTATCATTCTGCGGAAGAAGGAGATCCACACTTGGCGCGACTCGTCGTCACAACTCCAGATGGAGCACAACGTGAGCACGAACTGCGGGCGATCAATACACTTGGGCGTCATCCAGAGCAGACCGTGCAAATCCTCGACCGGGTGGTGAGTAAAGAACATGCGCTTATCACCTTTGCCGACGACGTCTACTGGCTTCAAGACATCGGCTCCCGTAACGGTACGTTTATCAACGGCGTCCAAGTGCGTGGTCGCACGAAGCTCAATGACCAAGACGCCGTTACGATGGGTGGCAGTCGGATCTTATTCTTTGCTGACGATGAAGAGACCACTCATCGTTTGTCCGGTAACGTAACGATCCATGCCGTCGCTTCCGAGACTGCAATTCGCTCTCGACTACAGGCGCGCGAAGCCCAGCAAAAAGAGTTTCTTCCCGAAGCGGATATCCTCGACGAACACACCCTCAGGACCGATTACGAGAAGTTGCGCGTGGTTTTCGAGTTTAACCAAGCGCTCGGTGCCGACATCGAGCTCGACATCGTTCTGAATCGAATCCTCGATAAAGCGCTCGAGTATTCCTCCGCTGACCGTGGTGTGATCCTTTTGCTCAATGAGCAGGGCGTTCCGGAACCCCGCGCATCACGACACCGGCGCGGCGACGATGAGCAGATCCAACTATCGAGTACGATTCTAAACGAAGTGCTGGAACAACATCATGCTGTGCTGTCCTCAGACGCCACGATGGACAGTCGATTTGGCGGCTCTCACAGCATCATCATGCAAGGGATTCGCAGTACTATGTGTGTCCCGCTGATGGCTGGCTCGGATCTGCTCGGCATGATCCACTTGGATACGCGTATCGCCACCGGCGTCTTCACTGAAAAGGACCTACAAATCCTCACGGTCTTCGCAAACGAAGCCGCGATGCGTATTCAAAACGCGCGCCTCGCTCAGCGCGCCGAAGATGAGGCTGTTGCCCGTAGCAGTCTGTCGCGTCTGCTGTCGCCAAATCTTGTAGAACAGGTCGTATCGGGTGGCATTAGCATGGACAAAGGCGGTACGTCGCGCGAGGCCACCGTGCTGTTCACTGACGTCCGCGGCTTTACCAGTTTGAGTGAGGAAATCGGACCTGAGCAAACCATTTCTCTTTTAAACGAGTTCTTCGAAATCATGGTCGACATCGTCTTTCGTCACGAAGGCACTCTCGATAAGTTTATCGGCGACGAACTGATGGCGGTCTGGGGTGCACCGATGGAACAGAGCGACCACGTCGAGCGGGCAGTACGAGCCGCCCTCGAAATGCGCCGAAGCTTGGAGGATTGGAACCGATTTCGCGTCGCGAATGGGGCGTCTCGCGTGCTCGCGCGAACGGCCATCAATACCGGGCAAATGGTCGCCGGTTACATGGGGTCGACGAAAACGCTCTCGTACACGGTCATCGGAGACGCGGTCAACACGGCTTCCCGTATGTGTCATCATGCCGAATCCGGTCAGGTGCTCATCTCCGATTCTATCGCCTCGGCGCTTGGAAACAGGCTCGAACTTGATCGCCTCGATGCCGTTAAGTTCAAAGGCAAGTCTCACGATGTGCAGCTTTACAATGTGCTGTCCCTCGATCAGCCAACGACGATTGAGGACGAGTAGCAGGACGGCCGCAAGCCAACGCGCCGGCCTGAAAAGACTTGAGTATTCGCCCAGCGTTCTTCCAAAACAGGAACCGTTTGGTGTATTCAGTCGAGCATGTGCCATCAGGCCAACGCACGGGAGAAAACAGGTCTCATGCAGCCAACACTTCTCGTCGTAGACGACGATACGTCCAACCTCGCCAGCCTTGTCCGCATATTCGAAAAGCTCGAGCTGCGAACGCTCGCGGCGACAAACGGTCAAGAGGCACTTTCAATCATTCGACAAAAGAACGTCGGTGTCATTCTAACCGACCTGATGATGCCCCAAATGAGCGGTATCGAGTTGCTGCAGAACGCTAAAGTCTTCAACCCTGATGTTGAGGTTGTGCTGATGACTGCGTACGGAACAATTGAGCGCGCCGTTGCAGCGATGCGCGAAGGCGCCTACGATTTTGTCACCAAACCCTTCCGGCGCGCCGAGATTGAACGGACGGTCACCCGAGCCATCGAGAAGTTAACCCTGGTGGCGGAAAACCGTGCACTTAAAGCTCAACTTGCGGATGCACGTAATCGCAAACATGGCGGGCAGATCATTGGCAACGCCCCTGCCCTTAGACATGTTCTCGACACAGCTCTTCAAGCGGCACCATCCACCGCGACCGTTCTCCTCATGGGAGAGAGCGGCACAGGCAAGGAGCTGTTCGCACGCGCGATCCATCAGCAGTCGCCGCGAGCAGAAAAACCATTGGTGACCGTTAACTGCAGCGCACTGCCCGAGTCGGTCATTGAGGCAGAATTATTCGGTGCTGAAAAAGGCGCTTTTACCGGCGCCCACGTTCAGCGAGACGGCCGCTTCACCAGAGCGAACGGCGGAACGATTTTCCTAGACGAGATCGGTGAGTTATCACCGCAAATTCAGGTCAAGATACTGCGGGTCTTGCAGTCCGGTGATTACGAGAGGGTTGGCGGACAGCAAACGCTGTTTACAGACTGCCGAGTGATCGCAGCGACCAATCGAGACCTACCGGCCGCCGTGCACCGGGGCGACTTTAGAGAAGACCTTTTCTATCGATTGAATGTGATTCCAATCATCGTACCGCCGCTGCGTGCGCGCAGAGATGACATTCCCTTGCTCGCGGATTATTTCGTGCGCCACTATGCAGAACAGAATGGCAAACCAATCGAAGGCATTGCGCCATCAGCGCTTCAAAAGATGGTGGACTATTCGTGGCCTGGCAATGTGCGGGAGCTGCAGAACACAATCGAACGCGCGGTCGTACTTGCCAAGAAGACAGTTCTGAACGAAGCGGATCTACCAGAAGCGATCTGCAGCCAAGTCCGTGATGCAGAGGGATTATCGATCCCGATCGGTACTCCCCTCGATGAGATCGAGCGCCGCGCAATACAAGAGACGCTCCGGTTCACCAACGGTGACAAAAAACGAGCCGCCCAGCTCCTCGGAATTGCGACACGAACCATTTATCGCAAGCTCGACAACTCAGCTTGAGATGTCATTTTGTCATCTTGAACGATTTTAGCAGGCAGATTTGACAAATTGACACACGACAGCGGCCATCAATGTGTGTATAAATCCGCTCGTTGAGGGGAAATCGAAGAAACGCCTGTCTCGGCATAATTCTTGTATGTTGCTTGTTAGATTAACGCCGTCACGAGTCTCGTCGGATACCGTACGCAAATTAAGGGAAACGATGGAAAGCGCCGCGAAAAGATACTTTTGGATCGTCAATCTCGCTCTGTTGGCAGTCCTCGCCTACTTAGCGGCGCTTGTGGCCAACAACCTCGTCGCAGAACAAATCGTGGGGTTTGAGCCGGTCCGTAAAAAAGTGACGAAAACCGCGAAGAAGCCATCCACAGTAAAGGGAGCCGCGGCCGAGTGGGGTGAGGACATCCGCAACCGCAATCTCTTCAACGCGAATCCGCCAGAGCCCGAAGACCCAGACAGCCCAGACGAGACCGAAGAAGAGAAGAAAGAGGAAGCACTCAACCCCGAGAAGGCGCCACAGCCAGGCGAAGATTGTACCGAATGGGAGGAAGCGACGGTCAGGCTCAATGCAACGCTCGTGGCTGATCCCGCTGCGTGGTCGACCGCAACGGTCACGGAAGATGGCGCATCCCGAATGCTCCGCGTGGGAGATATGGTGGGCAACCACGAACTCGTCGCGATACAACGTGAACGCCTCATCCTGGCTGAAGGTAATAAATTCAAGTGCGTAAAAAGCGCACGCATTGCGTCATCGAAGGGCAAGAAATACCCCTCTGGTCGCTCAACTTACTCTGGCTCTAAATCGCGATACAGCAAGTCTTCGAGTAAATCGGACTCTGAAAAGGTCAAAGCAGGCGTCAAAAAGGTTGGCAAGAACACCTACCAGGTGGACCGCGACATGCTCAATGAACAGCTCGATGACCTCGGCAAACTCAGCCGACAAGCACGAGTGATTCCGCACTATCGTGGCGGCAAACCACAGGGCTTCAAGCTTGTTGGTGTACGCCCAGGTAGCCTCTACAGCCACCTAGGCGTCCGCTCAGGTGACATCCTTAAATCCGTGAATGGCGAGGGCATAACAAGCCCAACTAAAGCATTAGAATTATTTGAAAAACTGAAATCGACCGAGAGCGTAACAATCGACCTTGAGCGCCGCGGCCGAAAAACGACATACGAGTACCTCATCAAATGAACAACATCGGACGTCTAACATCTGTTTTCACGCTGGCTTTGTTCGGCCTCCTCTGCGACGCAAGCGCGCAGGAGCCGACGCCGGTAAAGCCGAAACAACCGACGAAGAAGAGCCAAATCGATCGTCTCAAGACGCCACGTCTCAAGAACATCAACAAGCTCAAATCATCAGTGAAGAGCAAAGCGGGCATCGAGAAGGCTTTGGTTAACCCCGGCTCTCTTCAGCAAGTCTTGGATGCAAAAAAGAAAGCCCAACAGGCAAACGCTGAGAGTACCGCAAAGCCCTCGCTTCGCCCAAAAACTGAGAGTGCTAAGCCACTTCCCTCTTTGAAAGGTCCCGCAGACAAGACGGCGAAAACGACCGAGACGTCGGGCGCATCGGGCGGAGACGACCAGAGCTCTTTACCACCGAGCTGGAAGGCCGGCTTAAAGGACAAAAAGAAAGACGACGAGAAGAAAACGCTGAACAAAGACTTCATCGAAAAGTGTCAGGCGGTCGTACCTGACTTACCTGATGACGCCAAATTCACACTGGATATTTACGAACATGACATCGCGGATGTCGTGTGGCTCATCGGTTGCTTAACCCAGCAGAACATCATTCTTCCCAAGTCCATCAAGGGAAAGAAAATTACCATCTGGGCGCCTCAAAAGGTCACAAAGCAGGAAGCTTATCGTGCCTTCCTCACTGCGCTGGAGACCAATGGCTTGACCATATCGCGGCAAGGGAAGTTTATTCGCATCATCGACATCAAAGACTTTGCGCGCGCCTCCGACCCGCTTCTCAATCCCGAGACCACCCCGCCGAATCAAGATCGAATGGTGACTCAAATCGTGACGCTCAAGCACGTGGATGCAGGCGAGATCAACGAGGTCATCAGCAAGCTCGCAACACCAAACGCCCAGTTCATCGTCTATCAGCCCAACAACTCACTCATTATCACAGAGACGGGTAGTAACCTCAGGAAGCTCAAGGACCTGATTCGCGACCTCGACCAGCCCGGTGGGTCGGAAGAGCTTTGGATTTATCAGGTGGTCAACGCCGAAGCCAACGAGATCGCACAGAAGATCCTCGAGGTCTTCGAAAAAGAAGGCGCCAAGAAATCGAAGAAGAGTAGTCGCAAACGCTCATCGAAGAAGCGTGGACGAAAGAAGAAAGGCTCCGCGGAGTCGACGAGCGTCGGTGAATCCGAGCTCGACGCAACGGTCAGCAAGGTCATTGCCGACGAACGTACGAATCGATTGCTGATCGTGGCAACCAGGCGCTCTTACAAGCGCGTAAAGAAACTCATTAAGCGTCTCGACATTGCCGTAGAGGGCGATGGCCAAGTGCACATCCACCAACTCAACCATGCGAAAGCGGCCGACATCTCGACCGTGCTGGGCAATCTGTCGAGTAATCAGCGGTCTCGAACGAGCTCTCGACGCAAAACATCTCGGTCGAAAAAATCGAAATCGAAAAGCCGTTCGAGCAGCAGCGGTTCCAGTTCAGCGGCGCTTTTTGAAGGCGAGGTGAACATCACGGCGGACGAAGACACAAACTCACTGGTCATCACGGCGAGCTTAAAAGACTACCTCGCACTGAAGAAGGTGATCGATGTACTCGACAGGCCAAGACGCCAGGTCTTTATCGAGGCCGTGGTCATGGAGGTCGCCGTCGAGAACAATCGTGAGTTCGGTATCTCGAGTCATATCGGCTATGACCCCGACTTTTCTGGCGAAAAAGGACTTGTCGTCTTTGGCAACCCGGGCCCGAAAGGCGGCAGTATACTCGATTTAACCAGCGCAGCTTCACTGACAGGTCTCGCGGTTCAGGGGCCTCCCATCGAGATCTCCGGCGTGAGTCTACCTTCGTTCGGTGCGGTTATGCGTGCGCTCGCCAGCAATAACGATGTCAACGTCTTGAGCACCCCTCACATTCTGACGACGGACAATGAGCAAGCTGAGATCGTCGTTGGTGATAATGTACCCTTTGTCAGCGGTTTCGTTGGCGGCGGCGGGGGCGGTTTACCGGGCGGTGCCGGCGGCTTGACCGGTGGACTTGGCCTACTGCCAACGGTCAACGTTCAGCGTCAAGATGTGGCTTTGACACTTAAAATTACGCCGCGCATCAACGCTGCGAGCTTCGTGACTCTGGAGATCGACCAAGTTGTCGAGGAGATCTCGAGGTTTGACGAACGGCTCGGCCCGACAACATCGAAGCGAAGTGTGAAGAGCACCGTCGTGGTCAAAGACCAGAATACGGTTGTTATCGGGGGTCTACAGAAGAGTAAGCAGAGCAACAGCAAGACAGCCTTCCCGTTTCTAGGTGAGATTCCAATCATCGGCTACCTGTTCCGGAGTTCCACCAAGAAGAGAGAGCGAGTCAATCTGCTCCTTATGTTGACACCATACGTGATCGAGGGGCCCAACGACTTTAAGACGATCATGAAGCGTAAACTCGAAGAGCATCGTGAGTTTGCGGAACGTTTCCACAAGAAGGGCGACAAGCTGGTCCTCAATATCGACTACCGCAAGAAACACGGTGTGCTCGAATCGATTCGACAATCCATCAGGGAAGTCCGAAAAGAACAAGAACTCCTTGAAGAGATCCGCAAGCAGGAACAGGGTCCTCCCCTTCCACAGGACATCGATGGCGTTGATGAAGACGAGGACGACGGGCAGCAATCCAATACCACCCACTCGGACGAACGGTCCGCGTCAATCGGGCTCGATGGGTTGGAGTGATCATGTTTGAGCGTCGACTCGTTGAGCGTTTGATCGATGATGGGCAGGTCAGTTTCGACCAAGTGGAGCGTGCGCGCGAAACCGCATTCGAACGTGGCACTGGGCTCGCCGATGCCATGGTTCATCTTCAGATGGTTGAGGCAACCGACATCGCGCGGGCGACAACACTCTGCCTGGGACTCGAATGGCTCGAAGGCATCGATATCGAGAGCGTCGACTTTGAGCTATCTGACAGTCTGCCCGTGTCCTACGCCCGCGGCAAGCGCGTCTTACCACTCTGGCGCCGTAATGACGCTGTCGCCGTCGCGCTGTCCGACCCGTACGATTTGAGCAGTCTAGACGCCGTACGCGTGGCCTTAAAGCAGCCTGTGATCCCGGTGATCCTTCCCGAGCAAATCGTTGTCGATGCCATCAACAAAGTTTTTGATCGACGTGCCGCCGCAGATCAGGTCATGTCGGATATCGCAGACGAGCAAGTCATCAGTGGTGCGGAGGGTATCGACCAGATCGACATCGACATCATTGACGCAGACGACGAAGCACCGATTATTCGATTGGTGAACGCGATTTTAAACCAAGCCGTCAAAGCGCGAGCGAGTGATATCCACATAGAGCCTTTTGACCGACACATCGCCGTTCGATTTCGTGTTGATGGTGTTCTCTCTGAGGTGCTTCAACCACCGAAGCGTTTCCATGCGTCCATTTGTAGCCGCCTCAAGGTCATGAGTGGCCTAGATATTGCTGAAAAACGGATCCCCCAAGACGGTCGAATTAAAATTAAAGTCGCCGGTAAAGACATCGATATTCGTCTGTCGACAGTCCCGACGAGCCATGGTGAACGTATCGTCATGCGTCTCCTCGACAAGTCGGCGGTGCTCCAAGACCTCTCACATATCGGTATGGGTGCTTCCGTACTCTCCAATATCAATGAGCTGCTTGGTCGCTCGCACGGCATCATCCTCGTCACGGGTCCAACGGGTAGCGGTAAGACGACGACGCTCTACGCATGTCTAGCCAAGATCAACAGCCCGACAAGAAACATTATCACCGTCGAAGACCCGGTCGAATATCAGCTCAACGGGATTGGGCAGATTCAAGTAAACAGCAAAGTCGGGCTCACATTCGCGTCTGGTCTTCGTTCGATACTTCGGCAGGATCCCGATGTGGTGATGGTCGGTGAAATTCGAGATGGAGAGACCGCCGAAATCGCGATCCAAGCGTCTCTGACGGGCCACTTGGTTTTCAGTACCTTACACACCAACGATGCAGCCAGCGCGGTGACGCGGCTCGTGGACATGGGTGTAGAGCCGTTCCTGGTTTCGTCTTCAGTCAACGGTATGATGGCTCAGCGGCTCGTGCGGCGTCTGTGTAACAGCTGCAAAGCGCCCGTGGTGCCTACCGAAACAGAGTTGATGCAGCTGGGCTTGACGCGCGAAGAGTTTATCGCGAGGAGTCCTGGCCATGTATACCAAGCGGTTGGATGCCAGGAATGTCTCGATAGTGGCTACAGCGGTCGGACAGGTATCTACGAGCTTCTCGTCGTGAACGATGATGTACGCCACTTGATCATGAAGAATGTCGATAGTGCAACGCTCAAGAAGGAAGCAATGAAGCATGGGATGACGACGCTCAGAGACGACGGCGCTCGAAAAGTCCTTTTGGGCGAGACAACCATTGCAGAAGTACTTCGCGTCACTCAAGACGACCTTCTCAACCTGGACTAAGTCGGGAGTTTCTGAGTGCCAGCCTTTGAATTTAAAGGACTAAACCGCGCAGGTAAGGAAGTCGCGGGTGTTCGCGACGCCGACAGCGAGAAGGCGCTGCGCGCGGCGCTCAAGCGAGAGGGCATTTTCATCACCCGTGTCGGTCGTGGTCAGAAGAAGGGCCAGGGCCTCCTCGCCACTGAAATCGACTTCGAGCAGTATCTTGAACGGATATCACAAAGCGATATCGCCCTATTTTCTCGACAGCTAGCGACGTTAACAAAGGCAGGCATCCCTCTCGTCGAAGCGATCAGCGCGACGGTTGACCAAACCGATAAGAAAAAGCTTCGGCGGGTTCTCGCCAAAGTCCGTCAGGATGTCAGTGAAGGCTCAAGCCTTGCCGGTGCCCTGGAACAGCACCCAACCGTCTTCAGCCCAATCTTTCCAAATATGATTCGAGCCGGTGAAGCGTCGGGTACGTTGGACCAGGTTTTGGCCCGTCTGGCAGACTTCACAGAGAATTCGGTTAAGCTCAAAAGTAAGGTGCAAAGCGCCATGATGTACCCGATCATCATGGTTCTGATCGGCGGCGCGATACTCGCGGGCCTATTTGTCTTCGTGATTCCGCAGATTACTCAGATCTTTGAGGACAGCGGACAAGACCTGCCACCGTTGACCACGCTGCTGATCGCTGCGAGTCACTTCTTACGCAACTACTATTGGCTGATGCTAATGCTCGTCATCGCCTTCTTTTGGGGATTTAGAAAGTGGAAGCAGACCCCCAAAGGGAGCTACAGCTGGGACAAAATCAAGTTACGTATACCAGTTGTCGGAAAACTTATCTTGATGATTGGCGTAGCGCGCTTTACACGCACCTTGGCAACCCTTCTTCGCTCTGGTGTCCCGCTCTTAAAGGCACTTGATATCACGAAGAACGTGCTTGGAAACCAGCTCCTCGTCGAAGTTGTTGAAAAAGCAAGACTCTCTGTGAAGGAAGGCTCGAGCCTTGCCGACCCGCTTAAAACGAGCGGCAAGTTTCCGCCCATCGTCGTTCATATGATCGCCATCGGTGAGCAGTCGGGCGCCCTAGAGGATATGCTTGCAGTTGTATCGGATACGTATGAATCGCAGGTGGACAGCAAGATTGCTGGTCTCACCAGCTTACTCGAACCCCTTATGATTCTCGGCATGGGCATCACGATAGGCGTCATCGTCTTCGCGGTCTTGCTGCCCATCATGCAAATGAATGAACTACTCAATTAATGAAGGCTGATAAAAGGAGAAATATCATGGGATATATGCCAGCTCACCGACGAGCAGTCGACCGGAGCCGTTTTGAGAGAGGCATGACGCTTCTTGAAGTGATGATCGTGATCGCCATCCTTGGATTACTCGCATCCGTAGTCGTCGTCGCGGTTATGGATCAGCTCGAAAACAGCAAGGTAAAAACCACAAAACTCAAGATGGGTACAATCAAGACCGCACTCAACCAATATAAGGTAAATCACGGTGAGTACCCCGGTGGCGATGGTTTGAAGAAACTGCTGAACCCACCGGAGGGTATGCGTCCGTACCTTAAGGGTAAAGACGTACCCAAGGATAGCTTTGGAAACGCCATTATCTATAAGGCATCCAATGGCAGCAACGGGGTCCCCTTCGAGTTAATTTCAAAGGGGTCTGACGGCCAGATGGGT
Organism: Bradymonadia bacterium; assembly: GCA_049889275.1. GTDB lineage: Bacteria > Myxococcota_A > Bradymonadia > UBA7976 > UBA1532 > UBA1532. The sequence continues at coordinate 66,644 of JBMHDS010000049.1, read as the reverse complement.
ACAGACGATGACATCAAAGTGTCCGGCCCATAAGGACATCGTTCGTTGTCGTGCACTCCGCGCATTGGACGGAGTTCGCGCGGCGTTACGCTGCTCGAGCTGCTCGTCGTTTTGGCCGTGTTGGTCCTGTTGATGGGGGTCGGTCTGTCTGGGCTCGACCAAGTCACGGGTGCAGCACTGCGTACGCAAACCAATCGTTTAAGTGCCACGATTCGCCACGCATACAACAGGTCGGTCGCCGAAGGCCTCTACGTACGGCTGGTGCTCAGCCCAGAAACAGACCAGTACAGGGTGGAAGCATCATCCGAACGCGTCTTTATCGATGTTGAACAAGATGCACTTGAGGCGGCTGAAGATGCGGAGCGAAAGCAGCGGTCCGAACGCGATGAAGAGCAACCGCAGGTCAAACCAGCGCGCTTTGAAGTCATTACCGAAAGAACGGGCATGACCCGCGGCATCGGCATCGATGGCGTCATTACCGCTGGCCGGGAAGATGTTGTGACGACGGGAGATGTCGCCATCCACTTTTTTCCGAGCGGGTTTGTCGAGCCAGCAATGATCTATACCACGGATGGAGCCGGCAATTTTTTTACGTTGCGGGTTAATCCAATGACAGGGCACGTCAAGCGTGAGGCTGGACGGATTGACCCAGACCGCGAGTTCGGTCAACCCGACAGAGTGGAAGAAGAGAGCCGATGAGTCAGCGAAAACACCAGAGCGGGTTTACCCTTCTCGAGGTCATGATCGCCCTGTCGATCATGGCTGTTTCGTTGACCGCACTCATGGGTCACGAGTCAGCGGCTGTTCATATGAGCGACTTTGGCAATCGAGTAAGCCAGGCAAATCTTCTCGCCTATGGCAAGGTGCTCGATATCCGGCACACGATTATTAAGGACAGCATCGATGTCTACGATAATTGCGAAGAAGGCGATTTTAGAGATGAGGGCTTTCGCCGCTTTAAGTGGAAAGCATGTAGCTACAAAATGGAGATCGCTGAAGGGGCGACGGAGCAGATCGCCGACCAAGTCTTGTCAACGCTCTCCGGTTCACTAGGCGTCAACTTTGCTGACCCTGGGGCCTTAAGCCCAGACCAGCAGCGACAACTCGGACAGCTCCAGCAAGGTATCGCAGCGATTCCATTTTTCCTTCAAAAGCTTGAAGACAAGATGCGTAAGGTGAGGATTGAAGTGACGTGGCAAGATATGCTGGAAGAGCGTAACGTTGTCGTCGAGACCTTTGTCACAATCCTTGGGACCGATGCGGTCGGGGCGGCGCCACCGGCGGATGGTAAAGCTGAACCCACGCCGAGCGCACTGGATTTAGCGCGATGAGCAAGAGCCGTCTCCAAGCGGGCTTCACCCTCGTCGAAGTCATGATCACGCTAACAATTCTTGTGATCATCGGTGCATCCGTTTCGCAAACCATGGTCACCAGCTACGAGACCAAACGGATCGTTACGGAGCAGAATGGGCGTTACCACGAAGGCCGGCAAGTGCTAACGCGCATGGCTCGCGAGATGCGCATGGCTTTTCTGCGGGCCGAGGTGCCGAGGGATAAGCGAGAAGAGGAGCCCGCGGTCATCACACGCTTTAAGGGCACCACAGATGAGCTGTATTTCGCGAGTACGGCCCATGTCCGTCTCTATGCGAAGACCCGTGAGAGCGACCAAGCAGAAGTCGCCTACTTTCTCGAACCTGCCAAATCCGACTCTCCCTATAGGGGGAAGACACTCTATCGGCGCGAGAGTAAGCGCTTAGACAGTGAGCCCGATAAGGGCGGCTTTGTCTGGCCAATACTAGAGGGTGTAAAGACGCTTACCTTCGAATATTGGGATGACTCCAAGGAGATCGGCGATGACGCGTGGCAGCGAGACTGGGACAGCCACGAAAACGAGCTCGAACCCTTACTACCGAGCCGAATCCGGATCACATTGGAGCTCGAACAAACTGAACGTAGACCGCCAATTCGATTTGTGACGCAAGCACAGCCGCGCATTCGCAGGCCCATTAACGTGATCGAATCCCAGGTGCCCGGTGCGGTGACAGGGGTGAGCCGATGACGAGTCCCCGTACACGTTCAAATCAAGCAGGTGTGGCGCTTCTGATGGTGATCACACTGGTGACCGTGCTCGCTTTGGTGCTTGTCGAATTTTCAAGCTCGACCCGTACACATTTGCAGTCTAGCGTGAATCTTCGCGATGAAATGCGTGCCTCGACGATGGCCGAGACGGCTCTTACGTTGACGCGAGCTTGCCTAGATCCGGCAGCATGGGACTCGCTGCGCAGCTTCCAAGAGAACATGGACTTGGAGCAGCTCTGCCGCATCATGCTGAACCTTTTTATCAAGGCACGGGTGGATCTACCCATCGGTGGGCTGTCTTTTGAGATGAACAATATTGAAGGCATCGGCCTGTTTAAGGGCGATGTCGATATCCAAATGAAGACAGAAGAGTCTTATATTGGGCTCGCTGGACTCCATTGTCCGGGACGTGGAACCCAAGGCAGTAACTGTGCGAATCGGCGAACCACGGCGCGAAAGCTTAGGGCCATTCTCTGCGACCCCGCAATCGCCGCCGAATTCGAAAAGCCGCAGGCGGACGGTAAGGAATACACTCGCGAAGACATCATTGGAAACCTTGTTGACTGGATCGATGCTGACAATAACCGAATCGTCTACAGCGCTGTGACCAATCAATTCACCGAAGGTGCTGGCGAGGGCGAAGATTCATACTATCGAGATATACTGGGTGGTGATGGATATCGTAGTAAAGATGCGCCCTTCGACAGCATCGAAGAGCTGAGACTCATCCGAGGCATAAACGATAAGATCTTTGATCACCTCAAACACAAGATCAGCGTACACTCGACGGGTAAGGTCGATGTCAACTTCGCGACATCGGATGTGATCGCAACTTTGTTGAGAGCTGAGTCGCCTTGGTTTGCGGCCATGGAGAACCAAGCCGGCGCGTGCGGAGAGAATTCAGAGACACTGGAACGTGGTGAGAACGCGCTCAATATGTATGTCCGCCTCATCATGGATGCTCGCAACCTACGAAAGGCGCCGGCCCCACTAAGCAAACCTTTTCGGGGTAAAAACGGCGTCAATGACTTCATCGGGGTTGTCAAAGACCCACTCGGACAGCTCGTCAACTATGGACAGAGAATGATGGGAAACTTGCTGCAGATTACACCGCAGGATGTTCTCGCCCGATACAATTTGACAGAACCACAATATTTAGAGCTTCAGGGCGAATTTTCACGTTATGCTGACAACCTCAAGGACAGCATAACAACGGAGAGCAAACTGCTCCGCGTTCAAGCGCAGGGTATGGTGGGACAGATCTCTAGGCGAATTTTTGCCGTATTGAAGCGCGATGGAAAAACAGTAAGAACCCTCTACTATAGGGAGGAATGATGGCAACCAAAATTGTAGGCTTAGACCTCGGCTCCCATGCCGTTAAGCTCTGCGAAGTTGTATCGAGCGTACGAAAATACGAACTCGTCGGGTTCGGTATCGAGTCTGTCGATCACAGTGACCCCGACGTCTCGGAATTCGACGCATACGCGGCCGCTGCGAAGAAACTTCTCGATAGGCGGGGACTCGCGAGTGAGACCATCATGATATCGATGCCACCGGGCACCGCGTCGTCCGTACAGCTAGACCTGCCATTTGACCAGCCGAAGAAAATCGACGCGATTCTACCTTTTCAACTCGAAGAGGTGATTCCATTCGATATCGACTCGGTCGTCTTTGACTATCAGATCTTGCAAACACGAGATGACAACACTTGCACTGTTGTGTGCGCGTATGTCCGCGAGAGCGACATCGCCCAATTGCTCGAATCTTTACAGAGTGTCGGCATCGACCCGAAGCGCGTCAATTTTGGTCCCCTCGCCCTGACCAACCTCTACGAGCATTTGCTCACCCATCACATAGACGATGGGGTTGCTCTGGTCGATATTGGCCACACCCACTCAGAGATCGTCGTCTTTTCAGCGGGCGTGCCAAAGGTGCTGCGAGATATCGGCTACGGAGGTCGAGACATCACAGAACGCATTGCGGAAGCCTTTCAAATCAGCAGCCTCGATGCAGAGCAAGCAAAACATGCCGAAGCGTTTGTTACGGTCACAGATCAAGTGGGGCACGGGGAACGAATGGCAACATTAAATCATGTCTGCCGCTCAGCGCTCGCCCCATTGGTCTCGGAGATTCAGCGGTCGGTCGCATACTTTGAGAAAGAGGTGGGGCAGCCGATCACGACGGTCTATCTCACCGGCGGCGGCAGTAAACTTAAGGGTCTGACCACTTACGTTGAGACAGCCGTGGGAACCCCCTGCAAGGCCTTCGAGTCGCTCAATGTCCCCTTCTCTAAGATCACAACCGATCGAGAGGCCAATCAACCACTCATCGCCAAAGCATTGTCGGTATCAATCGAACCCTTCGCACGACTCAATCGCAACAAAGTGAACTTGCGACAAGGTGATTACGCTTACACCGGCGAGTTAGGTTTTCTCCGCGGACGTATCATTACGGTCGCCTTAGCTTTCGTCCTCATGATCGCGCTCGGTGCCATGTTCGCGGTGACAAAGAAACGGGTTCTCGAAGCTGAGCATAGCCGCTTACTCGGCGAGGTTTCTGTGCTGAGCCAAGAAATTCTCGGCGCTGAGAATGATAACGTTGATTTCTTGCTGACGACGGTCGCGGCGGACAACGAGGCGGCCGACCGTGGTATTCCCGAATACAGCGCCCTGAGGCTCCTCGCTGAGATCTCTACGGCGGTGGATCCGAATATTAAGGTGGATGTTGACAGTATTGAGATCGACGTCGAACGGAAGTCTTTATCAATTCGCGGAAAAACCGGGTCCACATCTGACGTCGATAATATCGTGAGAGCACTGAAGCAAAATCGATGTTTTCGCCAAACCGAAATCAACCGGAATGAAAAGGCCATGGACGAACGTCGGCGTTTTCGTATCACCGGTAAATTAACGTGTAGCTAAGGAGACGGTCATGGCGAGAAAAAGCAGCTCAATATTTGATTCAATAGACCGACTGTCGCTCCGCGAAAAGCTTCTGCTTGGGGGATTTGTTGGTGCAGCGTTTCTCGCTGCAGTGGCGTTCCTCTGGATCTATGTCGGCAATCAGGTCAACACACAAGTCGAGACAAACGATAGCATTCGCTCAACGCTCACACAGATCAACACGCTTAAATCAGACTTCCTTATCAAGCGTGCCAAGCTCGATGCGGTGAGGGAAGTCCTAGAGAAGAACCCCATTAGGCTCGTGCAGTTGATGGAGCGAGAAGCTAAAGCTCAAGGGATCGAGATAGAAGACTTCAAGGAGTCGACGGGCTATCTGACGAACAACCGTCGGCGATTGCAGAAGCGCTCTGATGAGGCCAAAGAAAAGTCGGTCAAGGAGCTTAAATGGGAGGCGCAGAGCATCACCATCAGGCGGATTACCCTCGACCAGCTCACAAGCTTTGTCGCCAACCTGGAGAACAGGCGAGAACCGGTACGCGTTACGCGCCTCAAGATGAGTACGCTCAACAGTGACCGACAGCAGCTTCGGGAGATCCGGATGACCGTGGCCACCTATCGTTATGAGGAGGTAGAAATCTGATGAAGAAGCTCCTGACCAAAACGTTGAAGGGCCTCGCCTACATCGCATTCTTTGGCTTGTGCTTTATCCTTTTTCTCTATGCATCAGCGCCGCTTGATCAAGTCAAAGACCTGCTCAAACGCACTGCATCCACCACCTATGATTATGACCTAGAGATAGGCGAACTGTCCCTGCCCGGACTCGCGGCCGTGCGCCTCGATGGGGTTGTCGTAACGCGACGACCCTCCACCGACGAGATGGAGCAGATGAAGACCAGTCGGGATGCGCTCAAAGCTTGGCGGGAGCGTCAGAAGGCGAAAAAGACTGGGCCTGTCGACGAGAGCGCATCATCGGGCCCAAAGTCAACAGACACCAAGGGCAAGAAGACCGATACAAAGAAACCTATCGACAAGAACCTTGTACCCGCGATTGATCCGACGGCGGCACCAGAGACATCGACCGCGGCGAAAAAGAGTGCGACACCGACTGTTGCGACCACTGATAAGTCAGCGGAAAAGCCGTCGGATGATCCAAAGCCAAAGCTCGTCAAGGGACCAATGCCGGTCAGTGTTGACTTTCTTGAGGTTCGTTTGAGCCCGGAAGCGATCATCTCAGATTTGTTAGATGGGCAGCTATTCAATGACACCTATCACGTAGAGGTCGAAGGTGAGCTCGTGGGTGGACGTCTCAGCGCCACCGCTCAGCGAGGTGCCGAAGACATTGACCTCGAGTTCAAAACTGAGGGTGTCGATCTCAGTCAACTCCACGACCTCGCGGCCCCAGCAAGTTTCCCCGTCAACGGTGCGATCAACTTAGACTCAAAGTTGTCGATTCCACTCAATGACAAGGGCAAGTTGGTCATGTCCAAGCTCAACGGAAACGTCGAGCTCGATGTCCAAAACATCGTGGTTGGGCCGGGGCAATTCGATAGCCCTAAGCTGCGAGGTTTTGGGCCCATCGACGTACCCAAGGTGCGCGTCAGCAAGCTGGGTGGTACGGTCGAATTCGCCAAGAAACGTGGCCGATTTAAGAAGTTCGTTATCGAAGGTCCAGACTTGAGCGGCCTGGTGGATGGCTACGTAAAGTTAACATCACGCCTGAAAGATGTGTCCGCAGACCTATACCTCAGTCTTGCGATGAGCGAGAAGTTTAAGGAGAAGAACAAAAGCTTAGCATCGGCACAACGCACCATCCCAATACTCAAGCGAGCCACCACCTCAGACGGCGCCTTGGGGTTCACGGCGAAGGGGAAGTTTAGCAAGCTTCGCTGGAGTCCCAGAAAGACCAATCCACACGCCCGCCGCAGCACACGACGAAGCGCCAAATCAAAGAGCGCAAAAGGTCCTCGTGGACGAAAGAAAGCAAAGGGTACCAAGCCTTCAAAGATAAAGAGTAAGGGCAAGACACAGCGTTCTAAGGGTATTAAGAAGGTTAATTCCCAAACCAGTCGTCCCAAGTACAAGCCAAGCTCATCGAGCAAATATCCTCCGGCGCCGAGTTACAAGGCAAACCGCCCATCGAAGCGCACCAAGGCACCGGGCTATCCGAAGTCACAGTCGGCAGATAGTGACGACGGTGATGAGGACGAAGAGGATGAGGACGACGATGAGACATCCGATGCCGACGAAGCGGGTGATGAGAAGCCTGACGAGCCTGACGAGGCCGACGAAGGCGACAGCAATGACAAAGCAACCGAGGGCAACGAAGAAGACGATTGAGTGTCTGTCTGGCGATCGCTAGACGAGTATAGAACCGCGAGAAACCCGCAGATCCATTCGGTCCTAAACCAAGGTGTTCCGACTCATCAGTAATTGATATTGTCTTCTATTCGCTCATCGATGGCGTTACCCGCCCAGATGCCATGCTCACCTAAGTAAATTTTCTGATACAGCGCGTAATACTTGAGCACCTTTTTCACATAGCCCCTCGCCTCGGTGAAAGGTACCTCTTCGATGAACTCATCAAGCGGTAAGTGAGATTTCTTCTGCACCCACTTCTCTACCCGGTGTGGTCCTGCATTGTATGATGTGATCGCAAGCGGCAACTGACCATTAAATTTGTCTAGGAGCTGCCTCAAATACCAGGCGGACATTCTCACCGAATATCGAGGCTCATGCAGTTTAGCCGTGCCAAAATCCTCGAGTTTAAGCCCCCCCGCGACCAAGGCACCTGTATGCGGCATGACTTGCATGAGGCCACGTGCCCCCGCACGGCTGATCGCGTAACTATTGTAACTCGATTCAACATTCATGAACGCCCACATCAAAAGCGGGTCTAGCTTGTACTCGTTGGCGGCAGGAATCAGCAAATCTCGGTAGGGTAATCCAAAACGATGCCGCCAATTTTTGTTAGGAAAATCAATCGGTTTACCCACAGGCCTATCCGAGCGCTTTGACAGACGCCGTCCGTAATGTGCATCGCCAAGACCTAGATGAGCCCGACGTAACGCCCTATCCATCTTCTTCCAAGGTCGAGTACTCAAGAACTTCCGCTTGCGAGCGGAGACTCGTCTCTTACTTTTAAGAACGGGGCGCCCCCAAACGCCGCGATCAACATCTTTACGATAATCGGTAAAGAAGCGTTCACCGAAGCGCCACTGAGCGCGCTCTTGTCGGCTCGCACCTCGATAACCCTTCAACTCATCGGTCACGAGCCGTAGGTGACGTTTAGCAAGCTCATATTCACCGCATAATGCCCATTCATACGCTTGGTGCAAGGCGGGGAATGCCTTTCCATACTGTCGCGTCAGTGAACTAAGTTCCCCTATCGGGTCACTTAGATGTTCACTTACAAATTCGTTTTGCTGAGCACCAGTCGCTGTCAATTCGACGCAGCCCAGAGGGGATGGTCTATTCAGGCATGCCGGCTGATAGCCGAGTTTTGAGGTGAGTGGCGCAACTGCAAAGAGTTTGTTGTCGGGCTGCTTGGAGTTCGTCTTAAGCGTCTCAAGCCGCGCGCTCGCCTGATAGGCATAGTAAGTTCGAGGATACGCAACTAAGAGGGCCTGGTACTTAGCCTTGGCTCGGTCCAGCGCACCTTGATTCGATGCGCTGCGCGCGCTCCAGTATGCCGCACGTGCCTGCTCAGCACGGCGACGACTCTTCAGACGCGAAAATTTCCGCTCAGCCAGCGCATACTGGCCATCTCGGTAGGTCAACCAGGCATCCCAGAAAAAGTCCATATGCCCTTTCTTACGTTTCGCCTTGGACCATTTACCTAAACGCTTCTTCGCCTTCTCGTACAACCCATGATGCATGAGCAACCAGAATACACGGGAATGCTCCTTTGCCGTGAGTCGGCCCGATTTAAAACTGGATAGGTAGACACGCTCCGCCTCGAGCGGCCGATTTAAGGCACTGAGACTGCGTGACCGCCACGTGTTGACGTATTTGATGCGCGACTTGCGGGCCGGTGGAGACAGCGCATTGAGTGATTCGAGGGCGCGCTCATACTTCTCCTGCTGAAAGAAAGTGCGGGCCCGCTGATAGGCTGCCTCCCATTTCTGTTCGGCCGTCGCGGTCTTAGAATTTAGCACCTTGGTGAGTTGCTCAATGGCTGCATCGAAGAACTTCCGCTTTCGAAGATCGATGCCTGTATCCAAATAGGTTCCGTCATCATGCAATGGCGGCACAAGGGCATGCTCTTTGACCAGTTCATCGTGTCGCTTTAGAGCGTTCTGGCTCGCGGCTTCAGCCGGGTACTTCAAAGAGAGAGCCTCATACCAATAAGCAGCCTTCTTAAATTGCTTTGTTTGCTCGTAAGTCTGAGCGAGCAAGGTATAGACTCGAACGGGCTCTGGCATGTCAGGCATGTTCTTGATGACCGATCGCAATAACTTAATGGACCGCCTCCCCTGCCCAAGCGCCGCGTAGCATTCAGCCAAGAGGAGGCGGCTATGAGGGCTCCAATATGACCGTGGATGTCTCTTGAGTAACCGGCGCACGCGCTTGACGGCCTTTCTATAGTTCTTCGCTTTAAAATGAGCGTGTGCACCAAAATATAGGCTGCCCGCTTGATTGGCGATGCGGGTGCTGACGAGGTCGAAGGCTTTCGCCGACGCTGCCCACTGTTCGAGTCGATACAGGGCCATAGCGCGTTTCAGTTGGGCCACGCGCCGTTCAAAAACTTTTGTCTTGGATGCGAGCCAACCATCGGCATGCTTGAGACGCGTCTGCGGGAGATTATCGTCGAGCTTCGGTGACTCTGTCAGCGTTTTCTGATTGGGAATGGATATTTTGGTCCAGTGATGTGCTGGCTTTGCGCTTGAGGGTGTTGCCCCAAGAAGGCAGAGCAAAGCCAAGGCGGACGGCAGTCTTCGTGGGCTTACCTGGCACAAACGCCAATCAGTCATCGAGCAGGTCATCATCGACTCGGGTCAGGTAATCGACCTCACCATCCCTCGCTCCGACTTTTCTACCAACAACGAACCCGATCACCCCGCCGATCAAGAGGATGAAAGGGATATAGACAAAGTGAGTGATCGGGGGCGCTGATAATAGCTCCTCAGGCCCCATCATCCGCCTCCAGTTTGGCCAAGCGACGTTTGAGACTGTCGAGCTCAGCGGTGGTGGTGTTGTTGAGTTTCCATGTCCTCAATACGAACACAAAAACCAGAATCCAGACCATCGAGTAGGCGATCCACAGGTGCTTGTAACGCAACTCTTCGGTACGCGCTTCTGCAGCTTTAAACTGGTTGATGACAGCCGCTCTATTCGCCTGATTTGGCTGCTGAAGTACTGGCTTGGTCGCATCTGCTCCTACAGGCTTAGCTGTAGATGCCGGTCCCTCCTGCGCGACGGCCAGCCCACTCGAGAGGACTGTAATCAAAGCTATCTTTGCCAACATTCTTTTCATCTTGATTCCTTTAATCTCGCTCAAAGACGACTCAGCCGACGCTTGAGCGCACCGACAACCGCTAGGTCACGGTGTGCACGATAGCGGTTAACGAGCAATAGCCAAAACACAATCATCAGAATGCCAAGGCAGCTGTAGAGAACGACTCGCATTTCCGGATCGAGCTGGACATTATCGGGGTGGTCCCCTTTCCACTTCTTGACCGCGTAATGGACAAAGAAAATATTTGGCGTACCAAATACAGCCAGCACGGCTGCGAACTTGCGAACACCATCGCTGCGGCCACCGAACGTTCGAAGAACCCAATAGCCTGCAAAGATTAACACGAGTAGCGCCATGCTGGTCAGACGAGGCTCCCAACGCCACCACACGCCCCAAGTTGCTCGCGCCCAGAGTGGGCCCGTGGTCAGTACGATCGCGCCGAAGAGTAAGCCGACTTCTGCTGCGGCATACGCAAATAGGTCGTACTTCGCCTTGCGATTGACCAAATAGCCAATACTCGCCCCAAAGCAGACGATAAACCCTAGAAAACAGAGCCAAGCGCTTGGCACATGAAAATAGAAAATACGCTGTGCTGCGCGCATCTCTACCTCCATAGGTGCATAAATAAACACCAGATAATGAGCTACGAAAAGTCCGGCTAAGCCGAGCACACTAAATATTTGAAACTGTTTCATTCAGCCACCATGTGTTCAAACAAGATCACTCCGAGGACTCCGAAGAGCAATGCGAAAGCCCAGGTGAATTGTAACCAAGGTATGGTCGAATCGCCAACCACTGTACCAAGCGCAATACCGGTGCCACTCACACCGGCGATGAGAATCGGCGTGACCATCGGAAAAATAATCAACGGCAGCAAGACCTCGGCGAATCGAGCATTGACCGCCATCACCGCCAGGGGTGTTGCAACGACAGAGAAACCAACGAGCCCACTACCAAGCTGTGCGCAAATAATCCCAGTCACAGGCAAGCCGTCTGGATCGATGAGCTTTACATCCAAGAGCATCACCAATAATGGGAAAACCACAACCACCGTTACAAAACTTAGAAGGCAGTTGACGACCATTTTGGCGACGAGCAGCCCCGCTCGGTCGCCCGGAGACAGGACGAGTGCTGTGAAAGCACCCTCTTCCGCCTCACGAGCGAAGGTTCTGCCAACACCGAGAGCGGCTGTAAAAAAAACACATCCCCACAGAACCCCTGGAAAGATACGCTGATTTGTTGTCGCATCATTGGTGAATCCAAAGGCAAAGATATGAGCGAGCACGACGCCAAACAAAGTCAGCGTCACCAGGTTTTGCTTGGAGCGAACCTCCGCCATGATGTCGTTGACGACGATGGTCTTGAATGTCGCTAGAAATCCGGGGACATGCATTAGCGAGGCTCCACGTGGACTGCGTCGCGATAGGTCTGCTCGATACTGTCGTTGGGCATTCCATCGTATTGTAATCGACCCCGTTTAAGGATGAGACAACGGTCCGCGACACGCGATGTTGTCGCCAGGTCGTGACTCACGAGCAGCGTAATGCCCCCGCGTTCTCGCTCCTCTTGGAGCAGCTGCTCGGCGATGGCGAGGCCGTTTTGATCGAGCCCTGTAAAGGGTTCATCGAGCAACAGTAAGGCTGGCTTCGGTAGCAAAGCCCTCGCGAGTGTCAGTCGTTGCGCCATACCTCGACTGTACTCTGAAACCGGCCGGTGCCCATCGTCGGAGAGACCCACGCGTTGGAGCAAGTCATCGATACGGTCACCACGGTCTTCGAGGCCATACAAACGCGCGAAGAAAGCGAGATTCTCTCGACCAGAAAGACTGCGGTAGAGCATGGTGCGATGCCCCACATAACCGATGAGCGCACGTTGTTTAGGCTGCCCAGCGTCAGCGATTACATCGTCGAAGAAGACCGCGCCTTCTGTGGGCCGCATCAGCAAGGTCAAAAGATTTAAGAGAGTCGATTTACCGGCACCATTGGGACCGAGGATCGCTGTGGTCGTACCGGCCTGAAAGGTGGCGTTCAACCCAACAAGAGCATATTCATCTTCGTAGGCACGAGAAAGCCCCTCAGTCCTGACCTGCTGCAGCATGCCGTTACGAGGCTCGGTGCTTATCGATTGCGCGGTAAAGCGACACGAGGCGTGCCATAATGACTTCCTTCTCACGCTCAAAACGTGGGCCAGGCATCCGCCCCTTATCGTGAGCTCTCCGCATTCGCTCTAAAACCTTGAGTAACTGGTCGCGCTCGGTCTCCAAATGCGAGAGGGACAAGACTAAACCTTCTGACTCCCCCGGTCTGCGAAAGCCGAACAGAATGATGAGAACCACTAGAGCGATGGCCGATACCAATAAATACTCAGGCATGCTGCTCGCGACGGGTACCCCCGTCACCTTGAAGCGTAATGGTGTTTGCGGTGCGAGGTTTAGGTCCGGTGCGCGCATCACTTTCCAACTCATGCCGCCACGCTGCTCCACGAGGTCAACTGACCCAACCGTCTTCTCAACCTTGAAGTCCATGGGAATCGCCACGCGCTGCGCCCGCAATTTGTGTTGCGGCGCAGATACCGTCGCTGACACCGTCTTGACAGGTAGCGATTGGCTCCACTGGAAAACCTCTGACTTGTAGGGGATCGTGTAGAAGAACAAGATTCTCTTCGTGTTTTGCTGCCCTGGGTTCACGATCCCCCGATACACGATCGCCGTGCCTCGCACTTCGATGCTCTTTTCATTTTGATGTGTCTCGAGGCTTTTTGCCCCTTCGGGCGCCGAGAGCGACAATCCCCCACCCGGCAACGCGCTCAAGTTCACAGCCGTTGCGCCATGATTTGTCAGTCTCATGACATGTCGAACCACGATTGAATCTTCATCGGCAGTAAGATCGATCTCGTGTCCAACACTGAGTTGGCTTGTATCTCCTGCTACGACGCGGCGGACGGTGAGTTCCACTTCAGCACCGTCCGAAGGAATTCCATTAAGCTCGAAGGGATGTCGTGCACCGTCTAGATCGACGAAGGCCTCATATTTCAGCATTTGCTGAATCATGGGATTAGAAGGCACCCCTTTGACCACCGCCACACCGTTTGCGTCGGTCTTTGCTGTATAATCTTTCGGTGAGCCACCACCTCGGTAGACCCGAATGCCAACCGCTGTACCGGCCGCCACACGTAAAGCCTGACCGTTGTCCCCCTCTCGAGAGATCACCAAAGTCATATCATGGCGTTTCATCGCTGCCATGAAGGGCATCGGCCCCTTCGGTTTTCCGGCGGACTCCCCGCTCGGTGCTTGGTAAGGTTGCCCATAGGCAAGCGACCCGAACGCGAGGACGCTGCAGGCGACGAGTCCGCCTAAGTACCGACGCATTATCTCCCCCCGCGTTTCTTAGACGATAAACCACCCATATCGGCTTCGATCCGGTCCATGTATTGATTCACCTCGTCTTCGAGTTCGCCCATCACATCGACGGCGGCCAACTCGTAACGCTCTTTAAGCGCAGCTAGATCCGCACCATCCACCTTATCCATGGCGGCCTCAAACTCGATATCGCGGAGTTCTTCCACGAGTCGGTCACGCTTGGCGAGCAGCTCGGTCGAGTCGTCCTCTAAACGCGCCCAATCGGCAGCGGATACTGTGCCTTCTTCGCCCAGCGGACGCAGGGACATATAAAGCCAGTAGGTCGCAAAGATGGCTGTTGCTATGGCAACCGAAAGGATCAACTTACGAGTCTCCCACTCGGGCATTGGCCGTGACGCCTGCCGCACCTGCCGCAGCGACTTCCCCTGCGACCTGCTTTCGACGTCGTTTGGTTGCGGCGGTGTAGACCGGATATGGATTCGGGTCCGGCCAGAGCGTAAAGGCAACGCCGACAAGCAGTAACGCGCCGCCCAGCCACATAAAAATCAACATGGGATTAAAGTGAGCCTTGACCTCAGCCCAGCTGCCAGCAGCGGGATCGTAGGCCGTCAGTGACAGATAAACATTTCCTTTGAGAAGAAAGATCTCATCTTTTTCTGTCGTCGTCCTCGACAAGCGTACATTAGCGCCATGGTAGCGCCTTCGTGAGGGACTCAACACACCCAGGTCATCACCCACGCTTCCGTCTGCGTTCACTCGCGCGAGCTTGAATTGGGTAAAATCTTCTGCATATTCACGGCTGGAGAACTTCTTCATACCAAGGTACGTGAGCTGATGTCCTTCGATGGTATGCGTCTGACCAATGGCATTAAACTTGAGGTCTTGCTCCGTCTTAAGACCTGTTCCGATAAAGCCCAAGAACAAGCCTGCAAAGCCAAGGTGTGTCAGATAGCCACCGTACCGGCGTTTCTGCTTCACCAGCAGCCCAAGGACCGCCTTGCCATAGGATTCCTTCGCATTTTTTCCACGAATGCGCGCGCCGCGATGAAACTCAACGAGAAGCGTGTATGTGACGAAGAAAACACCGAAAAAACCGATCAACGCATAGATGCCCGTCAGCTCAGCGACCAGCGGTATGCGGCCCAGTGGAACCTCGCCGAACGGTACGTGCGTCGCTGCCACATGCTCTTGTAGATGGTATGCATCGACCGCATAGATGAGGCCCGTGGCGACGAGAGAGACAACCGTGGGCACCAAGAAATTCTTTCTCAAACTCTTCAGCGTGACTTTACGCCAGGGAATCAGCGGACCGATACCCATCAGAACGATCAACGCGAGCCCACCGGGCACCATCCAAGCATTGAACCATGACGGGGTGTAGGTCGTCTCTTGCCAGAAATAAGCGCTGATCTTAGACCCGAGGGTGCCAAACATGACCACCCCCATGCAGCCCAAGAGCAGCAAGTTATTCAAGAGAAAGACACCCTCTCGACTCGCGATACTGTCGATGTCTGCTTTACTCTTCAACGAACCGTCGGCGACTCGGACCACGAGTAGGATGATGCAGAAAGCCGCCAAGACGCTCAGCGCGACCACGAAATAGTCGCCAATATCGCTCTGGGCGAAAGTGTGAACCGAGTCGATGAGTCCAGAGCGCGTCAGGAAAGTGCCAAAGACCGTGAGGAAGTACGTGAGAAACACCAGTGCGATGTTCCAAACCTTCAACATGCCTCGGCGTTCCTGAATCATCACTGAATGCAGGTAGGCCGTCGCCGTGAACCAGGGCATAAGCGACGCATTCTCTACCGGGTCCCAGCCCCAAAACCCACCCCAGCCGAGTTCTTGATAGGCCCACATCCCGCCGAATAGATTGCCGATCGACAAAAAGCCCCAAGAGACCACTGCGTATCGACGTGTGGTCCTGATCCAAGAGTCGTTAAGCCGTTTGTGAATCATCGCCGCAACTGCAAAAGCAAACGGCACTGTAAACCAAATGTAGCCGCTGAGGATACTCGGCGGATGGAACGTCATCGCCGGATTTTGTAGGAGCGGTTCGAGCCCGTTGCCGTTGATCGGGGGCTCATTTACCCGAAATGTCGCGAACGGGTTCGCTTCGGCGATCATCAGCAGGAGGAAAAACGCCTGAACGACCATCAGCGTCGCGATCACGGTCGGTAAGATATCTCTGTTCTGGTCGCGGTTTTGCCAGATCACAATCGCTGTGATGACGGCGAGCACGAGCGACCAAAACATCAATGACCCGGCCTGACCTCCCCAGAACGCTGCCACTAGGTAATACCATGGCATATTGTTGTCGGAGTAGCGCTGTACATACTTGTTTGCGTAGTCATGGTCCAAAAAGCTGTGCACCAAGATAAACGATGCACATACCAGGACTGCACACAACGCATAGCCCGCACGCTCACCGGCGATCATGAGACGCCCGTCGGCGCGGTAGCGACCGACAACGCTCGCCGTCGCTGAGAACGCCGTGAGCACCATCGCTAGATATAGAAGAAAACTACCTAACTGATTTGGATCAATCACTGTCTAGTTACTCTCGCTTCACTTATTGCCCATGCGCTCACGCGCCTGCTCACTGATACCACCTTCGTACTTCGACGGGCACTTCGCAGACAGCTCCGTCGCCACTAAAGTCCCAGTGCTATCACGTGTCCCTGTGACGATCACCTCGCTGCCCTCTTTGAACATATCGGGCAGCGCACCCGCGAAGGCGACGGCGATGGTGGACGCAGTACCACTTTCGATGGCGAACTTGTGGCTCGATTTCCCATCTAGGTTGGCATAGCTGCCTTTCACCACATTACCTTTGATTCGGATCGCCCGTTTCGAGGTCGGTGGCTGAGCCATGGCTTGGTCAACCGTCAGATAATAGACCCCGCCCTCCATCGCGCTGTTGATAAAGATGTAGAATCCACCCACAGCGACCATTAACAAAACGACCCAGCGGAGACGCTTTTTACCTGTTATCGGCTCTTGTTCTTCCATTTTGATTCACACCCTTTACCAACGATAATCTAGGTGATTACCACTGGACTTCTAGTCAAAAGTCAAATCTACCGTATCGATGATTGAAAATGCCAATCCGTTGCAAGAGATTAATGCACTTTCAATCCTTCTGGCTCAACCGCCAATCCCTGTCATCGCGGTCACCGGAATAAACGTTCCATCCACCATCCGATGGGCATCCAATTTACCCATTAAGCCCGACTTGATCCGTTCAAGTAATTGGTGATCGGACTCGCCTGAACGTATTGCATGCAAAAGTGATACCTCTTCATCATTCGCCAAACACGGGCGAAAACCACCTCGAGCTGTAAGTCGCGCCCGATTGCAAGTTTCACAAAAGTGGACATCCGACATCGGGCTAATTGTCCCCAGTAGGCGATTTCGATGCGGCCCCGTCTTTACCCGCCAATACTGTGCGGGGCCTGCAGTCTTCGTGCACTGAGTTACCTGTTCCAAGGCAAAGATAGCAGACAACTCGGTCAGGATCTCATTGTAGGTGTATCGCTCCGAACGACTTTGCGATTTCAAACCGCCGATCGGCATCAATTCAATGAAGCGCGGCGTACAGCCCAAGGCCCACGAACGCTGAGCGATATCTGCAAGCTGGCCCGCGTTGACCCGTCTCATCGCCACAACGTTTAGGCTGATATCAGAAAAACCAACGTCCTTCGCTGTCTCTAGGCCCTGCAAGACCTCAGCGAGATGACCTCCGGTCGCGTCCCTGAAGGTGTCCGGCTCAAATGAATCTAAGCTGACCGTGAGTTTGGTCAAGCCACTCCGCCAGAGAGCGGGCGCGAAGCGGGCAAGCGCATGACCATTTGTTGTCATCGCTATCTCTTTGATACCTGGCTCGGCGGCGATCCACTCGACGAGCTGCACAATCCCCTTGCGCAGGAGCGGCTCTCCCCCAGTGAGTCGAATCTTCTCGACACCCCTTTGCGCGAATAGGCTGACAAGTCGCGCAATCTCCTCAAGGGTTAGAAGCGCCTCACGGTCCGTTGCAGGCCAGCCCGTGGGCGGCATACAGTAGCTGCAGCGATAGTTACAGCGATCGGTCAATGAGATTCGCAGATATTTGAGCGGTCGAGCGGCTCGGTCATAGAGTGGCTCAATCGATGGCGCCAATGATAACGACATCACTCAACCTCCAAGTACTCTTGGATACGCTGCTGTAGCGCTTCATCGGCCGGAAAACGTTCACTCAGGTCGACGATAAAATCTCCCACTTCGTGCGCCCGGCCGAGGGCGTGCATCAAGGCGATCAATGCATTGAGGGCGAGAAGACGCATCGGCTCATCGACATCCCCTGTTGAGCCTTCAAGCAATCGGGCAAAGTAACCAAACGCGGACTGGTCATCACCACGGGCTCGCATAAGCTGAGCGAGGCCTAACAGCGCAGGTCCGTAGTCGGCGTTCAGTGCCAATGCCTCAAGGTAAGCGGCCTCGAGGCCTGCATCATCGGCGCCTTGGTTGGAAGAGATGCGCGCCCTAAGTACGAGTAAACGAGCTCTCTCGGCGTCACTCTCTGTGCGCCCGATACGCTCGTCGAGCAGCGTTCTGCATTGCTCTGCTTGCGAAAAGCCACCCTCCATCGCCAGAAGTGCGGTGACTGCGGTCTGTAACAGCTCGAACGTCGCGGCCTCATCTGCAAGTACATGAATGAGTTGCTGCATCGCTTTGTCTTTCTGCCCGACGCCTTGCAGAAACAGCTGCCCGCGTTCAAATCGCAACTGGGCGCGAATCGGCACATCTCCTGCGGCGCTGGCATGACGCTCCAGCACCGCGTGTAACTCAGGAATCATCGAGGTTGTTCGATAGACCTCAGCGAGCAACAAATAAGCCTCATCATGGGTGGGTTCAAGCCCCAGTGCATCTTCCAGAATCTTGACAATCTCAGATACATCCTGGCCGCCATCAAACATCTCGTGTGCGCGTTCGACGTACGCCGCAACGACGGCAGCGACCGGTCGCTCACCCCGCTCGATGGTCCCTGGCGTTGGTAGACGTTCCTCATATGATGTCCCTTCGAGGTCACCCTTCGCGATACTCAGGTACTTGTCCACGGTGCCCTGCTCACGCCCGAGCTTCAGGCCTAGGTCTGCAAGCCTTAGAGCCGTGAGACCACGCCGCGTCCCAGGCAACAACAGCGTCATTTCAATTTCGAGCAGGTCAAACAAGGCGTCAGAATCACCAAGCTGCTCTAGACATCGACCAAGTGCAACGACCGCGTCGACGTTCTCAGGCCATGATGCCAAACTATCTTCCAATAGGAGTCGAACGCGTTCCAGGTCGTCGCCGTCGGATAGAAGACGAGCGGCCTCAAGGAGCAAACTTGATCGACGCACCGCCGCTGAAGTTGTCTCACCTAGAAGATCGGCTTGATAGCACAGCGCCTCACACTGGTCCTCGTTGGTACCGACCAAACGAGCGAGTGTGCTAAATTCCCGACCAAGCTCTTCGTCCTCCAACAGCTGAGCCGCTTGACGCAGGTGGATCAGCGCTCTTTGCGGCTGAGGCTCTCGTAGAATATCAGCCGCTCGCCAATGCCGGTATCCTTGGTCGCGCTTTCCTAGGTCCGAGACATCTGCGAGAAGCAACTCTACGATGGCATCCCAATCTTCTAGACGCTCCAGAATCGTAACCAATAACTCCCTGGCTCGGTCACCGGATGGCAGCGCGAGTTCGCAGGCGGCGCGCGCATCTTCAAATCGTTCCAGGGTGTTGAGCACCGAGGCCCGTTGCAGATGAATGCTTGGCTGATCAACATTCGGAATGGATAAACGTAGCTCATATACATCGAGTAGACGAAGCCAATCCTCCCGAATCGCGAATAAGTCACCGAGTGCTTCATTGGCTTCATCCCACACATCGTCACCAGGATCCGCAAACCCCATGCTCTGCTCAAAAATTGACACAGCACCATCGGGATTGTGCAACCGGTCACGCGTGAGTTCGGCGAGTTCGAGGGCAATGGCAGCACGCTCTGAGTCCAGCGCTGCAGCACTCAATGCAGCCTCGAGACGCGCCGCCGCAATGGCTGGGTCGAGCACTTCTTCGGCGGCAGGTACCCGCCTCGACGCCAAGGGTGGCAGCTCATCATCATCGGACGCGTAGACATCAGCGAGTTCAGCAAGCGTCGCATCGAATGCGTCATCAGCCTGGGCTGTTGACTCAGTCTCGGACTCGGACGCAGTTGCTGATAGACCAACATCAGGTTCGGTTTCAAGATTGAGTGGGCGGGTGACGTCACCAGTCGCTTTAATCTTCGACGGCAACGACGGCAGTGGCATCGTCACGGCCCGATTAGCCTCACTAAGTTCCGAAGCGGCTTCATCTGCCACCACCTCGGACTCAATGATCTCCATCGAGATCAAGGCAGCCTCAAGTATGCGTGCCGCCGACATCGTCTCCTCTTCTGCACTCAAAGCAGCCACGACATCGGTGAGTAGCGCCGGTTCCACTGCAAAGGCATCATCCACCAAATCGTTGACTAGTGTTGCGAGGACCTTGTTTTTTCCGAGAGTGACGCTCGCCTTTGCCAACATTGGAACAAGTTCAGGCACAAACGACCCCTCGTTACGCAAGCGCCGAAGACCGTCAAATGCCGCCTCCGTATGCCCAAGTTCGAGTAAGGAGACCGCCAAACGTAGGCGGTCATCACTTCGCGCGTGTACGCCCTCCAACTCCAAAAGGTGCTCGAGGGCCTCGCGGGCTAGCGCCCATTGCCGGTTTCGAAAACTTCTATCAGCGATAAGTGAGAGCGCCGGAATGTAGTCCTGAGACTCGGACAGCGCAGCGCGGGCAAACTGTAAGCCTTCGTCGATTCTATCCAATTCGTCATACGCCAATTTTGCGAGGCTCACGAGGATGGCAGGTCTCTCTACCTCTGCCGCGGACTGCAGCTGAAGCTTCAACAACTCCGCTACCTCACCCCAGTCATCGAGCGCTGTCGCGATCTCGATGCGCATGCGTCGCACATCTCTGTCATCCTGATCGTATAAGGCCGCTTCATTGAGGACGACCTGCGCTTCCTTCGGCTTACGTTGTTCGCGCCACAGAATCCGACCGAGTCTGGAGCATAAGTAGATACGAGTCGGTGGCTGCCCGGCCCGCTCCAAGCCATAGCGCAAGAGCGAAACCACGTCCTCTAAACTGCCGTGGTTTAATATGAGTTCTTGGCCACGCGTATACGTGTCGATCCGATCGGGTTCTCGATCTGCAGCTTCTCTGATCAGGTCACTCGCATCCTCATGGCGGCCCAAGCCGCTGGAAACCTCTGCGATGCGGACTAAAAACGGTGCCACAGGCTCATCATAGCCGTCGCTCTCGTAAAGCTCTCTCAGCCTCCGGTATTCATTTTGAGCCAAATCAAAACGGTCGGCTTCGTAATAAAGGTCGGCTAAGAGTCGGGCGACGTGAGTCGCTCTCGGGTTGGCCTGCGTCGCTACCTGTAAATGGTCGATAGCTTCCACGGGCCGCTGTAATTGTCGCGAGAGAACCTGTCCCAATTCGAAAGCAAAGTTTGCTGCCGTTGCGTCCGCTGTGAGTTCGATCCGACGCTGCAGTAAAGCAGCCAATTCTCCGAAGCGTTCACGCTCCCGAGTAATATCGATCAGACCATCGATTGCGACGATACTTTGCGGCTGGCAAGTAAGCGCCTTTGCATATGATTCTGCAGCGGCGTCGACTTCATTAAGCGACGTGCTGAGCAATTCAGCCTGCTCAAGATAAATCGAGGCAAGTCGCTCTGGATTCATCTCAAGCTCGGCTAACTGACCAAGGGCTTTAGACAGCTCCGACAGGCGTTCTCCCTTGCGGTAGAGCACCGTCAGTCGCTCTAGGAGTTCGATGTGTCTCGGCATCGAAGCAAACGCAAGCTCAAGAAGCTCGATAGATCGTTCAATATCACCATGCCGTTCAGACACGATGTCTGCGAGCCGACATAGCCGCTCAACCCGGTCTTCATCGTTATCGCTGCGCAGCAAACTCATCTCGAGAGTTCTGGCAACATCGCCCCAACTCTCCGACTCGGTATGTGCCATTTCGAGGGCAGTAAATGCCCGCCGCGCGATATCCCACGAGCCATCGCATGCTTTCTGATAGTAGACGATCGCCAGCCGGCTCTCTTCGCCCTGCTGAGTCAAGATGTCACCGAGACGAAGATACAGCCCATGCTTATCCACCGAGACGCGTCCGTCGTCGGACGCGCGGAGTAATTCCTCGAGTGCGGACCGCGCTCGTGCCAGGTCTCCCTCGATCACAGCCACATCAGATAGGCCAAACAGAGCGCCCGCATGTCCCGGGACCAGCATGAGGGCTTGTCGAAACCGGAGGGACGCAGTGGTAATTCCATCACCGGGCTCATTTGTCCAAAGTTGCCCAAGCCGAACGATCACATCTGCCGCTTGTTCATTTTGTCCGCGTTCTTGCAGGAGTCTCGAAGCGCGGTCAAGCGTACGCACGGCGCTCAAAAAGTCACCATCATGCTCGTAAGCATCGGCAAGACCGAGCATCGCTGAAATCCGCCCCGGAGTTTCATTTAAGGCGCGCTCATAAAACCCCAGTGCTGTCTGACCATCGTCAATCTGTTGCAGCGCGACGTGCCCGAGTTCGACGAGTAGTTCAGCACGGCGTTCTGGGTCGGTTTCGCTCCCGAGCACGCTCTCTCGTGTCTTCAGCGCTGCGCTCCAATCACCAGCCCGTGACTGCAATTCAGCGAGCTTAAGACGCGCACCGACGAGACCACGCCTCAGCCCTAAAGCCGATTGAAGTGCATCCAAGGCGCGCTCGGGGTTGATATCACTTAATGCCTCGGCGAGCGCACATCGGGCCTGTGCTGCCTCAAGCTGGTCCCCTCGTCTCTCGGCTGCATCAGCCACCTGCTCGAGAACCTCTGCCGCCCGCTCAAACTGCTGTCGTTGCCAGTGCACGTTTGCCAGCGTCAGCAGAGCATCTGTATCGTTTTCGTATTTAAGCAGGCGACGGCTCGCTGTCTCGGCTGCATCGGGAAGCATATTCGGTGCAACGAGTTGAAGTTGCATGAGTCGCGTGGTCAAAAACAAGTTTTCGGGATGCAGTTCGCACTGTCGGTCATAGTGGCGGGCGGCGCGTTCTAAACGCCCCTGTTGAATCATCGCTTCGGTATTGCTGTACAGCTGTTTCGCTTCGTAATCTGCCAAAAAGCGTCGTGCTCTTGCTGAATGCTCGAGCGCTGCATCCACTCTCCGCGGCCCGAGTGCCGCAGGACGACTCAGGTCACAGATTAAGCGTATCTGACCTGCATTGACATCGATATGAGTTATCTTTAGGTCGCTATGATCTGGCAATTTCCAGCCGAGTTCGGCGGCCACTTCATCGAGTAAAGCCATCACGGGGTCAAATGAGACGAGCGTGAGTGCCTCTTGGTCGGCACTCAAATTCATCTGAGTGAGAAACCGATTAACCAGCTGAGGCGCCGACAGTTCGGCTGGGCTGTACACGCGCGCTTCGTATACACTTAAAATCGCGGCGCGTCGTTCACCAACAGCCGCACTCTCAAGCCGGCCCCGAAAGAGGAAGGGAGCCCCTGATTCGCCCGCTTCACCGATGAGAACGATATCTCCGTCGACCGCCCTCAACTCCAAATTCTTGAAAAACCCGTCCCCCAACCAGTTCTCGAGGTAGGTGCTTAGGTCGTGGTCATCAATATGAACGACGAGTCGCTCGAGCCGAGTCCGCTGATGACGAAAGCGCTCTACACCACCCGCCAAGTCAAGTTTGGCTGGTAGCTCCGCGAGGCCCAGACGCATTTCATCTATCACCAAAACATCGGCGATGCGTCGGTCGGACAAAACGAGGCGGCCGACACCCTGCTCCAAACGTAAAGAGAACAGCGCCGCCCGATTTGGGTCGGTCATCACCATCGGGTCAAAGACTAGCCTTCAATGGACGGGGACGGATTGGTGACGGCAGCCCCACTCTCCGCATCGGG
Source organism: Bradymonadia bacterium (assembly GCA_049889275.1). Lineage (GTDB taxonomy): Bacteria > Myxococcota_A > Bradymonadia > UBA7976 > UBA1532 > UBA1532. The sequence goes on along the minus strand of JBMHDS010000049.1, from coordinate 42,849 downwards.
GTTATCGGCAGGATCGATAACGCGATTCTCACAAGGATCCGGCTGCGGTGCAGCTTTCGCTGGAGGCGGCGCCGGCGGTTCAACAGGTTTCGGCTTAGCGCCGCAACCAACGCACAGCGACCCGGCAAAGAGTATGGCGTAGATCATTCTCATGGCAACGACTCCAAAATCGGGATTCGTCGGACACTAGCCCGGATCGCCTAGAAGTACAACCAAGCCATGCTTAATCCAAGCCTAATTCCAGTGTTTTTTTGTGTCTGTGAGCCCTCGGCGCTGGGGGTCGCTCGTAGGGATAGGTTAAACAGCCATGAATGCAAATGGCACGGCCCACATCAGAGCTTTCATAACTGCCACAGATGGTCAGATTTAAGCGGATGATTGGTGATTAACGCAGTTCAACCTCGAGACGGGTCGTCAACCCCGATTTGACCTGGACAGAATAAGGCCAAGAGCTCCCGTTATCCGTCCTCAAAAAGACCACTTTGTGGGTACCCGAAGACACTCGCAGCGAACGGTACGACTCGGAAAAGCCGAGTGGAATCGAGTTGACCATGAGACACGCATTGGGTTGAGAAGACACCAACAAAAGCCCCGATGCATCATGCTCGATTTCATCGTCCCAATAGGTGACTGGCTTCAAACGCGTCGCAGCGAACTTACGGATCGTTCTCAACCAAGCATTCGCATCACGTTGAGCCCCCATCAGCGCTTCATCCCAAATCCATCTCCGTCTTTCTGTGGCCGTCCGATGCTGTACTGTATACACAACCTCACCGGCTCCTCGTTTTGGACGCTTCGACGGTGCGAACTCACCTAAGGGGGTGATGAGGCGTGTCCACTCAGATCGTGTCAACAAGACCACTTCTTCTGTGGTTCGTCCGTGCGTGTAGGGCGTCCGCCGCACCCGAAAGGTAAAGATGTCCGACGCCTTCTCAAGAGCATAGAGCACTTCTCGATAGGGCACAGCCGTTCCCGTTATCTGGATGCGTATACTCTCGGTACCATCCTGTGGCGCCGCCCGTGCGTCAATTGCGGCAACCCAGAGGAAAACACTGATTCCGATGAAAAGCCTTTTGTGAGACGCTCTGCCCATGCAATCCTCTGGTGGTGGTGTACCGATTTACCAACCTGTATTACTGTTGCATATTCTGTTGCGTTTGGCTTGGTGCCTTCGCCACATTTGCAGTCCCATCGAGGGATCATGCGGTCCGTGATGCTGCGCAACGGCTCAAACGACACATCGCTGCGCCCCCGTTGGCAAAGCCACTTCCGGCGTCACAGCTGAAGCGGCTGGAAGCTGATATGAATTTGGTTCGAAAGCGGCTTGAGCAGTACTTTGGCCAAGGGCGCAAACGATTGAGCGTTCAGCAACGTCTTAGCCTGCGACGCCAAATTCAGGCACTTCGAGCCGAGCCGAACGCGGTCCTTCTGTTTGCAAATGATGCGATTCGGTTCAACGAAAAATTGCATGAACGACTCGCCACAGGATACGAAGCACTTGCTCAAACGAAACGAGCCTCGAGACACCGCTTGGCGCAGAATCTATCGAGTGCCGAAGCAGATGTCTGTAGGCAAAAAGGTCAGCAGCGGCACGGACAGCCAGGGGCTCCATCACCCGCGCCAAAGGACGCAACCGTACCGAATCTTAAATCACCCTAGACGGCCTGCAACACGCTGGATTTGCGATTCAAAGTTGGCGACGGCAACGCCTACGCCGGGGCTGATGGTATCTTCAAGCGAATGAGCGTGAGGCCCACTAGTCCGTGAAGCCTTTGCAACAACGAAAACCGATATTCCCCCGACTCGTCCCTGGTGAACGCCCGCCGCCGGCGGAGCACGCAGCGTCATCTTCGTCGGATGCATAATCGCCACCTCGGACGCGTTTGCTCGCCGTCCATTCTGCGACGTTACCACTCATGTCGTAGAGGCCCCATGCCGAGCGGCAGCGCTTGTATCGACCGGTGGCCTTGAGGGTCCCTTCGCTGCCATCTGCTGTCTCGGTGTTACAATGTCCGCCCTTGAATGTCTTACCGTATGGATATCGACCGCCTCCACGCCCGTAACAGCCCGTCGACCATTCACGATCTGTACAAAGACGTTTGCCCGCCTTGGCGCACAGCGCCTGAGCACCGTTAAAGGTCACATTCACACGCGGGCGAGACCCTGCGCCGGGGTATTCGTGGGTATCGATGCAATAGGCTTTGCCCGAGCGCGCCAGAGCAATGCCCTCAGCGGTCACGATCTTTCCGAGCTTAATCGCCTTTTTTGGGAAGCGTGCTGTTCGAATCAAGCGCATACCACGTGGACATGCTAGTATGCCCGACGCGAGCTGATTGGCTTCAGCGTCACGGGCCTTGGCGCGAGCGGCAGCGAGCTCCGCTTCTTTCTTTTCGGCTGCCGCTCTTCGTTTCTCTTCTTTCTCTGCAGCGCGCTTCGCACGGGCCTCGTCACGCGCTCGCTTTTCTTCTTCCTTTTTCGCTTTCCGCTCAGCTGCCCGCGCCTGCCTTTCAGCTTTTTCCCGTGCACGTTTTTCTTCTGCGAGCCGTTTTTTTTCTGCCTTCTTCTCGGCGGCGATCCGCTTACGTTCGGCACGTTCTTCCGCCGCAATACGCTTCTTTTCAGCCTTAGCTGCAGCAGCTAAACGTCGTTCTTCTGATTTCTTTTCGGCCGCAAGCCGTCGTTCTTCTGCCTTCTCACGCGCCTCGAGTTTCTTACGTTCCGCATCAGCCTGTTTTTTCGCTGCGACCTCAGCTGCCGCCTTGTCGGCCGCCGCCTTCTCAGCTGCCGCCTTCTCAGCTGCCGCCTTCTCCTCTGCCTCCTTCTCCGCTGCCGCCTTCTCCGCTGCCGCCTTCTCCGCTGCCGCCTTCTCCGCTGCCGCCTTCTCCGCTGCCGCCTTGTCAGCCGCCGCCTTCTCAGCTGCCGCCTTCTCAGCTGCCTCCTTCTCAGCTGCCGCCTTCTCAGCTGCCGCCTTCTCGCCCGCCGCCTTCTCGACCGCCGCCTTCTCAGCTGCCGCCTTTTCAACGGCTGTGTCCGTCTTCTCTTCAGTCAACGACTTTGCTGTGGATTTACCGGATGTAGTCTCGGATGTAGACCGATCTGAAGCCTTATCCGCTTTCGGTGGTACATGTACAGCGATCGTCTGCTGCTGCGACTTCGCTTCCTCACGCTTATGTTGAATGTAGTAGAGGACCATCGCACCCACGAGCGCAATGATCGTGAATGCGGCGACAAGAAAGCCGCCGGTGCTGCGAAGAAACCAGGGCGGCCGATTCACACTCACCGAAAGTGTACTCTCGCGTTTTTCGGGTTCTGGCTCGAGGGCAACAATGATCTCTTCGGCCTCGACCTTGGTCGGCGAAGATTCGTCGTATAGCTCGTCGTCAGAGAACGATAGTGAAGCTCCCGAAGCGGGGTCTTCCCCATCGTCATCGCCATTCACAGACCCAAAGGCGTTTCCGACCATATTTTCTATAGAAACGATAGCTGAGTCAGTCACCTCATCAAACGACGCATCTGAACGGTCAACAATCAACGAGTCTTCGTGTAATTCAACCGATTCATCCGTGACTTCGACCACGTCGACCGCCAATGGTACATGACTGTCGGTCACCTCCACCGCCTGAGCATCCAATATCGGTATCGATGCCATGCCATTTTCGACCGCAGCTCGAACACGGGTATCCCCACCGCCATCAAGCTTATCATCGATGAGCATTTGTGCTTCAAGGGCAACCGCGAAGGCATCACCAAACTCACTGATCGAGGCAAAGCGTTCACCAGGCTGTGGCGCCATGGCCTGGGCGATCAGGGAATCAACCTGCCGCCAGCGTCCGCCGTCTTCCAACGCAGCAATTTCCGCTAATGGAGGTGCTTCATCGGTCTTCGGCTGGCCCGACAATAACTCATACAACAGGGCACCAACTGTAAACACATCTGCCCGGGCATCCACGAGGGATTCACCCCGGACCTCGGGCGCGAGATACGGATACGCTCCGGCATCACGCTGTGCGTCCACGAATTGTCGATGCGGAAGGGCGTGAAAAAGCCCCAAGTCTGTGATGCGTACGCCGTTGGGCTCCAAAATAATATTGTTTGGCTTCAAAAAACCATGATGCGACGTGCGATGAAGCTGTTCGAGGGCCCTGACAAGCTGAAAGATTCGAGGGCCAACCTCATGCGGCTCAAATCGTTGTCCTTGGCTCTTCCTTAAATCGAGCACTTTGCGGAGGCTGAGCCCGGAGATAAAGCGACTTCTGGCCAGCACCCGGTCTTGGGCACGTACCGGCACAACCCGCAAGACATCGGGCGCATCATGACCACCGAGACGCCTGAAGGCATCGACGAACTCTTGCGTGGCTTGCGGCGTCGGCAAGAGAGTCGGATGAATCGCTTTCAGCGCTACATCCAGACCCGTCTCCTGTTCTCGTGCGCGATAGACGAGACCGAGCGGACCAGTTCCAACCAGATCCAAGATAACGTACCGGTCATCGATCCAGTCACCGACTCCGAACGGACGTTCCCCCTGCCCATCAGCCGCTCTCTGGCGACGGAGTTCAATGGCTTTAAATGACGCGATCGTGCGCGTCACTTTTCTGGGAGTCCCGAGATCCTGTCCGCAGTTACCGCATTGGGTTGCTTTGTCTTCTACTTGACTACCACATCTAAAGCAGATCATCGGAATACCTCCCAAACTTAGACACGACACCAACGTGCACGTCGCCAATCAAACTGTCTGACATTCGACGAGAGACACCGAGCCGCTATCAGCGGTTCTCCCAATCCAACTGCAAGGAGCCAGCACAAACAGCCAGTGGGCCCCGTTGTAAGGATTTTAGGTGACGATTTCAATATCGTTCTCGAGCCTTTGTCGCGCCGGCCGCTATGTATCCGGCGATAGGTCGCAGCGCAGCCATCGCGAATTAACGACCCGTATGACCAAACCCACCGTCTCCACGAGATGTCTCGGAGAGCTCTGCCCGCTCGACGCAAGCCGCACGAACCACAGGACAGATAACGAGCTGCGCGATCCTATCACCACGCTCGATGCGGATTGGCTGCTGACCCAAGTTGATCAAGATAACAGACACTTCACCGCGATAGTCTGAGTCGATGGTGCCGGGTGCATTTACTAGCGCGAGCCCCTCCCGAAGAGCTCGTCCTGAACGCGCCCGCACCTGACCTTCGCAGCCATCGGGGATCTCAAAGGCAAACCCCGTGGGCACTAGGCGACGCTCACCCGGCGCCAACATGAGGGTCTCGGTGACCGCGGCTCTCAGGTCCAGACCTGCGGACGAAGCTGTTGCATAGCTTGGTATCGGAAGTGACTCCGGCGACCGACCAGACTCTAAACGACAGATACCAAGCTCAATCATCGCCTAGATATTATCGGCTTCTGCGAGCGCTTCTTTACGGGAAAGGCGGATCTTACCTTGGCGGTCGACGCCGATGCACTTCACGTAAACCTCATCGCCCTCGCTGAGAATATCCTCAACGCGCTCGACTCGGTGATCGGCGAGCTCAGAGATATGAACAAGCCCATCAGTGCCTGGGAGAATTTCAACAAAGGCACCGAATTCGAGGACCTTACGAACCGTACCAAAGTAGATTCGGCCGACCTCCGCCTCTTCGGTGAGACCCTCGATAATCTCCTTGGCGCGATTGGCAGACTCAAGGTCTGGACTCGCGATGGTGACCTTACCGGTGTCGTCGATATCAACGGAACAACCAGTCTGTTCGGTGATGCCTCGAATGGTCTTTCCGCCTGGACCGATGACGTCTCTTATCTTGTCTGGACGTACGTGCGTCGTGATGATGCGCGGTGCGTGCTGGGACATTTCCTCGTTTGGCTGCTGAATCGCCTTGCGCATCTCCCGCAAGATATGCAGACGGCCATCGCGTGCCTGTGCGAGCGCATCCTTTAGGATCTTACGGCTTAGGCCCTTGATCTTGATATCCATCTGGAGTGCGTTGATACCATCCTCAGTACCGACAACCTTGAAATCCATGTCGCCGAGGTGGTCCTCGTCTCCGAGAATATCGGAAAGAATAGCAACCTGGTCATCTTCCTGGATCAAACCCATCGCAATACCAGCGACGTCCTTGACGACGGGTACGCCAGCTTCCATCAGTGCAAGAGAGCTTGCACAGACGGTTGCCATCGATGAGGAACCGTTCGACTCAAGCACTTCGCTGACCACGCGAATGGTATATGCGAAGTCGTCCTTCTCTGGAAGCGTCTTCGACACACCACGATAAGCGAGATTGCCATGGCCGATTTCACGACGGCTCGTTGAACGAAGCATCTTTGCTTCTCCAACGCAGAACGGCGGGAAGTTGTAGTGCAGCATGAAACGTTCGAATCGGTCACCGTTGAGGTCATCAATGCGCTGCTCGTCTCTCCGTGTACCTAAGGTCACAGTGGCCAGAGCTTGAGTCTCGCCGCGGGTGAAGATGGCTGAGCCATGTGTGCGTGGCAAGACGCCGGTCTCACAATGAATCGCACGAATGTCTGCTGGGCCACGACCATCAATTCGAACACCAGACTCGACGACCTGTGTCCGTACGATGTCCCGCTGAACTCGGTCCAAATATCCTGAGATTTCACCCTTACGCTCTGCGAGCGCTTCGTCGTCACCGACGATGGTCTCCATCGCACTTGCACATGCCGCAGAGACAGCAGCCTTGCGCTCTGTCTTCGTCGGAATGGCCAACGCGTCGAACAAGTCGTCGAGAGATACCTCAACAACGCGCTCATAGAGTGCATCATCGACCGTCTCGACCTTAACTTCCTGCTTCGGGCGACCCACCTTCTTTTGTAGGTCGCGTTGCAGCTTGATGATTGGCTTGATGGCTTCATGCGCAGCGATGATGCCGTCGATCATTTCAGACTCTGATGCTTCGTCACCCTGGCCTTCGACCATAGTGACCGCGTCTTCCGTGGCCGCGACAACGAGTTCCAACTTCGCAGACTGAATCTGCTCAAAGGTTGGATTGATGACATACTCGCCATCGATGAGGGCGACTCGGCAGCCTGCGATCGGACCATCGAAAGGAATATCACTGATGGTCGTTGCAGCCGATGCCCCTACGAGCGCGCAGATGGCTGGATCATTCTCGCCATCATAACTCAATACCGTGGCGATAATTTGGATCTCTTTACGCCAGGTCTTCGGGAACAACGGTCGCATCGGTCGGTCGATGATGCGAGCGTTCAATATCTCTGCTGGACCAGGCCTTGTCTCACGCTTGAAATAGCCACCGGGAATCTTACCGCCGGCGTATGCCTTTTCGATGTACTCACAGGTCAGCGGCAGAAAATCGAAGCCTGCTCGAGGTGACGCGCCACCGGCGACGGTCACGAGAACAACTGTCTCACCCATCGTCACGAGGCATGCACCCGCGGTTAATTTGGCGAGACGGCCTGTCTCAATGGTAATTTCGGTATGACCGAATGGTATACTGAGGGCAAGTTTACCCATGGAAATCTCCTTTGCCGAACATATATCGGCGAGAACGAGAGCCCCACACGTCGCATCACGCCTCGGTTCCTGAGCAGTAGACACGAACCTTCATGTCCACTGCTCAGTTCCGGAGGCGCAACCTACATCTTACGTCGTGCGGACCCGTTTAATAAACGACCCGGCCAGTCAGACCAGGCAAAAAAAATGGGGAGACAATCGCTCTCCCCATTTACTCAAATTTTCTAGCGTCGTAGACCAAGCGCCTTAATCAATGAACGATAACGCTCAACATCCTGACGTTTGACGTACTTCAGAAGACGTGTTCGCTGACCGACAAGCTTCTTGAGGCCAACTCGCGAAGCGTGGTCGTGCTTGTGGATCTTGAGGTGTTCGGTCAAATCTCGAACACGCTTGGTGAGCAAAGCAACCTGTACCTCAGGTGAGCCTGTATCTGAGTCAGATTTCTTGTACTCGTTGATAATTTCTAATTTTTCGTCTCTATCGAGCGGCATAATATCCTCCGTTGTCGGAAAGGTCACCGAGGGCCGAGCCGTCGTCCAGCCCCGGTCAAAAACAAATCGTTCCGCGCGCTTCTACACTTTCAGGAACTGAGAGTCAAGTTAACTGTTCGTGTCCGTGAAATGGCTGCGCACAAAGAAGCCGCATTTGCGAACAGCTAAGCGCCGTTACTTTGAGGGCACGCCGCGCTCAACGCGCACCAACCCTTCGGCGTCGACAGCGACGATCGCTAACAGCGATCGAGATTCATCGGCGACGCGATACCGCCCCGCCGGTGTGGCCTCAAGCGCAAATCGATTACCATGTCTAATCAATCGAGTCTGATGCGCTGTCAATGTCAGCGCGGGCAAATCATCGAGCGCTCTCCACATCGATATCAATGGCAGCGTCCTGCCCGCCTCAGTCAACTCGCAAAAAGTATCCAGCGGAGTGGACTCAGCAATCTGCCATTGGCCCACAGCAGTTCGTCTCAACTCCGTCATGATCGCACCAGTCCCGAGCGCCTGACCCATATCGTGGACCAGACTTCGAACATAAGTGCCTTTAGAGCAATGTATCGACAGTGTACCCTCACCGGCCGCAAACGCTTCAACATCAAGCGCGTGCACATTGACTTGGCGAGCTGACAATTCGACATGCTCGCCACGTCGTGCGCGTGCATAGGCACGCTCCCCCTTCACTTTTATCGCTGAATACACGGGTGGAACCTGATCAATACAGCCTCGAAACAAGCTCAGAGATGCGGCAATATCTCCCTGGGAAATCTTGTTGACTCGTTCTTCTGGAGCGTGCGTCGAGATCTCGCCTTGGCGATCGTAGGTGTCACTGACCACGCCGAGCCTGAATCGGGCTTCGTAACGTTTATCTGCGGCCGTAATGTAGGGGGATAAACGCGTTGCACGCCCCACGAGAACTCCCATCAGACCAGTTGCGAGGGGGTCGAGGGTCCCAGTGTGGCCGACGCGTTTAATGCGCAACGCTCGACGAACGCGCGCTACAACATCAAAGCTCGTCATTCCAGCCGGTTTGTCAATCAACAAAAGCCCATCAAAGCCGGGCGTGGCATGGTGCTTAGGCGTCGTCGTCATCCGCGTTCTGTTCCGCCTTAATCTTGTGCAGCGCTGCTTCGATTCGTGCGCCATAATCGAGGGATTCGTCGATGAAGAAACGTAAAGAGGGTGTTGTGCGCAGCTTAACCTGCTCACCTAACTTGCGTCGTAGAAAGCCACTTGCCTTATTGAGACCTTCGATTAAATCGGTGTCTGTCAACTCCGGACGACTCGTACAAACGAACACCTTGGCTTCGCGTAAATCGCCGCTCACCTCAACATCCGTAATCGTGACACCTTCGACCCGCGGGTCTTTGACATGATACTGAATGGTCTCGGAAAGAACGGCACGCACCAATGATGCGATGCGCGCGGTACGTTTGAAGGAGGCTCTCGACATATCGCTTCGCTGGCTCTAGCCAATGCTCCGCTGAGTCTCGACCACCTCAAAGGCCTCAAGAATGTCGCCCTCTTTGATGTCCTTGTACCCTTCGACGGCGATACCACACTCGTAGCCACTCGCGACTTCTTTCGCATCATCCTTGAAGCGCTTGAGGGTGTGAAGCTTCCCAGAGAGCAGCTCCTCGCCATCACGTTTCACGCGGATGAGGCAATTCCGAAGCATCTTACCATCGGTGACTGCAGAACCAGCCACAGCACCCACCTTTTGGATGTGGAAGACCGCGCGGACCTCAGCTCGACCAAGATATTCTTCCGAAATCTCAGGTGCGAGCAATCCACTCATCAGGTCCTTCACGCCATCGATTAGGTCGTAGATGACAGAATGCTTATAAATCGTGACACCGGCCTGATCCGCCAATCTCTTCGCCTTTGGATCAACATCGATGTTGAAAGCCAAAACCGCCGCCTCAGAGACCGACGCCAAATCGACATCAGACTGAGTCACCGGACCAACACCGCCGTGCAGTAGTTTGGCTTCAACCTCATCGGTCGACAATTGCTCCAGGGCGATCTTAAGCGCTTCGTAGGATCCGGCAACATCTGTCTTCAAGATCAGATTCTGCTTTTCCTTGTCGGGCGCATTAAAGGCCGCCAGCATATCGAGGGGGTCGACGTTCTCACGCGATGCAACAGCTGCAGCACGTGATTTATCTGCCCGGTTTTCGATGACACGCTTGGCGTCTTTCTCATTCTTAACGACGTGGAAAGTATCACCAGCAGCAGGCAATCCACCCAGGCCGAGCACTTCGATCGGTGTAGATGGCCCGGCCGCCTTCAATTGGCCGCCCGAATTGTCCAGCATCGCCCGAATCCGTCCGTAATGGCTACCCGCCACGATAAAGTCGCCCTTTTTGAGGGTGCCTTCTTGGACAAGCACGGTGCACACGTTGCCGCGGCCCTTAACCATTCGTGCTTCGACAACGCTGCCAAACCCAGGTTTCTTTGGGTTGGCTTTGAGCTCGAGTACTTCAGCCTGTAGAGCTAAGCCTTCGAGCAAGTCATCAAGCCCATCGCCACGCAACGCGCTGATGGGTACGAACATGGTCTCGCCGCCCCATTCTTCCGGTACGAGCTCGAATTGAGTCAGCTCCTGCTTGATCCGCTCGGGATCTACATCCGGCTTGTCGCACTTGTTGATCGCGACGACGAGCGGTACCCCTGCAGCCTTTGCATGGTTAATCGACTCCTCGGTCTGCGGCATGACACCGTCGTCTGCTGCGACAACGAGCACGATGATGTCAGTGACGCTGGCACCGCGGGCACGCATTGCTGTGAATGCCGCATGGCCGGGTGTGTCGAGAAAGACGACTTCTTTGTCTCCAACGGGGACTTTGTAAGCACCGATATGCTGCGTAATACCGCCTGCCTCACCCTCGGCGACCGAAGCTTTGCGAATATTATCCAGCAGAGTTGTCTTACCGTGATCGACATGGCCCATGATGGTGACCACCGGCGCGCGTGGAAGCGCATCTGGATCATCATCCAAAACCTCTTGGGCAAGCGGGCCACTCAAGACCTCTTCCTCGTCAAACGCGATGTTCTTGACCTCGTATTCATACTCGGTCGCGAGCAGAGTCGCCGTGTCGATGTCTAGTCTTTCGTTAATGGTCGCCATCGTCCCCATAGCGATCAGTTTAGAGATCAAATCGTTTGACTTGACCCCCATCGCCTTACCGAGATCGCCAACCGTAATCGTCTCGTTCATCCGCACCACACGTTTGTGCGCAGCGGGTGTCGTGATTTGAGTCTTTGCACCCTTCTTTGAAGAGGCTTTGCGCTTCCGGCCACGATTTGGTCGTGCTGAAGACCCGCTGTAGATATCCTCACGACTAAAGACCTGGCGCCGTTTTGTCTGAGTCCGTCGCGGCCCATCGGCTTTCTCTACGTCTCGCTGTGCGCCAGGATTTCTACGCCGTCGGGTTCCATCTGCGCTGGGTGGCGGAGGCGGCATCCCCGCAGCCATCTGCGTCGGGTCCCAATTCGTTCGCGGCGCCGGCCCGCGATCGTTACCGCCGCGGTGCTGGCCCTGACGAGGATTCGGTCCCCGTCGTTGTTGCGGTCGCGCCGTGCGAGCCTGGAGCTGTTCGATAGGAATAGAACCGAGTACCTTGGCCCCACCTGCACCGGTTGGCTTTCGGATGGTGCCTCGACCCGCCGCAGGTCCGGGCGCGGGTGCCGCTGCCGGCCTTGCGGGCTCTTTATCCGAAGGCGCCGCGGCTTTTTCCGTTGCTGCCTCAACGGGTGTCGGCGCAACGTCCTCTTTTGCTTCTGTTGGTGGCGCCGCTACTGGCTCCTTAGGCGCAGTTTCCTGCGTATCCACAGGCGCTGTGGGCTCAGGCTTCGGCGCAACCTCAGGGGCAGCGACCGGCTCGGCCACGACTGGTTTCGCCTCTGGCTTAACCACTGGTTCAGGTGTGGTCGGCTTGCGCAGGGTTGGCACAACAGTTCGAGGCTTCAGGCCAATGGGCTTCGCGTCTCGAGCGGGTTTTGCCGCACGTCGGCGACGCACGACGCCAGGCGCCTGCACTTTTTCGACAATTTTTCGCGCGCCGCCCATGCTGCCCCGCAACTTGTCTTCCTGCTCGGCTGTGAGCACCGACATATAGTTTCGCACGTCGATGTCTAAAGCATCGCACTTCTTGAGGAGCTCTCGGTGGTCAACACCCAACTCTTTTGCCACCTCGAAGACTTTCTTTCCCATGTCTCATCCTGCCTCTGGTCCACCGTCACGTGATGGACGTTCGGTCTACTAACGACATTTACGCCTAAGCCGCAACCAAAACCCGACTGCGGCGTTCAATCTCTTCCAAAATTCGGCTAGCCAAGGCCTCATCACTGATACCTAAGGCCACCCGTTTTTCTTTTTGCTGGGTATTCCCCAGCCACTCTGCATCGCCGTAGTCAACTACGGCACAAGCCTCACCAAACACCGAGCGCGACAGCTTCTGACGTGCATCGTCGGCTGTATCGACTGCGATGATCAGCAACCGAACGAGCCGCGATTTCCGCAGCAATGTGTCGGTCCCTGAGATGATGTTCCCCGCCTTCCTGCCGATACTCAGCAGGTTGGCGATGCGTGCGTCGATCGCCGAGATGAGTTGTTTTCTCAACTCTGAACTCGTAATCGGCTCAACTTGCATTTTAAAGGCCCGATTGAGGGCCCTTATCTTTTCCACCCGTTCTACACAATCAAATGCGTAGCACAAGTGCGCCCCACGCCCCGGCGCTCTTAAATATCGGTCCACCAACACTTGGCCATCCGGTGCAACAACCAAGCGGGCCAAGGATTCTCGTTGGAAGCGACCGCGACAAGCAATGCAAGAGCGCATCCCTCGTAACGCTGCGCCCGTTGGGCGTTGATTACGCTTCGACATCTCTTAGAGAACTCCCCGGGACGCCAAAAGACCTTCGCTTAGGACTCTTCGCGTGTTTCCTCGTCGGCGACAAAGCCCAAATCAGAACCAGCTTCATCGATGACTGTCGCGTCGTCCGCGTCATCAGCGAGGCTGTCGGAGGCCTCAACCGGAGCCGCGCTAAAGCTCTCCGAAGCACTGGTCAGCGTTGCTAGAGCATCTTTGGCTGCATAGATAACGGCGACAGCCTTGTCGACGTCGCCATCTAACACAGCAGCGAAGCTCTCGGATGAATCTTGATTCGCGATATCTTCCAGGGTGAAATAACCCGCCCGAACGCACCTATCAAAGACATCCCTGTTCAACAAATCTTCATCGATCGGCCAACGCGCCCACTCGATCTCTGGGTCATACCCCTCTGGATAAGCCGCAGCGGGTCGAATATCTTCGCCTGCTTCTCGGCGGGCCAATAGGTCATCGGCGCCCTGGCGAATAATCGCCGCGCTCTCGGCATTAATACCCGGAATGCTCGCAAGCTCTTCCTCGGGTGTATTGGCGATATGCTCGAGTGAGCGATAACCCAAACGCCACAGTGTATCTACGCTATCGACGCTCACACCGTCGAGCGCGCACAGGGCCATGCGTGCCTCTTGCTCAAGCTCAATGATCTTGCTCTCTGAGTGAATGTCGATCTTCCAACCGCTCAGTTGGCTCGCCAATCGGACATTCTGTCCGCGGCGACCGATGGCTTGGCTGAGCTGATCATCAGGAACGATCAATTCCATCGTGAAGGTGTCTTCATCGATGAGCACTCTCGAGACCTCAGCTGGCTGGATTGCGTTGCAAACAAAGCGCGCAGGGTCTTCGCTGTAAGGCACAATATCGATTTTCTCGCCTCGAAGCTCTTGAACGACAGACTGGACTCGAGACCCTTTCATACCGACGCACGCACCCACAGGATCGACATCGGGGTCTCGGCTTGACACCGCAATTTTCGCCCGACTTCCAGGCTCACGGGCCGCCGTCTCGATGCGGACGATACCCTCATAAATCTCAGGGACTTCCATCTCGAATAGTTTAATCAAAAGTCCAGGAGAGGTCCGTGAAAGAACAACCTGCGGGCCCCGCGCATTGCGCTGCACATCGAGCACATAAGCCTGGATCCGGTCGCCCGGCCGGTAAGATTCTCGTGGCACCTGTTCACGGACGGGTAGAATTGCTTCCGTTCGCCCTAGGTCTACAATGATGTTTCCACGCTCGAAACGGCGCACAATGCCGGTGATCAGCTCCCCACGCCGGTCGATATATTCGCTGAAGACGTTGTCTCGCTCGGCCTCACGAATCCGCTGGGTGATAACCTGCTTTGCGGTCTGCGCGGCGATGCGACCGAAGCTGCCGCGGCGGTCTCTGAGTTGGAGTATATCCCCGTACCGCTCGTCTTGTTCTCGCGCCTTCTGCGCGTCTTTTGGCAGGTAGAAAATCTGGAAGAGAAGCTCGTCTCCGATCTCGGCCTCGAGCCCATGCTCCTCGGCTTCTTCAAGGGTGATTTCGTTATAGGCGTCTTCGATCTCTTCAGCGACGCGGATGATCTGGAATAACTCCACAACACCGTCTGCCGGATTGTACTGAGCCTCGATCTCTCGTTCAGCGCCGAAAACCTTTTTGGCAGCCTGCAAGATCGCTTGTTCGAGCGTCTCCTGCAGGGCTTCACGCTGAATACCCTTATCTTTCGAAACTTGGTCGATCACATGATTTAAGTTTAGTTCCATGATTTACTTCTCTCCACGCCCCATCTATCGGCGCTTCTTGCCCATCTCAATTTGGTATTTAATCCGTGCCTTCTGTATGTAGTCCAGTGGCAGCCGATGGAGACCATCGCTGCACTTAATCCCCACTTCGCCGTCAGCATAATCCTCGACGACCCCGGTGAATTTCCGGCGGCCACCCACAGGTGTCGAGAGCACGATGACGGCGGTCTCGCCAGCATACGCTGTGAAATCACAACTACGCATCAGCGGTCGGTCCAAGCCGGGCGTCGAGACCCGCAGTTCATAACTCTCGACCACGGGGTCAACAACATCGAGTATCGCCGACAACTCCGGGGCGATCTTCGCGCAATCGTCCAGGGATGAACCACCTTCCCGGTCGATGTAAACCCACAAGATCGTTCGCCGTCCCTCTTGAGCAACCTCGATCCCGACAAGTTCGACTTCGAATTCGTCAATGATCGGCATAATCGCATCGCGTACCCGCTGAGGGACGGTTTGCATGGCGCCCCCAATCCAACGAATTTCAGCTGTTTGTTCTGCGGTCATTCATCTGCCCAAGAAACACAAAAGGCCCCGTGTCGGAGCCTTCATCGAAATCAAATTTAACGGCGAAGTGGAGCGCTTTTAGCACGGTCTCTCCCCTCCCCGCAAGTGTTTGTCCAAATGCTTTTTCAGAACTGCGAGTTTGCCTTAGTTGGTGGCGTTTTGAGTTAAGTCATAGATGCGGAGATCGTCGAAGACCACATCTGGCTCCCAGTTATTGAAGGCGAAGTGGCGTCCTGTGAGCGGGTGTTGATCGGGGTAGGTCAATAATAACTGGCCGTCTATGAACCACTTAACGATGTGATCTGTTCTCTCGATCGTCCATTTGTACTCCACGCCCTTTTCCACGCAACGCCTGCGCCCGTTCCGAACACAGCGGTTGTCATTCTTACGGTCTTCGCCGTGTTCATCGCGGCGTGCGATCGCGCGCACAGTGTTTTTCCAGCCACCGAATAACAGGATATAGCCACTCTGATGCGTCCGCCCATCGCCGAAGACTTCAGCCTTTATGTCTCCGTCATCACTCATCGCCTTCGCGGTGAACTCGATTCTGACCCGTTGGGGTAACTCTTGCTTGAGCCACAGCGCCGCGTTGTGAATTTTTGAAGCGACCAACCGACCGCCATCAATACGCCAGGTCCCAGCTTTGTGACCCAGGTCGGCTTCACCAACTCGGTAAGCGGACCCGATGTCGGCACGCTCAAAGAGATCCTCAAACACGAGACGGCCACCGCGCGTTGGCTCAATGGCCGCACTCTTTGTAGACACAACGAATGCAAGCGCGAGAAAAGCAAGGCCGACAAGTACAATGCGCATGGCATAGCGACGCAACTGCCTTGGGTGAGTCTCGTCTTGGTTCATTCGTCTCCATCCTCGCAATCCAGGTTTTGGGCAACATATGCGTGGCGCCCTCCGATTGCAACAGGTCCTGTTCATCGGTGAGCCCGCACATGATCGCTGTGGCCCGCGCGCGGCCGGCTGTCTGGTGTTTAGTTGGCCTTCGGGCGAATATCGCGGGTCGGTCCGCGGTCAGCGAGGCTTGCGTTGGCTGGACCAGCGCCGCCTGCTTCAGACGAGCCGTCTGACATCTCAGGTGCCTTCTCCCCATCGGCCCGTGCGAACGGCGGTGGCACTTCAAAGGTTGGACCGAGGTTTCGCGGCGGTAACTCATGAATAACCGGATCGATCTGAATCGGCTCAACCGTCTCACCGGTGGCCGATGCTAATCGTTCAATGGACCGAGCGGCATCGTTCAAAATCTGCCCGGCTCGCTGAAGGCGAACCGCTTGCCGTTGGTTGAGACTCCACAACAGCTTCCAAGATAATTTTGACTGATTCATCATCAGACCGTGCACAAGATCACGATTGAGCACCAACAGCTCCGTCTTCTCGAGCGCGATGATCGTCGTGCCTCGCGGTGTATCCTCCACCAGCGCGGATTCACCAATGATGGCATCTTGACCCAGTTCCTCAAGCCGTCGGGCGCCTCGCGTCACTTGTAGACGCCCCGACAGGACCACATGCATGTCGGGGCATCGGTCACCTTCGCCGAAAAGCACGTCGCCTTTCTCCAAGGTCGCCCGAGTCGAAAGATTGAGCAGCTTAACGATTTCGCCGTAGGTCAAATATCTGAATAAAGGTTGGGCCTGCAGCGCATTGGTCTTGCGCTGTACCATTGTGACGCGCTCCATGGGCACGTCTGAGTCTCCCGCCAAAATCCGAATCACGATCGCCGTGATATTGTCTTTTCCGCCGGCGTTATTCGCGAGTCGGATCATCGCGTCAGGAATGCTCTTGACGTCTTCGGCGCTCATGTGTTGCCGAGTGATTTCGTCATCGAGATAACAACTCAGTCCGTCACTGCAGAGCAAAAAACCATCATCGGGCAGCACATCGATATCGAAAGCGTCGACCTCAACACTCTCGTAGACACCGACCGCTCGCGTGACCGCATTTTTGTAGGGACTGTCAAACACATCACCTGGCTTCAGGCGCCCGCGCTTGATCAGTTCGTTGATGAGCGAGTGGTCCTCGGTCAGTTGGTGGACCCCCGACCGCCGAACGAGATAAATTCGGCTGTCGCCCACATGACCGATGAAGCCTCTCTGCCCTGCGACGAGGAACAAGCTTAACGTGGTCCCCATGCCCTTGCGGCTCGCATCTTCTTGAGCAAGATTAAAGACTTTTGAACAAGCGCTCTCGATGGATTTCTCGATCAGGTTGAGAACCGCTTCTCGGTTCTTCGACGACTCATCTTCGCGGTAGGCATCAAGTACGTCGCGTCCTTCAGATAAAACGCGCCGAACCTCGTGCACTGCGATCGACGAGGCGACCTCGCCCGCCGCATGCCCTCCCATACCGTCAGCAACAACAAATAGCTTGAGCTTCTTGTCGACAAGAAAGTTATCTTCGTTGTGGTCTCGCGTCCGACCAACGTCGGTAGCGGCCCAGAAGCTGAGGTCCATTCGTGCGTCCAATAGCAGTTAGCAACCGAGAAATCGCGCAAGACCCATAAAAATGCCCCGCGCCAGGCGACGGTACCATCGGCCAATCCGCGCGTCTAGCCGAAATCACGCACTTGTTCACAGACTTGAATCCGTCACTCCATGCTCTGCGCCGTATGGAGTTCGATGCACATGAAAATAAGCTGATTCGTCAGAGCGACTTTGGTTCAACGCCGGCCGCATAATTGCGCACTCGACGATCGAACGCGTTTAGCATGGGGTCGTTTGGCGCAAGCGTCCGGGCCGCTTTAAGATGCCAGTGCACCCATTCCGCAGGACCCCGGGTGGCGATCAGTTGGTCGATGAAGTGTAGGTGCAGTAGAGCTTTGAACCTAAGTCCAGCAAATGAGGCACCATCAAAAACTCGAAACTGCTGTGCGTGGTCCTCTAGAGACGACCAGCGTCTACCAATGCCCGCAGAGAGTGCAGTCGGAAATAGCTGCGCGCGAAGCTCACCGAGGCTCTCCATTCTCACCCCTAATTCCCATGACACATCCGAACGCACCCAGTCAGACGGCGCGCGATTGAGCCGATCAGCCATCTCCGGATGTATGCGGCGTAGACGCGCTCGGCTCCAAGTTTGGTCCATCTGCCCACGAAATAAGGCGGATACATCGGGGCGCTCCCCAAAGACCGATAAGAGTGCCCAAATTGAGAATGTCGTCGAGTAGTCTCCAGTCAAGAGAACGCCATCCGCGACGGTACCATCCAACAGCGCCTGCGCGTAGCGTTCAGCAGCCCTGTCCTCTGGAATGACAAAACGCTCGTGCTCGAACCAAGACGCCCATACCGATAATAGGAGCACAGCTGTAAGCCAAGCGAAGAGGCGGTGGCGGTGAAATGGTATGGCATAGAGCAAAACGATGATTGGGACCACCATCCCCCATGCGAGATAACCACCCATGTCGGGATTCTGAGAATCGAAATCATTTCCCAGTCGCAAAATAAACGGCAGCACCATCGCTAAGAGCAACACGAAGACGGGTCCCCGTAATTGTTTGCTGCGAATCAGCCATACGATGCTGAGAACAAGACCGACGAGAAACATCCAGCCGAGTTGATCGTCAATGTACCCGGCCAGCGCCGAAAGTCGCGGCCAGATGCTATCGGTCGTGGCGTCTGGCACCAGATTCCGACTCCAATCTTGACCACTCACCGTCCCGACAAAACGAGTCAGTGAATCTGGCTGTCCCCAGCCAACCAAGCCACCACTCAAAGCCCGGAGAGGCAGATAGAGGTAAAGGCACAAACCGAGAGCGCCCGCGACAATCCCTGCACCAATGGAGCGCAGGGAGCAGTCGCCCGCAATCAGACTTGCGATCGGCAAGCAAAGTAGCGTTACAGCGATATAGCTGTGATTCGCGCCCGCAACCCCAAAGCAAAACGCCATTATGAGCCAAATGCGTTGGTCTTTGGTCTGGTGAAAACGCAATGCCATGTAGGTCATCAGCATCGACAGCGCCAGCTGCAGCCCGTAGACCTCGCTGCGGATCGACTGGTCATAAATGCAGGGAATTGCCAGGGGGGTCAGAGCCGCTAGGATGATGAGTGGCGTTGGTGCGTCGGGCTTCGCGCGCTTCAGCAAGCAGTAAAGACACGCCAGGGCAAAGGAGACAGCAACAGCGCTCGATAGGTTAGCTCGAAAGATCCCGTCGCCAAACGGGAGCACGAACTGCGCTGCATGGGTCCACATCGTGTGAGCAGGATGCCCTGGTGGATGCGAGAGGCTCAAACGCCAGGCGACAGCACCAAATTCACCTGTATCGTACCAGAGCAGACCTGGGGCGCTGCCCCAGGCGAGCGCTGCGAAGGCCACAGCCCCAACAATCATCGCCGGGACCCACCATGAACCTATTTGACCGTCACGCTGGTACATACGAGGCTCAATACCCCAATCTGGACGTTTATCGAAGGTTAAACAGACCGCAATTTTAACATCCTACAGTGTATTCAATTGTAAGTCACTGATTGGTTAGGCTATGGTTTGGTCATCATTTGTCGAATGTAGGATGGACTATGGATATCCGCGAGAAGATGAAGCGCGATTGGGACAGACGAGCAAAAGTAGATCCACTCTACTGGGTTGCCGCGACGGAAGAGGCCGATGAAGAGAGCTATGTGGAATCGGCGACTCGCGATTCGGCCGCCTTCATCGAAGGCCTACGGGGACGAGTTTCCGAGGACGCAAAGGTCTTGGACGTGGGATGCGGTATCGGTCGGATGACTGCGCCCATCGCCGACCATTTCGAGTCTGTCACGGGTATCGATGTGTCATCCGAAATGATCGACCAGGCGATTAAGCTTCACGGGGACCAGAAAAACCTGGCCTTTGTGACCACGAATGGAACGGACCTCGCAGCCTTTGAGGACGGCGCCTTCGACCTGGCGCTTTCGTATTCGGTGCTACCCCACCTCCCACCGGAGGTTGTCCATTCTTACTTCGCCGAGATCAACCGCGTGCTTAAACCCGGTTCATGGTTTAGATACCAATTCTGGATTGGCCCTGAGCGCATGATGGCCGACAACGACACACTGAACATCCGGGTCTACGATCCTGAATCTTTCAATACGCTGAATCGAGACTCTGGCTTCACCGTCCATGAGATCGACGAGATTGATTATTTCGACCCAGTCCTTGAGCTCAAGCCAGTGTGGGTGAACGTCCAAAAGACAGGTTCCTGTCGAGTATCAAACGCGGAGTTCGGTGCAGATTACGGCGAGGAGATGTCCGAAGATGAAGTGCATCTCGAATCGTCCCTCCTGCTCTACCTGGCTGTGAAGCATCAGGAACGTGGCGAGATCGATGAAGCTGAGCGGGTCTTGGAGCAAGCGATTCAAACCGATCCATACCGGCCCGATGGTTATATCGGTTGGGCGACTATCCGAGTGGAAAAGGACGATGTCGATGGCGCATTGAAACTCTTCGAGGCGTTGACACAGAAGCTGCCGGAATTTGCCGCCGGTTGGTTGTTTAAGGCTCAAATGGAGGAAGCTCTCGAACGAAATTCCGACGCTTTGGCTTCTATCAAGAAAGCAGAAGCGCTCGAACCGGACGCTGAGTTACGCGCCTTGGCATTCGAGATTAGAAGTCGACTCATCGACTGAGCGGCGCTCAGCCGACCCCGCAGACCATCGCGCGCTCACCTATTGTGATCGCCGAAGTCCAGTGAGTAACTTGGTGGTCAATCCATCAAAGCCGCTATTGGCCATGATGACAACCAAATCACCAGCCCGGGTTTCCGCCAAGAGTACGCTGAGTATCCCAGCCACATCAGCACGGTAAGATGCGGGCGTGCCTCGTTCTGAGATCGCGGCCGTCAAAGCATCGACGTCGAGCATGTCTTCAGGCTTCAGGCTGTCTTTCTTGACGTAGGGTTTCGCCAGTAAAACGCGGTCCGCAGAATCAAATGCCGTCGCATAGGCCGCCTGATGAATGTTTCGACGCGCCGTATTACTTTTTGGCTCATAGATGCCCCAAATGCGCCTGTCGGGGTATTTGAAGCGAAGCGCCGCCAGCGTCTCGCGGATCGCGGTCGGGTGGTGAGCATAATCATCCATCACCAAGACGCCGCCCACTTCCCCCTTCTCTTCCTGTCGACGCTGCGTACCGAGAAAACCGGGAAGCGCCTTGACAAGGTCGTCAAATTTGACACCGAGGGCCATGGCCGAACCAAAGGCAGCGAGTGTGTTCCAGACATTGTGTCGCCCCGCCATAGGCGACATCACGTCACCGAGACGAACACCATCCTGAGTCAGCGTAAAACGACAACCCTTCGGCCCGAGTTGAACATCGATGGCTCTTAACGATACGCCTGGCCCAAACCCATAGGTGACCACGGTGCCGCCATGACGCGCTGCACGTGCCATAACCAGGGGGTCATCGCCGTTCGCTAACAGAGTGGTTTCGGGCTCCATCACATCGATGAAGCGGTCGAAGTTTTCGATAATTTCATCCAGTGAATCGTAAATGTCAGCGTGGTCAAACTCGATGTTATTCAGAATGGCGATTTGCGGTCTGTAATGCAGGAACTTAGGCCCCTTGTCGAAAAAGGCGGTATCATATTCATCCCCTTCCACCACAAATGGACCGTTCGTCTCACCGATCAGGAACGTTTGATCGAAATTCCGTGCTTTGCCACCTACCAGCATACCCGGATTGAGACCCACCTCTCTGAGCAAATAGGTTGTCAGGGCTGTCGTCGTGGTCTTTCCATGGGTACCGGCGACCACAACGGGGCAGCGCTCTGCGAGGAACAGGTCACTGAGCGCCTGAGGAAAGCTGACACACGGTATGCCGCGTTCCGCAGCGGCGACCGCCTCCGGGTTGTCGCGTCTGCACACGTTACCAACGATCACGCAGTCGGGTTCCCAATCCAAGTGATTCGGCGACCATCCCTCAAACCAATCGATGCCGACATCACGTAGTATGTCGCTCATGGGCGGATACACATTCTGGTCCGTACCACGCACCGTATAACCGGCTTCTCTAAGCATACAGGCAAATGCCCCCATCCCCGAGCCAGCGATACCGAGCAGGTGGACCTTCTTGACCGTCGTTGGGAACGGCCTGCGAATAAACCATGGTTGATGTGCTTTAGTCATGTATTCAAAATACCTACATAAACTGACATATCCAAATTCTTTCGCAAAAGCCCGCTCAGGGGGAATCTATTCCAAGGCCTTGTCCATCTTGATCGTGTTCTATAAACACTGCATGCTAACGACCCGCAACAGCGTGCCTATGGAGTTCGCCATGGCAGACAACTCTCCATCATTTCAATCCAACGAATCCGAGCACTTGATCGTGCGCGGTGCATCGGAGCACAATCTCAAGGCCATCGACATTTCGATTCCGAAGAAACGGCTTGTGGTTTTCACAGGGATGTCGGGCAGCGGAAAGTCGTCCCTCGCCTTCGACACCATCTTCGCGGAGGGTCAGCGGCGGTATGTAGAGAGTTTGTCGGCCTATGCGCGCCAATTCCTCGGCCAGATGGAGAAGCCGAAATACGACTCGATTCGTGGACTCAGTCCAACCATCAGCATAGAGCAGAAAACGGTGAGCAAGAACCCCCGCTCAACAGTTGGGACGATCACCGAAATTCACGACTACATGCGCGTGCTGTTCGCGCGATTGGGGCATCAGCACTGCCATCAATGCGGACGTTCGGTCAAACCACAGTCAGCGGAACAAATCGTCGACCAATTAATGACCTATGAGGAAGGTACGAAATATCTTCTCCTCGCACCCGTCGTCGAGAACCGAAAGGGTGAGCACAAGGATCTTATCGAAGATTTACGACGGTCTGGCTTCGCTCGGGTCCGCCTGAATGGCGATGTGCGATCTCTGGACGACGACATTCAGCTAGAAAAAAATCGCCGCAATCGCCTCGACGTCGTCGTTGACCGATTGGTCGCCCGGCCCAATAATCGGCCACGGGTGACCGACTCCGTCGAGACGGCGCTGAAACGGGGCAAAGGAAAACTCGTCGTATCCGTGGTCGGCGGCGACGGGGACGAGCTGTTCTCGGAGCACCTGTACTGCGATGCATGTCGCATTAGCTTTCCCGAGCTTGCCCCACAATCCTTCAGCTTCAACAGCCCATTAGGGATGTGCCAGTCATGCAACGGACTTGGAACGGCGTTGCGAATCGACCCAGAGCGAGTCATCCCCGATCCATCGAAGCCCCTTAAGGGTGGCGCAATAAAGGGTTTCAACCTGCACATGGCGCGCTGGTTTAAACGCATTATGGAGACGGTCGCAAGAGTGCATAAAATCGATCTTGATGCGCCGTTCGAGTCCCTGTCTAAAGCACATACCGAGTTGATGCTCTACGGTGATGATAGCGAAATCTACTCCGTCAACTTTCGCCGAGGACGCCGAAGTTTTACCCACCCCTGCCAGTGGGAGGGGATCGTGCCGCGAATGGAAAGGCTATGGCGAGAGACAACAAATGAAGACCAGCGGCTCCGATATGCGTCGTTCTTTACCGACTCAGAATGTGACGATTGCAATGGCTCAAGGTTAAGGCCTGAATCGAGAGCGGTGAAGCTCGAAGGAGAGAGCATTGTCGGACTGAACTCAATGACCATTCAACGCGCGCATGACTTTCTTAAACACCTCAAACTCGAAGGCAATATGCAGCAGATTGCCGCGGAGTTGTTAAAAGAGATTGTCGGTCGTCTACGTTTTCTACTCGATGTAGGCCTCGGCTATCTCACGCTGGATAGGCCTGGTCCAACATTGAGCGGCGGCGAGGGTCAGCGGATACGGCTCGCGAGTCAGATGGGCAGCGAGTTAACCGGCGTGCTGTACATTCTCGATGAGCCCTCGATCGGTCTGCATCCGCGAGATAACCAACGGCTCATCGGCACCTTGGAGCATCTGAGAAATCTCGGCAACACGGTGATTGTCGTGGAGCACGATGCCGAGATGATGGAAGCCGCCGACTGGTTGGTCGACTTTGGTCCGGGCGCCGGCCGCCTTGGCGGTGAGATCGTGGCGAGCGCACCGCCAGCCGAGGTGAAAACCGACCCCGCCAGTGTCACCGGGCAATATCTTTCGGGCCATCTCGAAATACCGATGCCAGAGACGCGTCGGCCCGCCGACCCGAAAAGGCAGATAACCATCCATGGCGCCAAGGCCAATAACCTCCAGGCGCTCACAGTTTCGATTCCCGTTGGACTCTTCACCTGTGTCACCGGCGTGAGTGGCGCCGGGAAATCGAGTCTGATTAACACGATATTGTATCCGGCGGCTGCGCGCGCGCTGAACAACGCCAGACTCGTCATCGGGCCCCATGATAAGATCGACGGTCTCGACCATTTCGACAAGGTCATCAACATCGACCAAAGCCCCATCGGTCGTACACCACGGAGTAATCCTGCGACCTATACAAAGGTTTGGGATGACATCCGTCAGGTTTTCTCCACCACAAGGGAGGCGCGTGCCTACGGCTATGCGCCCGGCCGCTTCAGCTTTAACGTCAAAGGCGGACGCTGTGAGGCATGCCAAGGGGCCGGCGTCAAAAAGGTGGAGATGCACTTTCTTGCAGATGTACATGTGCCGTGTGACGTATGCGGCGGCAAGCGCTTCAATGAAGCGACCTTGCGAGTGAAGTATCTCGACCACACCATCAGCGATGTTCTGAATCTCACCATTGATGAGGCCGCTGAACTCCTCAAGAACCACACCCGTATCAAGCGAATTTTGAAAACGCTTCAGGATGTGGGTCTTGGCTATATCAAGCTCGGACAACCGTCAACCACGCTATCGGGGGGCGAAGCCCAACGTATCAAGCTGAGCCGTGAGCTGGCGAGGCGTTCCACGGGACGTACCCTCTACATTCTCGATGAGCCATCAACCGGTCTCCACTTTGAGGACATTCGAAAGCTATTATTGGTCATGAGCCGGCTCACTGAAGGCGGCAATACGGTGGTGATGATCGAACACAACCTCGACATCATCCGTACTGCAGATTGGGTGATCGACATTGGGCCAGAAGGTGGTAACGGCGGCGGACGCCTGGTTGCTGAGGGCACGCCTGAAGTGGTCAGTCAGGTCGATGAGAGCGTGACCGGCCAATTCTTGAAAGGCATGCTGGATGGCCGTTCAGTGCCCGTTTCAGAGCCGGCGGGAAAGACGAAAGCCAAGGCCAAACCGAAGCCAAAGGCCAAGGCCAAACCAGACCCGAAGGCCAAAACAAAGGCAAAGGCCAAACCAAAGGCAAAGGCCAAACCAAAGTCGAAGGCCAAGCCCACGCCAAAGACAGAGGCAACAGCAAGCGCCTAGGTGCCACGCAAGGCAAAGACCAAGCCGAAACCGAAACCGTCAGCTGGATCAGCGGTTCCAGCGAAACCGAAGACCGCAGAGCGCGAGCAGCCAAAAGGCGCCCGCGCCACCGCGGCCCTCCCTGTGGACACGACAATCACACCCCGTGCCTGCAGCCGTCTCGGCGTCGTCTGTGTCGACCACGACCGTCTCTTCACATTTTTGTCCGGACGCCTCGATCGGATAAACCGCACAAACGCCCTCGAGGTCATCGGCCGCCAACGTTCTTTTCTGCACCTCCTCGGCTGGCGCCGATTCATACATCGTCGCCTCTCGGTCTCTGCGCGAACATGAGCCCGCTGCCTCAGAACAGTTATGGTCAAAGCCGATGAGATGACCGACTTCGTGAGTCAGCGAGTTCTGAACATCAAAACGCTGAGCCGGTGGGTTGTCGTCAACGCTGAATGCGACATAAGCACCGTTGAGTTCGATGTCTGCATCTAAGATATGTCCGATGTACTTACATAGACCGCCAGCCTGACGACAATAGGTCACTGTGGTCAGCGCGATGACATCTCTAGGATGGATCCAATCCGCCTCAGTCTCCTGGAAAACCACCAGATTCTCATTCTCGCCACT
Source organism: Bradymonadia bacterium (assembly GCA_049889275.1). Classification (GTDB taxonomy): domain Bacteria; phylum Myxococcota_A; class Bradymonadia; order UBA7976; family UBA1532; genus UBA1532. The sequence continues at coordinate 16,783 of JBMHDS010000049.1, read as the reverse complement.
CTGAGCCCGCCCAACAAAGGCCGAGTCGGTGATCCCTTCATAGGCGAGATCTAGCCCTGTGCAGGCCTCGCTCGACCAGGCATCAAATGATTGAACGACCGCGGCCTCAAGCGCCTCAAATGGCACATCGTCACTGCCCTTTTCGTTTAAGACATATGGAATGCGTACGCCATTTGCACACCAGGAAATACCAAGACCCTCGGTGGTCAACGAGCGTTCATAGGCGGCGGCGGTTGAACTGCCGCCCACCAAGATGATCAGGAGGGCCAAAAGACAGTTTCGACCGCAGTCATTTGGGGTGATTCGCATCAGGTAGGCCGTTCAAGTGCAGATGTTCGAGATGCAACTATACGTAAGCCCGTGCATTAAAACCAGTTGTCCAAACACCAACACTACTCATCTCCGAATCACATGCTACACTGCTTCGAGAAATGGGGTGATTAGATGACCAAAAATCTTGTTCGTGTATGCAAAACCGCTATTTTATTTTCTTTCTTTGCAAGTTATGGCTGCAGCGAGGATTCGGCCCAGAGTGTCCCCAATGAAATGCCGGACACCGGTGTAGCCCCATGCTTAGACTGCCCAGCAGAGTGCCCACCAGAAGCGGACTGGCCGGTCGGCTTCGTCTGCATACCTGCCGGTGAGTTTTGGATGGGCAGCCCCGAAACACAGATACCCCGCAATGAACAGAATGAGCAGCGACACCGAGTTCGAATCTCAAATGCTTACTTTATCGGTATCGGTGAAGTCACGCAGGATGAGTGGAGTGAGGTTGTGAGTTCAAACCCAGCCTATTTTAGTGATTCCGGCAATGGGTGTGAGCTAGAGCCCTGCAACATCAGACCCGTGGAGCGCCTGAGCTGGAACGAGGCGGTCGCCTACGCAAATGCCCGTTCAGAGATGGAGGCACTCACCCCCTGTTATGCATTGGAAGGTTGCGAGGGTACGCTTGGAGGCGGCTGCGACCGGGACGCAAGCACCTGCCGGTCCGACTTTGTCTGCAGTGATGTTCAGCTGATCGAACAGTGTGATGGCTATCGCTTACCAACGGAGGCCGAGTGGGAATATGCCGCCCGTGGCGGCCTCGATGAATATCGCTATGGGCCCGTTGATGACATCGCATGGTATCTCGGCACGGCACGTAGCCGAACACGTCCAGTTGGCGGTAAGGAAGCAAACCCATACGGGCTAGAAGACATCTATGGCAACGTCGCCGAGTGGGTCTATGACCGATTTGCCGCGGACTACGGTTTCTTTCTCGACGCAAACACCGCCACTGTCGACCCAATGGGTCCCGATGAAGGCAATCTGAGTGTACGCGTGATCAGAGGTGGCAGCTGGCAAGATGGTTATGAGACTTGCCGGGCAGCGTATCGATATTCGGCGTTTCCGGGCGATCGAAGCAACGCTATCGGTTTACGGCTGGTCAAACAGATTAAGTGACGAAAGCACAGCGGAGGGCTATTTGACGAGTTCCAGGAGCTCAACGTCGAATACGAGGGTCGCGTTCGGTGGCACCGCCGGCGGCGCACCTTTTCTTCCGTAGGCAATCCTGGGTGGGCACACCAGCTTGGCCTTGGCCCCAACGCGTAGCTGCGTCAGTGCATCAGTCCAACAAGGAATGACTTGATTTAACGCAAACTCTGCGGGCTGTCCTCTCTCATACGAGCTGTCAAAGACGACACCATCCACCAAAGCACCGCGATAGTGCACACGAACCTTGCTCGCCGATGTTGGCTTCGGACCCGTCCCGGCGCGCTCGACCTTCAGCACGAGGCCAGACGGAGACAATTGGGCTCCAGGCTCTTTCTTCGCTGTCTCGAGATATGCTTGACCGCGCTGCCCTTCGAGCCGCCCCTGTGCGTGTTGCCGAGACTGCGCCAGGTCTCCCACCCGCTCCAAATACTGATTGGGATCGATGGCGAGCTCACCTTTACGCATATCCCTCATCGCGCGCTGTACGATCAATAGCTCCTCATCGCTGAGATTAAAGGCCGATAAATCGAGCATGAGTTGCACGCCCAGCGCATACAATGTGCGCTGTTCGTCTGTTGTCAGAGCAGGCTCTGAGGCCGCCGGCCCAGGAAAAAGTAGCGCCAGCAGGACGCATGTCCACAAATGTTTCATGACGATCACTCCATTATTGTAGAAGATCTGAGTGCTCAGTCTCAGAGACGCACACGGTTTCTGTGCCGAAAACCGATTAGTCGGATGTTTCAGCCGACTCCAGTCGCGGATCAGTGGGTCCGCTCACGCGGACGACCTCAACCCCGTGATTCTCTAAATAGCCACAGCCGTTTGCCCCAGCATAGCCACCGCTGACGACGATCACCCGCTCTATCGCTGCGTGATGAATGAGCTTTGAGCACATTGTGCAGGGCTCTCCGGTCACGAGGAGCCAGGCGCCACGGGTCGATACGCCGTTGGCAGCGGCATTGCAAATCACATTCATCTCGGCGTGATGGCAGCCAATCTCCATGCGCGTGCCGGATTGAACGCATTGAGTGTCCCTGAGGCACTCCTGCCCCCCACAAAGAGCGCCGCCACCTCGTGGTCCCCCGTTGTAACCATCCATCAACACAACGTTTCTGCTCGGGTCGAGGAGGAGCGCCCCAAATTTACGTCGGGGGCAATTGGAGGCTTCTGCGAGCAGTAAGCACTGCTCGATTCGAATTCGAATGTGTTTCTCTTTCACTCAGGTTTCCTAACGCCTGTCCTACTGCTGAGGTTGCTGACAGAAACCTTCCCCATTACATAAATAATCGGCAGGACACTCGGCCACATCTTGGCAAGGGATCAAGCAAGCGCCTTCGATGCACTGCTCGTCGATGTTTTCAATTCGTCGACAATCATCATCTGCATCACAAGGTGGTCTGACACACTGTCCATCACGACAAATACGACCACCGTCACATTCACCGTCTTGTACACAAACCGGTGGTGGGGCCACCGTGACACAGCCGCCGTTAAAGCAGACCTCATTTTCACCCGCACAGTCTGTATCGTCTTCACAATCCGGAACGACCTCAACGCACTGGCCGAGCTGACAGGTGAAGTTCTCCAAGCAATCGCGTTCGACCAAGCATTCAGGCGGTGGTGGTAAGCATCGACCTTCCTGGCAAGTGTGACCGGCTTCGTCACAGTCGACATCTGCTTCGCATGGCTGCGGCGGCACGCAATTCGATTGGCCGCCACGCGTCCAGATTGCACGCTCCCAACCCAGTCCACCATTCAGACCGCGTTCGGTGCCACAACGCCAGCCCGCCTTAATATTGCCGGTCTCTGTGTGCCAACACAGACGCCGCTCGCCCTGCAGGTTGTTGGTGTCACAGGAGGCTCTATCAACAGCTAAGCCGACGGGCGCAAAACCCATACTTTGGTTCCGGCTGTAATACCACGACACGCCGTTGTGGGCGCGAGTCACGTTGTTATTGTCCCCGGTGGGAAAGAACACCTGGTTGGTGTCCCCCATTGCAAGAACACTCCAGTTAAGTGCCCCAGCTGGACGGCATCCAAGCATAACTTGGTCACCGTTACAGACCCCCTGCATGTCGTTGAGCGAGATACCGGATTGCGCATAGCGGCTCACATGACATTGGCACCACCCCTCGACCTCAGCATCCGGATAGTCAGTCAATACGCCTTCAAAGTCTGTTATATCGACCGGTGGCACAACCACGGGACGCTCACGAACAAAAACAAACCACTGCCCCGAGTCCACACCAGCAACGCCGCACTTGGGTACGCCATCAGCCATCCCCCAATCGGTCCCATCACTTGGATTACCACCCATGCCGCGATCGTTGAAATCGACCGTGAAGTCATCCTCTGCCCCGCAGGCATCTTCACCCTCGAGGAATCCGCTTGCGTAGCGCGAATCAACTGGCAGTGTCTCAAGCGTGAGGTTGTTTCGGCGAGATGGCGTCGGCTGTGATGCCCCCTGTCCGTTGTCTTCCTCGAAGCAACTGTCACTGTCGTTACCCTCGGTCCACTCCATATACCACGGCACATCATAAAAGCTGAGATCGACGGTCATCGGGTCATTGGTGCCACCGAGCTCTCGACGACAGGTGAAGCGTACGTCGAATCGGGTATCAAAGCCTCGTAGGCCTACCCAAATACCCGAGTGTGACGCACCAGGAGAGAGGCTCGCGATGTCTTCATAGTAACCAGAAGAAACGTCACCGAGTGGCGCTCCACGACTGGAACCCACGAGCGTCCAACCACCACCGTCGGTTTGCTGGTCACAGTAGACACGACGCGGTTCGGGCGCGCCCGGTGGCATCACGTTATAGACACCACTCTGACGTTGGTCATCCGCCAGTGCATCTTTACAGCTGTCGTAGATGTCACCTAAGCCGGCGCTGTTACGATTCGTAAAGAAGGCGCGTTCCCAATCGGTCGACGCGGTCAAACCCGTGCGCGCGCCGCAGCGGTAACCGCCCATAACGCGACCGTTCTCGGTATGCCAACACAGCCGGTTGTTACGCTCAGGTTCTCCCCGGGTATCACAACGATTCCTCGACACCCCGCTGCCAGATGCAACAAAGCCCATACTCCAGTTCTCGCTATAGTACCAATCGAGACCGTTATGACGATTGAGCTGGTTTGTCCCATCGCCGGTGTTACGGAAAACCTCATTACGCAAGCCTTGGGCAAGGAGTGTCCAGTTGGGCGCGCCGACAGGCCGGCAACCAAGCATGACCTTGTCACCATTACAGCGCTGTTTGATATCGACAAGCGACAGATTATTGTCCGCGTAGCGGCTGCTGAAGCACATGTACCAGCCGATCAGTCGAGCATCCGCTACATTCTCCCGAATCCCTTCAAACTCGAAGAGGTCACCGTCTCGACGTCCGTTGGTCATCATATACGCGAGCAAAGTCGCCGACTCCGGCGTCCATGATGGCCCGTTATCACCCCAATCGGATTCAACGAGCCAAACACGACCCAACCCAAGATCTCGGTATGCGAGAGAGACTTTTTGTTCCTCCCAGCCACCGAGCGCAACAATGTCGGGGTAATGGTCAAGGCGAAACCCACAACCTGAAAGCGCTCGATTCTCACTCACGTTGTTGTTGTCGCGCCAAAAACGATTGCGCACGTTCAGGCGTACTGGCGGGTTGATATTGTCACCACAGTTACCTGCCCGTTCACCGGGCTCTACATTTTCTTCAAACACATCGTTAAAGACACGCGCAGACGAGCCGAACTCGGTCACCACGATGCCGCCAGCACGCACGTAGGACCTCAGCAAACCTGCATCATACTCATCAGCTGAGTCACGCATGATGACGAATGCCTGAGTTTGGTCTGTCGGCGTGCAGCCAGCCTCAACCTGTATGTTGACTTCGGCGTCTCGCAAGAGAACCCCAAGGTCGAGCCCACTCGGCCCACATACCAGAACCTGCGGTCGCAAATTACTGTCCACTTCGTCTGGCTCAGGCAATGTGTCACAGATGACAGTGCCGTTCGGATCCACACCAACCACAAACTCGCCTTCGGCGCAGAGTAGATCGCCCGCTCGCGGGAAACCGCAGTGGGCGCGTCCATTCGCTTCCATCCGCACAACCGCTTGACCAGGCGGACACTCGATGGCAGGCAGCGCTGTTAAACCGCGCTCATCGGGCGCACAAATCGGATCCCAGTTTGCGTTCAAACCACGGAATACCTGGCCTGCTTCACAGACAGGGTTAATACACCGGGCCGTACCCTCGTCCGTTGTCCCCACCATAATCTCGCCCTGAGCACACGCGTAGGTTGGGCGCGCGAGCAAATTACCGCGGCCATCGAAGACCTGCCGGTCGCCCACAAAGATACCACCGCCGCCCGCGCGAAGAAGGCCACCGTGGCCACTGACAACATTACCACCTGCGACGATCGACGCATTGGCCTCGACATTGCGGGCGACAAGGTCTCCCTGTACAGCCGCATCACTCGCAACATTGAGCCCTCCTGTACGGATGACGCCGATAAAGCTCGTCGTGTCGTCGAGGTGCACATTGCCGTTCAAGTAGAGATTGGCGTTCACATCAACTCGGTCATTGGGTCCATTGATACGCGACACATTCAGATTGGTTGTTGTCGTCGTTTCCAAGTTCGCAAGAAGTGCATCGACCCTGGAAAAGAACCCAGGTCCGTCGACCACGGTGAGACCACCTGAGATATGCGTCTGCGAATTAATGCGGACACCGTGGTCGGGGTGCGCATCGAGTCTCAACGCGCCCTCTTCGTTATTGGCGTTTGAAGCGGGCGCTACATAGATCTTGGCTTGGCTTTCACGCCACTGCAAACCCTCATTCGGTCCAACGTCGGCGAATTCAAGAAAGTCGACCCCCTTGACACGATTATTGCCCAAATTCAGAACAGTCCTACAGCATTCTCCAGAGAAGGTAATCGTTCCACCACCGTTAGCATCTCCCGTGAACACATAATCCCCGGTTGTCTCATCGTCTGCATTGCGTCGGAGAAACGGTGGGTCTTCTGTTTGTCCGAGTAGGTTCAAAACGCGCTCAGGTAAATCTTCGAGACCTTCTGCATTTTCCACCACGATCACGTCACCGGCAGGCCCCGCTGGTCCAACCGGCCCTTCCGGTCCCGCTGGTCCTCGTTCGCCTCGCAAACCGACGTTAGAGCCGACCCATTCACCTTGGTCATTGATCACCACGCCAACGCCTTGAATCGATACGGATGACGGCGTGATATCGCCACGTACATCCTCTGCTAAGGACGCCGTGAAGGCAGCCGGCACCTTGAGCAGACGGGTGCGCGGGCGCATCTCAGCTTGGTTATCGATGGTGATGCCCACCCAGACATTGGCGCGCATGAAAATCGCTGGGTCCAGCGGGTCGATTGAACCGATGGCAATCGCGTAAAAGCCCTCCAGGAACTCCACGTCGGCATGGCGTTCATCGTAGAACGGCAGTTGGGCATCCTCCTCATCATACAAACGTACTCGAATATCATGAGCGCCCTCGAGCGGCGTGCCCTCACGGTCCATCACGAGCCCTTCCTGCATAATTTGGTTAGGCAAGGCCCACGAGAGCGCTGGCGCGAGAATCACCAACAATAAGAGTAATCGTTTCATGAAATAACCCTTCCGCGCCGCAACCTAATGAGTCGGCGCGTTACTTCCAAAATCAAATTAAGAAATGATGCTCACACCCCTTCGTCGCAAGCATCATTAGCCGCCCCGCTTGCTCGCTAGGGCTCCATCGCTCCGCCCATATCGTCACAATGGTCGATGAATGTACAAGCATCACCAAGACCATCACGATCCGTGTCAGTTTGCTCTGGATTAGCGACACCTGGGCAGTTATCAAAGCGGTCAGCGACAAGGTCTGCATCCGAGTCGATCTCGAGTGGGACGACATCTTCACGAATCGGCACCGCGCAAGCGAGTCCTACATCCGAAAATCCCGCTACCTGCTCCGGATTGGGGACATTGGGACAGTTATCATCGCTGGTGTTGATGCCATCGTTGTCTCGGTCGTTCATACAGGGGTCGTCGAGACGTTGGTCAGGATTACAGACCAACGGGCAGTTATCATCTGCGTCCACAACACCGTCGCCGTCGCGGTCGCGCTGCCCTAGAGCTCGGCAGATCTCCACCGGGTTATCGGTCCCAGCAATCGGTGGATTCGGCACCTCACAGGTATCTTCAAAATCGGCGATCCCATCCCCATCTCGGTCTAGGTAGAAATCTTGGCAGATATCGCCTTGGCCGTTGCCATCAGCGTCGACTTGGTCTTCGTTAGGCACGTTGACACAATTGTCAAACTCATCGAGAACACCATCACCGTCGATGTCTCCCTCGATCAGGAAGTCAGGGTCACACGGGTTGCCAATGCCGTCGTTATCGTGGTCGCGCTGTTCAGGGTTGATGGAGAACACGCAATTGTCGCAGGCATCGCCGATACCATCAGAGTCCTGATCCGATACATCTCGCGACAGAAGGTCGGGACACGGGTCGTCTTCGTCGAGTAGGCCATCGCCATCGCGGTCGCCGTTATCGGCCAGCGCCTGGCAGACATCACCAACGCCATTCAAATCGATATCGCCCTGGTCTCCGTTGGGATGGTCCGGGCAGTTGTCGTCGCGGTCGAGCACCCCGTCCGCATCGCGGTCGTTGGGCACGACGTTTTCGCAAGCATCGCCAATGCCGTCGCCGTCTTCATCATTTTGGTCCGGGTTTGGCGCGAAATCGCAGTTGTCACACGCATCCCCAACGTTGTCACCGTCGCGGTCGATCTGACCCGGATTTGCGATCTCTGGGCAGTTATCGACGTTGGCAGCCCAGCCATCGCCGTCAGCATCGGCGCCGTTGGGATCAGGGTCACATAAATTACCGACCCCATCCTCGTCAAAGTCGGTCTGGTCCGCATTGGGTACGAGGGGGCAGTTGTCATCGATATCCCCAACCCCGTCACCATCACTATCGACAACTGCCATCATCTCACACGCGTCGCCGATACCATTCAAGTTGCTATCGGCTTGGTCTTCATTCGGCACATCCGGACAATTATCCACCGCATCGACAACGTTGTCAGCGTCCCGATCGTCAGCGATCATCGGGTCATCGCAAGCGTCCCCCTCGCCATCGTCATCGGAGTCGAGCTGGTCTTCGTTGGCGACTTCAGGGCAATTATCTAGGTCGTCTGGAATCCCATCTTCATCCGTGTCCAAAACGACCGCAGCGTCCTCGGGCAAAGCGTCTGACTGTGGGCCGGCATCGGCCGGGCCTTCGTCCGCCAGGCCTTCGTCGAATGCCGCCATGTCGCCCTCGATGCCGGCATCAGGTGTAGCATCCGGCAACCCCTCGCTGTCGATTTCAACACTGACATCGGGCATGGCAACGGCGTCGCTGGTCGGACCCATGTCACTCGCATCGAGCGGCATGCCGCCTTGACCGCCTGTGCCACCTTGGCCTCCTGCCCCCCCATCGCCGTCACCGGCCGATTCACCGCAGGCGATGCAGATCATCAGAAGCGCACACAAATTTAGTCGTTGGACCGTATCAAACACCCGTTTCTCCCCGTGAATCCCTCATCGGTGTCACCGACGAGTGTACCCTAGATTCGCCTATCGTAACAACAGCAGATCCACTTTCATCACTCATTTCATAGCAGTTCGATTAGAGCCTATCAAACAGCGGGCAGAAGGCACGGAGGTTAACCTTAAGAAGCATCCGCTTTTATGCGGCGAGTTCCGGTCAATCGCGGCATAGTTCACTGAACCCATTTAGCCGTTTTTGGGCCCGTTCGACGGCGTCATTACATTGAGTTGAGTTAACCAACTCCAACTGGATCGAGCGGTCCCCACGGCACCCGTCGACACACATATCGACGACACGGTCCTGGTTCCGGGTATCCATTTTTTGGCAAAGTTTCTTGTCCAGCGCGCAGACGCTCAATCTCTGACACGGCTTCACGCATGGATCTACCTTGCGGCGCCTAATATCGGAGGTTACATCAACTCCAGGCTGCAGCTGGCCGGTCTCTGCGGAGGACTCAACAAGAATGGACCTCGGCATTGGGCCAGCAGGTTTGTGGAGCTCCGATGGTGAGGTCTGGCGACCAGCATCGGTCTGAGCTGTCGGTCTCGCGACCGAGGCCACCGCGGTCTGCGCGTTGATAGCCTCGGCGAGCGTTTGGACCTCAGCCCGCAAACGTATCAGCTGGTCAGATTGTTCGCGATGCATCCAAATCATCCAAGCGATGCACACGACCAGGCCGATGAGATTTAAGCCTTGAACACCTTTGGCCATGTCTTTTTCCTCGCAGGATTGTGTCCGTTACCCAGACGACATAACACAGTCGAAAAGGTTGTCGCTAGAAAGCCACTGTTCGCGAGAATAGTCTGGCTGAAATTCGATAACGCGTGGGTTGTTTCAACACTTGGTTCGCTTGGATCACGATGCGCATGTAAATTCCGTGAGATCGGAACTTAAAGTGTCGTATGGTGGAGAGGCAGGCGGAGCTAGCATGATGTCAGACACCCGGTTTTTCGGAGCAGTGAGACCAATGAGTCGAATAAGACCCCTACGGCACAGTCAATCGTTTCTCTTCACTCACCTCCTATGTGGGCTGCTGGCGAGTACGCTCGTTGGCTGTGATAACGGCCAACAGACAGCACCGATGATGGATATGACAACGCCCGACCGTTTCATCCCCTCAGTCACCGACCGCGGCATCGTCGACATGAATCTAAACGATGCGCGAATCCTCGGAGAGTTTCTTGATAGCTGTCAGTCAAATGATGACTGCGCGAGCGGATGGTGCATCGCCGTTGAAGACGGACGCAGCATTTGCACACGCCGTTGCCTTCGGCGACAAGACTGCCCAGACGATTGGGATTGCAGACTCATCGACAATACGCCACCGGATATTGTGTCGGCCTGCATGCCACGAGGCGACCGTTTATGCGGTGTCTGCGAGCGCGATTCCGATTGCCCGAATGGTGCCTGTCGTGTCCTCGATGGAGAATCTGTTTGCATCAGTGAGTGTGAAACAGATGAAGACTGTCCGTCGGAATATAACTGTGAAGAATTCGACGGCATTCTGTCCTGCATTCCAAAAACGCGTTCCTGCTCATGTAATGCAGCCCAGGCCGGTGAGCTGCGAATTTGTGAAAACGCTAATGACTTTGGTCGTTGTTTCGGTCGCCAGACATGTGATCCGGAAACCGGCTGGGGTGACTGCTCTGCGACCGTGCCGGCGCCCGAAACCTGCAATCAAATCGACGATGACTGCAACGGCTTCACCGATGACATTCCCGGTCTCGGTGAACTGTGCGAACGCGAATCTGAAATCGATGGGCAGCCCATCGCCTGCAGCGGTCGACTTATCTGCACTGCTGACAGTGAAGACCCCATTTGCACAGCCAATGAACCGATGGCCGAAATGTGTAATTTCCTCGACGATGATTGCGACGGTGAGACCGACGAAGGCTTTGAAGGGCGTGGCGATGTCTGTGTGGTGGGACTTGGAACTTGCCAGCGAATCGGTGTGAGCGAATGTAGCGAAGATGGAGCATCTGTCGCCTGTTCCGTGGCAGCCGGCGAGCCAGCCGAGGAACTTTGTGATGGTCTCGACAATGACTGCGACGGTCAACTAGACGAAACCTTTGAAGGCCTTAATGAACTATGTTTTGCAGGCGAAGGCGCGTGCCGCGCTGCAGGCGCTGTTCGATGCAGTGAAGACTTGCGCACTGCGGTCTGTTCTGCACAGGCGCGAGAACCATCTGTTGAATCATGCAATGGCATCGATGACGACTGTGACAATCAGGTTGATGAAGGCTTCGATGACCTTTTTACGTCATGCACGGATGGCATCGGTGCGTGCTTGAGACAGGGTTTTCGGGCGTGTTCAGCGGATGGTCTCAGTGTCGCCTGCTCTGCTGTGGCAGCAGATCCAGCAGCGGAAAGCTGTAACGGCCTTGATGACGATTGTGACGGCACCACAGATGAGGGGTTTGCCAACGTGAATACGGCTTGCACCGTCGGGGTTGGCGCCTGTCGTCGCTCCGGTGTCACCGTTTGTGACGCAGACGGTGTGAGCGTGGTTTGCGGCGCAGAAGAAGCCCCTCCGAGCGAAGAGACCTGCAATGGACTCGATGACGATTGCGATGGCACGAGCGACGAGACCTTCGAGGCGCTAAACCAAGCTTGCTCCGTGGGTGTTGGCACCTGCAGAGTGTTTGGCGTAACAGAATGCAATGCTGATGGTGACGATGTCGAATGCCCCGTAGAGGCTGCCGAACCAAGTGTTGAGTCTTGCAACGCGCTCGACGACGACTGCGATGGTTCAACCGACGAAGGCTACGTAGGCCTTGGCGAGGCCTGCTCCGTCGGCGTGGGCGCATGCCTCCGACGAGGCGTTTCAGAATGCAGTGCTGCCGGTGATAGTGTCGAATGCCCCGTGGAGGCTGGCGCCCCTGTTGCGGAGACATGTAATGCCCTAGACGATGACTGCGACGGGCGTACCGATGAGGCGTTTGCAGATGTTGGCAGCGCATGTGTGCGCGGCACCGGCATCTGCTTGCGGCGCGGTGTGACCCTTTGTAGCGAATCAGGTGATGGCACCGAATGCAGTGTCGTGGCGGGCGAGCCTGGCGAGGAAACTTGTAACGGACTCGACGATGATTGCGACGGTAATATTGACGAGACATTTCAGACGCTCGGTAGCGTGTGTACGGTCGGTACCGGTACATGCCTGAGAGCTGGCGTTGAGATCTGCACAGCAGATGGCCAGGGAACTCAATGCAGCGAGATGCCAGGCATGCCCTCCGTGGAGGTCTGTAACGGTGTCGATGATGACTGCGATGGCGAGAGCGATGAGACTCATCCCGACCTCGGCGGTATTTGCGAGACAGGCGTGGGGCTTTGCAGACGAAGTGGCGTATTTGTGTGTTCACAAGACCCAGGGGCACCCGTGGAGTGCGACGCAGTCGCAGGTGAAGCTGCCGCCATAGACACGTGTAATTATCAGGATGACGACTGCGACGGCAGCAGCGATGAAGACTTTGTGGACGCGGCTGGACTCTATGGCACCGTGGAGCACTGCGGTGCTTGTGGCAGTAATTGTAATTCGCTCTGGGCACCCACCCCAGAAGCCTTCGGTGTACGCACAACTTGCAGTGCGGCTGGAGGGGTCGCTCAGTGCGGATTTGAGTGTTTGGCCGGCTTCTTCGATGCCGATGGCTTGTCCGGTAATGGCTGCGAGTTTCGACCCGATGCCGACGCGGTGTACACGACCACGCCGGAGAACGGTGGCCTAGACGGACCGGATTGCGGTGGTTTTGAACAGCCATGTGCAACGATTTCAAGGGGCATTGCGCGGGCGACGGAGTTAGCTAAGAGTACTGTTCGCGTTGGTGAGGGCGCTTATCGAGAAAGTATTCAGCTCACCAATGGCGTCAGTGTTCTGGGCGGACATCAACGGCTCACTTGGGTCCGAAACCCAGTGGCCTTCCCAAGTGTACTGACAGGACTGAATGGTCGCATTGATGGCCATGTCTTTACCGTTTTAGCCCGCGATATCACTGAGCCGACAACCTTCGACGGTTTTGTCGTCAACGGCGAGTCTCAACTAAACGGCAACGGGAACGCATACGGAATCTATGTTTACGATTCGACAAGCGCACTTACGATCACAAATAACCGAATTGCAGCCGGTAACGGTGGACGCGGTGAAGATGGTGTCTCCGGCGCCAGCGGCACACCAGGCACTGCCGGCGCCGCCGGTCTTCAGGCCTACAACAGGCGAACACCCGGTGGCTGCCAAGCGATCAGCTACAATGACGGCGGCGCGGGTGGAGCACGTCTCTGCAATGGCGTCGACACAAGCGGTGGTGACGGAGGGGATGCACTTTGTCCGCTGATTAACCGACGCGAAGGCTCCGGTGAAGATGGCGATGGTGTTGGCGGCGGCCAGGGCGGCCTAGGCGGGGGTGGTCTCGAAGCCTCCGATGGACTCAACACCTGCTTCACCTCGGAGGATATTCCCGTTGACGCAAGCCCAGGCCTAGATGGAAATAGCGGGGCCGATGGACAAGGCGCAGTGGGCGCTAACAATGCTTCAGGCCAACCCGGTGTGCACTGGCTTGGTAATGGTGGTGCATCAGGCATCGATGGTGCCCCCGGCTCCGGCGGCGGTGGCGGCGGTGCGGCGGCAGGCGTCGACATCCCTGTGCTGAATCGAAGCGACATCGGCGCAAGCGGTGGTGGTGGCGGTAGTGGTGGATGTAATGGAATTGGTGGCAGTGGTGCTGAACCGGGTGGCGGCTCCTTCGGCATCTACATCGCGTTTGAAAACAGGGCTCCACTCAATGCCGCGGGTTTCCCGACCATTCGCGACAACCTCATCGCTCGAGGGCTCGGTGGCGCCGGTGGCCGAGGCGGTACTGGCGGTGGCGGTGGTGAAGGTGGCCCTGGCGGCGCCGGCGGCGAACGCGGCTCAGCGAATGACGTCGAGATGGACTTCTGTTCCTTCCAAGCAGGGCTTGGCGGTACAGGTGGCCGTGGTGGACATGGCGGCGGTGGTGGCGGCGGTCAGGGCGGCATTAGTTTTGACATCTACGTTTTCGGTGCCGGTGTCGCGCGTGCCCCGCTCGCCGAGAACAATGATTTCACCCTGGCGGACAACGCCGCCACGGGTGGCCCCGGCGGCGATGGTGGGAATTCAAGCAACACCGAGATCGGACTGGGTGGTGCCGCCGTCGATGGGTTCAGCGGCCAAGTTCGTTACGCACAATAATCAGTACCTAGCATCGTTCTCCGTCTCCAGCTAGACTGGGGTGACGGCACTCACTATCCGCCGGAACCGAGAGTGGGGAGAACGAAGACATGTCGAAAACGTGCCAGCTGGCGAAGCTCATTTTGCTGACGTTGCTCTTTGGCTGTGGGCAAGATGTCGCAAGTCTGCCACCTATGGTCGACCAAGGGATTATACCGGATGCTCTGATTCCAGCCGTTGTTGATATGCGCGCAAGCCCAGTCGACGAGGGTTTGTCGCCCGATGCGACTTCGAGTGGCTTGAGCCCTTGCGTGAACAACGGTGATTGTCCATCTGGCTACTGCGTGCCGAGCCCGGACGGCGATCGTGTTTGCACAACGCTCTGCAGAGAGGACGACGATTGCCCACAGGATTGGAGCTGCTTGCCTGTCGCCAACACCCGACCTGATACCGTTTTCATTTGCATCGCCGACCGTCAAGTACAGTGCCTAGGCTGCGCGCAGGACAGTGACTGTGGTGCCACTGGTGACCGCTGTCTACCAGTGGGTCGTTCTCAGCGCTGCCTCCAGGACTGCTCCACCCTCGAGTGTCCCGACGGCCACAGTTGCGTGGATATGATGGTCGACGACGAGAGCACACCTCTTTGCTACCCGGACACAGGCTTTTGTGTCGAGTGTGTAGACGAAGATGGGGATGGTTTCGGAAACACGGGCGATTGCCCGGCCGATGACTGTAACGATGGTGACCCAGGCGTTTTTCCTGGCGCACCGGAGCGGTGTGATGGCGTGGATAATGACTGTGATACCCGCGCCGATGAGAATGTCTCAGCGCCAGACGACGAAAGCGTCTGCCTCAATGTGGGTGTGTGTGACAATGCAACGCCACAATGCGCCACGGGTGAGTGGCTCTGCGATTATGGAGTGGACTATGACGGCCCAACTGAGGCCCGCTGTGACGGGCTCGACAACGATTGTGATGGCTCGTCTGATGAGGATTTCGACTTCAACACCAATGCTGACCATTGCGGTGGTTGCGGTCGGCAGTGTGGGCTCCCCAATGCCACTCCCACCTGCGTGAACGGCGAGTGCACCGCCGACCAATGCGAAGATGGATGGCATGATGTCGATGGGGTGCAACAAAATGGGTGCGAATATGGTCCATGCATACCGGCTCCTGACGGCGAAGTCTGCGATGGACAAGACAATGATTGCGACGGCCTCATCGACGAAGGTTTCGCAGAGCTTGAAGATGAACCCGACGCCCTCGGAGAAGACACCAACTGTGATGGCGTCGACGGTACGATCGCTCGTTCTCTCTTCGTGGCGCCTAATGGAAACGACCGAAATAATGGACTCACACCCGATGCCCCATTGGCTACAGTGGGTCGTGCAATGCGACTGAGCGCGGCGATACCCGGCCGCGACCGTGTTCTTGTTCAGAGCGGCCTGTATCGTTCCGATGAGACCATTACGCTCATCGGCGGCACCTCCTTGCATGCGGGTTACGGCGCTGGCTTCGGGGTGAGAGATGAGCAACGCGCGACCGTGATCATCACGGCGACGCCCGGCCTCCAAGCCATCGCGCTTGGCCAAACGACACGCCTTGAGCGGTTTTCATTCGAGGTGGTGGACCAAGATTCACCTTCAGCACCGGCGATTGGCTTCGTCGTCACAGAGAGCGCTGACCATCTCGAACTGATCGATTGTGATGTGCTTGTCGGTCGCGGCGGTGACGGGCAATCAGGCATAGCCGGTCTCGATGGCGACGCCGGGACCCGTGGCGTTGACGGCGCAGGCAAAAATGGCGGGCTTGGTAGCCCACTCGGTGGTGGTAACGGCGCAACCGGCAGGCGGCGCGCGTCAGGCCCTGCCGGCGCGGCCGGAAATGCCAATGGTTCTCAATGCGGTGGCGGTGCTGGCTCAGGTAGCGGTAACGGTGGTTTAGGCTGCGGCGATGGCGACCCAAGACGTGGTGGCAATGGTGGTAATGGTTGTGCCGGTCCAACGGGCGCGAACGGCACTGCTGGAAACGGTGTCGGCACACTTGCAAACCTCAGTTGGCGCTCGGTCGATGGACAGACCGGAACAAATGGCGGTCCAGGAGGCGGCGGCGGCGGGGGTGGTGCCGGCGGCGGTGAAGACTGCGCACCAATTGGTATCTGCACCTACTGTGGCACAGGCCGAGGCGGCGGTGGCGGCGGTGGCGGCGGCGGCGGTGGTACGGCTGGCACAGGTGGTCGAAGTGGTGGTGCTTCTATTGGCCTCGTGCTGAATGGCTCACAGCTCAGGCTCGTGAACATACGTATTCAAGCCGGCGACGGCGGTAACGGCGCATTAGGCGGACTCGGTGGTCGTGGCGGCCTTGGCGGCGGTGGCGGTCTCGGTGTTGTCACCAATGATGATACTCAAGGCAACGGTGGCAATGGTGGTCGAGGTGGCGACGGCGGCTTTGGCGGCTGTGGTGGACCCGGCGCGGGCGGGCCATCCATCGGAGCCTGGATCCTCGGTGGCGGTCGCATCGATGCAGATCAAACCAGCCAGGTCAGTGCC